>NZ_JBIRMW010000049.1:0-1083 GCF_044331325.1 Streptomyces sp. NPDC017246 | reverse complement strand
CTGGACGCGGGTCTGACGTGGATCGGCCCGCCGCCGCAGGCGATCCGGGACCTGGGCGACAAGGTCGCCGCGCGGCACATCGCGCAGCGTGCCGGTGCCCCGCTCGTCGCCGGCACCCCCGACCCGGTCTCCGGCGCCGACGAGGTCGTCGCCTTCGCCGAGCAGCACGGGCTGCCCATCGCGATCAAGGCCGCCTTCGGCGGCGGCGGCCGCGGTCTGAAGGTCGCCCGGACCCTCGAAGAGGTCCCCGAGCTGTACGACTCCGCGGTGCGTGAGGCCGTGGCCGCCTTCGGCCGCGGCGAGTGCTTCGTCGAGCGCTACCTCGACCGGCCCCGCCACGTCGAGACCCAGTGCCTGGCCGACTCCCACGGCAACGTCGTCGTCGTCTCCACCCGCGACTGCTCGCTGCAGCGCCGCCACCAGAAGCTCGTCGAGGAGGCCCCCGCGCCGTTCCTCACCGAGGCGCAGAACGCGGAGCTGTACGCGGCGTCGAAGGCGATCCTGAAGGAGGCCGGCTACGTCGGCGCCGGCACGGTCGAGTTCCTCGTCGGCACCGACGGCACCATCTCCTTCCTGGAGGTCAACACCCGCCTCCAGGTCGAACACCCGGTCACCGAAGAGGTCACCGGCATCGACCTGGTCCGCGAGATGTTCCGCATCGCCGACGGCGAGGAACTCGGCTACGGCGACCCCGAGATCCGCGGCCACTCCTTCGAGTTCCGCATCAACGGCGAAGACCCCGGCCGCGGCTTCCTCCCGGCGCCCGGCACCGTCACCCTCTTCACCCCGCCCACCGGCCCCGGCGTCCGCCTCGACGCCGGCGTCGAATCCGGCAGCGTCATCGGCCCCGCCTGGGACTCCCTCCTGGCCAAGCTGATCGTCACCGGCGCCACCCGCGAACAGGCCCTCCAGCGCGCCGCCCGCGCACTCGGCGAATTCACCGTCGAAGGCATGGCCACCGCCATCCCCTTCCACCAGGCCGTCGTCGTCGACCCCGCGTTCACCGCCGACCCGTTCCGGATCCACACCCGGTGGATCGAGACGGAGTTCGTCAACGAGATCAAGCCCTTCGCCCCCGCCGGC
>NZ_JBIRMW010000048.1:0-1266 GCF_044331325.1 Streptomyces sp. NPDC017246 | reverse complement strand
GCCCTGGTTCTGCCGGTGTTGGCGGGTGGGGTTGCTCCGCAGCGGTCCGGAGACGGTGACCTGGTGTTCACGGGTGGCTTGTTCCAGGTGGGGCAGGGACGTGTAGCCGGCGTCGACCAGGTGCTCGGCGGGCAGCAGCCCGCGCCGCGCCAGACGGGTGTGGATGGCGGGCAGGACCTGACCGTCGGGGGTGGTGGCCGCAGTGGTGGCCACATCCGTGATCACGTTGGGGTCGTCGGGAGCACAGGTCTCCGTCAGATGGGCGGCAAATCCCTTCCAGCTGATGATGTGCCCGTGCCTCGCGTAGCGGGCCGAGGTGTCGTAGGGCGAGACGACCGCCCGGGACGAGGGCGGCAGCCCGGGTCCGCCTTCCTTCTCGGCGGTGCGCCAGCGCAGCCGGCCTGCCTGGTCACGGTGGTAGTTCTGCACCATGATCTGGCGCAGGGCTTGGACGCGAGGGCCGGACGTGCGGCCTGTTTCGTGCCGGTAGAGGTGTTCCAGGAGCCGGACAGCATCGTTCCCGCTGGTCAAGATCCTGGTCGTGGGCTTGGTGGGGTTCTTGCCCAGGCGGACCGGCCGACCGTAGCGGCGGCCCCACTCCTCATCGACCAGCTCGTCCAACAGGTGAGGAGACATACCGGCGACTTCTTCGAGTGCGGCGCGGACCGCCTCGGTGATCAGCTCCAGGCGGGTCAGGTCGCGCACCGCGGCCAGGACGTGAGTGGAGTCGGTGCGCTGCGTGGTGCGCTCGCGCACCAGGCCGGCCTCCTTGAGACGGGCCAGCACGAGGTCGAGGAGGCGGTCAGCGCGGTCGCCTTCGGCGAGACGGTCGCGGAAGTCGGCCAGCACGCTGTGATGAAACCCGGGATCGTCCAGTTCCATAGCCATGGCGTACTTGAAGTCGATGCGACAGCGGACTGCCTCGGCGGCCTGTCGGTCCGACAGGCCGAGCAGGAACTGCAGCACACAGACGGTGGCCAGTTGAGCAGGCGAGAGCCCCGGGCGCCCATCCCGTGGGTACCAGTCGGCGAAGTCCTCGTCGCACCACAACCCATCGAGGCGGTCGCGTACCCATATCGCCGTCGTACCGCCCGGATTGCTCGCCCGCGCGATCTGCGCAGTCAGAGAAGGGACTTGCTCACCGGAACGGGGGCGAAGGGACAACGGGCACCTCGACAGCTGTATCGGTCGGCGGAACTACCCGAGCATGCCCGTTGATCATGCTGGCACCGAGGAATTCCAAGATCCCCGACAGAGTCAAGCTAG
>NZ_JBIRMW010000047.1:0-1640 GCF_044331325.1 Streptomyces sp. NPDC017246 | reverse complement strand
CCGTCGGCTTCTTCGGCGGGCCGTTTCGGTTGTTCGGGTCGGTGGCGGGCACGCTGATGGCCCGGCTGTCGCGTCGGGTGGGCGCCGGGTTCCACGGCTCCGGTCGGGGTGATGCTGCTCGCAGGGACGGGAACGTGCTGGTCAGCCGGGGTTCGGGAGACCTTCGAGCCGCGCCAGCGCGTCGGTGATCACGTCGGTCCAGGGCCAGTGGCGGGCGAACCTCAGGTGCCGGCGGCGGGCGGTCGTGACGATCTGAGCGGCGGCGGAGAGAAGGCGGAACCGGAGACGGCGGGGCTCCCACCTGCGGATTTCGCCGGTCAGAGCGAGCATCGGCATCCAGGCCAGCAGGTCCAGGGCGAGCTGGACGATCTCCAGCCAGATCTGGTTCTGCGCGGTGTCGTGCAGGGGCAGGTTGCGCAGACCGGTGGCCCGCGCGGCCCGGATGCGGTCCTCGGCCCGTGCCCGCTGGCGGTGCCGCAGCTCCAGTGCCGCGATCGGCATGTCGGTGGTGTTGGTGGCGAAGCAGGTCAGCCGCAGTCCGTCAGCGTCGACGATCCGCAACTGGGCGCCGGGATGGGGCCGTTCCTTCCGCACGATCAGCCGCATTCCCTTCGGCCAGCCCTTGAGGCAGCCGCCGGTGATCTCGGCGACCCACGCCCCGTCCCGGATCTCGCCGCCGGGCTCGATCGCTGCCGTCCAGGCCGGGGCGGGAACCTTGAGGACGGCCTGGTGAATCTGCTCAGTGATGGTCATGCCGACCGAGTACGACAGCCACCGTCCGCGCTGGGCGAGCCAGGCGACGAACTCGTGGGTGCCGCCGCCGGAGTCGGTACGGATCAGCGTCCGGCGTCCGCGCCGGTACCTCTTCGGCAGTTGCGCCAAGGCGAGCCCAGCCGTGGTGATGTGGTCGGCGGCGGTGTTGCTGCCTGCGTTGCCCGGTCTGAGCAGGCCGGCGACCGGCTCACCGCTCCCGCCGCTTCCGTGATCCACGAAGCCCATCAGGGGGTGGTGTCCGAAGGTCTTCTTCCAGGTCGCGGTGGCGTCCTGCTTCTCGGAGTGGGCCAGCACGAGCACCCCGTCCAGGTCCACGGTCACCTGCCCCGCGGCATCCGGCGCCGCCGTGCCGGCCAGCTTCCAGACGCGCTCACGCGCTTCGGCCCGAGCGGCCCTTATGGCGGACAGGGCCTTCGGCCCAGCTGCGGCGAGGGCGTCGACGAGCCGGGAGACCGTCGGGTCGGAGGCCACCGGCCCGAACACGTCGGGCTCGGCCCGCAGCGTCCCGACATCCGCGAGGCAGTCCCCGCCCATCGCGACCGCGAGGGCCACGTCCAGCAGGATCTTCCCCGGATCGTGCACCGCCCGCGGCCGCCGCCACGGCGCAAGCGCCGCCGATATCGCCTGGTCCAGCCCGGCCTTGCGGACCGTCTCGACCAGCAGCACGGCCCCGGCCTGGGACACCACCCCACGGCCACCGCCCTCGATGCGGACGCGTGGATAGGACCCGATACGCTTCTTCACCTGGGAAGTGCCTCCGACGGTGGCAGGAACAAGGACCTCGACAATCCTCATTCTTGCTGGTCAGAGGCACTTTTCGCTTACCTGACCACCCGTCGGACAGCCCGCTTCATGAAAGCGCGAGG
>NZ_JBIRMW010000046.1:0-1666 GCF_044331325.1 Streptomyces sp. NPDC017246 | reverse complement strand
ATCAGCCACCGAGCCACACGATTCGACCAACGATCCAACTCCCCATACGTCAAAGACCGCCCGTCACACACCACCGCCACCGCATCCGGCGTCCGTGCCACCTGCTCCCCGAAGAGAACCGGCAACGACACACCCCGCGTCTCCCGCACCTCACCGTTCCACCCCACCAACACCCGCTCCCGCTCCACGACATCGAGCACCTCGACATCGCCCACAGGCCGGCCCGGATCAGCAGACAGCTCCCCGAGAACCCGTACGAAACGATCCGCGATCCCCTGAGCCGTCACCCGATCGAAGAGATCGGTGCTGAAGTCCAGTGCACCTCCGTGCTCCGAGAGGCGGAAGGAGAGGTCGAACTTGGCGGCGCCGGCCCCGACGGGCTGGCTCGTCACATCGAGGCCGGGCAGGGCGGCGACGGCCGAAGCGGCCTCGGATTCGGTGTTGTTGAGGACGATCATGGTCTGGAAGAGGGGGTGGCGAGCGAGGGACCGCTCGGGGTTCACCGCCTCCACCAGACGCTCGAACGGCAGGTCCTGATGCGCGTACGCCTCCAGATCCGCCCCACGCACCCGCTCGATCAACTCCGCGAACGTCGGATCACCCGACACATCCGTCCGCAGCACCAGCGTGTTCACGAAGAACCCGACCAGATCGTCCAGAGCATCGTCCGTACGACCCGCGATCGGGGTACCGAGCGGAATGTCCTCCCCCGCCCCGAGCCTGCTCAGCAGCGTCGCCAGACCCGCCTGAAGCACCATGAACAGACTCGCCCGGTGCTCGCGGGCGACCTGGGTGAGCCGCTCGTGGAGGCCTTCGGGGAAGGCGAAGGTGACGCGGTCGCCCTCGTACGAGGCGGTCGCCGGCCGGGGCCGGTCGAAGGGCAGGACCAGCTCCTCCGGGAGACCAGCCAGGGTCTCCTTCCAATAGGACAGCTGACGCGAGAGCTCGCTCTCCGCGTCCTCCTCCGCTCCGAGCAGCTCGCGCTGCCAGAGGCTGTAGTCCGCGTACTGCACCGGCAGCGGCCGCCAAGCCGGAGCCGTGCCCAGCGTGTGGGCCGCGTAGGCGGTGGCGAGGTCGCGGGCCAGCGGGCCCATCGACCAGGCGTCGCCCGCGATGTGGTGGACGACCGCGAGCAGGACGTGCTCGTCGTCGCCCAGCCTGAACAGCCGTGCTCTCAGCGGCAGATCGCGCGTCAGGTCGAACGGCGTGCGTATCTCGGAGCGGAGGGCGTCGTCGAGCGCGTCGGCCGTGACGGTCGACGCACGCAGCTCGACCTCGGTGGCGCGGGCCGCGTCGAGGACGACCTGGTGGGCGGAGCCGTCGGCGTCCTCGGCGAAGACGGTGCGGAGGCTCTCGTGCCGGGTCACGACATCGGCCAGGGCACGGCCCAGTGCCTCCTCGTCGAGCGGGCCCGACAGGCGCAGGGCCACCGGGATGTTGTACGTGGAGCTCGGCCCCTCGAACTGGTGGAGGAACCACAGTCGCTGCTGGGCAAGTGAGAGCGGAAGCCGCTCGGGGCGCCGGGCCACGGCCTTGACCCCGGTACGGCCACTCGCCGATTCGTCCAGCCTGGTGGCGAGTGCGGCGATGGTGGGTGCCTCGAAGATCTGCCGGACGGCGAGTTCGACGTCCAGGACACTCCGGACACGGCTGACGAGCTTGGTCG
>NZ_JBIRMW010000045.1:0-2034 GCF_044331325.1 Streptomyces sp. NPDC017246 | reverse complement strand
CCGTCGAGCGCATGATGCGCGACGCCAAGATCACCCAGATCTACGAAGGCACCAACCAGGTCCAGCGCATCGTCATGGCCCGCAACCTCCCGTAATCACCAGCCCCTCGAAAGGAGACAGGCCGTGACCCTGAAGATCGCTGTCTGTGTGAAGTACGTCCCCGACGCGACCGGCGACCGCGGTTTCGCCGACGACCTGACGACCGACCGCGAGGCCGTCGACGGTCTGCTCTCGGAGCTGGACGAGTACGCCGTCGAGCAGGCCCTCCGCATCTCGGAGGAGGCCGACGAGGCCGAGGTCACCGTCGTCACCGTGGGCCCGGACGACGCCAAGGACGCGCTCCGCAAGGCGCTGTCGATGGGCGCCGACAAGGCCGTCCACGTCAACGACGAGGACATCCACGGCTCCGACGTCTTCGCCACCTCCGCGATCCTGGCCAAGGCCCTGGAGAAGACCGGCTTCGACCTGGTCGTCTGCGGCATGGCCTCGACCGACGGCTCGATGGGCGTGCTGCCCGCGCTGCTCGCCGAGCGCCTGAACCTGCCGCAGGTCACGCTGGTCTCGGAGCTCTCCGTCGAGGACGGCCTGGTGAAGGGCCGCCGTGACGGCGACGCCGCCACCGAGCTCCTGGAGGCCCCGCTGCCGGCCGTCGTCTCGGTCACCGACCAGTCCGGCGAGGCCCGCTACCCCTCCTTCAAGGGGATCATGGCCGCCAAGAAGAAGCCGGTCCAGGAGCTGGACCTGGACGACCTGGACATCGACGCCGACGAGGTGGGCCTCGCCGGGGCCTGGACCCTGGTCGACGCCGTGGCCGCGCGCCCGGCCCGTACGCAGGGCACGATCGTCACGGACGAGGGCGACGGCGGCAAGCAGCTCGCCGCCTTCCTCGCCACCCAGAAGTTCATCTGACCCACCGCCGGCCAGACACCCGAACAGGAGCAACGAATCATGGCTGAGATCCTGGTCCTCGTGGACCACGCCGACGGTGCGGTCCGTAAGCCGGCCCTCGAACTGCTGACCCTGGCCCGCCGTATCGGCGAGCCCTCGGCCGTCGTGCTCGGCGCCGGCGAGGCCGCGGCGTCGATCGCCGCCACCGCCGGCGAGTACGGCGCGGCGACCGTGTACGTCGCGGACGCCGCCGAGTTCGCCGACGAGCTGGTCGTGCCGAAGGTCGACGCGCTCACCCAGCTCGCCAAGGACAAGGGGGCGGCCGCCGTCCTGGTGACCTCCTCCGGCGAGGGCAAGGAGATCGCGGCCCGCGTCGCGCTCCGCCTCGGCTCCGGTCTGATCACCGACGCCGTGGAGCTGGAGGCCGGCGAGAACGGCCCGGTCGCCACCCAGTCCGTCTTCGCCGCCTCGTACCAGGTGCGCTCGACGGTCACGCACGGCGTGCCGGTCATCACCGTCAAGCCCAACTCCACCGCTCCGGAGGCTTCTTCGGCCGCCGGTACGGTCGAGAACGTCACCGTCGCCTTCACCGGCAACGCCGCGAAGGTCGTCTCGCGCACCCCGCGCGTGTCCACCGGCCGCCCCGAGCTGACCGAGTCCGCGATCGTGGTCTCCGGCGGCCGCGGTGTCGGCGCGGCCGAGGGCTTCGCGGTCGTCGAGAAGCTGGCCGACTCGCTCGGCGCGGCCGTCGGCGCCTCCCGTGCCGCCGTGGACGCGGGCTGGTACCCGCACTCCAACCAGGTCGGCCAGACCGGCAAGCAGGTCTCGCCGCAGCTGTACGTCGCGGCGGGCATCTCCGGTGCGATCCAGCACCGGGCCGGCATGCAGACGTCGAAGACGATCGTGGCGGTCAACAAGGACCCGGAGGCCCCGATCTTCGACCTGGTGGACTACGGCGTGGTCGGCGACCTCTTCGAGGTGCTGCCGCAGCTCACGGACGAGATCGGCACCCGCTGACGGTCCCGTCGCCCGAACGGAGGAGGGGCGGGGGGGGGGGGGGGGGGGGGCGCCCCCCCCCCCCCCCCCCCCGGGGGGGGGGGATGCCGCTAGGCGGCGGTGACGCGGAAGGCGGAGAACACGGCCGTC
>NZ_JBIRMW010000044.1:0-2405 GCF_044331325.1 Streptomyces sp. NPDC017246 | reverse complement strand
CTGCCGGACTACATGGTCCCGTCGGCTTTCGTCGAACTCGACGACCTGCCCCTGACCTCCAACGGCAAGCTCGACCGCAAGGCCCTCCCCGCACCCGACTACGCCGTCGAGTCGGCGGGCCGCGCCCCCCGCTCACCCCGTGAGGAGATCCTCGCCGGCCTGTTCACCGAGATCCTCGGTCTCACCCCCGGCGCCGTCTCCATCGACGACGACTTCTTCCAGCTCGGCGGACACTCCCTCCTCGCGACCAAGCTCGTCAGCCGCATCCGTACCGTCCTGGGAGCGGAACTTCCCATCCGGCAGCTTTTCGAGACGCCGACGGTCGCCGGTCTCGCCGATGCCCTGGAGCAGGTGGGCGGTGACGTCAGGCGCGGGGTCGTGGCCGTCGTGCCCCGGCCCGAGCGCATCCCGCTCTCGTACGCCCAGCAGCGGCTGTGGTTCCTCAACCAGTTCGAGGGGTCCAGCGCGACCTACAACGCCCCGGTCGCGCTGCGGCTCACCGGCTCGCTCGACCGTGAGGCGCTGCGGCTGGCGCTCTCCGACGTGGTCACCCGGCACGAGAGCCTCCGGACGGTCTTCGCCGAGGACGCGGACGGTGCGCACCAGATCGTGCTGTCGGTCGACACCTCTGACATCCCCCTTCCCCTGCGCCGGCTCGACGAGGACGGCCTGACCGAGGCCCTGGCGACCTCTGCGGCCCATCCCTTCGACCTCTCGCGGGAGCTTCCCTTCCGCGCCGAGCTGTTCGCCCTCGCCGAGGACGACCACGTCCTGCTGCTCGTCACCCACCACATCGTGAGTGACGCGTGGTCGCGCGGGCCGCTGGCTCGGGATCTGACCTCGGCGTACGCGACCCGGGTCACCGGCGAGGTGCCGGTGGGGGAGCCGCTGCCGGTGCAGTACGCGGACTACAGCCTCTGGCAGCGCGAGCTCCTCGGCTCCGAGGGTGACGCGGAGAGTGAGATCTCCCGCCAGCTCACCTACTGGAAGGACGCCCTCGCCGGACTTCCCGACGAGCTGGAGCTGCCGTTCGACCGGTCGCGCCCGGCGGTCGCCTCGTACCGCGGCGACCGGCTGACCTTCCGCCTTCCCGAGGAGCTCGCCGCCGCCGTCGAGCGCACGGCGCGCGGTGCTCAGGCGAGTCCGTTCATGGTGCTGCAGGCGGCGCTGGCCGCGCTCCTCACCCGGCTGGGCGCGGGGGAGGACATCCCCATCGGTACGCCGATCGCCGGTCGTACCGACGACGCCCTCGACGAGCTCATCGGCGTCTTCCTGAACACGCTGGTCCTGCGGACCGACACGGCGGGCAACCCGACGTTCGGCGATCTCGTCGCCCGGGTCCGCGAGACCAGTCTGCGTGCCTACGCGCACCAGGACCTGCCCTTCGAGCGGCTCGTGGAAGCCGTGAACCCCGAGCGGTCGCTCGCCCGCCACCCGCTGTTCCAGGTCCTGCTGACCTTCAACAACACCGACTACCAGGGCGCCCTGGACACCCTCGACGAACTGCCCGGACTCACCGTCGGGCGTCAGTCGGTCGAGAGCTCCGCGGCCAAGTTCGACCTCGCCTTCGGCTTCTCGGAGCGGGCCGGCGGTCTCGACGGCGTGCTGGAGTTCAGCACCGACCTGTTCGACCGGGACACGGCCGTCTCGCTCGTCGACCGTCTGCTCCGTCTGCTCACCGCGGCCGTCGCCGCGCCCGCGACCCCCATCGGCTCCCTCGCTCTTCTCACTGAGGTGGAGGAGGGGTTGGTGGTGTCGGGGTGGAACGAGACGGTGTGTGGGGTGCCGGGTCGTTCGGTGGTGGAGTTGTTTGCGGAGAGGGTGGGTCTGTCGCCGGATGCGGTGGCGGTGGTTGCCGGTGGTGAGTCGGTTTCGTATGCGGAGTTGGATGCGCGTGCGGAGCGGTTGGCTCGGGTGCTGGTGGCGCGTGGTGTGGAAGCTGAGCGGTTTGTGGCGGTGGCTCTGCCGAGGTCGGTGGAGCTGGTGGTGTCGCTGCTGGCGGTGTGGAAGGCGGGTGGTGCGTATCTGCCGCTGGACACGGAGTATCCGGCCGACCGGCTGGCGTACATGCTCACCGACGCCGACCCCGCACTCGTCCTGACGGACAGCCGGATACGCGCCGAGCTGCCCGACTTCACGATGCCCGCCCTCCTCCTGGACACGCAGGACACGCAGGCAGCACTCGCGGAAGACGTCACGTCCGATGCCGCCCCTCTGGCTCCGCCCACCTCGTCCCGATCGGCGTATGTGATCTATACGTCGGGGTCGACGGGTCGGCCGAAGGGTGTGGTGGTTCCGCAGGGTGCGTTCGTGAACTTCCTTGCTTCGATGGGTGATCGGTTCGGACTGGGGTCGGAGGATCGACTCCTTGCTGTGACGACGGTCGGGTTCGACATCGCGGGTCT
>NZ_JBIRMW010000043.1:0-2732 GCF_044331325.1 Streptomyces sp. NPDC017246 | reverse complement strand
TGTCCCCTGCCATCGAACCTTGATCATTGCCATCGAAGGTTGATGATCATTAGGTTTGTGTCATCGAAGTTTGAGTGGCACGGGGCGTTGATCGTCAGGGGTGGCGGTGGGGGAGCTCGCGGGTGCGTGGGTGGATCCGGATCTCGGAGCGTTTGACCTGGGGTTCCTGGAGGGCGGGGTACAGGTACGGCGGCCACTCGCCTCGTGCTGGGATGTACGTTTCGAGCGGGTAGAGCCGGTACGCCCCTTCCGCTGGCCCAAGGGCGGGGAGAGCTTCGCAGGCTGGTACTTCTGTGCGACTACGGGCGAGCACATCGGGTACGAGTCGTGGCTGGAGCGGGACCGGCTGATCCTTCTGGACTCCGATCCTCAAGTGATGGGGATCGCTTCGCAGCCGTTCTGGCTGCACTGGCACGACGGCAACCGCAAGCGCCGCCACGCTCCCGACTACTTCGTGCGTCTCGCGGACGGGCGGGGGCGAGTTGTCGATGTCCGGGTGGCCGACCGCGTTGACGAGACCGCTGCCGAGGCTTTCGCAGAGACGGAACGGGCCTGTCGGGCGATCGGCTGGGAGTTCGTGCGGGTCGGCGTCCCGGATCCGCTGCTGATGGCGAATATGCGGTGGCTGTCGCGCTACCGCAGGCGGCGATGTCTGCGCCGGGACATTGCCCACCGGCTGCTGGAGGTCTTCCGCGAGCCCGGGCCCTTGCGGGCCGGCGCCGTGGAGGTGGGTGATCCGCTGGTGGTGCTGCCGGTGCTGTTCCATCTGCTGTGGTCCGGCGTTCTGGCGACCGACATGTCTGCACGGCTTCTGGGGTCGGACTCCTTGGTGCACGCGTCAGCAGGGGGTCTGTGATGGGGCGGCTGATTCGGCCGGATGGTCTGACGGTCGGAGAACGGGTCCGGTTCGACGGGCAGGTCCGGCTGGTCCTGGCGGTCACGGGCCGCTCGGTGACGCTGTCGGACATGGGTGGCACGCTGCGGGCTGTTCCGCCGGCGCTGCTGTTCGCCGATGGTGACTTCGAGGTCGTGGACAGCTCGGGCCGGATGCCACTGCCGCCGGTTTCACTGCTGGAGGCTCTGCCTCGGGCCGCGCTGGAGAAGGCTCTGTGGTGGGAGGGGCACATCCTGGAGGTCCTGCACGGACTGCCTCCAGACGCCGAGGCGGGCACGGAGCCGAAACCGCAGTACGCTCCGTCGCGTTCGCTGACCGCACGGGAACGGTCGAAGGCCGCCGAGCTGGCCGCGACCGGACACAAGGTGAGCGCGAGCACGGTCGGGAACTACCGACGCCGTTACGAGACTTCGGGAGTGCTTGGGCTGGCCGATCACCGGCCAGTTCGCAGGACACCGAAGTACGGCACGGTGGACGACGCGGTCGTCGCCGCGATGCGCCAGGCGATCGGCGAGGCCACCGACGCCTCCACCCGCACCGGCACGTTCCTGCTCTGGCGGACGGAGCAGATCCTCAAGGCCGGCCAGCAGGACGACAAGGTGATACTGCCCTCGCGCCGCACCCTCTACCGGCTGCTCGCGAAGCTCACCACGGGCACCCACACCACCGGGTCAGCAACAACCCGCAGGTCACGCGCACACGGGGCGAGGGCGCCGTTCGGTGAACTGCCCGCGTCCGCGCCGGGCGAGGTGATGCAGATCGACTCCACCCCGCTGGACGTGCTGGTCCGCCTGGACGATGGCGTCGTCGGCAAGATCGAGCTGACCGGCATGATCGACGTCGCGTCCAGGACAGTAACTGCGGCAGTACTACGGCCGACGACGAAGGCGGTCGATGCCAGCGTGCTGCTGGCCCGCACGGTCACCCCTGAGCTGATGCGGCCGGGCTGGGTCGATGCTCTGCACATGTCCCGTTCGGTGCTGCCGCACCGGCGGCTGCTGAGCATCGACGAGCGTCTGGAGCACGCCGCAGCCCGGCCGGTGATCGTCCCGGAGATGATCGTCTGCGATCACGGGAAGGCGTTCATGTCGCGCAACTTCCTCGCGTCCTGCCGGTTTCTCCAGATCGACCTCCAGCCGGCGCACAAGGGCTCTCCCTTCGAGAAGGGGCACATCGAAAGGATGCTCGCCTCCGTGGGCACACTCTTCACCCAGTTTCTTCCCGGGTTCACCGGCAACAAGACCGATCACCGCGGACGGCACCTGGACAAGGAACCACTGTGGACCTTGCTGGAACTACAGGAGCTCCTGGACGAGTGGATCGTCGCCAAGTGGCAGAACCGCCCGCACGACGGGCTGCGGGACCCGGCCGCACCCGACCGGTCGTTCACGCCGAACGAGAAGTACGCCGCGCTTGTCGAAGCCTGCGGTTACGTCCCGGTCGCCCTCACCGGCGACGACTACATCGAACTGCTGCCCTCTGTCTGGCGCGCTGTCAACGACTACGGCATCAAGATCAAACGCCGGACCTATGACAGCCCTGCCCTAGCCGGGCTGCGACGCCAGCCTTCCGGCATCAAGGAGAAGAAGGGCCTCTGGGAGGTCCACCACGACCCCTACGACGTCTCCCGCATCTGGGTACGCGACCACCGCACGGGCAGCGGCTGGATCGAGGCCGCCTGGAAGCACCTGCACCGTGTCCCTGTCCCGTTCGGGGAACTGGCCTGGGACCACGCCCGTCAAGGCCTGCCTGATGCCACGGAGAGGGAGATCGCCGATGCGGTCGCCGCGCTGCTGGCCAAGGCCCACGCCGGGCCGGACCAGTTGGCGAAGCCTAG
>NZ_JBIRMW010000042.1:0-3083 GCF_044331325.1 Streptomyces sp. NPDC017246 | reverse complement strand
GGCCCGTAGAGATTCGTCACCGACACCGCACGCTCGGCCAGGCCCACCGCCAGATCCGACGGCAGCGCCTCACCACCCACCAACACCCGCAACCGCTCCACAACCGACGAGTCCTCGACCAGAACCGCGCGCCACAGCGAAGGCGTCGCCTGCATGACCGTCGCCTGCGACTCCACCGCGAGACGGCACAGACCCACCGGATCCCGCACCACATCCCGAGCAGCCACCACCACAGCAGCACCACTCAGCAACGGCACGAACAACTCAAGACCCGCGATGTCGAACCCGACCGTCGTCACAGCAAGGAGTCGATCCTCCGACCCCAGTCCGAACCGATCACCCATCGAAGCAAGGAAGTTCACAAACGCACCCTGCGGAACCACCACACCCTTCGGCCGACCCGTCGACCCCGACGTATAGATCACATACGCCGAGTTGTCGGCACCGGAACCGGTGAGCGTCGCAGTATTCGCCTCGGCGGCCTCGGCGAGCTCGGCCGGCAGGGACGGGTCGTCGAGCAGCAGGCGCGGCGCGTCGAATGCGGGCACCTCGGAGGCGATGTCGCTCGTGGTGACGACGAGTGCAGGGTCGGCGTCGGCGAGCATGTACGCCAGCCGGTCAGCCGGATACTCCGTGTCCAGCGGCAGATACGCACCCCCCGCCTTCCACACCGCCAGCAGCGACACCACCAGCTCCACCGACCTCGGCAGAGCCACCGCCACAAACCGCTCCGCCACCACACCACGCGCCACCAGCACCCGAGCCAACCGCTCCGCACGCGCATCCAACTCCGCATACGAAACCGACTCACCACCGGCAACCACCGCCACCGCATCCGGCGACAGCTCAACCCGCTCCGCGAACAACTCCACCACCGAACGACCCGGCACCTCACACACCGTCTCGTTCCACCCCGACACCACCAACCCCTCCTCCACCTCAGTGAGAAGGCCGATGAGGTCGAGCGGAGCATCCGGTGCGTCGACCATGCCCTGGAGCAGACGCAGATAGCGTCGGCCGAGCTCTTCGACGGTGGCCGCGTCGAACAGGTCCGTGCTGAACTCCAGTACGCCGCTGAGCGCACCACCGTTCTCACCGGATTCACCGGCTTCACCGGACTCACCAGACTGCTCGGCGAAGGCGAAGGAGAGGTCGAACTTGCCCGCCCCCGTCTCCGCCGAGGCCCGGGACACACTGAGGCCGGGCAGCTGCCGAGCGGCCGTGTCGGTCGTGGCCGCCGTGTCGGTGTTGTTGAACGCGAGCAGCACCTGGAACAGCGGGTGCCGGGCGAGCGACCGCTCGGGATTCACGATCTCGACGAGCCGCTCGAACGGCAGGTCCTGGTGGGCGTACGCGGCCAGGTTCTGCTTCCGTACCCGCTCGACGAGCGAACGGGCGGAGGGCCGGCCGGAGGTGTCCGTGCGCAGGACGAGCGTGTTGATGAAGACGCCGATCAGCTCGTCGAGGGCGTCGTCGGTACGACCGGCGATCGGCGTACCGATGGGGATGTCCTCCCCCGCGCCCAGCCGGGTGAGGAGCGCGGCCAGCGCCGCCTGCAGCACCATGAACGGACTCGCCTGAGCCTCCCGCGCCAGCTCCACCACCTGCCGGTAGAGCGTGGCCGGGACCTCGAACGGAATCCTCTCGCCGCGGTACGAGGCGACCGCCGGGCGCGACCGGTCGAACGGCAGCTCCAGCTGGTCCGGCAGCCCCGCGAGAGCACCCTTCCAGTAGGTGAGCTGGCGGGAGATCTCGCTGCCGGGGTCGCCCTCGGAGCCGAGGAGATCGCGCTGCCAGAGGCTGTAGTCCGCGTACTGCACCGGCAGCGGCCGCCACGCGGGCGCCTCGCCGGTGACCCGGGCCGCGTACGCCGAGGTCAGATCCCGAGCCAGCGGCCCGCGCGACCACGCGTCACTCACGATGTGGTGCAGGAGGAGAAGCAGGACGTGCTCGTCCTCGGAGACCGCGAACAACGTAGCCCGCAGAGGGAGTTCGGAGGAGAGGTCGAACCCTCGACGCACGGCCTCTTTCAGCCGCGCCTCCGACTCCTCCGGAGCCACCTCGACGACAGACAGCTCGAACCGGACGTCATCCACGCTCCGGACGATCTGGTACGCGCCGTCCGCGTCCTCGGCGAAGACGGTCCGCAGGCTCTCGTGCCTGGCGACCACGTCGGAGAGCGCCAGCCGCAGCGCCTCACGGTCGAGAGGACCGTCGAGGCGGAGCGCCACGGGGATGTTGTAGGTGGCGCTGGGGCCCTCGAACCGGTTGAGGAACCACAGCCGCTGCTGGGCGTACGAGAGCGGGACGCGCTCCGGCCTGGGCGTGACCGCCCGGAGGGCGGAACGCGCGCCGTCGGCGTGGTCGAGGGCGGTGGAGAGGCCGGCGACGGTGGGCGTGTCGAAGAGCTGCCGGACGGCGAGCTCGACATCCAGAACGTTCCGGATACGGCTGACGACCTTCGTCGCGAGGAGGGAGTGTCCGCCCAGCTGGAAGAAGTCGTCGTCGATCGAGACGGCGTGACGGAGCCCCAAGGTCTCGGTGAACAGGCCGGCGAGGATCTCCTCACGGGGAGAACGCGGCGCACGACCCGCCGACTCGACGGCGTAATCCGGTGCGGGGAGGGCCTTGCGGTCGAGCTTGCCGTTGGAGGTCAGGGGCAGGTCGTCGAGTTCGACGAAAGCCGACGGGACCATGTAGTCCGGCAGACGCTGAGCAACGAACTCCCGCAGGCCGTCGGCCGATCCCACGACGTAGGCGACGAGACGCTGGTCTCCCGCCCGGTCCTCCCGGACCACGACAGCGGCGCGGGACACACTTTCGTGCGCGGAAACGACGGCCTGGATCTCGCCGAGTTCGATACGGAATCCCCGCACCTTCACCTGATCGTCGACCCGGCCGACATACACCAGCTGCCCGTCGGCATTCCAACGCGCCACATCGCCCGTGCGATACATCCGCGCGCCGGCGGGACCGTAGGGGTCGGCTACGAAACGCTCACTCGTCAGATCCGGACGCTCCCAATACCCACGAGCCAGAACAACACCCGCGACATAAAGCTCACCCGCGACACCCGGAGCCAC
>NZ_JBIRMW010000041.1:0-3089 GCF_044331325.1 Streptomyces sp. NPDC017246 | reverse complement strand
TGTCCTGTGACATCGAACCTTGAGCGTGTGCCATCGAAGTTTGAGTGACTGGTGCTGTGACCGCAAAGGTCCACCGGGGCCGGGAGGGGTGAGGAACCACATGAGCGGTTCGAGGGATCGGGCAGCCCGTGCGCCGGGCGGTGAGAGGATCGCGCCGTGACTATCAACCTGCATGACTTCGACGGCGAGCACTCGCTGACGTTGAATGCCGGTGGCTTGGCCGCCGATACCGCAGTAGCTGCCGCCGGGCATGAGCCGAACGGGTACTTCTGGGAAGGTCTCGTGCGGTTCTCCTGGCCGGACATTGCCGAGTGCCTCGATTTCGACAGCGAGGCTGGCATGTTCTGCGCGGTCGGGAGTCCGAGTGACCTCGCACGACTCAAGGCGGTCGTTGAATCCGTCATCACGAGTCCTGAGGCAGTCCGCGACATCATTGCCCGTGCGGAGGTGTCGGGCTTCGAGTTCGACGACTAGTGCTTCGTCTGGCGACCCGGCGAACCTATGCGGTCAGAGCACGAGGTCGGCCGACCGCAGGTCGGCTGGCCTGCCGGCCTCCGGGTGGTGTCAGTGGGGGGCGGCAGACTGCGCGCATGGATGTTTCTCACGACACCGATCGCTGTGACCGTGCTGAGCTGGTCTGGGTCCGGTCGATGGGCGGCCCCTTGATCGTCGTTCCGGAGTCCTCGGTGAACGCCTGGGGTGGATGCACGGAGGACGGTTCCGTCCTGGGCGATGCTGATGGCCGTGATGACTATGACCGTGCTTGCGAGGTGGAGGACTGGGCCGGGGTGATCACCGTGGGCGCAGGCGGCGCCACTGCGCTTGTTCTGGCCGATGAACCTGCGAAGACGTGCTTCCTGCCGGAGAAGCTGCTGTTCGTGCGGTGGCTGGCTGCGGACTCGGAGGCCGAGTTGTTTGCGGCGGCCGAGGCGGTCCTGGCCGATCCGGACACGGCATGGGAGGACGGTGGGCTGTGGGTCACCGATGGCTGGGCGGTGTTGATGGATTCGGCCGAAGCGGGTGCCGATCTGGGAGCGGAGTATCCCGATGGAGGCTGGCCCGACCAGGCTCGGGTGCAGCTTCCGGCCGGTCGGTGGAGGGTGCGTGCGGTCCATCAGACAGGCGAGTTCCCGTGGGTGGGTGTGGTGCAGCTCGTCGCTGAGGGCGGCCAGGCTTGATGCGCCATCGAGGTCGAGTGGTCCCGGTGGCTGCCTTTAGAACTTGAGCGTGGACGGCGGGTGCGGTTCGCGGGTGCGGTCGAGCTGGTGTGTTCTGAAGTAGCGAGTGGTGGCGGTCATGGACAGGGCGACGTCGTGCTCGTCGACAAGGCGATCCCAGACCTCCTTGATGGTGAGTCCTTCCTCGATCAGTGGGTTGATGAGCTCCTTGATCGGATCGGTCGCGGCCACGCGTCTGCGGACGAGTTCGTGGGGACGGGGTTGTGGTGCGGCCAAGGCCCGCTGAACAGTGCGGCGGGAGACGTCGTGTCGGTTGGCTAGGGTGCGGACGGTGAGTCCTCTTCCTGCGGCATCGCGTTGGATCTGGAAGAACAGCTGGGCCTGAGCGTTCTCGACGGGACTGCGTTCCGGGGAGGGCTTGACGCAGAGCAGCAGGGAGCCTGCATTGACCAGGGTCCGCTGGAGGATTTCGGGGGAGGAACCGGCCAGTGTGGCGAGCCGGTCGAGGTGAGGCTTTCCGAATGAGAGCGGCGGTCCGGTCAGAATGCCGTGCAAGTGGCTGGGCTTGATGTGGTTGGCCCGGGCGAGACGGCTGATGAACGAGTCGGTGGTTTCTGCAGGTCGGGGGCGGACGCGGATGGGGAGTGGGCGAAGTTCACCAAAGGGGAACGGCGTCACCATCGGCTGGCTGCCTGTTCGGCGGGGGTGGGATTCTCAGCGGTGTAATCGAGGGGGATGGCCGCGAGGCTCTGCTTGGTGATCTTCTCCGTGCCGGAGAGGATGGCGTCGATCGCGGCTCCGCGTATCTGGTGGGACAAGGCGCCGATCATGCCTCCAGTGCGCTCATGGAGGTAGCGGTCCAACGTGGTGAGGGTGCCGGGCGTGTGCTCGTGCAGAAGCAGCGTCTCCTCCAGAGCGGCGACCAGACTCTGCCACTCCGTGCCATAAGGGAAGGGGTGGGTGGGGATGAGGGAGAAGCGTCCGGCGATCTGGGCTCCGCGTGTGCCGGAGAGCAGAGTGGTGCGTTCGATGTTGATGCCGGCGTAGACGAACGTGGCGGGGATCCGCTCGGAGAAGTACTTGAGGGTGTCGGCGACCTCGGTCCCGTGCCGCGTGGTCAGGGAGATGTTGTGGAGCTCGTCGACCAGGACCAAGCCGGTGTGGGCGTCAGTGCAGACGCCAACGACGGCTTCGATGATGTCGGTGATGTTCAGGGTCCTGCGGCGGACAGGGATGCCTAGGAAGCGGGCGAATTCGGCGGCGACCATTCGGGCGGTCGCGGCAGGCGGGACGGTGATGTAGATGACGGGAATCCGGCCGGCGTGACGGGGGTGGCGGGCCCGGTCGAGGAGTTCGTGAGAGCGTCCGAGCTGGGTGAGGGCGATGGTCTTGCCGGTGCCCGCGGGGCCGGAGATGATCAGTCCTCGGCGTGCGCTGATGGCATGCCGGTTCAGCAGGACCAGCCGACGGCCGGTGGTGACGGTGTGCCGGACAGTGGATGTGGCCACGACCAGTAGCCGTGCATGGTGATCCAGCCGGGCCTCGTCGTAAGCCTCTTGCTCCGCTGGGGACAGCCCGGCGCGTTCCTGTGCGGACCGCAGAGGGGGCGGAGGGGGCACTTCGTTGAGGAACTGTCGCCAGCCTTCGAGGGTGGTGAGGTACTGGCCTGCCTCTTCCTCGGCGTCGCCGAGGAAAGTGCCGACTATGGGTCCGGAGTCGGTCATGTGCGTCTCCATGGATTTTCGAGCGGGTCGAACAGGCCCAGCGGAATCACTTCGGCCAACGGCTGTTCATCGGCCGGGGCCTTGTCTGGTTCGGCAGAAGCGGCAGGCTGTGGGCGAGGACGGGGAGTGGCGGAGCCTGCAGCGCGGGTGCGGGCTGCGACTCGCCTCTCCCGGGGCGTGCGCCTAG
>NZ_JBIRMW010000040.1:1958-5171 GCF_044331325.1 Streptomyces sp. NPDC017246 | reverse complement strand
CTTCAGAACTAACACAGTGGACGCGAGCAACTGAGGACAAGCCCTCGGCCTATTAGTACCGGTCAGCTCCACCCATTACTGGGCTTCCACATCCGGCCTATCAACCCAGTCGTCTACTGGGAGCCTTACCCTCTCAAGGAGGTGGGAATACTCATCTCGAAGCAGGCTTCCCGCTTAGATGCTTTCAGCGGTTATCCCTCCCGAACGTAGCCAACCAGCCATGCCCTTGGCAGGACAACTGGCACACCAGAGGTTCGTCCGTCCCGGTCCTCTCGTACTAGGGACAGCCCTTCTCAATATTCCTGCGCGCGCAGCGGATAGGGACCGAACTGTCTCACGACGTTCTAAACCCAGCTCGCGTACCGCTTTAATGGGCGAACAGCCCAACCCTTGGGACCGACTCCAGCCCCAGGATGCGACGAGCCGACATCGAGGTGCCAAACCATCCCGTCGATATGGACTCTTGGGGAAGATCAGCCTGTTATCCCCGGGGTACCTTTTATCCGTTGAGCGACGGCGCTTCCACAAGCCACCGCCGGATCACTAGTCCCGACTTTCGTCCCTGCTCGACCCGTCGGTCTCACAGTCAAGCTCCCTTGTGCACTTACACTCAACACCTGATTGCCAACCAGGCTGAGGGAACCTTTGGGCGCCTCCGTTACCCTTTGGGAGGCAACCGCCCCAGTTAAACTACCCATCAGACACTGTCCCTGATCCGGATCACGGACCGAGGTTAGACATCCAGCACGACCAGAGTGGTATTTCAACGGCGACTCCACAACCACTGGCGTGGCTGCTTCAAAGTCTCCCACCTATCCTACACAAGCCGAACCGAACACCAATATCAAACTGTAGTAAAGGTCCCGGGGTCTTTCCGTCCTGCTGCGCGAAACGAGCATCTTTACTCGTAGTGCAATTTCACCGGGCCTATGGTTGAGACAGTCGAGAAGTCGTTACGCCATTCGTGCAGGTCGGAACTTACCCGACAAGGAATTTCGCTACCTTAGGATGGTTATAGTTACCACCGCCGTTTACTGGCGCTTAAGTTCTCAGCTTCGCAACCCCGAAAGGTCACTAACCGGTCCCCTTAACGTTCCAGCACCGGGCAGGCGTCAGTCCGTATACATCGCCTTACGGCTTCGCACGGACCTGTGTTTTTAGTAAACAGTCGCTTCTCGCTGGTCTCTGCGGCCACCCCCAGCTCACGGAGTAAATCCGATCACCAAGCGTGGCCCCCCTTCTCCCGAAGTTACGGGGGCATTTTGCCGAGTTCCTTAACCATAGTTCACCCGAACGCCTCGGTATTCTCTACCTGACCACCTGAGTCGGTTTAGGGTACGGGCCGCCATGAAACTCGCTAGAGGCTTTTCTCGACAGCATAGGATCATCCACTTCACCACAATCGGCTCGGCATCAGGTCTCAGGCTATGTGCTGTCCGGATTTACCTGGACAACGCCCTACACCCTTACCCCGGGACTACCACCGCCCGGGTTGGACTACCTTCCTGCGTCACCCCATCGCTTACCTACTACCACCTTGGATCAGCGGCTCCACCACTTTCCTTTCCCCGAAGGGTCCGGAACGGCTTCACGGCCTTAGCATTAATGGGCTCGATACTGGGCGTTTCAAAGCGGGTACCGGAATATCAACCGGTTGTCCATCGACTACGCCTGTCGGCCTCGCCTTAGGTCCCGACTTACCCTGGGCAGATCAGCTTGACCCAGGAACCCTTAGTCAATCGGCGCACACGTTTCTCACGTGTGTATCGCTACTCATGCCTGCATTCTCACTCGTGAACCGTCCACAACTCGCTTCCGCGGCTGCTTCACCCGGCACACGACGCTCCCCTACCCATCACAGCGGGCGTTGGCCCTATTGCTGCAATGACACGACTTCGGCGGTACGCTTGAGCCCCGCTACATTGTCGGCGCGGAATCACTTGACCAGTGAGCTATTACGCACTCTTTCAAGGGTGGCTGCTTCTAAGCCAACCTCCTGGTTGTCTCTGCGACTCCACATCCTTTCCCACTTAGCGTACGCTTAGGGGCCTTAGTCGATGCTCTGGGCTGTTTCCCTCTCGACCATGGAGCTTATCCCCCACAGTCTCACTGCCGTGCTCTCACTTACCGGCATTCGGAGTTTGGCTAAGGTCAGTAACCCGGTAGGGCCCATCGCCTATCCAGTGCTCTACCTCCGGCAAGAAACACACGACGCTGCACCTAAATGCATTTCGGGGAGAACCAGCTATCACGGAGTTTGATTGGCCTTTCACCCCTAACCACAGGTCATCCCCCAGGTTTTCAACCCTGGTGGGTTCGGTCCTCCACGAAGTCTTACCTCCGCTTCAACCTGCCCATGGCTAGATCACTCCGCTTCGGGTCTTGAGCGCGCTACTGAATCGCCCTATTCGGACTCGCTTTCGCTACGGCTTCCCCACACGGGTTAACCTCGCAACGCACCGCAAACTCGCAGGCTCATTCTTCAAAAGGCACGCAGTCACGACCCACTGAGTAAACTCAATGAGCGACGCTCCCACGGCTTGTAGGCACACGGTTTCAGGTACTATTTCACTCCGCTCCCGCGGTACTTTTCACCATTCCCTCACGGTACTATCCGCTATCGGTCACCAGGGAATATTTAGGCTTAGCGGGTGGTCCCGCCAGATTCACACGGGATTTCTCGGGCCCCGTGCTACTTGGGTGTCTCTCAAACGAGCCGTTAATGTTTCAGCTACGGGGGTCTTACCCTCTACGCCGGACCTTTCGCATGTCCTTCGCCTACATCAACGGTTTCTGACTCGTCTCACAGCCGGCAGACTGTGAAAGAGAGATCCCACAACCCCGCATGCGCAACCCCTGCCGGGTATCACACGCATACGGTTTGGCCTCATCCGGTTTCGCTCGCCACTACTCCCGGAATCACGGTTGTTTTCTCTTCCTGAGGGTACTGAGATGTTTCACTTCCCCTCGTTCCCTCCACATGCCCTATGTGTTCAGGCATGGGTGACAGCCCATGACGACTGCCGGGTTTCCCCATTCGGAAACCCCCGGATCAAAGCCTGGTTGACGGCTCCCCGGGGACTATCGTGGCCTCCCACGTCCTTCATCGGTTCCTGGTGCCAAGGCATCCACCGTGCGCCCTTAAAAACTTGGCCACAGATGCTCGCGTCCACTGTGTAGTTCTCAAGCAACGACCAGCCACCCATCACCCCG
>NZ_JBIRMW010000039.1:0-6504 GCF_044331325.1 Streptomyces sp. NPDC017246 | reverse complement strand
AACACCCCGCCCCCCCCACGCCTATCCCCCGCCCCCCCCCCCCCCACAGGGCGCCCGCCCCGCCCCCACCCGGCGGCGGCCCGCGGTCGTCCCCCGGGCGGCCGCCCGGCCGCCCGCTCCGCCCCCGGCGCCGCCCGGTGGCCCGGGGGCGCCACCCCGCCACCCCCGCCGCCACCCCGCCACCCCCGCCGCCGCCCCCGCCGCCGCCCCGCCGCCTGTCCGCCGTCATTGCTGTCGCCGGGGCCGGTTCCGGCCGGGCGTCCGGTGGTATCCGTGAGAGAAGTCGGTGACTTCAAAGTGCGTTCTTCCGCCACCGGCAGCCGTACTGCATTCTGATTCCGGAAGGGTCTTCACAGACCCCTCGCCATCGACAATCGAATGCCGGGAGGAATCGATATGGCTACCACGGTGGAATCCTTCTCGGAAATCGAAGACAAGTTCAACTCCTATATCCAGGACATCGTCTACTGCACCATGATCACCGTGGACAAGAAGGCACGTCCCAGGGCCCGTGTGCTGCTGCCCATCTGGGAAGTGGTCGACGGGAAGCCGGTCGGCTGGCTCGCCGCCTACAAGACGCCCGTCAAGGTGGCCCACCTGGCCAACAACCCTCACACCACCTACTCGTACTGGAACCCCCGCCAGAACGCGGTGTTCATCGACAGCGTCTCCACCTGGGCCGAGGACCAGGAGGCCAGGCAGTACGCGTGGGACCTCTACCGCAAGGGAAGCCCCGCCGGCGTCGGGTACAACCCGCTCAACTTCTGGCGCGGCGGCCCCGAGGACCCCAAGTACCACGTCCTGCGCATCGACCCCTGGCGGGTGCAGGTCCTCAGGGGCTCGGACCTCAGCAGCCGCATCTGGACCGACGAGAGCCGGCGCTGACCCCGCCCCCTCGCCGCAAGGACTCCCGGCGCGGGCAGGTGATTCGGCCTCTGCCCCCGCCGGGCCCCCAACTCGCCCAACTCGCCCGGCCCGCCCCGCCCCGCCCGGCCCGTCCCGCCCAGCCCGTCCCGCCCCGCCCCGTACCCGGTCGAAAAGGGTCATACCTGCGGCCTGTCGCGACTCTTCGGCCCGCCGGCCCCCGAAGCGGCCCGTATTCGTTCTCGCGTATAAACCTTCAAGGCTCCCAGGCGGGGGTAACCGAACGCTCATCAATTGACAGTCCCGGTAATGACCGAGGTGTGAGCGAATTCCGGAAGCAATTGAATGAACCGGCAGTACAGTCGGGCAGCACCGGATGAATTCGCGGCAGAGGAGGCAGGATGACCACGGTCGACATCGACGCCGGCACCGTACTGAAAGCGGTGCGGGAGAGCGTTCACATACTCCGTGAGAACGGACGCACGACCGAGGAACGCGGCTGGCTCGCACAGCAGAACATCGAGCTGCTGGACCAGGCCGGAGTCTTCAGGGCCGCCGTCCCGCACAGGTTCGGCGGACTGGACCTGCCGCTGGCCGACCAGTTCGCGCTCGTCGCCGAGATCGCCCGCGGCTGCGGCTCCACGGGATGGGTGGCCAACGCCTGGATCTCCAGCGCCTGGATCATCTCCCAGTACCCCGACCGCGCCCAGGAGGAGATCTACGCCGGCGCCGGCGGATCGCTGAAGGTCTCCGGAGGCTTCACCCCCACCGGCCGGGCGACCCGCACCGACGACGGCTTCGTCCTGAACGGCAGCTGGCGCTTCAACACCGGCATCCGCGGCGCCGACTGGAACATCCTCGCCGCCCTCGTCGAACGCCCCGACGACGTCCACGAAGAGGTCTACGCGGTGGTCCGCGCCGACGAGATGACCATCGCCGACGACTGGGACGTCTCCGCCGCCGCAGGCACCGGCAGCTGCACCTCCTCCGTCAAGGACCTCTTCGTCCCGGCCCACCGCGTCGTCGACGGCTTCGAAGTCCTCGAGGGCCAGGTCCCCGACCGCGCCCACACCGACGGCAGCGCCAGGGAATACGGCCTGACCGCCTACGTGATGGCACTGTCCGCCGCGGCCTACCTCGGCATGGCCCGCGCCGGCCTCGAACTCTTCCTCGACCGGCTCCCCGGCAAGAGCATCGCCTACACCCACTGGGAGGAACAGCGCGCCCACCCCTACGTCCAGTTCCAGGTCGCCGCCGCCGCCAACAAGATCTCCGCGGCCCAGGCACTGGCCGACAGCTGGACCCGGCGCATGCAGGACGCCGCCGATGCCGGTGACCGGATGTCCATGGCCGACCGCGTGGAGATCCGCAGCCAGATCACCTACGCCGTCCTGCTCGCGAAGGAGGCCGTCGACACCCTGCACTCGATCAGCGGCGCCTCCGTCATCCAGCGCTCCCAGCCCTTCCAGCGCGTCCACCGCGACATCCAGGGCCTCGCACTGCACGGCCTGATGGCACCCCTCGGCGGATTCGAGGCATACGGCAGGGTCCTGGTCGGACTGGACCCGGACACCGAGTTCTTCTAGACCACCGGGCCCACACCCCCCAAGGCCGCGTGCGACACACCCCCCGTCGCACGCGGCCCTCGCCTTGCCCCCCATGCCCCCTTGCCGCCGCACGCGGCCGCCACCCCGTACCCCTTCGCCGCACGCGGCCACCACCCCGTACCCCTTCGCCGTACGCGGCTTCCGCCCCGTACCCCTTGGTCGTACGCGGTCTTCGTGCGCATCCGCCCCGTCCGGGAAAGGGGGCCGGGTGAACCCGATGGGGGAAGAGCGGGTTCACCCGGCAGCCCCGGCAGCCCCGGCAGCCCCGGCAGCCCCGGCAGTCTTGGCGGCACGACGGGCGGCGCGACGGGCGGCGCGGGTTACCGGGGTGTGGTCTTTCCCAGTGGTGCCAGGTCGGGACGCTTCGGTGTCATTCCGTCGCCGGCCGACCGGCCGCGCAGTGAACGCCCCATCCAGGGAAGGAGATGCGCGCGCAACCACCGCAGGTCCTGGAGCTGTTCGGCCGGCCACGGGCGGTGCTCCGGCGCGAACGCACACACCGGCTCCGGCACCGGAGTAAGACCCAGGACGCCGGCGGCCCGCCGGGCGACCTGCTCGTGCCCCTCGGGCGACAGATGCAGCCGGTCCTCGCTCCACGCACGCGGATGCTGGATCGCCCTCAGCGACCACAGATCGACCACCGCGCATCCGTGCCGGTCGGCGATGGCCCGGATGTGGGCCGTGTAGACGGCGATCTTCCCGCGCAGCCTGCGCAGCACCGGAGTGTCGCGCGGGTCGAAGCCCGTGAACACCAGGACCGTCCCCGCCGCACCGGTCAGCTCCGCGACCGCGGCGTCGAAACGCGCGGCGATGTCGTCGGGCGAACTCCCGGGATGCAGGATGTCGTTGCCGCCCGCACACAGACTCACCAGGTCCGGTGCGAACTCCCGCACCCTGGGCACCTGCTCCCGGACTATCTCCTCGATCAGCCGGCCCCGGACGGCGAGGTTGGCGTAGCGGAACTCCGGGGCGGGGGAGTGCCGGGCCAGGCGGCCGGCGAGCCGGTCGGCCCAGCCGACCACCTCACCCCCGGGAGTCTCGTCGCCGACCCCTTCGGTGAAACTGTCACCGAGCGCCGCGTACGAGCTGATGCCGTACCGGGCGGACGGCGGACGGGTCCCTTCCCGCATCTTCCTGTCCCCGCCTTCCGGGTCCGGCCGGCGCGCCGGCGGCACCGGCGCAGTCACGGTGAGGCGGACGCGGGGCAGAGGCAGGGGCGACCGGGCCCCGAAGGACCCGCCCCTCACGCCGTCTCGTGGCCCCAGCCTGAACCGGCGCCCACGGCCGGGCCAACGGCACGACGGCGAGAGTGTCAGTTTTCCGCACGGCCATCCGCCCCCCGACCGGCCCACGACACCGCGACGCCCGTCCACGGCGCCGTACACACCATCCGCGAGTACGTCGCACGGGTGAGGCGAGCACCCACGCTCCCGACCCGTCGCCCACGGTCCCGGCCGACCGGGACGGGCCCGGGCCGTCCGGACGGCCGGGGACGTGCCCGGGCCGGCACGCGACCGACAAGACCTCCGGCGCACCCGTCAGTGACGGCCCGGGCCGGCACGCACCCGTCAGGCCCGTCAGCGAGGCCCGGGCCGACAGCCCGTCAGCCCGTCAGCACCACCCGGCTCCGGCCGGCGCCCGTCCTGCCCGTGTCACGGCCGCAGTACGACCTTGCCCGTCGTGCGGCGTGCCAGCAGGTCGGTGTGGGCCCGGCCGGCGTCGGCGAGCGGGTACTCCGTGCCTGTCACCGGACGCAGCCGGCCCCGCAGCGTCAGCGCGATGAGTTCCTCCAGCGGCTCACGCAGCGCTCCCGGCCGGGCCAGAGTGGGCCGCAGCCAGAAACCGACGACAGCGGCGTTGAGCCGGCCGAGCCGGGCCGGGTCGAGCGCGGCGAACGCCGTACGGGAGGCGTTGCCGTACGTGACGAGCCGCCCGAAGTCGGCCAGAGAGCCCAGCGCGTGGTCGAACAGCTCCCCGCCGGCCGCGTCCAGGATCACATCCGCCCGCACCTCCAGCGGATACCTCACCGCCTCGTCGGCACCCAGCTCCACCGCGAGCCGCTCCTTGTCCGCCGTGGACGCCTGCGCCAGGACACGGCCCGCCCCGAACTCCCGGGCCAGCTGCACCGCGAGACTGCCCACACCCCCCGCCGCGGAGTGCACCACGACACTCTCACCGGGCCGCAGCCGCGCCGCGGAACGCAGCAGATGCCAGGCGGTGAGCCCCTGCGTCAGCAGCGCCAGAGCCCTGGGGGCGTCCAGCTCCTCGGGAACCTCGACCAGAGCGGACTCCCGGGCGAGCACACACTGCGCATAGCCGTGGGTGACCTTCGCCAGCACCCTCCGGCCGTCCCCGGTCCGCCCCACGACCTCCCCACCGGGAACATGAGGCAGAAGATCGGCAGAGAGATAGGACCCGTCGACCTGGAAGGTGTCGGCGAAATTGACACCGGCCGCCTCCACGGTGATCAGGGTCTCGCCGGGCCCGGGGACCGGGACGGGCACATCGACGGGCGTGAGGACTTCGGGACCGCCGAAACGGTCGAACCGTATCGCGAGCATGATCAGGCACGTTACCGCCGCCCCGCCCCCACCGGGCGCGGATCCCCCCAGCCCCCGGGCGGGCACGCCGGCCCCACGCGGGACTCAAGAGCCACTCGCCACCCTGGACACCACCAGGACAAGGCGACGAGGGGCCCCAGATGGCGCAGCAGCTCACCGAGGAAAGGCCGCCGCCCAAGGACACCGGGCCACAGCCCGGCGACCCGGTCCCGGCCTGGTTCACCGACACCGTCTTCGCCACCCTGCCCCGCTCCGACCAGCGGCGCTGCGCCGCCGCCTACCTCCGGGCCCTGCTCACCTCACCCGGCCGCAAGACCGTCCGCGCGATGACCCACTCCACCACCGACCTCCAGGCCCTCCAGCAGTTCGTCAACGCCAGCCCCTGGGACTGGCAGCCGCCCCGCCAGGCCCTGGGCCGTCTCGCGGCCCGCCGGATGAACCCGCGCGCCACCGTCGTCGAACTCGCCCTCGTACCCAAGTACGGCGAGCAGATCGTCGGCGTCCACCGCCGGCCCACCCCCACCGGAGGCTCCGTCAACTGCCAGGTCGCCCTCGGCACGTTCCTCACCGAACGCGGCCGGAGCCTGCCCGTGGACTGGCGCCTCTACCTCAACCGCGCCTGGGGCGAGGACGAGGAACACCGCCGCCGCGCCCGCGTCCCCGACACCGTGCGCCGCCGCCCCCTGGAAGACCTCGCACTCGAACTCCTCGACCACGCCCCGCCACAGCGCCCCGGCCGCACCCGGCCCGTCATCCTCGATCTGCGGGGCAACGCGGACACCCGGCGTACCGCCGCAGGCCTCCTGGACCGCGACGCCGGCTTCCTGCTGTCCCTGGGCCACCACGAGCACGGACAGGCCAACGTACTCAAACCGCCCGTACGCGGCCCCCTGGTCACGCTCGCCTCTCCGGCGCGCCTGGACCTGCCCGGCCACGGACCGGGCCGCTTCCGGCTCCTGGCCCAGTGGTCCCCGGCGCGCGACCGTCCCCGGCAGGTGTGGCTGACCAACCTGCTCGACGGCTCGTCGAACGACTTCCTCGCGCTGCTGCGGCTGCGGAACACCGCCGGCGCGGCACTGAGCGCCATCAGCGAGGACTACGGCATGGCGGACTTCACGGGCCGCTCGTTCCCCGGCTGGAACCACCACATGACACTCGTCTCCGCCGCCTACGCGGTCGACACACTCCAACTCGCCGAAGAAGAACCGCCGTAACCGAAGCCCCCCGCCGTAGCCGACGACCCCGCGCACGCGCAGGGCCCGCAGGCAGCAAGCCTGCGGGCCCTGCCCGTGCGCGGCGCTTGGTGTGCCGGTCAGTCCTTGATGTCGCAGATGACGGCGCCGGAGACGACCGCCCCGCCGACCTTCGCGGCCAGATCCTTGACGGTGCCGGAGCGGTGGGCGTTGAGGGGCTGTTCCATCTTCATGGCCTCCAGGACGACGATGAGATCGCCTTCCTTGACCTCCTGGCCC
>NZ_JBIRMW010000038.1:0-8152 GCF_044331325.1 Streptomyces sp. NPDC017246 | reverse complement strand
AAGGACCTCGACAATCCTCATTCTTGCTGGTCAGAGGCACTTTTCGCTTACCTGACCACCCGTCGGACAGCCCGCTTCATGAAAGCGCGAGGTTAAGGCGCCACCCCTGCAACTACGGGACCTGAATTCCTTGAACGGACGCGTAAGCGGCAGAAAGGCACCGTCAGAGGTTGGACTTCATGGCTTCGATACACGCGGCACGCGCGGCGGCGGATTGATCGCGGGGATAGGCCTGCCCCAGGTTCATGCCGTCGTCGCTCTGGATCGGTGGCTGCATCCATGCCTCGCTCATGTGCACGCCCGCTTCGGAACGAGCCGCCGACACCAGAACCGCGTAGGGCTCAGCGACCGCGGATGCCTCGATCTGGAGCCAGGCATGGTGAAAGGCCATGCGGGCGAGGAGGGAACTGACCTGATCGGTGAGTTCCCTGCGGGCATCGGGTGAGTCGGGGCGGCGCCGTATCCGGTACGGCATCTCCAAGTACTCCTCTACCGCAGTCAACGCTTCGGCGAAGGTCTTCGCTCGGCGCTCCCGCCGAGCCGCACGCTGGTTGAGGACGTAGGTGACATAGACGCCCAGCAGCGCGATGACGGGCACGATCAGAGCGGTCGTCTGAACCCATGACCAACCGCTGGCCTGCGCCGCGGTCGAGAGGAACTGCTCCTGGACCAATCGCGATCCTCCGGAAGGCCGTGTGGTGCGTCCTCGACGATCCACTCACCGCCGTCACGCCCGCCCGTGCAACGCCAGTAGTGTTCAAGGAAGAGGTGTCTCTCGACGATCCCAAGAAGGTCGAGAAGGCCCTTCTCGCTGGTCCACCGACGCTTGTCTAGGACGGTCTTCTTTGGCCACGGGGGAACGGCTTCGTGTGGCCCCACCGAGGAACGGTTTGAAGTGGCCCCACCTGGCAGTCGGTACGGCGGGGATGCACTCGTTTGGAGTAGTGCGGTATTGACCCGGATTCCGGGCCGGTATCACGCTGTGTGAGTAAATGGTTACGGCCGTGCCAGGAGGCCGGACTTTGCAGCGTGTCGAGTTGTTCGAGCGGATCCGTCGCGACCGGAGGCTGGAGAACGCCTCCGTCCGTGAGCTGGCCCGCCGTCACGCGGTCCACCGTCGGGTGGTCCGCCAGGCCCTGGACAGCGCGTTGCCGCCCCAGCGCAAGGAGCCTGTGATGCGCCGGTCGGCGCTGGATCCGGCGAAGGGCTGGATCGACGAGATGCTGCGGTCGGATCTGACCGCGCCGCCAAAGCAGCGGCACACCAACAAGCGGATCCTGGAACGGCTGCGCGACGAATACGGCTTCACCGCCGTCGCCTACACCACCCTCAACGACTACCTGCGGGTCCGCCGTCCTCAGATCAGGGAGGAGGCGGGCCGGGCCCGGATGATGCACGAGGGCATGGTTCCGCAGTTCCACCGGCCCGGCGAGGAGGCCGAGGTCGACTTCGCCGAGGTCTGGGTCCGGGTGGACGGCAAGCCGATGCAGTGCCAGCTGTTCACGCTGCGACTGTCGTATTCGGGCAAGGCCGTCCACCGGGTCTTCTCCACGTCGGGCCAGGAAGCGTTCATGCAGGGCCACGTGGACGCCTTCCGGATCCTCGGGGGCGTCCCGACCCGGCACATCCGTTACGACAACCTCAAGCCGGCGGTCTCCCAGGTCTGCTTCGGCCGCTCGCGGGTGGAGTCGCAAAGGTGGGTGGCCTTCCGGTCACACTATGGATTCGACGCGTTCTACTGCCGCCCCGGCATCGAGGGCGCCCACGAGAAGGGTGGGGTCGAGCACGAGGGCGGCCGGTTCCGCCGCTCGCACCTGGTCCCGGTCCCCGACGTCGACACGCTGGCTGATCTGAACGCGCGGATCGAGCAGATCGAGGTGGCCGAGGACGTCCGCCACATCGACAACCGGCCCACGTCGGTCGGCTTCGACTTCGACTACGAGGCCCCGCTCCTGGCGCCTTTGCCGTTCGAGGAGTTCGACGTCGGCCTGACGCTCACGCCGAAGGTCGATAAGACCTCACGGATCACCGTCCGCCAGAACAAGTACTCGGTGCCGGCCCGGTTCATCGGCCAGAACGTCCGCGTCTCACTTCGGGCGGACGAGGTCTGGGTCTTCGACCGGCACGAGATCGTCGTCCGCCACCCGCGGCTGGCCGGCCGCTACGGCTTCCGCGATCTGCTCGACCACTACCTGGAGATCCTGCGAACCAAGCCCGGCGCCCTGGAGAACTCCACCGGCCTGGCCGCGGCCCGCGAAAGCGGGCTGTTCACCCCGGTCCACGACGCGTTCTGGGCGGCCGCCCGCGAGGCCAGAGGCCGGGCAGAAGGCACCCGAGCCCTGATCGACGTCCTCCTTCTGCACCGCCGCCTGCCCGGCGAAGCGGTGATCGCGGGGATGAACGCGGTCCTCCAGGCAGGGTCGGTCTCCCCGGATCTCGTCGCGATCGAGGCCCGCAAGGCCGTGGCCGCAGCCGGCGGACCCCCGCCCGTCGTGATCGCCCCGCCGGCGACCGCCTCTGCCGCCGAGGACGCGCCCGAAGACCAGGACATCGTCTCCGCGCGGGTGATCTCCCTACCCGCACGACGTCATGAACTACCGCCGGACACCCGGCCGGAACCCTCCCTGGCCGCCTACGGCCAGTTGCTCTCTATCCAACCGAAAGGCTCAGCATGACGCAGAGCACCTCCCCCGCGCCGGCAACCACGGGGCGGTGGGGCTCCTTCGGCCTGCCCGCTCAGCGCGGGGCCGACCCGTCGGCCACGATCGACGCGGCCTGCCGGAACCTGGGCCTGTCCACGATCCGCGGCCGATGGGAGGAGTTCGCCGCCCAGGCCCTGCGCGAGCACGCGTCCTACGCGGACTTCCTGGCCGAGCTGCTGGAGAGCGAGTGCGAGGACCGCGACGAGCGACGCAAGTTCCGCCGGGTCAAGGAGGCGGGCTTCCCCCGGAACAAGCGGATCGAGGACTTCGACTTCTCGAAGAACCCCAATGTCCCGCCCGAGGTCATCAACACTCTCGCCCAGCCCGGCTGGGTCCAGGCCGGCAACCCCCTCTGCCTGATCGGCGACACCGGCACCGGAAAGTCCCACCTGCTGATCGGGCTGGGCACCGCGATCGCGGAAGCCGGCGGCCGCGTCCGCTACACGACCGCGGCGAACCTGGTGAACGAGCTGGCCGAGGCAGCCAGCGACAAGCAGCTGGGCCGCACGATCAAGAAATACGGCCGGGTGGACTTGCTCTGCCTGGACCTATGCCAAGACCGCGACTATGCCGAGCGGGACAGCAGTGGAACGGTTGTAGGCGGTCGAAAGCGCATCCCGGTTCGGCATAGTCTGCGCCATGGATACGCCCAGGTTGACGGACGCTGCAGTTGGGTTGAGGCGGTGCCGAGTGCTGCTTGGGTCTGGGAGCGGGGCGATATCGTGTGGGCATGTGGGACATCGACGCGCTGCGTGAGCGACTTCGAACGCGGGCAGAAGCAGATCCCGAATGCCGGGACTTCGGTGCGCGGAGGCACCGCTGGATGCTCGCGCCGCCGGTGGCCGAGGCTGTCGTGGCCAAGTTCGAGCAACGGCACGGTTTCGAGTTCCCGGGCGCCCACCGCTCTTTCATTACCACGGTGGGCAGCGGGGGCGCTGGACCGGCATACGGACTGTACGAGTTCGGCAGCAAGCCGTGGGCCGACTCGCAGGGCGACCTAGGCGCCAACTGGGCCGATCTACTGTCCGTTCCTTTCCCTCACACGGGTCCGTTTTTGCCCTCGGACGAGTGGTCCGTCTGCGCAGAGCACGCCCCCGGCGAGGAGGACTTCTCGCCGTGCTGGTTCACCGGATCGCTGATCATTGCCGAGATCGGCTGCGGCTCCTTCTACCGCCTGGTGGTCACCGGCCCGGGGCGTGGACAGGTCTGGACGGACGACATCGGCTGCGGACACTCCCTGAGCCCGGGGCCGGACTTCCACGATTGGTATATGCAATGGCTGGCAGGGAGTCAGCTGACCAAGCCCTGAGACGGGAGAGAATACTTTGCGCGACTCGGTTGACGTCGATCTAGGCAGTCACAGACGGTCGAGAAATGCGAGGATCTTGTCGGTGGGTTGGTAGCGGCCCGGGCGGGCGGTGACCGGTGCGGTGAGGGCGAGGGCCCTTTCCTTGATGGTCATGTCGGCGTGGACGTAGGCGTCGGTGGAGCGGACGCCGGCGTGGCCGAGCCAGAGCGCGATGACCGTGGTGTCGACGCCGGCCTGCAGCAGCGACATGGCACAACTGTGCCGTAGGACGTGCGGGTGGATGCTCTTGTCGATCAGGGACGGGCAGGCCTGTGCGGCGGTGCGTGCGTGGGTGCTCAGGCGCTGGGCGACGGCGTCGCGGCTGAGCCGACGCCCAGTGCGCGTGCAGAAGAGGGGGTCCCCGCCGTGGCCGGCACGTTCGTTCACCCAGGAGCTCAGCAGGTTCTGGATGGGGCGGTCGAGTGGGACGGTGCGCTGTTTACGTCCCTTGCCCTCGCAGCGGACGGCGGCGCCGTCGCCGAGGGTGATGTCGTCGCGGTTCAGGCTGGTGAGTTCGGAGACGCGCAGGCCGGTCTGGACGGCCAGGGCCAGCATGGCCTTGTCCCGTCGTCCTTCCCAGCGTTTCGGGTCCGGCGCGGCCAGCAGCGCGTCGACTTCCGGGCCGGTTAGGAAGGTGACGGTCCGCTTGTCGAACCTCTTGGGTGGGATGTCCAGGACCCGCTGGATGAGGAGGGAGTGTTCGGGGTGCTGGAGGGCGGCGTAGGAGAACAGGGAGCGGATCGCGGTCAGGCGGACGTTGCGGGTTCGGGTGCTGTTGCCGCGCTCGTCCTCCAGGTGGTTCAGGAATGCGGAGATCACGTCCGAGTTCAGGTCGTTCCAGTCCAGCTTCGCCGGCGCGGTGCCGGTCCGTTGCTGGACGAAGCCGAGCAGGAGGCGGATCGCGTCGCGGTAGACGGCGATGGTACGGGGCTGGCCTGGCGCTGGCGGGCGAGCCGGTCGGTGAAGAACGCCTGCAGGGTGGGTGCGATCAGGGTCATGTGCGGGCCGCCTTCCGGACGCCGTCGCGGCGGGCGGCGGCTAGGGCGAGCAGTTCCGGGGCCGCTGACTGGTACCAGTAGGAGCAGGCCGGTTCGCGGTGTCCCATGTAGGTCGACAGTGACGGGATCCTGGCCTGGATGTTGTCCTCGGTGCGATACCAGTGCAGCAGGGTTCGAACCGCGAAGGTGTGCCGCAGTTCGTGCAGTCGAGGTTTGTGCGGGGCGTCGAGGCCGACGCCGGCGGTGTCGACCAGGGCCCGGAAGACCGGGTGCACGCAGGCGTAGATCAGGCGCTTGCCGGTGAGGGAGATGAAGAACGCGGGGCCCTTGGGCCTGGGCATCAGGTCTTCGCGCAGTTTGTCGTACTCGCGCAACGCGTTCGTGGTGCTGTCCTGCAGCGGGACCAGTCGGGACTTGCCGAACTTGGACTCGCGGATGTGCAGCACACCCTGGTTCCAGTCGATGTCGTCGCGGTCCAGCTTGATGGCCTCGCCGATGCGCAGGCCGGAGGAGGCCAGCAGCCCGATCAGCGTGTCATAGGTCGCCGCCCGCAGCGGCTGCGGGATCGTCTCCTTGGCCGTGGCCATGATTGCTGCGATGTCGGCGTCCGAGTAGAGGAAGACCTGGCCACGGCGCCGGTTGTACGGCACCAGCCCCAGCGGCGGCACCTCGGTTGCCGGGTCGATCCCGCTCAGGTAGCGAGCGAACCCGCGAACAGCGGTGATCCGACGAGGGCTGACCGTCGTGATCACCTCGGGCTCGCGGCTGTTCATCCACTCCAGTGCGGCGGCGATGGTCACGGTCTGTTCGCCGCGGAGGTCCATGAAGGTCACGAAGTCCGGCAGCAGGTAAGCGGCTTCAGCCATCTGGTGCCCCAGCGAACGGCGGAGCCACAGGTAGTCGTCGAGGGCTTGGTGAAGATCGGTCACACCGCCTCCGTCCCGGGCCACGGCTGGGCGACCGCGCGCAGTGCGATGAAGTCGACCTTCGCGTAGAGCGCGGTCGTGGCCAGGTCCTGATGCCGGAGCACCTGCCCGATAGCGGTGAGACCGGCGCCGTGACGCAGCATGTCGGCGGCCAGAGCATGACGCAGCCGGTGCGGCCCGACCTTGGAAGCGCCGGCCCGCAGACATGCTCTCTCCACCACGTCGCCGACCAGGTCCGCCCGGATCGGCCCGCGCGGAGCCCTGCAGGTCAAGAACACGTGGCGGTCCTTCAGATGCGGTCTGGGACCGTCCAAGTAGGCGACCATGGCCTCGCCGACGTCGGCGGGCAGCGGGAGCCGGTCCTCACGGCGTCCTTTGCCCCGGACCACGATCTCGCCGCATCGCCAGTCCACATCGTCCAGCAGCAGCCGGGCCACCTCGATCGAGCGCAGGCCGAGCCTGGCCACCAGCATCAGGATCGCGTAGTCACGGACGCCGACCGTCCCCTCGCGCGGAGTGTGGTCCAGCAGCCGCTGAACGTCGCCGACCGCCATCGTCGGCGGCACAGAGGCGAAGCGCCATCCGCCCACCGGAGGCACCGCGCCGCCGAGCTTCGTCGGGATGACGCCGTGCAGGTGCAGGAACCGCATCAGCGACCGCAGCTCGGCAACCCGCCCCTTCGCCGAGCCTGCCGAGACCCTGGTGCACTCCCGCAGCAGGAACGCGTTCAGATCCGCCCCCGTCAGGCCCTCCGGCGCGAACTCCCCATCGCCTTTCGCCTGATCGGCCAGGAAGCGTCGGGCAGTGTTCCCGTAGCGCATCATCGTCGACGCCGACAGGCCACGCTCGGACTCCATCCAGCACCGGTACCGCTCCAGCAGAGCCTCCGTCGGCGAGGGCGTCATCTGCGGCACTGGCACCACCCCGGCCTCACGAAGGAACATCAGCAGCGGGACCATGCCGCGCGGCCCAGCCACCCGACGACGACCCGCCCTCTGTAGATCGGAGAGGTGCTGGTCCACCCGCTTCTCGTCTAGATCAGCGGCATCAAGGCCCTGCCCGGAAAGCCACAGGCCGACCTGCCCCAGATCCTTGAGCATGTTCCTGACGGTCAGGCTCGTGTACCCGCGCTCCGCCAGCCATGCCCGGTAGCCCTCGACCTGCCCGGTCAGGACACCCGCCTTCCGACGCGCACTTCCGAACGGCATCGCCACCCCCTCGCGGGAGCCCCCTGCCCCCTCGCACCCGAGGCTGCCCGGAACAGAAACTATGCAGAGCCATGAACAGCCGAAACCCCACGAAGGAGCGGACCTACTCGCACAGCTTCGGCATAGTCGCGGTGTCGGCATAGGTCCAGCTATGCGGATATCCGCATAGCTGGACGAGCTCGGCTACGTCAAGCTCGACCGGCACGGCGCCGAGCTGCTGTTCCAGATCTTCACGGAACGCGAGGAACGGCACGCGATCGCGATCGCATCGAACAGGCCGTTCACCGAGTGGGACCAGACCTTCACCGACAAGCGTCTCTGCCAGGCCATCGTCGACCGGCTCACCTTCGAGGCCCACATCATCGAGACCGGCACCCAGTCCTTCCGCCTCGCCAGCACCACCGCCAAACGCAAGGCCGCAGCCGCCTGATGATTCGCTGGCCGGCGGCAAGCCGCCACTTCGCCCCCGGAGGCCATCTATTACGTCGACACGGTCTCACGGACTACGCTGACGTCATGTCACCGTCAGACTGGCACCGCATCAACGAAGCGCGGGGATTCCACCGCGTGGAGATCGCCGTCGGCAGCGTCTTCAAGCCCCCTTACCTGCTTCTCGCTTGCGCAGGGATGGCCATACTCACCGTCAAGTTTGGCGGTGACTTCCCCATACTGCACGTGGTGGCCGTCCCCACCATCTTCTTGCTGACTCAATGGAGCCTCGGAGCTTTTCGGCGCGGTGACTCCCGCCGCAAAGACCACAACTGATCCGAGCGCAGAGCTCTGGCAGGACGCGATAGGTGCCAGGTCCCCTCTGCCGTCGCTCTCATGACCCCTCGGGCGGGCGCTGGCAAGGCGCCCGCCCGTCCGCATTCCTGTCAGTAGCTGTTGTCGTTCCGATCTTGAGGGGTGTGTGTCGAACGGGAGTCTCGATCGGGTGATCGCGGCTGGTCGTGGGCATGAAGGCAGGGCC
>NZ_JBIRMW010000037.1:0-9683 GCF_044331325.1 Streptomyces sp. NPDC017246 | reverse complement strand
CCGCCGACCGACTGCCTTCCAGCACTACCTCGACCAGCGCGAGATACCCCGGCCGAAGTCCTGGCGAGCCCTGGGAACCTGACCGGGACCTTCAAAGATTCCCGACAGAGTCAAGCTAGCCACCACTGGGTGTGTACAGGCGGCGGTACCACCACACTTCGGCGTTCCAGGGCCGTCGGTCGGCAAAGGGATCGGGCAGCGTGCGCTGGAGGTATACGCGGTCCAGGGTCGCCGTTCGGCGCCTCAGCTCGGCGCGAGGTCGAGGGGGCAGGTGGACGAGGACGTCTTCGAGGAGGTCTCGGGCGCGGCGGACATCTTCGAGGGCGTGACCCGGGCAGCCGCAGTCTTCGACCTCCGGGTAGAGGGGCTTGCGTCCCGGCGGCCCGAGGAACTCTTCGTACCGTCGCAGTGCTCGGTCGATGGCACCCGGGTAGAGGTAGCTCGAGCCGACTTCTTCGACGCGGTGGATCGCGATGCTGGTGCGGGTGGACAGTCCGTGGATCCGTCCCGGCGGCGGCCTGTCCCATCGACGTGGCCGCGCAAGGTGTCCGGTGCGAAGCGCACCCGGCCGTCTACGCGGCATAGGCCTTTCGGAATGCAGTCATGCGCAGCATTCTGCCAGCACCCGTCAAGCCGGTTACTGCGGCACGCTACGGCGGAGTTGACCTGCTCCCCGGCCCGGCCTCTCAAGGCCGAGGACATCCCCGGACGTCAGGTCATCCCCGTCCGTCGTCCGCGCCATAGACGGGCGTCCTGCCTGAACTCGTGGGGGAACAAGCCCGCAACAACGACCACGACGTGCGGACGTACCCCTAGCGTTGATGGCCGTGTGCCGGCCCGGCCCGTACGCTCCAGGTTGTGCAGCCCTCGACCGAGAACCCTGAACGCGTCGGCTCCGCCGGCGTCCGGCCTCGCCGCCTGTTGGTCATGCGGCACGCCAAGAGCGCCTGGCCCGAGGGGGTCGCCGACCACGACCGTCCCCTCGGCCCGCGCGGCCTGCGCGACGCCCCGGCCGCCGGGCGCTTCCTGGCGGAGAACGGCGGTCCGCCCGACCTCGTCCTGTGCTCCCCCGCCCGGCGCGCCCGCCAGACCTGGGAGCTGGCGGCCGCGGAGCTGGTCAGCCCCGCGCCGACACCGACCGTCCACGATCCGCGGCTGTACGGGGCGGACGGCGCCGACCTGCTCGACGTCCTCCACGGCGTACCCGACGAGGTGACGACCTTGCTCCTGGTCGGGCACAACCCTGGCCTCGAAGACCTGGTCCTGCTGCTCGCGGCCGGTACGGACAGGGCGGACGGGGCTGCCCCTGCGGACATGGGAGCGGAGGGGACGGCCCGTGCGGTGAGCACGGGCGAGGACGCCCTGGACCGTGTGCGGACCAAGTTCCCGACGTCCGCCATCGCCGTCCTGACCTGGCACGGCGCCTGGACCGGCCTGCGGCCGGGCCAGGCGCTCCTGGCGGACCTGGTGATTCCTCGCGGGGTCCGCGACTCCTCCTGAGCGTGATCGCACCCGTGCGCCGTCGGCGGCGGCCCTCCGCCCTCAGCGGCGCGTGCCTCCTGGCGTACGCAGGCGGGCGTCATGTGCCGCCCGGCATCACCACGTGCGGTCGAGCAGGTGGGTGAACAGCACGTCCAATTCCCGTGCGGCTGTGGGCGTCAGCGACGCCTCGCGCAGAGCGCGGCGGGCCGTGTCCAGGTGTCGGCGGGCTTCCTCACGGGTCGCGGTCCGTCCGCCGGCCTCCTCCACGAGCGCCGCCACCCGTTCGGCGGTCTCGCCGTCGATCCGCCGGCCCGAGGTGAGCAGCGCCCCGAGTTCGTACGCGGCCTTGCTTCCGCCGGCCATCGCGACGAGGACCGGGTACGTCTTCTTGCCCTGCCTGAGGTCGGCGTGGACGGGTTTTCCCGTCACTCTCGGGTCGCCCCAGATGCCGAGGATGTCGTCCACCGCCTGGAAGGCGAGTCCGAGATGGCGCCCGGCTCGATCGAGGGCGGCCACCGTCCTGTCGGGGGCGCCGCCGAGGATCGCGCCGAGCGCGAGCGCGCAGCCCAGCAGGGCGCCGGTCTTGTGTTCCGCCATGGTCCGGTACTGCTCGGGTTCGACCGCGCCGGGTCCGGACCAGGGGCGGTCCTCGAAGCGCAGGTCCTCCGCCTGACCGGACACCAGCGTGGTCAGGGTGGCGCAGAGGCACCGGACCGCGGCCGCCGTGCGGGGGCCCGGGACCTCGGCCAGGCTTGCCACGGCCTGGGCCAGGAGCGCGTCGCCGGTCAGGACGGCCGGGCCGGTCCCGTAGGCCTTCCACACCGCGGGCCGCTGCCTGCGCAGCGCGTCGTCGTCCATGATGTCGTCGTGGAGCAGGGAGAAGGTGTGGACGAGTTCCACGGCCACGGCGCCCGGGACGGCGTCGGCGCCGTCCGCCCCGACGGCCTCGGCCCCGAGCACGGCGAGGGCCTGTCGCACTCCTTTGCCCTCGGATCCGCCGGGGTCCGGTGTTCCGGCCGTATCGGCCCAGCCCAGCCCGTACGCCGCCATCTCACCGGTCCAGGGGTGCAAGCGGCCCACCGCCTCCACCAGCGCGGGCCGGACCAGGTCACGGGACCGCCGCAGGACAGCGGTCGCCGAGGCCTCGTGGACACGGGGGATACTCGGCGCGGTCACGGCCGTGGCTCCCGGCGCGCCGGTGAGCGAGCAGACCGCGCGGGCGGACGTCGGGAGGGTGCTCACCTCAGCCCCTCCACGTCGGCCTTCCGCAGGGCTTCCGCCCCGACCGCCGGCAGCACCGGTCCGGCCGGCCCCGGTCCGTCTCCGGTGCGGTCGGGCAGCGGCCCGACCCCCAGCTCGGCCGCGGCCTTGTCGACCATGTCCCGGGCGTGCCGCAGCCCGATGTGGTCCAGCCTCGTGCGGAGTTCCGCCAGTTCGGCGGCGGTATGTGCGGCCTCTCGGCCCAGCCGGGCTTCGGCCTTGACCAGTCCCAGCCTCGACAGTGCCGTCCCTCGCGGCTCCTCCATCTCGCGGAACTCCTCCAGTGCCTGCGCGTACAGCTCACGGGCCTGCGGGTAGCGGCCCGCCCTGTACAGCACGTTGCCGCGCATCTTGTGGTTGTAGGCGAGCGCGCTGGCCAGCCGTATCTCCCGGCACGCCTCCTCGGCCTGCGACAGCAGGGACAGGGCGCGCTCCACGTCGCCGTCGCGCACGGACACCACGTCGGCGATGCCCCGAAGGGCCCACGCCCACCCGCGCCGGTCCTCGGCGCGTGACGCCGTCTCGGCCGCCTCCTCGAAGAGGGCCAGGGCCTCGTCGTAGCGGCCGGTGTTGCGGTGCATCTGCGCTATGCCCTCCAGCGCCCACACCGTGTGCCGGGCCTCACCGCGGCGGCGGGCCTCGGCCAGCAGTTGTTCGTGCAGCCTGCCCACCGCCTCGTAGTCGCCCTGGATGCGCCCGGTCTCGGCGAGCCCCGCCAGCGAGTAGCCCCGTACGACGACGTCCCCGCCCCGCTCCCCCGCCTCGGCCGCGAGTCCCAGCAGGCGGTACGCCAGCCTGAGCGCACCGCGCTGCCGGGCCAGCGTGCCGCCGCTCCACAAGGCCCAGGCCATGGCACCCTCGTGACCGGCCGAACGCGCCGCCCGGTAGCTCGCCTTCCACGCCAGGTCGGCCTCCTCGATCCGGCCGAGCCGACGGCACGCCTCGGCGACGGCCAGCCCGCAGCGCGCCGCTTCCCGCAGGTCCCCGGCCTCCTCCGCGGCCCGGAGCTCCTCGAGGCCCCGGGCGAGCACCTCGGGCAGGGAGGCGTTCACCGACAGCGACCCCAGCGCCCCTTGGTACTCCGGCGCCGACGCCATCGCCGGCCTCTCCGTCACCTGACCTGCCATCAGAACCTCCTCCGGTCGACTCGACGATCAAGCCGACGCGGGGATCAAGACGGTTGTCGCAGGCCCAGGTTCCCCGTCGGCGGCAATGTCCGTCTCCGTACGGGCACCGGGTAGTCCTCAAGTACTACGCGGAGGTCGGAGCTCCTCAGTGAGACGTACATCGGCGTGGTTCCGGCGTGGGAGAGAGATCGCCTGTCGGCGCTACGGCCGCGGGAGTCAGGGGCCGGCCGTGCGAACCCGCGACAGCCGCTCCCTCCGCGTCGCGCGCCGGTCGGAGTCGGTCGGCGGCCGGGCGCGTCGGTACGCCGCGGCCGCCGCGTGCGTCAGCCGGCCGGGCACTCCTTCCACGCGAGGTGGTAGACGGTGCTGATGTCACCGTCCGTGGAGTCCATGGTCATGTAGCTGGTGGTGCTCGGGTTCGACGTGCCGGCGGTCACCCGGAGTTCGGTATTGATGTTGAAGTTGCGCTGCACGCCGCAGGGCGCCCACACCAGTTGTGCCCAGTCGGTGTCGTCCGTCGCCTGCCAGTTGTCCTCGTACGGACCCCGGAAGGCGTGCGTGCGGGAGGCGGTGTTCGGCGAGCCCTGGAAGTAGTACGAGGCCTTCTCCGTGCTGCTCGCTCCGCGCTGGAGCGAGGCGTAGCCCCGGTAGTCGGCGCTGGCGATCGCGTAGGTGAAGCCCTGCGGCACGTGTACGAGGAGGTTCAGCTGACAGTTTCTGCGTGCGGCCGTGGGAGGGGCTCCGCCGCCGGCCTGTGCGAGGTACTCGCTGTAGGTGACGGTGAAGGCGGTGTTGTCCTCGGACACGGCGATGGCGGCGGTGCCCAGGGGGCAGCCGGATCCGTTCACGGTGGCGATGTCGATGACGATCCTGTCCGGCGGCGGGTCGACGATCGACGACGGGCCGGAGTGCGCGGGCAGGGCCGAGGCGAACAGGGCGGCGACCGCCCCGCTCACGAGCAGGGGAATTCTCATGACGTTCTCCCATCCGGTGCTTCGGTTCCCGGCGGACGCGGACGCACGGGTGCGTCCGGCCGCGGGCTGGGATGCGGCACGCCACGCGCAGGGGTGGCGGCCGTCACGGACCTGAAGGCTTGGTGCGGTGGAGACGTGCTGCCGTGGCGACCAACTACGTTGGAGACGAACCACGGTGGAGACGTACTGCGGTGGTGAGGTACCGCGGTGGAGACGTACCGCCGTCGATCGGGAAACCGGTGGTACGCAGCGGGGTAGTCCAACCGGCAATGGTTGAACTATCATGAGCATGTGGTCTGTCCGGCCATCTCGCCGATGTGAGCGGGACTGGTCGAATGCTAGAGGTCCCGACAGGGCGAGGCAGGATGGCACCCGGCCATTAACCGCGCCGCGGAGCACCCTCTTTTTGGCTCAGATGGGCGCATGGCGCCCCTGGAGCCCCATCGGACACAGGCGCCTCGTGAGGAACTCGTCGTACGCCACCGCCGTTGACCTCGCCGCGCACGGCCACCGCCCGGCCCCCGCTCCGATGCGAGCGGTGGCCGGGCGGTGGGGGCGTCTCGGATGCGGCGCCGAGCGCGCCTACGGCGCGATCTCGAACTGCGGCGGCTGAAGGCCCGCCAGGCACCGCGTGTCCGGCGCGGCCGGGTCGTCGAAGAACGAGGTGGTGATCGTCTGCGCGCAGCGCGAGTCGGCGAAGACCACGTGGGCCACGTACGGAACCGTGACGGCATGGGACCGGCTCAGCGTACGGGCCACATAGGCCCCGTTGCTGGGCGCGGTCTGGGCGTCGAAGCCGCCGGACAGGGCGAGGGTCGGGATGTCGCTGCGGGTCACGTCCCGGATCCAGGCGGGCGCCGGGGGGACGTCCCAGGCGCGGCAGTCGTCGTGGAGCCAGGCGAGCTGCGGTGCGTTGGCCAGCATCGAGCGGGGGAACGACGGGAACGCGCGGCGCCCGCCCCGGACGATGTCGGCCCGGCTCTCGTACGGTGTCCACTGACTGCAGAAGATGCCGTAGACCAACCCGTGAGCGACCCTTCCGACGGCCTGCGGGCTGTACTTGCCGCCGGCGAGCTGCTCGGCGATCCGCTGCGGGTTGCCGTGGGCGAGTTCGTCGATGGAGCGGGGCACTCCGGCCGCCACGTGGGTGGCCGAGGTCAGCCAGGCGACCAGGTTGCCCCCGTCGAGCACGACCGTCACCGGCTCCGGGTGGACCGGGACCGTCACGGTCGTGGTGACCGGGTCGGCCTCCAGCTCACTGACGAGTCGGAGGAAGGTGGCTTTGAGGTTCGGGTAGCGGTTGTCGCAGGCGGGCTGCTCCTCGCAGGCCTTGAACAGGCCGTCGAAACCCTCTCGTGCTGCCTTCCAGGTCACGGCCCCGCCGGCGAGGGACGGCGGCAGGACGCCGTCGATGCCAACCGAGCGGATGCCCTTCGGGTGCAGGCGCATGTAGTTGAGAGCGAGGTGGGTGCCGTAGGAGATGCCGAAGACGTTCCACTTCTTCACGCCCAGCGTCTTGCGCAGGGCGTCGTAGTCGGCCGAGCTCTCGATGTCGTCATAGGTGCTGCGGTCGGCGCCCCGGGCGTCCACCCGGTCGCGGCAGGCCCGGGTCGCGGCGACGTGCAGACGGCCGGTGGACGGCGCGTTGGAGACGAGGCCGAGGGCACGGGCGTTGAACTCGTCGATGTTCGGACAGGTGAGCTCCGGGTCGGCCGAGTAGGTGCCGCGCTGGGACATGAAGATCACGTCACGGTCGCGGTCGAGGTTGCCGGCGAGCGCCATCGGGATCTCGGAGACGGCGTCGTCGCCGGGTCCGCCGGCGAGCCACACGATCGGGTCACGCGCCGGTCTGCTGGACTTCGCGGGCATGATCGCGACGGCGAGGGTGATCCGGCGTCCCCCGTGGGCCCTGGGTCCGTCGGGACCCTCGGGTCCCTTCGTCCCGGAACGGTTCTCGGGCACGGTGAGGGTGCCGCAGCGGGCACGCGCGAGATCGGGGACCGGGTCCGCCGTCCTCGGGCAGGGTCCTGGTTCGAAGCGGGCGTCGCCCACCGTACGGGCGACCGTGCCGATCGGGCGGTCGGTGCCGGACTCGGCGTGCGCGGGCATCGCGGCGAGACCGACGACGAGGGCGCCGGCCGTGGCTCCTGCCAGCGTCGCCGGGAGCCGCCGGGCGGGGTGCCGGCGGGGGGGCGTGCGAGGGGACATCGTGCGTCCTCCGGGTCAGGGGATGATCGTGAACGGCTTGGGCACGACACCTGCCACGCAGCCGGTGTCGGGCGCGGTCGGCCGGGTCAGGAAGGAGAGCAGGACCGACGCGGCGCAGGGCTCCTGGGGCACCGCCCAGTGGGTGATCCCGGGGAACACCACGGCGGTCGAACGGGGCAGGGTGCGGCCGGCGAACGGCCCCCAGCTCGCGCCGGTCTTCGCGTCGAAGGTCCCGGTGATGATGAGCGCGGGCACGTTGCTGTGGGTGGCGATCCGCTGGACCGCGGTGCGGTCCGGTACGTTCCAGGCGCGGCACAGGTCGTGCTCGAAGGGAAGCTGCGGTGCGTGGGCCAGTACGGAGTCCGGAAAACCGGGGAAGACTCGCCGACCGGCCCTCAGCACGTCGCGCTTCGAGTGGCCCGGCGCCCATTCGGCGCAGGCCACCGAGTGTGTGAGCCCGTGGGCGAATTCTCCGACGGCGGGCGTCGCGCCGGCCGCCTGGGCGCGCGCGAGGCGTTCCGGATTGCCGCCGGCGAGCTCGTGGAGCGCGGCAGGGACGTCGGCGGACGGGACGAGTCGGCCGTTGGCGACCAGCAGGTTCACCAGCGCGCCCCCGTCGAGGACGACCTTCACCGGGGTTCCGCCACCGGGCGGCGGTACGGTCAGCGTCAGGGGGTTCGCCTCCAGCCGCCGGACCTGCTCGGTGAGCGTGCGGGAGAGGTGCGGGTAGCGGGATGCGCAGGCGGGCTGGGCCTCACATGCGGTGAAGATGGCGTTGATCCCCTCCCCCGCACTGTCCCAGGCCCACGGCAGGCTCACGGTCTGCGGCGGCACGACCGAGTCGATCGCCAGCGAGCGGACGCCCTTGGGATGGCGGCGCAGATAGGTGAGGCCGAGGTCGGTGCCGTACGAGTACCCGTAGACGTTCCACTTCTTGATGCCGAGGACCTCGCGCAGGGCGGCGAAGTCCGCCGCGTTCTCCGTGGTGTTGTACGCGCTGAGGTCGGCGCCCTCCGCCGTGAGACGGTCCCGGCACTCCTTCGCCGCGCGCACCAGCCCTCGTCCGGTGGACGGCGCGTCGTAGGGCAGACCCACCGCGGTCGCGTTGAACCGGTCCAGCTCCGGGCAGGCGAGGTTCGGCTGCGAGTGGAGAGCGCCGCGCTGCGTCATGACGATCAGATCCCGGTCCCGGTTCACCTGGGAGGCGATCAGGAAGGGGATGGCCCCGATCGCGTCGCCGCCGGGCCCGCCTTCCATGAACACCACCGGGTCCGTGGCGGGCTTGGCCGAGGTGGCCGGAATGATCACGACGGTCGTCCGGATGGTCCTGGTCTTCTTACGGGTGCGGTTCTCGGGCACCTCCAGGAACCCGCACCGCCCGGGGATCGGCTCCGGCGCCTCCGGGCACGGACCGGGCACGAACCGTGCCGGGTACCCCGGCCGGGGCACTTCGCCGGGGGGTGACAGGGCGCTGCTCGGGGTGGGGGCGAGCGCGCCGAGCGCGGCCAGGCCGGCCGCGACGAGCGCCGTCCTGGTGCGTGCGGGGTGGGGGCGCCCCTGCGGGCGGGTCTGTCCCGCCCTCGGGCGCCGAACGGTCCTGCCGGTCCCTCGAACGGACGGCGGGTCGTCCGGACCGATCATCTGTTCCGCCATGTGGTCCCGTCTCTCGGATGTCCCCGGCCGCTCGGCGACGGGGCGCGTGGGCATGGCCGCCCGCCGGATGGTCCGACGTCGGCGTACGCCAGCCTGCGTCGGCGATGGCGGACGCACCACTCACGGACTCCACTCGGAGCAGGAGTTCGCCTCATGAACAGGGGGCCGGGGTACGGCCCGAGGACGCGACCGCCGGTGGACGCCCCTCGGTCGCGTCCCGGCCGCCCCGATCCCGGTCCACACCGCGTACGGCGGGATCGTACGACCCTGTCCCCGCCCCGCCCCCGCTCACTCCCGCCGCCACGTCGTACGCCGCCGCACACGCGGACGGCACCTCTGCCCCCGAGGGGGAAGAGGTGCCGAGAGGTGCCTTCTCCGGTGTGACGGGCTGGGGGTCAGGCGTGGCGACGCCGGTTGCCCGTGACGAGGCGGTAGAGGACCAGGAGGATCACCGAGCCGGCGATGGCGGCGATCCAGGTGGAGAGGTCGAAGAATCCTTCGATGGCGTCGACGCCGAGGACCACCTTGCCGAGCCAGCCGCCGAGCAGGCCGCCGGCGATGCCGATGAGCATGGTGATGATGATGCCTCCCGGGTCCCTGCCCGGCATGAGAGCCTTCGCGATCGCGCCGGCCAGCAGGCCGATGAGGATCCACGCGATGATGCCCATGATGCGCCTCCAGTTCGTGGCCTGAGTGATGCGTGGCCTGGGTGGTTCGTGGTCGGGATTTCGTCATTCTTCGCCTGCACCGATCCGGCGCCGCCAAACACCTTTTCCCGAACAGACGTACTGAAGCCTGCCCACCCCGGGTGCATGCTTCAGAGCACGCCGGATCGATGTGCGGCCTCCGCCGACGGTTCGGCACGAGGAGGTGGGCGCGTGGTTGGTGGGCCGGGTCAGCCGGTTGCGAGCAGGCCTTGGCGCAGGCTCTTGATGGTGCGCGAGAGCAGGCGGGAGACGTGCATCTGGGAGCAGCCCAG
>NZ_JBIRMW010000036.1:0-10564 GCF_044331325.1 Streptomyces sp. NPDC017246 | reverse complement strand
CGACAGCCGGGCCATCAGCGTGCCCGCCACCGACCCGAACAACCGAAACGGCCCGCCGAAGAAGCCGACGGACCGTCACGAAAGATCGAGGCTAAGTCCGACGGTTCGGTCGTCTCGACGTCGATGGTCGTCATCGCGGATTCCCTCGCTGCTCAGCTCTCCTGGTAAGGAGATGTGCGGCGGTGTGGTCCTTTCTCCGTATCCCATCAACGGCGGTATTCACAATCCCTCACGTCAGACGGGCGGCATCAGGTCGCTCTCGCTGATCGTGTAGGTCAGCAGGGGGTAGCTGAGGTCTGTTTCGTTGTTCTCACGGCGCCGTAGCTGGTAAAACTCACGCCTCTGCTCATCATCGGCCGGCATGAGGCGCGTACCCTGCGGAAGGTGTGCATGTCCGTCCCGGAACTGAACGAAGGTTTTCGACGTTCGAAACGTTATGCCCAGCCATTGGTTGTCCGCGGCCTGAGCGGGCGCGTCGAGTACGATCTTGTGCTTGAGTCTCCGATTCGATTCGACAGAAAACGCGACGATGCTGTTGTGGGTGAGAGAGATCTCGAATCTCTCGTCTTCGGATCCCTTTGATTCGAAGATCAGCTTTCTCGGCGGGCTCGCTTCGGGATGCTGGTAGCAGGAGAAGACGGCGATGAACGACTCATCGGCCAGATCGAGAGCTTGGTCGGAATGGCCGCCCATGGTTCTGTATGCGTTCGTGTAGCTCTCGATGAGCGCGTTGTTGAAGCCGACCGAAAGCGACGCACGCTCTTGGATCTGTTGCGCCAGCCATTCGTGCACTGCCCGGAAACGTTGCGTCGGGCTGCTGTATTGAGAGGTGGTGCGTACGAGAGGCACGCCACCCGCCTCGTCGACCCTGGTGAGGACAGCGCCTCGCCGGCCCTTCCCCACGTCTTCCAGGCGTGCCGACGCGGACAGCTCCTCAAAGAGATTCTCCTCGGTCGGCAAGGAGTGCGAGAGGATCTCGTCCGCGAACCTAGGCTCGGGGCGCAACGTAGTCTCCCGTGTTCATACTGAAGAGGAATTTATCGTCGTAATCAATGAAGGACGAGGTCTTGTTCTCCTCGGCGTACAGCTTCCGCAGCTCGTCCATGCCCTCCGGTGTGGGTTGCCCCAGCCTCACCAATTCTCCGGCCGACTTGAGGAACGTGTGGCCGTTCTTGTGAACGGCCTCGGCGCTCGAACAGCGCACCACGTATCCCATGCGGGTCGGGAGCAACTTGGCGTCCAATGCTGAAGGCCGGATTTCGTGTGTGTACAGGCGGTTGGTGGACAGTGGCATGAAGAACACAGAGCCGGGATAGAGAGTCAGGGAGAATTGGACGGGGAGCGCGGCCCCGTCGCGTTCTTCGGTCGGCTCTTTGAGGCGAAAGTGGAGTCTGGTCAGCCCGCTCGCACCCTGCACACCGTAGTCGAATCCGTCTCCGGGCAGGGGCTGCAGATTGTCGAGCTCGTCGTAGAAGGTGCAGAAGGCCATGATGCCGTTGACCGGCATGTCCTTGGTCTTGTCGGCGTGGGCCGAGATCTTGGCCTTGGACTGCTTGCGCTCGTTCGTGGCAAGGGTGTTGCGGTAGATCTGGGCGAGGACGTGATTGAGCGGTGCCTGGTTCCGGAAGACGGCGGCGGCCTCGCGGTTCAGATCATCGACGATGTGCGTGTCGGTCGGGCGAAAGCCCTCGGTCGGCCCTGAGAGATTCGTGGAGCACCGGAGAAGTCGGAAATGCAGCTCGTCACCACTTCGGGTGATAGGTGTCAGATAGATTCCGCTGCGATGGGCTGTTCCAGGTTTGGTGGACTCGGTCAGGGACTGGAACTCGTGCTCCGAGCGGATCCGTCCGAACTGATCGCCGTCGAGGTCGAAGAATCGGCGGTAGTACACGCCGGCGCCGTGTACGCGGATGGGAACACGACCGAGGCTGATGAGGCTCCATGGTTTCTCGACGTTCTCGTGGTAACCGTGTGATAGCTCTCGGATGACGAATACCCGGGCCGCCTCATCTAGTTGGTGACTACTGATCCCTGACAGGTCGCCACACAGGTAGACCGTCTTCTGTGCGAGGTCGGGCGAGCCGGAAGCAAGGTCATCTGGCGTGATGGTGGAACCGAAGAAGTTCCTGACCAAGTCATGATCCTGCAGCGTCGAGGGTGCAACCAAGATGTTGCCGGCATCCTCGATATGGGCTTCCGTCAGCTCTGTCGTGTGCATCAAACCGTACCTGCCATTCGCACTTGAGACGCGGAGCAGCAGATACAACCGGATGGTCTGCTGATCCATTCGATCCTAGCCTCGATCTTTCGTGACGGTCCGGCGGTTTCTCCGGCGGACCGTCACGAAAGATCGAGTTTGATTGCGGGCAGGGGTCGGTGGTCCGGCTGTCGCGTCGGCTGGCGCCGGGTTCCACGGCTCCGGTCGGGGCAGCTCTGCTTGCGGGGACGGGAACGTGCTGGTCAGCCGGGGTTCGGGAGAGTTTCGAGCCGTGTCAGGGCGTCGGCGATCAGGTTCGTCCAGGGGCAGTGGCGGGCGAATTTCAGGTGCCGGCGGCGGGCGGTGATGGCGAGTTGGGCGGCTGCGGAGAAGAGGCGGAGCCGGAGGCCTCGGTGGTGTTGGTGGCGAAGCAGGTGAGCCGCAGACCGTCTGCATCGGTGATGCACAACTGAGCGCCGGGGTGGGGCCGTTCCTTGCGGACGATCAGTCGCAGCCCCTTCGGCCAGCCCCGAGGCAGTCCTAGTCCAGCTCGGCCACCCAGGCACCGTCGCGGATCTCGCCGCCGGGCTCGACCGCCGCCGTCCAGGCCGGGCCGGGAACCTTCAGGACGGCTTGGTGAATCCGTTCTGTGGTGGTCATGCCGACCGAGTACGACAGCCACCGTCCGCGCTGGGCGAGTCAGGCTACGAACTCGTTCGTCCCGCCACCGGAGTCAGTACGGATGAGCGTGTTCCGTCCGCGCCGGTGTCGCTTCGGCAGCTGGGCCAGGGCGAGCCGGGTCGCGGTGATGTGGTCCGCTGCGGTGTCGGAGCCCGCGTTGCCGGGCCGCAGCAGAGCGGCCACCGGTTCCCCGGTGCCGACGCTTCCGTGATCGGTGAAGCTCTTGAGCGGGTGGTGTCCTGAGGTCTTCTTCCAGGTCGGGGCGGCGTCCTGCTTGCCGGAGTGGGCCAGCACGAGCACACCGTCCAGGTCCACGGTCACCTGCCCGTCGGCATCCGGCGCCGCCTCCCCGGCCAACTCCCGGACACGTGCGCGTGCTTCCGCCCGCGCCGTCCTGCCACCCCGCCTCCCTCTGGCCGGATCCGAACGGAGATCTGTGCGAACTCTCTCGGCCAAGGGGCGTCATCGAGCCATCCCGGAGAGCCCTCGACAGGGGTGCCCGCACTCTCCCGATGTCTCGATTGATGGCGAGTTACCGCGAAAAGACCGCCACTACTTTCGGTGGCGCTTCACCATTCCGCCGCCCATTGGCCCGATATTTAGTGGAATGGAACCACGGCCGAGTGTGAACTTTCGGCCGTGCGCCGGGCGAACTAGCGTGCTTGTCACCTGCGGTCGCATCTTGCTTCGGGAATATGCGCCGTTCATGGGTACACGGGGTCACGGGGTCACGGGGGAGGATCTGCGTCATGCAGTCGTGTGTCACAAGGAGTGTTCGAGGTCATCGGCCGTCCCGGAGGTATCCGGGAACGCGCGCGGGCACCACCGCCTGAACCACCGGTCAACGTTCCCAGTCGTCGACGCCCGGTCCTGGAGTGATGGCGTATGTCCGAACCGAAGCACCGCCTTGCCCTGCACCTGCTCGGCCCCCTCCGCGTCTGGCGGGGCGACCGGGAACTCGCCGTCGGCCCGCCCAAGCAACGGGCCGTCCTCGCGATCCTCGCCGGCCGGAGAGGAGCCGTGGTCAGCCGCGCCCAGATCGTGGACGCGCTCTGGGGCGGCGACGCCCCGGCCTCGGCCGCCAACGCCGTGCACACCTATGTCGCCGCGCTGCGCCGGACCCTCGAACCGGACCGCGGCAGCCGGGAGTCCGGCGCCTTCATCGTCTCCCGCACCGGCGGCTACGAGCTGCGCGTACCCGCCGAGGCCGTGGACTCCGCCGTCTTCGTACGCCGCTACGAGGAGGCCCGCCACCTGGTGTCGACCGGCGAGACCACGGCCGCCTTCGAGCGCTTCGAGTCGGCGCTGAGCCTGTGGCGCGACGAGGCGCTCAGCGGCATCCCCGGCCCGTACGCGGCCCTCGAACGCACCCGGCTGCGCGAGATGCGGTTCGCGGCGACCGAGGGCTGGATCGCCGGGCTGATAGCCGCCGACCGCCTCGACGCGGCCATCGTCGCCTCCTCCGAGGCCATCGCCCAGGAGCCGCTGCGCGAACGGCTGCGCCACCTCCACATGCTGGCCCTGTCCCGGTGCGGCCGACAGGCCCACGCCATCCAGGCGTACGACGAGACACGGACCATGCTCCGGGAGGAACTCGGCATCGATCCCGGGCGGGAACTGCGCGAGCTGTACGAGCGGATACTGGCGGGCGAGGTCCCCACCGAACGCCGGCGCCGGACGACGACACCCGCCGTGAACCCCTCGCCCCGGCCGTCCCGGCCCGCGCCTCTCCGGCCCGCGCCCCTCCGTACCGGCCCGCACCGGATCACCCGCCTCCGCGCGGCCTCCCCGGAAACCTCGACGTCCCGACGTAACACCCGCTCCGTGACCGGCGGTTCACCGCTGAACCAGCTCCCCGCCACACCCCGTGTCTTCATCGGCCGGGAGACGGAACTCCAGCAGGCCAGGCAGAAGCTCGACCAGGACATCTCCCTGTGGGGGAGTACGGCCCCGATCCTCACCGTCGACGGACCCGCCGGTGTCGGCAAGACCGCGTTCGCGCTGGAACTCTCCCATGAGTACGCGGACTTGTTCCCCGACGGCCAGCTGTACGTCGACCTCCGGGGTACGGGCGAGACGGGCCCCCGATCCGCCTGCGACGCACTCGCCCGCCTCCTCCAGGGACTCGGCGTCGAACATGACCGGCTGCCCCACGACCTCGAAGGGTGCGCCACCCTCTACCGCACCCTGATGCGAGGCCGGCGCATGCTGCTCCTCCTCGACGACGCGGCCGACGCCGACCAGCTGCGCCCGCTCGTCCCGCCCGGCCCCTCGGTCGTGATCGTCACCAGCCGCCGCCTCCAGCGCGGACTCGTCGCCCGCGAGGGCGCCCGACGCGTCGGACTGCGCCCGCTGAACCGGGGGACCGCCGCCGACCTCTTCGTCGCCCTCCTCGGTCCCGAGCGCTGCGCCGGACAACGGGCCACGGTGGAGCGGCTCGCCGAGTACTGCGGGCGGCTCCCGCTGAGCATCCGGATCGCCGCCGGGACCATGGCCGCCGATCCTTACCTGTGCCCGCGGGAACTGGCGGAACGGTACGAGGACCCGCGCACCCGGCTCGACCACCTCAGCGTCGAGGGTGACGGCGAGGCCAGCGTGCGCCACGCGCTGGAGGCGAGCTACCTCTCCCTCACCCCGGAGGCGGCCCGACTCTTCCGGGCCCTCGGCAGGACCGGGGCCGGGACGGTCGGGCCCGTGGACGCGGCCGCCTACACGGGCGGCGACGCGGCGGCCGCCCGGCGAAGGCTCGACGCCCTGGCCGACGTGGGGCTGCTCGAGCGCAGCGGCTCCGACGCGTACCGCTTCGACGAACTCGTCGGCATCTACGCGTACGAACGCGCGGCCTCCGCCGACCAGACCACCGCCCGCGCGACGCTCCTGCTGACCCCGCTCCACGGCGAGGGCGTCCAGGACTACTACTGCCGCCCGGAAGCCCTGGCCAGACGCTAGGTGGGGTTTCTTCACACACCCCGCGCTCTGCTTGGAGGGTTGCTTCACACACCCCCAGCTGCTTGAAGACGCCCACCTCCGAGGCCCCGGAGCCTGAAGAACCCGAGCGCCGAAGTACGTGGACCAGACACATTTCAGTCCTTCTTCAGATCCCCCTGCGCACAATCGCCTGCGTCACCACGCCTGTCGCTGTGGAGTAACGGAGGAGCACGATCACGATGACCACGAGCACCAGCCCGGAAAGCGCCTTCGGCAACCTGACCGAGGAGAGCGTCCGGTACAGCCGTTCCTCGCAGTTCCGCTCGACCAGCGAACTGTTCATCAGGGACAACCCGTACCACCGCCCCATGAACCCCGAGCGCATCGCCGGGATCGACTGGAGCACCCCCCTCGTCGAGGAGACCTTCGCCTCCGACCGGAGCCTGCTCGCGAACCGTCTCCTGATGAATGTCTACGAGAGCGACGCGCTGTTCCTGCCCGCCGCCGGACTGCGCAACTTCGAGGACGACTTCAACGCCTTCTACCACTCCGACAGCCGGCTCGCCGGCGAGCGGATCCGCCCCCAAGCGGAACGATTCGCCTTCGGTTTCCTGGAGGACTCCGTCGGCGTCTCCGGCCAGTGGGACGAGGACACCCTCCGCGCCCACCTGCGCCGCTCCGTCGACCTGGCCAACAGCCCCGGTTCCCGCCCCGTCTTCGACGCGATCCGCTCCGCGAAGTCGCCCAAGACGGCCGCGGGAACCCAGATCGTCCAGATGGCGCTCGACGGCCTGACCGAGGCCACCGCCATGTCGCAGAACTTGGGCGGCGCCTTCGGGCCGGAGCAGAGCGAGCTCTTCAAGATCTTCGTCGACGAGTTCGGCTACGGGGTCTTCCCGGCCAAGCACAGCACGCTGTTCATGGAGCTCTGTTCCAGCGTCGGCATGGCGACCACCTCGCACCACTACTGGTTCTTCTACCTGCCCAGCTCCATCGCGATCAACAACTACTTCTACTGGGCGACCCGCAACCGCACCGGCTTCTTCCGCTACATCGGCGCCATGGCCTTCCTGGAGGCCACGTTCGCCTCCTGGTTCGGCGACCTCACCAAGGTCTTCCGTGACGTGTACGGCAAGGACGTCGACACCCGGTACTGCGACGAGCACGCCCACATCGACCAGCACCACGGCCGGATGGCCATCGACGACCTCCTCATCCCGCTCGCCCGCAAGCACGGCCCCGTCGCCGTCAAGGGCCTGCTCCAGGGCGTCGAGGAGATCCAGCTGCTCGACCGCCTCGCGGGAGCCGACCTGCTCTCCCAGCTCACCTGGGATCCGGCGCTCTCCGACGCCCCCGCCGAAGGGCCCGTCGGAGAGGTCGTGGAGCTGGACAACCACAGCCCCTTCGACACCCAGGTCGCCCCGGTCGCCACCCGCCTCCACGTCCTCGGCGGCGAGGCCCTGCTGTACACCTCCGCCACCGGCGACCCGCTGCGCGTGCCCCAGGGCAAGTCCGTCCTCGTCCCGGCCGGCCGGCTCTACGGCGTACGGGCCGAGTCCCGCACCCAGCTCGCCACCGGGCCGGAAGCGTGAGCGCCCGTCCGAAGGGGGCGGCCGCCGCCCCCGCACAGCCGCGCACCCGGGCGGAGTTCGACCGCACCGAGCACAACGCGCTCGTCGCCGGCGACGAGATCTACTTCGTCATGGAACGCGACAACGCCCTCCACGTCCTGAGCAGCCGGTGCCCCCACCGCGGCGGCCCGCTCCACCTCGGCGAGGTCGAGGAGGGAAGGCTCGTCTGCCCCTGGCACGGCGGCTCGTTCCCCGTCGCCCGGCTCTGCGACCGCTCCCACCCCTCCGTACGAGTCGGGAACACCGTCACCGTGTACCTCCCGGCCGGAGACGTACCCCCCGTCCCCGTCCACACCATGGTCCGAGCCTCCGAAGCGGGAGAGAACGCGGCATGAAACTCACCACCACACAGGACGCCCCTCTCGATCTCCTCGCCCCCCAGCGCCCGGCCCGCGCCGCCGACCCCTTCCGGACGCTGCTCGCGCTCGGCGAGGAGGCCATGGCGCAGCGGCAGTACGAACGCGCCTACGACCTGTTCAGCTCCGCGGCCGGCTGCGACGCGAGCGACGCCGACGGAGAGCACTACCGCCGCGAGATCAACCGCGCGGTCCGTGCGCTCGTCCCCCGCTGGCACTTCGGCATGATGAACGACGTCGAGCGCAACCAGGCCTACGCCAAGGCGATCCAGCAGGTGGTCGGGGAGGGCCAGCTGGTGCTCGACATCGGCACCGGCGGCGGTCTCCTCGCGTTGCTCGCCGCCCGCTCGGGCGCCGAGCGGGTCGTCACCGTCGAGGCCGTCGACGTCGTCGCCGCGACCGCTCGCGAGATCGTCGCCAAGAACGGGTACGCGGACGTCGTCAACGTCGTCTCCGGCTTCTCCACCGACCTGCGCGTCGGCGTGGACCTGCCGCGCCGGGCCGACGTCCTGGTCACCGAGATCTTCGACTGCGCGCTGCTCGGCGAGTTCGCCGTACCCGCGCTGAAGCACGCCCGGCGGGAACTCCTTACGCCCGACGCGGTCGTCCTGCCCCGCTCGGGACGCCTCTTCGCGCAGTTCGTGGAGAGCCCCGAGCTGCACTCGCTCAACCACGTTGCCGAGGTGGAGGGCTTCGACTTCAGCCCCTTCGCCTCACTCACCTCGCTCGAGTACTTCTCCACGACCCTCACCAACTACCGGCACCGCCCGCTCACCGAGCCGGTGGAAATCTTCCGCTTCGACTTCGCCGAGGACATCGAACCGGCCGCGCGGCAGTTCGAGATCACCCCCGCGGAGAGCGGCGCCGCGCACGCCGTCGTGATGTGGTTCGAGCTCGACCTCGCCGAGGGCATCACCCTCTCCAACAGTCCTTCGGACAGCGGCTCCCACTGGAAACAAGCCATTCAGACCCTTCCGGAGCCCTGGCGGCTCAAGAAGGACTCCCCTCACCGGTTCCGTGCCGCGCATGATGGCCAGCGCGTGCTGGTCGGGCCCGCGAGCAAGGTCACACACACCCAGGTGAGGTAATGGCAGTCACGAATGAGGGACACACGTCCGAGGAGCACAAGCCGGGCGCCGGTCGAACCGGCTCCCCGGAAAACATTTCGGAAACGGCGAGTTCGGAGCTGCACAAAACCCTGACCGTCCCCAAGGGCGTCGGCGTCGCCACCGGAATGATCATAGGCAGCGGACTCCTCGTCCTGCCGGGTCTCGCCTACGACCAGGTCGGCCCCAGCGCCGTGTACGCCTGGCTGTCGGCGGCCGTCGTGGTCCTTCCGCTTCTCGTCGTCTTCGCACGGCTCGGGGCCCGCTACCCGACCGCCGGCGGCGTCCAGGGATTCGCCCAGGCCGCGTTCGGCGCGCCCGGCTCCACGGCCGCGTCGGTCATCCTCATCGGCGCCTGCGCGTTCGGCGGGGCGGCGATGGCGATCAGTGGCGGCAACTACGTCGCCGCGCTCCTCGGCAACGCCGGCGCCGGCGGCTGGGTGGCCCTCGCCTACCTGGTGATCATCGGCCTGCTCCAGGCCGCCGGCTCCCGGCTGGCCGGCGGCATCCAGTCGGCGGTCACCATCGGCCTGCTGCTGCTCCTCGCCCTGGTCGCCTTCGCCCCGGCGATGGTCGACTCGGGCTCCCTGCACGGCGAGTTGGCGCCGCCGGCCGAGTGGCTGACCGCACTGCCCGCCGTGGGCCTGGTGTTCTTCGCGTACACCGGCTGGGAGCTGGTCGCCTCGACCGCCGAGGAGTACCGCAATCCGAAGCGGGACTTCCCCCTCGTCATCGGCATCACCTTCGTCATCGTCGTCGCGCTCTACCTGGGCATCTCCCTCGCCGTGCAGCTCGTCGTCGCCCCCGACGACCCGCTGCTCTCCGAGGCGCCCGTCGTCGCCGTACTTGAGCAGGTCCTCGGCGACGCCAGCGGCCGGATCGCGGCCGCCCTCGGCGCGGCGATCATCTTCGCCACACTGATGGGCGGCACCTGGGCCACCTCCCGGATCGTCTTCGCCACCGCCCGCGACGGCCTGCTGCCGAACACCCTGGCCAAGGTCGACGCCCGCTCCGGCGCGCCCCGGCCCGCCGTGCTGCTGTCGGTGCTCATGTTCGGCGGGGTGGTACTCGCCAACGCGCTGGACCTGATCAGCCTGACGATGGTCTTCCAGTTGTCGACGGTGAACTTCGTCATCGGTTACGCGATCTCGGTACTCAGCTACGCCAAGCTGTACACGCGCCCCGCACAGCGACTCCTGGCCCTGGTGGCCGGAGCCCCGGTCCTGGTCATGCTGGCCGGCTTCGGCTGGGTACTCCTGTACCCAGCGGCCCTCCTGGCCTTCGCGGTCCTGGTCCACACGACCAGACGGCGACGGGCGGAAGCGGAAACAAGCATCTGACGCCAAGAGCACGCGGAAGGGCCGGGCGCTCGCCCGGCCCTTCCGCGTGCCGACTCATGGGCGTGACCGAGGCGGCGGCCTTCCGCGCAGCCCTTCCGGCCTGTCGCCGTCGAACCGCGCTCCGGCGACCTCGGCACCGGTGAGGTCCGCGTTCGTGAGGTCCGCACCGCTCAGATCGGCATTGCTCAAATCGGCGCCCCTGAGATCTGCCTCGGACAGATGGACGCCCTTCAGTAGCTGTTGTCGTTCCGATCTTGAGGGGTGTGTGTCGAACGGGAGTCTCGATCGGGTGATCGCGGCTGGTCGTGGGCATGAAGGCAGGGCC
>NZ_JBIRMW010000035.1:0-12012 GCF_044331325.1 Streptomyces sp. NPDC017246 | reverse complement strand
TCCGCGCCACCTGCTCCCCGAAGAGAACCGGCAACGACACACCCCGCGTCTCCCGCACCTCACCGTTCCACCCCACCAACACCCGCTCCCGCTCCACGGCATCGAGCACCTCGACATCGCCCACAGGCCGGCCCGGATCAGCAGACAGCTCCCCGAGAACCCGCACGAAACGATCCGCGATCCCCTGAGCCGTCACCCGGTCGAAGAGATCGGTGCGGTACTGGAGGGCGCCGCGGAGGCCGCCGGGGGTGCCGGTGGTGCTGTGGGACTCGGCGAAGGAGAAGCCGAGGTCGAACTTGACGCGGTTGGTCTCCAGCGGCTCGTGGCGGACCGTGAGGCCCGGGAGCTTGGCGATCTCGTCCAGGGCTTCGACCGGGCCCGCGTTGTTCAGGTTGAGCATGGTCTGGAAGAGAGGGTGGCGAGCGAGGGACCGCTCTGGGTTCACCGCCTCCACCAGACGCTCGAACGGCAGGTCCTGATGCGCGTACGCCTCCAGATCCGCCCCACGCACCCGCTCGATCAACTCCGCGAACGTCGGATCACCCGACACATCCGTCCGCAGCACCAGCGTGTTCACGAAGAACCCGACCAGATCGTCCAGAGCATCGTCCGTACGACCCGCGATCGGGGTACCGAGCGGAATGTCCTCCCCCGCCCCGAGCCTGCTCAGCAGCGTCGCCAGACCCGCCTGAAGCACCATGAACAGACTCGCCCGGTGCTCGCGGGCCATCCGTCCCAGGCGCTCGTGGAGCTCCGGCGACAGCTCGAAGGTGATCGTGTCGCCCTCGTGCGAGGCGGTGGCCGGGCGCGGCCGGTCGAAGGGGAGGGCCAGCTCCTCGGGGAGGCCGGCCAGGGTCTTCTTCCAGTGGCCGAGCTGACGGGCGAGTTCGCCGTCTGCGCCGTCGCCGGTTCCCAGGAGTTCCCGCTGCCAGATGCTGTAGTCGGCGTACTGCACCGGCAGCGGCTGCCATGCCGGGGCCTCGCCGGAGACGCGGGCCGCGTAGGCGGTCGTCAGGTCGCGGGCGAGCGGGGCTCGGGACCAGGCGTCGGTGGCGACGTGGTGGGTGAGCAGGAGCAGGACGTGCTCGTCGGCGCCGAGCTCGAAGAGCCAGACGCGCAGGGGGGTGTCCCGGGTGAGGTCGAAGGTGTGGCGGGCGGCGGCCAGGAGGGCGTCCCGGAGCCCGGCTTCGTCGACCTCGACGACCGTGAGGCCTTCCCCGGCCCCGGTCGCACCGTCACCATCGCGATCACCGTCACCATCGCGGCCACCCTCACCGCCACCGCCACCGGCCCCCAGGACGACCTGATACGCCGACCCCTCCCCGTCCTCCGCGAACACCGTCCGCAGGCTCTCGTGGCGCCCGGTGAGGTCGCCGATCGCCGCTCGCAGGGCGTCGCGGTCGAGGCTGCCGTTCAGGCGGAGCGCCACCGGGGAGTTGTAGGCCGCGCTGGGGCCCTCGAACTTGTGGAGGAACCAGAGACGTTGCTGGGCGTACGACAGGGGGATGCGGTCGGGTCGCGTCGCCGCGGCCGTGAGCGCGGGGCGGGCGCTGCCGTTGCCGGTGTCGAGGGCTCCGGAGAGGCCGGCGACGGTGGGGGTGTCGAAGAGCTGGCGGATGGCCATCTCGGCGCCGAGGACGCTGCGGACGCGGCTGACGAGCTTGGTCGCGAGCAGGGAGTGGCCGCCGAGCTGGAAGAAGTCGTCGTCGATCGACACCGAACCCGACGGGCCCAGGCCCAGCGTCTCGGCGAACAGCCCGGCGAGGATCTCCTCACGCGGGGAGCGCGGCGCACGGCCGGACGACTCCACCCCGTACTCGGGCGCGGGCAGCGCGCGCCGGTCCAGCTTCCCGTTCGGCGTCAACGGGAACACGTCCAGCGTCACGAACGCCGACGGCACCATGTACTCCGGCAGCTGCTCGGCCGCCAGCGCACGCAGCTGCTCCGGGGTGACGGGGCGGCCGCCGGTGGCGGCGTACGCGACGAGGCGCTTGTCGCCGGGCTGGTCCTCGCGGAGGAGGACGGCGGCCTGGGTGACGTGGTCGTGGGCGGCGAGGACGGCCTCGATCTCGCCGAGTTCGATGCGGTAGCCGCGGAGCTTGACCTGGCCGTCGCCGCGTCCGACGAATTCGAGGAGTCCGTCGTGGTTCCAGCGGAGTACGTCGCCGGTGCGGTACATGCGGGAGCCGGGCGGGCCGTACGGGTCGGCGACGAAGCGCTCGGAGGTGAGTCCTGCGCGGTGCCAGTAGCCGCGGGCGAGGCCGGTGCCGGCGATGTAGGCCTCGCCGGGGACTCCGGCGGGGACGGGCCGCAGGGCGCTGTCGAGGACGTACACCCGGGTGTTCCAGAACGGGCGGCCGACGGGGACGGGGCCGGTCGGGGAGGGGGCGCCGGCGGGGATGCGGTACTGGACGCTGTTGACGGTGGCCTCGGTGGCTCCGTACACGTTCAGGACGTCGGCCTCGGGGCGGCGGGCCCGCCAGCGGTCGACGACCTCGCCGAGGAGGAGTTCGCCGCCGAGCATGACGAGGCTGTTCGGGGAGACGTCGGCGGGCAGGGCCTCCAGGAGGGCGAGGACGCTGGGGGTGCCCTTGAGGAAGGTGGGGGTGGCGCCCTCGGCGGTGTTCTCGTCGAGTTCGGCGACGCGCACGAGGCCGCCGGAGACGAGGGTCGTGTAGAGGGCGGTGACCGTGAGGTCGAAGGAGATCGGCGAGTGGAGCAGGGAGGTTCCCGTCATCGCCGGGTAGGCGTCGCGGCCCCACTGGAGATAGGCGCCGAGGGAGCGGTGTTCGATGACGACGCCCTTGGGGCGGCCGGTCGAGCCGGAGGTGTAGATGACGTACGCCGGGTGGGCGGGCCGCAGGGGGCTGTGGCGGTCGGCGTCGGTGGGCGCGGTGGCGGGCAGGGCCGCGAGCGCGCCGGTGAGGGCCGGGTCGTCGAGGTGGAGGCGCGGGGTGCCGGTGTCGGGGAGGGCTCCGGCCAGGTCGCGGGTGGTGACGAGGAGGGTGGGCCGGGTGTCGTCGAGCATGAACTCGATGCGTTCGGCCGGGTAGTCGGGGTCGACGGGCAGGTAGGCGGCGCCGGTCTTGAGGACGGCGAGGAGCGCGACGACCATCTCGGTGGTGCGGGGCAGCGCGATGCCGACGAACCGTTCGGGGGCCGCGCCGCGCGCGACGAGCAGGTGCGCCAGACGGCTGGAGCGGGCGTCGAGTTCGGCGTAGTCGAGGGTGCCGTCGACTCCGGTGACGGCGGGGGCGTGCGGGGTGCGGGCGGTCTGCTCGCGGAGGAGGTCGAGGACGGTGGTGTCCTCGGGGACGTCGCGCGCGGTGTCGTTCCAGCGGACCAGGGCGTCGTGGCGCTCGTCGTCGCCGAGGAGGGCGAGCCGGCCGACGGGCTGGTCGGGGTCGGCGACGAGGCCGCGCAGGACGCGGCCGAAGCGGTCGAGGACGCGCTGTGCGCCGGCGGCGTCGAAGACGTCGGGCCGGTAGTTGAGGCGGAAGCGCATCGTGTCGCGGGCGGAGGCGATGAGCAGCAGCGGGTAGTGCGTGGCCTCGCGGTTCTTGCCGGGTACGAGGCTGATGGCCGCGCCGATGCCGGTGCCGGCGGCGCCGGTGCGGCTGACCGGGTAGTTCTGGAACACCATGGAGGTGTCGAAGAGTTCGCCGTGTCCGACGGCGCGCTGGACCTCGGCGAGGCCGAGGTGCTGGTGCGGGGTGAGCCGGGCCTGTTCGTCCTGGACGCGGGCGACGAGCGCGGCGAGGGGCTCGGCGGGGCGGAGCCGGACGCGGGTGGGCAGGGTGTTGATGAAGAGGCCGACCATGCGCTCGACGCCGTCGATCTCCGGCGGCCGGCCGTTGACGGTGGTGCCGAAGACGATGTCGTCGCGGCCGGTGTGGGTGCTGAGGGCGATGGCCCAGGCGGCCTGGACGACGCTGTTGAGGGTGAGGCCGCGGCCGCGGGCGATCTCGCCGAGCGCGGTGGTGGCGTCGCTGTCGAGGACGGTCTGCACCTCGGCGCCCGCGACGGCGGCCCGGCCGGCGTCGGGGGCGACGTGGGTGGGTTCGGCGAGGTCGGCGTAGGCCTCGCGCCAGGCGTCGCGGGCGGCGTCCTTGTCCTGGCGTTCCAGCCAGGCGAGGTAGTCGCGGTAGGGGCGGGCGGGCGGCAGGGAGCCGGTGTCGCCGCCGGTGTCGTACAGGGCGAAGAGTTCGCCCATGAGGACGGGCAGGGACCAGCCGTCCATGAGGAGGTGGTGGTTGGTCAGGACGAGACGGTGGAGGGCGGCGCCGATCCTGAGGAGGGTGAAGCGGAGCAGCGGGGGCCGGGTGACGTCGAAGCGGGTGGCCCGGTCGGCGGCGACGGCGGCGTCGGCCGCGGCGGCACGCTCGTCCTCGGGCAGGCCGCTGAGGTCGGTCTCGGTCCAGGGCAGCGGCACCTCGCGCATGACGAGCTGGGCCCAGTCGCCGTTCTTGCGCTGCCGGAACGCGACGCGCAGGTTGGCGTGGCGGGCGAGGAGGGCCTGTGCGGCGGTGCGGAGGGCGGCCGTGTCGAGGGCGCCCTCGATGTCGAAGGAGATCTGGACGACGTAGGGGTCGAGGCCCTCCTCGTCGTAGACGCTGTGGAAGAGCAGGCCCTCCTGGAGCGGGGCCAGCGACAGGATGTCCTCGATCTTCCGCGGGGTGCGACTCACTTCTGGGCCTCTTCTTCGTCTTCGGGAGCGTGTACGTCGTCGAGTGCGGCGAACGCCTCGCCGCCGGTGGGGTCGTCGCCTTCGGGGTCGTCGCCCTCGGAATCGCCGAACAGGTCGTCGAACTCGTCCTCGAAGTCGTCGATCTCGTCCTGGGTGACGGAGGAGAGCGAGAGGTCGGAGGGGGTGAGGCCGCCGGCGAGGGGGTCGCGTGCGTGGGTGACGAGGGCTTCGAGGGCCCGGAACCAGAGGTCGGCGAGGGCGCGGACGTCGGTCTCGTCGAGGATGTCCTCGGCCCAGGTCCAGAAGGCGACGAGGCGGGAGCCGCCGGGTCCGTCCTCGGTGCGGGCGTTGAGTTCGAGCGGGTGGGCCAGGGGCAGGTGGCCGGGGTCGCCGGGGACGACGTCGATGCCGCTGAGCGGAGTCCAGTCGGCGACGGGACCACTGCCTCCGGTGGCGAAGCGCCCGAGGTAGTTGAAGGCGACCTGCGGTTGGGGCAGTCCGGCGAATCCGGTCGCGGTGTCGGGGTTGAGGCGGCGGACGAGTCCGTAGCCCATGCCCTTGTCGGGGACGGCCCTGAGCTGTTCCTTGACGGTCTTGAGGGCGGTTCCGGCGGCGGGGCCGCCGGCGAAGGCCTCGGCGAGGTCGGCGGGGCCGGTGTCCAGGCGTACGGGGTAGAGGTTGGTGAACCAGCCGACGGTACGGGACAGGTCGGCGCCGTCCACGAGGTGCTCCTCGCGGCCGTGTCCCTCCAGGTCGAGGAGGAGTCCGCCGCCGGCGCGCCAGCGCGTCCAGGCCAGGGTGAAGGCGGTGAGCAGGACGTCGTTGACCTCGGCGTGGAAGGCGGCGGGGACCCGGGTGAGGACGGCCTCGGTGATGTCCGACGGGAGGGTCGTCTCGATACGTCCGGAGGTGGCGTGGGTGTCGCGGGCGGGGTCGAGGGCCCGTCGGCCGAGGCGCGGGTCGGGGGTGCGCAGAACGGTCTGCCACCAGGCGGCGTCGGCGGCCCAGGCGGGTTTGGCGGCCTCCTCGGTGAGCCGCTGGGCCCAGCGGCGCAGGGAGGTGCCGACGGCCTGGAGTTCGGGGGCGCGTCCGGCGGCGACGGCCTCGTGGGCCTCGGCGAGGTCGGGGACGAGGATCCGCCAGGAGACTCCGTCGATCACGAGGTGGTGGACGACGAGGAGGAGCAGGCCGGGGGTGCCGGGTCCGCGGTCGACGTGGACGGCCTGGACGACGCGTCCGGCGGCGAGGTCGAGCCGGTCGCGGGCGGCCTCGCCCTCGGCGCGGGCCAGGGTGGTGAGGGCCTCCTCGTCGAGGCCGCCGGCGTCGACGTGGCGGATGACGCCGGCGGCGTCGACGGTGCCGGGTTCCGGGATCTCCATGCGGCGGTCCGGGCCGGGGGTGAGGCGGGCGCGGAGCGCGTCGTGGTGGTCGAGGAGGGTCTGGACCGAGCGGGCCAGGTGGTCGGGGCGGAGGCCGGCGGGGGCCTGGAGGACGGCGGACATGTGGAAGGCGTCGAGGTCGTCGGCGCGGTCGAGGAGCCAGTGGTTGATCGGGGTGTGCGGGACCTCGCCGAGGCCGGCGCCGGGTTCCTCGGCGACGGCGCCGGTGGACTCGGTGACGACATGGGCGAGGGCGGCGACGGTGCGGTGCTCGAAGATGTCGCGGACGGACAGTTCGAGGCCGGCGCGGCGGGCCCTGCCGACGAGCTGGATCGACATGATGCTGTCGCCGCCGAGGTCGAAGAAGCCGTCGTCGATGCCGACGTCGGCCACACCGAGGACGTCGGAGAAGAGGCCGCAGAGGGTCTTCTCTCGGTCGGTGCGCGGTCCTTCGCCGCCGGTGTCCCCGGTGGCGGCGGCGGGTGCGGGGAGCGCGGCCCGGTCGAGCTTTCCGTTGGCGGTCAGGGGGAGTTCGGGCAGGACGACGACGGCGGACGGCACCATGTAGTGGGGCAGGTGGCCGGCGATGTGGGTGCGCAGGGTGCGCGCGAGGTCCGGGTCGGCGCCCTCCTGGAGCTCGGCCGGTACGACGTAGGCGACGAGGCGTACGGTCCCGGGGGTGTCCTGGCGGGTGAGGACGGCGGCGGTCTCGACGGCGGGGTGCTCGGCGAGGACGGCCTCGACCTCGCCGGGTTCGACGCGGAAGCCGCCGATCTTGATCTGGTGGTCGGAGCGGCCGAGGAACTCCAGCTCCCCGGCGCTGTTCCAGCGGACGATGTCGCCGGTGCGGTACATCCGGGAGCCGGCCGGGCCGAACGGCGAGGCGACGAACCGTTCCGCGGTGCGGTCGGGCCGGCCCTGGTAGCCGCGGGCCATCTGGCCGCCGCCGATGTACAGCTCGCCGCGGACGCCGGGGGCGACGGGGCGGAGCCGCTCGTCGAGGACGTGGACGGTGGCGTTCCAGACGGGCTCGCCGATGGGGGCGGAGCCGGGCCATTCGTCGATGTCCGCGGGGAGGGTCGAGGAGGTGATGGCGGCGACCTCGGCGGGGCCGTAGATGTTGTGGGCCATGCGGCGCCAGCCGGTGGAGCAGAAGGCCCGCAGGTCGCCGCTGAGCCGGAACTGCTCGCCGCCCTGGAAGAGGTCGGTGAGCGAGTCGAGGCGTTCGCCGGTGTCGGCCGCGGCGGCGAGGACGGCGTCGATGACGAGGGTGGGCGCGAAGAGTTCGTTGACGCCGTAGCGGGCGATCCAGGAGGCCAGCTCGTAGGCGTCGAGCCGGGTCTCCTCCTCGGGCAGGACGAGGGTCTTGCCGACGACGAGCGCCTGGAGGATCTCCTGGACGGCGAAGTCGAAGGAGACCGCGCAGAACTGGGCGGTGCGGGTGCCGACGCCGCCGCAGTAGGTTCCGGTGTGCCAGGCCAGCAGGTTCATCAGGGAACCCATCGGCATGACGACCCCCTTGGGGGTGCCGGTGGAGCCCGAGGTGTAGACGACGTACGCGGGGTGGCGCGGGTCCAGGGGGCGGACCCGGTCGGCATCCGTCAGGTCGGTCTCGGGGGCGGCGGCGAGGAGCCGGCCGGTGTCCTCGGCGTCGAGGACGAGCGCCCGCCCGGAGTGCACCTCCCCCAGGAGGGGGTGGTGGGCGGTGTCGGTGAGGACGGCGGCGGGACGGCAGTCGTCGAGGACGGCGCGCAGGCGCTGCTCGGGGGCCTTCATGTCGAGGGTGAGGTAGGCGGCGCCGGTCTTGAGGGCGGCGAGCAGGCCGACGATCATGTCGGCGGAGCGGGGCAGGGCGATCACGACGATGTCCTCGGCGCCGACGCCCCGGGCGGCGAGGTGGTGGGCCAGCCGGTTGGCTCGGGCGTTGAGCTCCCCGTAGGACAGGGTGACGGCCTCGGAGATGACGGCCGTCGCGTGCGGGACGTCGGCGGCCTGGCCCTCGACGAGTTCGGGGACGAAGCGCGGCGAGGTGGCGTGCGCGGTCCGGTTGCGCCGCTCCAGGGTGGCGAGCTCGTCGTCGGTCATGACGTCGAGCCGGCCGAGGGGTCGGCGCGGGTCGTCGGCGACGGAGCCGAGGAGGCGGAGGAGGCGTTCGGCGAAGGCGGTGGCCGTGCCCCGGTCGAACAGGTCGGAGTTGAACTCGACGGCGCCGTGCAGCCCGGTCGGGGTGCCGTCGGGGCCGTACGTCTCGTCGAGGAAGAACGCCAGGTCGAACTTGGCGCGCCCGGTCTCGGGCGCCCGCACGTCGACGGTGAGGCCCGGGAGACGCAGGACGTCCAGGGCCTCCTGGTTGTTGTCGAGGCCGAGCAGCACCTGGAAGAGGGGGTGCCGGGCGAGCGAGCGCGCGGGGCTGAGGACCTCGACGAGCCGCTCGAAGGGCAGGTCCTGGTGGGCGTAGGCGCCGAGGTTGGTCTCCCGGACGCGGCCGAGGAGTTCGGTGAAGTCGGGGTCGCCGGAGGTGTCGGTGCGGAGCACGAGGGTGTTGACGAAGAAGCCGACGAGCTCTTCGACGGCGGTGTCGGTGCGGCCGGCGATGGGGGTGCCGATGGGGATGTCCGCACCGGCGCCGAGCCGGTTGAGCAGGGTGGCGAGGGCCGCCTGGAGCACCATGAAGAGGCTGGTGCGGGTGGTGCGGGCGAGATCGGCGAGGGCCGCGTGGAGACTCGCCGGGACCTCGAAGGCGACCCGGCCGCCGCGGTGCGACTGGCTCGGCGGGCGCGGCCGGTCGGTGGGCAGCTCCAGTTCCTCGGGGAGCCCGGCGAGCGTCGTGCTCCAGTGGGCGAGCTGCCGCGAGATCTCGCTCTCCGGGTCGTCCTCGGAGCCGAGGATCTCCCGCTGCCACAGCGTGTAGTCGGCGTACTGCACGGGGAGCGCGTCCCATACGGGCGCCTCGCCCCGGGCCCGGGCCGCGTAGGCGCGGGAGATGTCGCGGGCGAGGGGGCCCATCGACCAGCCGTCGCCGGCGATGTGGTGCACGACGAGCGTCAGCGTCCGCTCCCCGGCGGGGGTACCGAACAGCCATGCCTTGACGGGGAGTTCGGCCCGCAGGTCGAAGGCGTACGAGGCGGCGTCGCGGATCCGTGCGTCCAGCTCCCCGGCCGCGACCTCCTCCTCGGTGAGCTGCGGCCGGGCGTGCTCGGCGGGCAGCACGACCTGGCGCGCGCCGGAGCCGTCCTCGGCGAACAGGGTCCGCAGGCTCTCGTGGCGTACGACGACATCGGTGAGGGCCTGCCGCAGCGCGGCCCGGTCCAGATAGCCGGTCAGCCGCAGGGTGACGGGGATGTTGTACGTGGCGCTCGGCCCCTCCAGGTTGTGGAGGAACCACAGCCGCTGCTGGGCGTACGAGAGGGGAAGCCGGGACGGCCGCTCGACGGGGGCGAGCGGGCGGCGCGCCCCGGAGGCACGGGCGGAGGCCTCGGCGAGTCCGGCGACGGTCGGGTTCTCGAAGAAGGTACGGATCGAGATCTCGGCACCGAGGACGGAGCGGACGCGGCTGAGCAGCCGGACGGCCGACAGGGAGTGGCCGCCGCGGTCGAAGAAGTCGTCGTCGATGCCGACGGCCGGCACCCCGAGGACCTCGACGAAGAGGGTCCGGAGGATCTGCTCCATGGGACTGCGGGGCGCCCGGGAACGGGCGGCGTGGACGGTGCCGGAGAGAACGGCCGAGGCGTCGGCGGCGGTGCCGGTCGCGTCGTCGGACGTGGCGGGGCCGTCCGCTCCGGGTGCGAGTTCGAGGGTGCCGTCGGTGGTCCAGCGGGCGGTACGGCCGGTACGGAGGAGCCACGAGGCCCCGGGGAGGGGGCTGGCGGAGATCCGTGCGGCGAGGGCCTCGGCCTCCGGGGCCGCGGGGAAAGGACCGTCGCCCGCCGCGTACAACTCGCCGGGAACGCCCGGCGGGACCGGGCGCAGCCGGCCGTCGAGGACCCAGGCCCGGGTCGTGACGAGGCCTGCGGGCAGGGCGACGGGCGGGACGATGGGCTGGGAGGCGGGCTGGGCGGTCTGCGGCGCGGCCTCGGAACCGGTCGGCTCGGCGGTCTGCGGCGCGGCCTCGGAACCGGTCGGCGGGCCCACGGCCGGCACGGCGCGGCCGAGGACCTCGGCCACCCCGGGGCGGTCGACGGAGCTCCACTCCCCCAGCACGGCGGCGCGCTCGGCCTCGTCGAGCAGCGGGACGGCGGAGAGCCGTCGGGCCGGGTCGGCCGTCACCTCGGTGAGCAGCCGCACCAGCCGGTCCGCCGTCGCCCGCGCCGACGGCGCGTCGAAGAGCCCGGTGCTGTACTCCAGGTCGGCGACGATGCCGGCCGGCAGGCCCGCCTCGTCGAAGCTCTCCGTCAGCTCGAAGTTGAGGTCGAACTTGGTGTCCTCGATGGGCAGCCGCTCCAGGCTCACATCGAGCCTCGGCAGCCGGGCGACCTCGGCGACGGTGGCACGCGGGTCGGCGTTGTGGAGGGTCAGCCCGACCTGGAAGAGGGGATGGCGGGAGAGGGACCGCTCGGGGTTGAGCGCCTCGACGAGCCGCTCGAACGGCAGGTCCTGGTGCGCGTAGGCCGCGAGGTCCGCCTCACGGACCCGGGCGACGAGCTCGGTGAAGTCGGGGTCGCCCGAGGTGTCCGTACGCAGGACCAGGGTGTTGGCGAAGAAGCCGACGAGTTCCTCGACGGCCGTGTCGGTACGGCCGGCGATGGGCGAGCCGATCGGGATGTCCTCCCCGGCACCCAGCCGGGTGAGAAGCCCCGCGAGCGCCGCCTGGAGCACCATGAAGAGACTGGACCGGGTCCGGCCGCCGAGCGCGTACAGCTCCTGGTGCAGGGCGGCGGGGATCCGGAACGTCACCTGCCCTCCCCGGCTGGACAGCTCGGCACTCCGGGGTCGGTCGACGGGCAGCGGAAGCTCCCTGGGGAGCCCGGCCAGGGCGCTCTTCCAGTAGGCGAGCTGGCGGGAGATCTCACTGCCCGGGTCGTCCTCGGAACCGAGGAGCGCACGCTGCCAGAGGCTGTAGTCCGCGTACTGGACGGGCAGCGGCTCCCACTCGGGGGCCTCGCCCGTGGTGATCCGCGCGGTGTAGGCGGCGGCGAGGTCACGGGCCAGGGGACGCATGGACCAGCCGTCACCCGCGATGTGGTGCAGCAGGATCAGCAGCACGTGCTCGTTCTCGGAGAGCGCGAACAGCGTCGCCCGGAGCGGGAGTTCGGCGGACAGGTCGAAGAGGTGACGGGCCGCGGCGAGCAGCTCGGCGGTGAGCCGACCCTCGTCGGCCTCCCGGACCTCGAACCCGACGGGGGCCTCGCGCGCCGGAACGACATGCTGCACGAAGCCCTCGTCGTCCTCGGCGAAGACCGTCCGCAGGCTCTCGTGCCGGGCGACCACGTCGGAGAGCGCCAGCCGCAGCGCCTCACGGTCGAGAGGACCACGGAGACGCAGGGCACCGGGAGCGTTGTAGGCGGTGCTGTCGCCGTCGAGAAGCTGAAGGAAGCGCAGCCGCTGCTGGGCGTACGAGAGGGGTACGCGGACGGGCCGGGGGTCGACGGGGGTGAGAGCGGCCCTGGCGGTGCCGCCGACGTGGTCGAGGGCGGTGGAGAGGCCGGCGACGGTGGGCGTGTCGAAGAGCTGCCGGACACCCATCTCGACACCGAGGACGGTACGGATGCGGCTGACGAGCTTGGTCGCGAGGAGGGAGTGTCCGCCGAGCTGGAAGAAGTCGTCGTCGATGGAGACGGCACTGGGGGTGAGACCGAGGATCTCGGTGAACAGGCCGGCGAGGATCTCCTCACGGGGTGAGCGGGGGGCGCGGCCCGCCGACTCGACGGCGTAATCCGGTGCGGGGAGGGCCTTGCGGTCGAGCTTGCCGTTGGAGGTCAGGGGCAGGTCGTCGAGTTCGACGAAAGC
>NZ_JBIRMW010000034.1:0-18507 GCF_044331325.1 Streptomyces sp. NPDC017246 | reverse complement strand
GTTGATTTTTGGCACGCTGTTGAGTTCTCAAGGAACGGACGCTTCCTTTGTACTCACCCTCTCGGGCTTTCCTCCGGGCTTCCCTTCGGTATTTCTTGTTTCCGACTCTATCAGATCTTTCCGACCCGATTTCCTCGGTGCTTTCCGGTCCCCTTCGCTTTCGCTCCGGGCCCTTCCTGCGTTTCCGACTCTATCAGATCCTTTCGGCGTCTGATCCCCGGTCAGCGGGGTTTGTCTTTCCGGCTGTTGGGCCGTTCCGACGTCTCAAACTCTAGCGGATTTCCCCGGCATCTCATAATCGAGACTTTCGAAATGAATTTCGGCATGCCGAAATTCTTCCCGGTGGGGAGTTCGTGCTGAGTAGAGGTGCCGCTATCAGCGGCGGAGTGGTTGTCGAAGAACCGTTCCGGCTCCGTGACAACTCGGAGAACAGTACGCATCCGGCAGGGGCGTGTCAACCCCTCCTCAGGTGACCCGGGAGGACCTCAGTCGAGGTCCGTCAGACGGCCGCCGGCGTCGGGCTGGGTGAGCTCCACGCGGCGCAGCAGACGGATGAGGATCTCGCCGAGGACACCCTTCTCCTCCGTCGTGAGGTCCTGGAGGAGCTCCTCCTCGAAGTCCGTGGCCATCCGCATGGCCTCCAGCCACTTCGAGCGGCCCTCGTCGGTGAGCTCGACGATCACACGGACGCGGTTGTTCTCGTCGCGGTCGCGGGTGACCAGGCCCTCGCCCGCCATGCGGTCGATGCGATGGGTCATCGCGGCCGGGGTGAGGCCCAGCCGCTTGGCGAGCTCGCCGGGGCCCAGACGGTAGGGCTCGCCGGAGAGGACCAGGGTCTTGAGGACCTCCCACTCGGCGTTGCTGATGCCGAGGTCGGCGAGCTGGCGTCCGTACGCCACGTTCATCCGTCGGTTCAGCCGGCCGAGGGCGGAGACGACCTTCTCGACCTGCGGGTCGAGGTCGCGGAACTCGCGCTGGTAGGCGGCGATCTGCTCGTCGAGGCTCGGCTCCTGCGGAGCCTGCGGACCGGACCGCTCTGAGGTGTCGGACATGCGGCGAGTATCCCACGGGTCTCGTTGGCGTTGAAGTCCTTCGGTGTGTACTGTTAAGGATCGAACTTTAGCGTTGAAGTCTTCAAGGTTCAGGGCTACACCTCTGAACCTGCGATCGAAGTGGGTGAGTGTGACCAAGGCGAGGGGCGCAGCGATGCGCCGTATTCAGGCAGGCAGCGCGCTGAGCGCGTTCGGACTCGGCTTCACCGTGCCGTACCTCTATGTGTACGTGGCACAGGTGCGGGATCTGGGCGCGGCGACGGCGGGCATCGTCCTGGCCGTCTTCGCCATGGCCGCCCTCGTGGTGCTGCCCTTCAGCGGGCGGGCCATCGACCGGCGCGGGCCGGTGCCCGTGCTCCTGGTCGCCTCGGTCGTCGCCGCCGTGGGCGCTGTGGCGATGGGCTTCGCCTCCAGCGTGCCCGCGGCCGTGGGGGCCGCGGCGCTGCTCGGTGCGGGTACGGCGGTGCTCCAGCCGGCCCTCGCCACGATGATCGTCTGGTGCTCGACGCCCGTCGGCCGCACCCGGGCCTTCGCCACGCAGTTCTTCCTGCAGAACCTGGGTCTCGGTGTCGGTGGTCTGATCGGCGGGCTGCTGGTCGACACGAGCCGTCCGGGCAGCTTCATCCTGCTGTTCTCGATCGAGGCGGCGATGTTCCTGGTCCTGGCGTCGATCGTCGGGACCGTGCGGATGCCGGGCTCCCCCGCGTTCCAGGGCGCCCGTCCCTCCGGGGGCGGCAAGGGCGGCGGCGTCCGCGCGCTGCTCGGGCACAAGGCGATGGTGCAGCTCTGCGTCCTCGGCTTCGTCCTCTTCTTCGCCTGCTACGGACAGTTCGAGTCGGGTCTCGCCGCGTACGGCACCGAGGCCGCCGGGATCCAGCCCTCGACGCTCGGCCTCGCGCTGGCCGCCAACACGGCGGTGATCGTGGCCGCCCAGTTCCTGGTGCTGAAGTTCGTCGAGCGCCGCAAGCGGAGCCGGGTGATCGCGGCCGTCGGTCTGATCTGGACCGTGGCCTGGCTCATCGCCGGGTACGCGGGCCTCGGTCACGGCAGCCAGGCCATGGCCACGGCGGCCTTCGTCTCCACGTACGCCCTCTTCGGGCTCGGCGAGGCGATGCTGTCGCCGACCGTCGCGCCGCTGGTCGCCGATCTGGCGCCGGAGTCGATGGTCGGGCAGTACAACTCGGCCTTCGCGCTGGTCAAGCAGCTGGCACTGGCCGTCGGGCCGGCCGTGGGCGGGCCCATGGGGGCCGCGCTGCACGGTCCGTACATCGTGACCTTCGTGCTCTTCTCGCTCGGCATCACCTTCCTCGCCGTACGGCTCGGAAAGCAGCTGACCCCGGAGCAGAACCAGCCTTCGCTCGCCCTCAAGCCCTCGAAGGTGGTCGCACGGCACGAACCGGTCCGCGAGAGCGAGACCGCGTCCGCCTAGGCCGACCGGTCCGGCAGGGCGAACTCGCACCAGACCGCTTTGCCGCCGCCCGGTGTGCGGCGGCTCCCCCAGGACGAGGCGATCGTCGCGATGATCGAGATTCCGCGACCCGCCTCGTCCTCCGTCTCCGCCCTGCGGCGGCGCGGCAGATGGTCGTCCCCGTCCGTCACCTCGATGATCAGGCGGCGGTCGGTACGGCGCAGCCGCAGCCGCATGGGCGGGGTGCCGTGCTGGAGGGAGTTCGCCACGAGTTCGCTGGTGGCGAGGACGCCCAGGTCCCGCAGCTCGACCGGGAAGCGCCAGGACGACAGGACCCCGGAGGCGAAGGCACGCGCGCGGGGAGCGGCCTCCACCCCGCCGAGGAGTTCCAGCGCCGCGTTGTGGAAGAGCTCCGCGTCCGATCCCTTGCGGGAGGGGTGCTGGACGACCAGGACGGCCACGTCGTCGTCGTGCTCCGCGGTGACCCCCAGGGACCGGAGCAGCCGGTCGCAGACCACCTGCGGGGTACCGCTGGCACCGGAGAGCGCGCGGGCCAGGGCGGCGACGCCCTCGTCGATGTCCTCGCGGCGCCGCTCGACCAGGCCGTCGGTGTAGAGGACGGCGGTGGAGCCGGGCGGCAGGGCGATGGAGCCGGAGGTGTGCAGCCAGCCGCCGGTGCCGAGCGGCGGGCCCGTCGGGTCCTCGGCACGCCGGACGCTGCCGTCCTCGTCCCGTACGAGGATCGGGAGGTGGCCCGCGGAGGCGTAGACCAGCTTGCCCTCGTTGGGGTCGTGGATCGCGTACACACAGGTGGCGATCTGGCTGGCGTCGATCTCGGCGGCGAGGCCGTCGAGCAGCTGGAGCACCTCGTGCGGGGGCAGGTCCAGGCGCGCGTAGGCCCGGACGGCGGTGCGGAGCTGGCCCATGACGGCGGCGGCGCGCACGCCCCTGCCCATCACGTCCCCGATGACGAGCGCGGTGCGTCCCGCGCCGAGGGTGATCACGTCGTACCAGTCGCCGCCGACGGCCGCGTCGGTGCCGCCGGGCTGGTAGGTGGCGGCGATCCGCAGGTCGTCGGGCTGCTCCAGGTCCTGCGGGAGCAGGGAGCGCTGGAGGGTGACCGCGGTCTCGCGGTGCCGGCGCTCGCTGGCCCGCAGCCGCTCGGCCGCCTCGGCGTGGTCGGTGACGTCGGCGGCGTGGACGAGGACCCCGCCGCCGTCGAGGTGGGGGCTCTCCACGGGCAGGCACGTCACCGTGTAGGAGCCGCCGTCCTGGGTGCGGCGGGACTTGACCGTACGGGGCTTGCCGCTGCGCAGGACCTGGTCCATGAGCGGCAGCAGGCCGAGCTCCTCGGCCTCCGGGCAGGTGTCGGCGACGGCGGCGCCCGCGGGGCGGGGACCGAAGGCGGCGGCATAGGCGTCGTTGACGTACGCGATGCGGTGCTCCGGGCCGTACACGAGCGCGACCAGGCCGGGGAGACGGCCGAGCAGCTCCCGTACGGAGAAGTCCTCCAGGGCGGGGACGTCGGCGGTCTCGCCGGCGCCGGCCGCATCGGCCGCGTCGGCCGCGTCGTCGATGAGTCGCCCCAGCTGCTTCGCGTACTCACCGCGGGCGGCGGGCACGGAGCCTTCGGTCCCCCGCGCCGCGCGGCGCTGTGTGCCGGGGAGCCGGGCGCTCCAACGGGTGAAGTTCACGGATCTGTATGCCTCGTGGTGTCGGTGCCGTGCAGAGTCACGCTGTGCAGGTGTGAGCCCACCTATGGTCACACGTCCAGTGTGGACGAGTGCACTGACAGTGATGTCAGGACGACGGCTTGTCGCCGTGGTCGGGTGGCGGTGCGGCGGCGAGTTCGAATTCGGCGCGGGGGTGTTCCAGTGAGCCCAGGGAGACGATCTCTCGTTTGAACAGGCCGGACAGGGTCCACTCGGCGAGGACCCGGGCCTTGCGGTTGAAGGTGGGCACCCGGCTGAGGTGATAGGCGCGGTGCATGAACCAGGCCGGATATCCCTTGAGCTTCCGTCCGTAGACGTGGGCGACGCCCTTGTGGAGGCCGAGCGAGGCGACGGAGCCGACGTACGCGTGCGCGTACTCCTTGAGCGGCTGCCCGCGCAGGGAGGCCGCGATGTTCTCGGCGAGGACCTTGGCCTGGCGGACGGCGTGCTGCGCGTTGGGCGCGCACTCCCTGCCGGGCTCGTCCGAGGTCACGTCGGGGACCGCGGCGGCGTCACCGGCCGCCCAGGCGTGGTCGACCCCCTCGACGGCGAGCCGGGCCGTGCAGCGGAGCCGGCCGCGTTCGTTCAGCGGCAGGTCGGTCGCGGCGAGGACGGGGGCGGGCTTGACCCCGGCGGTCCAGACGACGGTCCTGGTGGGCAGCCGGGTGCCGTCGCTGAGGACGGCGACGCGGTCCTCGCAGGACTCCAGCCGGGTCTCCAGACGCACGTCGATGTTGCGGCCGCGCAGCTCGCGGATCGCGTACCGGCCCATCTCCGCGCCCACCTCGGGCAGGATCCGGTCCGAGGCCTCGACGAGGATCCATCGCAGGTCCTCGGGCTTGACGTTGTGGTAGTACCGCGACGTGTACCGGGCCATGTCCTCCAGCTCGGCGAGCGCCTCCACGCCCGCGTACCCCCCGCCGACGAAGACGAAGGTGAGGGCGGCGTCGCGGAGCGCGGGGTCGCGGGTCGAGGAGGCGATGTCCATCTGTTCGATGACGTGGTTGCGCAGGCCGATGGCCTCCTCGACGGTCTTGAAGCCGATGCCGTGGTCGAGCAGGCCGGGGACCGGAAGGGTGCGGGAGACCGAGCCCGCCGCGACGACCAGCTCGTCGTAGGTGAGGTCGACGGCGCCGGTGCCCTCCTCGGCGGTGGCGAGGGTCGCGAGGGTCGCGGTCCGCTTGGCGTGGTCGACGGACCGGACCTCGCCGATGACGATCCGGCAGTGGTCCAGGACCCGGCGGAGCGGCACGACGACATGGCGCGGGGAGATCGAGCCGGCGGCGGCCTCCGGCAGGAACGGCTGGTACGTCATGTACGGCTCGGGGGTGACCACCACGATCTCGGCCGCGCCGGCTCTCAGCTCGGCCCTGAGCTGCCGCTGGAGGCGCAGCGCGGTGTACATGCCGACGTAGCCACCGCCGACGACGAGAATGCGCGCAGGTTCGGTCACTGTCCCATGACGCACCGCCGTCCGTGGTTTGTCCACAGCCCCGACAAATTGTGTGACCGGAGGGGTACGGAGGCGTGGGGTGGCGCACCCGGGGCGCGCGGAGGAGACGGCGCAGGTCAGGGTGGGCGCGACGGGTCCGGCGGAGGGTCGGAATCGGGAGTGTTCCGGTCCTTGCTCCGATCGGGGGGCGCACCGTACGGAACTCCCCCTTCTGAATTGACCCGGACTCAACTATGTTCGTACTTCGTCGGGGTGTCGGATGGGAGCGCGTGGACCGAAGCGCTCGTCGACCGGGAGCCCCGTGTCAGGGCGGGGAGTCTCCGGGGGGAGACATCATGAGCGGGGGAACGCTTATGCATATTCAGGATTCACATTGGCAGACGGGCGCCGGAACGGCGACCGTGGACGACAGCCTCCACACGGGCGTCGGCGGCTCCGAGCGCCATGGCGCGTCGGTGGTCGGCGGTAGGTCCGCACCGCTGCGGGTGGACGCCCAGCGCAATCTGGAGCATGTCCTGCGCGCCGCGCGCGAGGTCTTCGGCGAGCTCGGCTACGGGGCCCCGATGGAGGACGTGGCACGCCGCGCCCGCGTCGGTGTCGGCACCGTCTACCGGCGCTTCCCGAGCAAGGACGTGCTGGTCAGGCGGATAGCCGAGGAGGAGACCTCCCGGCTGACCGAGCAGGCGCGGGCCGCGCTGGGCCAGGAGGACGAGCCGTGGTCGGCTCTCTCCCGGTTCCTGCGGACCTCGGTGGCCTCGGGCGCGGGCCGGCTCCTTCCGCCGCAGGTGCTGCGGGTGGGCGTGGACGACGTCACGGTGCTGCCTCTCGGCAGTGGCACGGACGACGCGGCGCGCGTGCCGTACCAGCGCGGTGTCGCCGAGCAGTCCGACGCACGCGTGGTCGCTCCGAGGGCCGTACCGGCCGACGAGCAGGACGACGCGGGTGCCGCGGAGCTGCTCGAGGTCGTCGGCCGGCTGGTCGACCGGGCGCGCGAGGCGGGTGAGCTGCGGACCGACGTGACCGTGGCGGACGTCCTCCTCGTCATCGCCACCGCCGCACCGGCCCTGCCGGACGCGGTGCAGCAGGCGGCGGCTTCGAGCCGACTCCTCGACATCCTCCTCGAAGGACTGCGCTCCCGGTAGGAGTTCCCCGCGCGGCGGCGTCCTCGTGGTCCGGGCGGACCAATGACCATGACACGAACGTGTGAGCGGTTACGCCCGGATACTCGAAGTCGCCCCGGACGAGTGGTAAGTGGACGCGGCGCTTCGGCGCGCCCGCGCTCTGTGGCAGGCTTGGCCGTTGTTCGGGTCTGAGCGTGCGTACGGGGGCTTCCGCGATGAGCGGTGACAGTCGGGACGAGCCACTGGACAACGGCCGCGCCCCGGAGACCGGGGGCCTTTCTTCCCGGCAGGTACCGAGCCAGGGCAGGCCCGGCGGTCTCTCCGGCGCGCCGGGGCAGGCCGAGCCGCTCGACGCGAGCGTGCCGCCGCAGCGCGGCGCGCACGCCGGACGGGCGGCGGGCACCGGAACCGGGACCGGGGCCGGGGCCGGAGCGGGCCAGGCCTTCGAGGAGTTCACCGACCGGGCCGGTTCCGGTACGGCATTCGAGGACGAGGAACCCGACACCGTCCTCCCGCCACCCGTCGAACTGCCGCCCTCCGACCCCGAACTCGTCCAGCTCATGCGGGAGGGCGACGACTCCGCGTACGAGGAGCTGTTCCGCCGCCACTCCGAGGCCGTGCGCCGGTACGCCAGGACCTGCTGCCGGGACGCGCACACCGCCGACGACCTGACCGCCGAGGTCTTCGCCCGCACCCTCCAGGCCGTCCGGGGCGGCGCAGGACCCGAACAGGCCGTACGCGCCTATCTGATGACCACCGTCCGCCGGGTCGCCGCGAACTGGGCCAGGACCCAGAAGCGGGAACACCTCGTCGAGGACTTCGCCGTCTTCGCGGCGGAGGCCGCCCGCGCCTCGGAGGTCTCCGACCAGACCGCCTCCTTCGGGGCGGGGCTCGACCTCGGCGCCGACGTCCTGGCCATGCACGAGGCCGAACAGTCGCTCGCCATGCAGGCCTTCCGCTCGCTGCCCGAGCGCTGGCAGGCCGTCCTCTGGCACACCACCGTCGAGGAGGAGTCCCCGAGCGAGGTCGCTCCGCTCTTCGGCCTGACCGCCAACGCCACCGCCGTGCTCGCCAGCCGCGCCCGCGAAGGCCTCAAGCAGGCCTACCTCCAGGCCCATGTCAGCCAGTCCCTGACCGCCGGAGGAGACTGCGCCCGGTACGCGGACCGGCTCGGCGCCTACGCGCGCGGCGGACTGCGGATGCGCGCCGAGCGCGGGCTCCGCAAACACCTGGAGGAGTGCGCCAAGTGCCGGCTCGCCGCCGGTGAACTGGCCCATGTCAACGCCGGGATCCCCGCGCTGCTGCCGGTCGCCGTCATCGGCTGGTTCGCCGCCGGATACTCGCTCAAGGCCGCCGGTGTCGTCGCCGGCGGCGCCGTCGGCGCGGGTGCGGCGGGCGCGGCGGCCGCCGCCTCGGGTTCCTCCGGGGGCGTGGCCTCCGGTGGCGCGGCCGCCGAGGGGCTCGGCGCGCCCGCGAAGGCCGGAATCGCCGCCGCCGTGGCCGTCGCCGCCGCCGCCGGACTCGTCTGGGCCATGGCCGGGGAACCGCAGCCCGTGGCCGCCCCGAAGCCCACGCAGCCCGTCGTCACCCCCGTCGTACCGGAGAAGCCGGCGCCTCCGCCGAAGCCGACGCCGACGCCCGTACCCCCGGCTCCGCCCGTACGGTCCGAGCCTCCGGCCCCCGCGCCGACGCCCACTCCGAGCCCCGAGAAGCCCTCGCCGAAGCCCACGCCGCCGCCGGTGCCGACACCGGAGCCGACACCGCCGCCGAAGCCCCGCCCGACGCCGACTCCCACGCCGACGCCGACGCCGAGCCCCGAGAAGCCCTCGTCGAAGCCGAAGCCGCCGCCCGAACCGCCGTCCGTCTACCAGGTCAACGAGCTGGAGTACGGGATCTTCGGCGACGGCACCAAGCCCGAGGTGGCGCTCTCCGACAGCAGCTGGATGTGGCAGCGAGACGGGCTCTCCGTCGGCGGCACCCCGTACGCGCACGGGGTGAGCGTCCACGCGCCGTCGTCCCTGCTCATCGACCTCAACCGGCAGTGCACGAGCTACGACGCGATCGTCGGTGTCGACGACCTGAGCGCCCTGCTCGGCGTCGGCGGCGTCCGCTTCTCCGTGTACGGGGACGAGGAGCGGCTCTGGCGCTCCGACGTGGTCCGGGCGGGCGACCCGCCGGTGCCGGTGCACGTCGACATCTCCGGCCGCCGCACGATCCGGCTCGTGGTGGAGGAGCACACCCCGTTCGGGCGGGCAGCGGTCGCCGACTGGGCGCAGTCGCGGATCAGCTGCGCCTGACGCTCCCGCCCTTCTGCGCGGACGAGTCGATGGTCGGGGCGGTGAGGGGCTCGACGGGCGACTCGGACGGGCACTCAGTGGGGGACTCCGTACGGGAACCCGTGAGGGACTCGGAAGGGGAACCCGTGAGGGACTCGATCAGGGACTCCGCCAGGGGCAGGACCTCGTCGACCTCCAGATCGGCACCCGCCTCACGGGCGGCGGCGAGGCCGGAGGCGCCGAGTGCGGCCAGCGCCCGGGCCGTCACGTCCTCGACCTCCCGCAGCCCCGGGACCGAGCGCGGCATGTCGTCGAGTTTGTTGTCGACGGCGCCCAGGATCCGTACGGCGAGCTCCGCCTCGCCCGCCTCCGACAGGGTGACCGCGAGGCCCTCCGTCAGTCCGATGATGATGAAGTCCGCACACAGCGCGTCCCGCGCGGTCCGCAGAGCGCCGGCGGCCGTCACGACGGCGGCGATGCCCGCGCCCTCCCGCGCCTCCACGCGCGCGGTGAGCCCGATCAGCACCGCTGCGAAGTGCGGCGGAGGCGCACCGGTGTCGACCGTCCGGCCCGCCACCTCCAGCTGCGCGCGGGCCTCGGCGACCTCGCCGCGGTACAGGGCGAGGGAGGCGCGCAGGAAGCAGACGTACACGCTGGTGTCGCGCACGTGGTAGATCTCCGCCTCCCGCGAGGCCTCGTCGAGACCCGCCTCGGCACTCTCCATGTCGCCCTCCCGGTAGGCGAGCTCCGCCAGGCGGGCGATGAGGAACGGGGACTCGGCGTGCGCGCCGACCTCGCGGGCCAGACCGAGCGCCTCCATGAACGCCTCGCCCGCCTCCTCGTGGCGGCCGCGCATCATATGGGCCTCTCCCGCCGCGCTCGCGATCTGGGCGCCCATCCAGCGGTCGCCGACGCGCCGGGCGAGGACCCGGAGTTCGGCCAGGTCCTCGTCGACGCCGGGCATGCCGCCGGGCATGTCGACGACCATGTGCGTACGGAACATGAGGCTGACGCCGACCTCCCACTCACCGCCGTGCCGACGGCAGTTGGCGACGGCCACGTCGAGGAGTCCGCGGATCACGACCGGTTCCTCGGTGAGGTACGCGGTGAACGGCCAGAGCAGGCCCGGGAAGCGGGCGGCCTCCGGCCCCGGCCGGTCACCGAACGCGCCCCGCACCCGCCGGACCAGCTCCATCATCTCGGGCTTCTGGTAGTCCCCCATCGTGTGGCTCTCGACCGCGAGGAAGAACTGCAGCATGCGCAGGTGCATCCGCGGCCAGTAGCGGGGGTCGGCGGGATCGGCCGGGTCGTCGCCGAGCACGATCGCGCGGTCGACCCAGGCCAGGCCCTCGGGGCGGTAGTTGCGCAGCCACCAGAACCAGCCCATGGCGAAGACGAGGCGATGGGCGGCGGCCTCGTCGGGGTCGTTGACCAGGGTGCGGTGCAGGGCGGCACGGATGTTGTCGAGGTCGCCCTCGATCCGCTCGATCCACGGCAGCTGCTCGCCCGAGCGGAGTTTCGGCTCGGCGGCCTCGGCGAGCGCCGTGAAATGGGCGTTGTGGGTGGCCTCGGCGGCGGCGAGGAGCGCCGGGGTCTCGGCGGCGCGCTCGGCCGCGTACTCGTGGATGGTCTCCAGGAGCCGGTAGCGCATCTCGCCGCCCTCGGTGGGGGTGGCGACGACGAGGGACTTGTCGACCAGGGCGCCGAGCGCGTCGGCGGCGCGCGGGGAGAGGGCCTCCGCCGCGGCGAGGTCCCAGCCGCCGGCGAAGACCGAGACCTGGCGGAGCAGGGTGCGCTCGTCGGGATCGAGCAGGTCCCAGGACCAGTCGACGACCGCGCGGAGGGTCTGCTGGCGGGGCAGCACCGTGCGGGAGCCGGAGGTGAGGAGCCGGAACCGGTCGTCGAGACGGTCGGCGATCTGGCGCGGGGTCAGCAGCCGGAGCCGGGCCGCGGCCAGTTCGATGGCGAGCGGCAGACCGTCGAGCCGCCGGCAGATCTCGTCGACGGTCGCGCCGTCCCGCGCGAGGTCGAAGGAGGGGCGTACGGCGCGGGCGCGCTCGGCGAAGAGGCGGTGCGCGGGGGCGCGGGGCAGCGGCTCGACGGGGCGGACCGATTCACCGGGGACGCCGAGGGGTTCGCGGCTGGTGGCGAGGACGCGGAGCCCCGGGCAGTGGGTGAGCAGGGTCTCGGCGAGGGCGGCGGCCGCGTCGATCACGTGCTCGCAGTTGTCGAGGACGAGCAGGAAGGGGCGGCGGGCGAGGTACTCGACGAGATGGGCGGTGGGGTCGTCCTTGAGGGGAGCGCCTTCGCGGGTGATCAGGTTGACCTCGCGGAGGCGGAGCGCGGAGAGGACGGCGCCGGGGACGGCCTCGGGGTCGTCGAGCGGGGCGAGTTCGGCGATCCAGGCGGCGGGGCCCGCGGCTTTGACCGCCGCCTCTTCGGCGAGGCGGGTCTTGCCGGACCCGCCGGGGCCGGTGAGCGTGACGAGCCGGGAGCGGCCCAGATCGGTGTGGAGCGCGGCGAGCTCGGGCTCACGGCCGACGAAGGAGGTGAGGCGGGGGCGGATGTTGCCGGGGGTGAGGGCAGGGGCAGGAGCAGGGGTGGAGGCGTTCCGGGTCGGGGTGTCCCCGGGTGGGGCGTGGGGGGTCCGGGTGGACGTCCGGGGGGCGAGTTCCGGCTCCGAACCGGCGTACGGGTCCGGCCGCTGTGCCGACCGCGAGGGCGCATGCGAGGGCGGCTGGGGTGACGGCCGCGGGCGGGCGCTCGTCGGTGGCCCCGCAGGGGTGCCCGGACGGGAAGGGGCCGGGGCCGGAGTCGGGACAGATGCCGGGGCAGGTGCCGGAGGCGGGCCCGCGAGGAGTTCCCGGTGGAGGGCGACGAGTTCGGGGCCCGGATCGGCACCGAGGGCGTCCGCGAGGGTACGGCGGGCCGACTCGTAGGCGGTGAGGGCGTCGGCGTGGCGGCCCTCGGCCCGCAGGGCGCGGATGAGATGGGCGCGGAAGGCCTCGTCGTACGGGTACGTGGTGGTGAGCTCGGTCAGCTCCGGTACGAGTCCGTCGGTGACGCCCCGCCGGAGATCGGCCTCGACGCGCTGCCGCAGCGCGGCGAGCCGCTGGGCCTCCGGCCGGACGCCCGCCGGATCGGGCAGGTCGGCGAGCGCGGGGCCCCGGAAGAGGCCGAGGGCTTCCCTGAGAAGGGCGGCGGCGGTGTCGGGGTCGTCGCGGTCGAGGCGGGTGCCCGCCTCCCTGACGCGGCGCTCGAACACGTACAGGTCGATGTCCTCGGGGACGGCGACGAGCCGGTAGCCGGGGCCGGGTGTGGAGGCGACGGCCTCCCTGCCGAGGATCCGGCGGAGACGGCCGACGAGGGCCTGGAGGGCGGCGGGGGCGTCCTGCGGCGGGGCGTCCCCGTAGACGTCGTCGGCGAGCTCCGTGACGGAGGCGGCCCGTCCGCCGCGCAGCGCGAGCGCGGCGAGGAGCGCCCGCAGCCGGGCTCCGCCGAGGGGAAGGGGGGTGCCGCTGGGGCCGAGGGCCTCGGTGGTGCCGAGAATGAGATACCGCACCGGCTCATTGTGTCCGCCGAGTCTGACGTACGCCTCGGGGTTTACCCGGGGATGACGCTCGCGGCCCGGCCGTCGGAACTCCGAGGTGCCGGCGGCGACCCGCTCGGCCGCCTCCGCCGCGGTCTCCACGGGTTCACCCGCCCTCACGCCTGAAGCGACCTCGTCGCGGGGATCAGTGGGCCCTGGACCGCGCGGTGGGCGCGGGGTTCCGTCGTGTTGGTCCAGCAGGAGCCCCGGCGGGCGAGGAGGCGGTGGAGCCAGAGTTCGGTGGAGACGAGGTCGGCGAGGCCGTCGAGGGGGACGGGGGCGCCGTCGGCCGCCGCGCGGAGGGCCTCGCGGACCACGCGGGCCTCGATCAGGCCCGCGTCGGCGAGGAGCGGGGCGTCGAAGAGGGCGATGAGGTGGGGGAGCGCGGCGCGCAGCCCCGCGCGCGCGGCGGCGGCCGGGACCGCCGGGTGGGGGGCGCCCCAGCCCGTCGGGAGGTCGTGGATGCCGGCGCCCGAGAGGACCGTGCGCAGCACGCCCGCGCGGGCGTCCGGCTGGACCCGGAGCGCTTCGGGGAGCTCGCGGCAGGCCCGTACCACCTGGTTGTCGAGGAAGGGGGCGTGCAGGCGCTGGCCGCGGATCTCGGCGGCCTGTTCCAGCACCCGGTGGTCGGCCGCCGCTCTCGCGAGGGCGGCACGCGCGCGTGCTTCCCCCGGGCGTTGGACGGAGGTCGGCAGGGTCGCCGCCCGGTTCAGACGAACCGATACTTCAGCGAGGGCCTCCCCCGTCAGCCAGCGCGCCGCCGGCCCCGGTCGCGACCAGGTGAGCGCCGAGAGGGACGCCTCCAGGGGGCCGAAGCCGTCCTGCGCCGTGCGGTTCGCCTCCAGCACCCGCTGGGCCGCCGCCTCCAGACCCGTCCGGTACGGGGTACGCGCCAGCTTCCGCGCCGCCCGGTACACGGTCAGCGGCACCAGGAGCGAGCCCGCCGACGGGCCCGACGCCTTGGCGAGCGCCGTCACGGGACGGACCAGGGAGCGGCGCCTGCGGTCCATCAGGAGGTCCGCGAGACGCGCCGGGTGGGCGTCCAGGACCTGCTTGGCACCCATGCCGGTGAAGTGGTCGGCGCTGCCGCCCGCGAACCGCCTCCGGTGACGTTCCGCGACGACGAGCGAGGGGCCCGGCTCGTCGGTGAGCGGCCCGTCGAGAGCGGCGTACGGGAGAGCGTCCTCGCCCGCCGCGACGACCACGTGGTGCAGGCGCGGGTCGGCCGCTATCTCCCCGGCCCGCTTGAGCTCGTCCGCACGGCCCGAGCCCGCGCGCGTGGCCAGGTCGTTGAAGGTGACGGCGAGCAGCCGCTCCCCCGCGCCCGTGCCGTGTCCGATGATCGTGCCCGGCACACCCGGGAGCCCCGCCGCGAGCAGAGCGAGCGTGCCGGAGGCGCTGCCGCCGGACAGGTCGGCGCCGATGCCGGGTGCCGGGCCCCCGCCCCTGGCCGCGCGCCGGTCGGCCGGGCCCATGCCGGGCACGGGGCCGGGATCGGGAAGCGGGGCCCCGGGTGCGTGCCGGGGGGCGGTGAGCCGGGCGCGTACGGCCCCGACCAGGGCGTCCTTGACCGCTTCGACGGCCTGCCGGGGATCGACCTGGGCCGCGGCGACCGCGAGCGAGGCCACCTGCTCGTACCCGGTGATCTCGCGCGCGCCCTCCCGCAGGATCAGCGCGTGCCCCGGCGGGACCCTTCGGACGCCCTCGTACGGGGTGGAGTCGCGCAGCGCCTCCGGGGTCTCCGGGCAGGCGAGGAGCGCGGCGAGATGGCCGATGTCGAGCTGGGCCTCGACGAGGTCCGCCAGGGGCAGGGCGGCGGTGGCGAAGGCGGTGCCGCCCTGCCACGGAGTGTGGAACACCGGCCGGGCGCCCGCGAGATCACCGGTGACGGTGACCCGGCGGCCGGCCTTGACGACCGCCGTGTAGCTGCCGGGCCAGGCCGTGAGATGCCGCAACGCGCCCCCGCGCGCGGTGAGCAGGCCGATCCTCAGTTCTTCGTCGCTCGCGGCGCAACAGCCGAGCACGGCGAGGCGGGTGTGGTCGTCGACGGCCACCACGCGCACCTCGTCCGGGCGCCAGTCGCCGACCGCCCACAGGGGATCGGGGTCGCCCCAGAGGAGTTGCGCGCCGACCGGCTGCACCGTGCGCCCCTCGGTGGCGGCGGCCCGGCCGGAGCCGGCGGGGTACGGATCTCCGTAGCCGCCGTCCGCCGGGCGGGTCGCTCCGTACCCGCCGCCCGTGGACGCCGAGGTGCCGTATCCGCCGGAGGCCGGGCCGTATCCGCCGCCGGTCGAGCCGTATCCGCCGGGGGCCGAAGCCGTCCCGTACGGGCCGCTCACCGACCCCGCCCGTGCCCCGGCCGTCGTTGCGAGGTTCGCGGCGACACTGCTCCAGCCCACCAGCCATCGCATCGGCGCCTCCACATCCGTTTCGGTGGGAGACATGCTGCCACGACAACGGCGCACGGGGCGGAGTCCGGGCGCACGCGCGCGAAAGCCGAATGCGCCCCTGGCATGGGCCAGTTGGACACCGGCGTCATTCGGCCAAATATCGACCCTCCCCGGCGGGGGTGGAAGGCGCCCGGGCACCCGCCCGCGCTCACCGCTCCTCACCCGCCACCGGCAGTCCGGGAGGCGCTCCCGCCTCCCGGCGCCGTCCGCCGCCCGCGGGGAATGGGGCGGCGGTATCCCCCAGCCCACCGGTCCGGGACAGTTCCCGGCCGAGCGGGCCGACCCACGCGCTACTCATGGAAGCGCTCTCGCGGCGGGCCCGAGAGAGCGCACGGCCGGGCGCACGGCCACACGGCGGGAGCACGAGAGCGGCCACCGGGCCCGCCCGTCGGCCTTTCACACAACAATCTCGCCATACGGAACACCGCCCCTTAACGGTAGGGATGCGGCGAACTACGCTGTGTTTACGAATGCCGCACGCCTATGCCCGGCGTCGTGGCGGCCGTCTGGGTTGTCGAGGGGTGGCGTCATGTCCAGGGAGCAACGCGGGCCGAACGAAAAGCTCGGCACGGTTCTCGCCCTCGCGGGAATCAGCAACGCCGGGCTCGCCCGGCGCGTCAACGACCTCGGTTCCCAACGAGGACTGACGCTTCGTTACGACAAGACCTCCGTCGCCCGATGGGTGTCGAAGGGCATGGTGCCGCAGGGCGCCGCCCCGCATCTGATCGCCGCCGCGATCGGGCAGAAGCTCGGCCGGCCCGTGCCCCTGCACGAGATCGGCCTCGCCGACGCCGACCCCGCGCCCGAGGTGGGACTCGCCTTCCCGCGCGACGTGGGCGAGGCCGTGCGCTCCGCCACCGACCTGTACCGGCTGGATCTCGCCGGGCGGCGGACCGGCGGCGGCATCTGGCAGTCACTCGCCGGATCCTTCGCCGTGAGCGCGTACGCGACGCCCGCGTCCCGCTGGCTGATAACCCCCGCCGATCCGTCGGTGGAGCGCGAGGCACCGGCCCCGGCGAGCGGCATCACCGCCGCCACCGACAGGGAGCACGCGCGCGTGGGCCACAGCGACGTCGCCAAACTCCGCGAGGCCGCCGAGGACGCGCGCCGCTGGGACTCCAAGTACGGCGGCGGGGACTGGCGTTCCTCCATGGTCCCCGAATGCTTACGCGTGGACGCGGCACCGCTGCTCCTCGCCTCCTACTCGGACGAGGTCGGCCGGGCCCTCTTCGGCGCGACCGCCGAGCTCACCCGGCTCGCCGGCTGGATGGCCTTCGACACCGGGCAGCAGGAGGCCGCCCAGCGCTACTACATCCAGGCCCTGCGGCTCGCCCGCGCCGCCGCCGACGTGCCCCTCGGCGGCTACGTCCTCGCCTCCATGTCCCTCCAGGCCACCTACCGCGGCTTCGCCGACGAGGGCGTCGACCTCGCCCAGGCCGCGCTCGAACGGAACCGGGGGCTCGCCACCGCCCGCACCATGTCCTTCTTCCGGCTCGTCGAGGCACGCGCCCACGCGAAGGCCGGGGACGGCGTCGCCGCCGCCGCCGCGCTCAAGTCCGCCGAGGGCTGGCTTGAGCGCTCCCGGGAGGGCGACGGCGACCCCACCTGGCTGGGCTTCTACTCGTACGACCGGTTCTGCGCCGACGCCGCCGAGTGCTACCGCGACCTGAAGGCGCCGCGCGAGGTGCGCCGCTTCACCGAGCAGGCGCTCTCCCGGCCCACGGAGGAGTTCGTCCGCTCGCACGGGCTGCGGCTCGTCGTCTCCGCCGTCGCCGAGCTGGAGTCCGGCAATCTGGACGCGGCCTGCGCGGCCGGCACGCGCGCGGTGGAGGTGGCGGGGCGGATCTCCTCGGCCCGGACGACGGAGTACGTACGGGATCTCCTGCACCGTCTCGAACCGTACGGGGACGAGCCGCGCGTCATGGAACTGCGGGAACGGGCGAGGCCGCTGCTCGTCGCCCCCGTGTGACCCGTGACGGCTCCCGACGGCCCACGGGCGTGACCTGCGTCTCGTGACGCCGCGCGAGGTTTCACGGGATTGTCAGTGGGCCAGTGCACTATCGGGGGTGGGAGGTGGCGCTGGTGTTTGACTGCGACGTGCTGGTGATCGGCGGCGGGATCGTCGGTCTGTCGACGGCGTACGCCCTGACGCGCGCCGCTCCCGGCACCCGGGTCACCGTCCTGGAGAAGGAGCACGCCCTCGCGCGCCACCAGACCGGGCGCAACAGCGGGGTGATCCACAGCGGGATCTACTACCGGCCCGGTTCGCTCAAGGCCCGGTTCGCGGTCGAGGGCGCGGCCGAAATGGTCAAGTTCTGCGCGGAATGGGGCATTCCGTACGAGGTGACGGGCAAGCTCGTCGTCGCCACCGCGCGCGAGGAGCTGCCCCGGCTGCACGCGCTCGTGCAGCGCGGCAGGGAGAACGGCATCCCGGTGCGCGAGCTCGGCCCCGCGCAGATCAGCGAGTACGAGCCACGGGTACGGGGCCTGGCGGCGATCCACGTCGGCACGACCGGCATCTGCGACTACGGGGCCGTGTCCGCCCGGCTCGCCGAGTCCTCCGGGGCCCGGATCCTGTACGGCGCGGAGGTCACCGTCGTCGACCGGCGGCCGTGGGGCGTCGCCGTGCGGACGGCGGACGGCCGGGTCGTGCGGGCGCGGGTCCTGGTCAACTGCGCGGGGCTGCACTGCGACCGGATCGCGCGGCTCGCGGGCGACGACCCGGGCATGCGGATCGTCCCCTTCCGGGGGGAGTACTACGAACTCGCCGACCCCTCGCTCGTACGGGGCCTGGTCTACCCGGTCCCCGACCCGGCGTTCCCCTTCCTCGGCGTGCACCTGACCCGGGGGATCGACGGCGGCGTCCACATCGGGCCCAACGCCGTCCCGGCCCTCGCACGCGAGGGATACGGCTGGTCCGTCGTCCGGCCCCGCGAACTGGCCGGCACGCTGGCCTGGCCCGGCTCCTGGGCCATCGCCCGGAAGCACTGGCGGTACGGGGCCGGTGAGCTGCGGCGGTCACTGTCGAAGCGGGCCTTCACCGAGGCGGTGCGGAGGCTGCTGCCCGTGGTGGAGGAGTCGGACCTGCGACGGGCCGCGCCGGGGGTGCGGGCGCAGGCGGTGCTGCGGGACGGGACGCTGGTCGACGACTTCCTGATCCGCGAGGCGGCGCGGACGGTCCATGTGCTGAACGCGCCCTCGCCCGCGGCTACGGCGTCCCTGCCGATCGGCCGCGAGGTGGCGGGTCGGGCGCTGGCCCTCCTGTAGACGCGAGGCCGCGCGGGCCGGGGACTCCGTTGTGGCCGGGCCCGGCGGGTGGGGGTGGGACGGGTCTCGGACGGCGGGGCGGGCGGGGGGCGCCGTAGAATCGGGGCATTGTGTCTGAGCAGCCAGAGAACACCGCGCAGCCCGTCGCCGAGTCCGTACAGCCCGTCACCCAGCGGGGC
>NZ_JBIRMW010000033.1:0-20066 GCF_044331325.1 Streptomyces sp. NPDC017246 | reverse complement strand
CTGGACCGAACACCACCAACACGAAATCACCGCAGCCCGCACCGCCTACGACAACCGCCAACACAACCAACCCACCTAAAACCCAACCCGCCCGGCCCCGGCAGGCCCCACCTCACCACGCGATCCCACCCACCAACCCCACACCCAGCAACACACGATGAGGCCACACCCCTCACCGACAGGGCCCGGCACAAGACGCCGAGCGTGATCTCCACAAGGTGGTCCGCTGGGCCCCGCGCAGTCCGGCCACAGCGTCGCCCAGGTCCCCCCGGGACACATGGTCCCGCCGTGGGCCACGACGACGCGGCCGATCCGGACGGCACCCAGTTCCGGCGGGGGCGGGCGCTCATAACCTCACGCAGCGCTCCAGAGCGACCCCGCCCTCCGTCCCGCACGGAAGACGAATCGCCCCCCTGCACTCCCGATCCGGGGAGGGGGAGGCCCGGCACGCGGCACACAGGGCCGTCCACCACGCCCATGCCATGCAACCCGCACCGGTGTGCGGGACCAGCCGGCCGCCGGCCCCGCACACCGATACGGCAGGTTCACATCTCCCCGGCCGGTGCCGAATCCGGAAAGCCGGGCAGACGCGCAAGAAGGACACGGCAGGTGCGCTCGGCCTCCAGGCCGAAAGCGACAGCGCCAACCCCACCACCGGTCGCCGCGACGAGGTTGCCCGAGTACTGCATGAATCTGAGGCAGGGCAGAACATGCCGCCCGCCCTATGCGGCAGAGACAGGCGACCACAACGCGTGCGGTGCAGCCGTCCCCCTTCCAGGCCCCGGTGTCCCAGCTCGGACACCAGCCGCAAAGCAGGTCGCCGGCAGCCGGATGCCTCCCGTTTCCCGGTCCGAGGCGCCGTCGTCGGTCTGATCGAGTGGTCGAGGCCAAAAGGGGCGGGTCTGCCGCAAGAGTGGTCACCAAAAGAGCTGTTGGCGAACTGGACGCTGGTAGAAGGAGCCTGGGACCTGGTGGCGAACAAGAGCGGGGCGACCCGGCTCGGCTTCAGCCTGTTGCTGAAGTTCTTCGAGCTGGAAGGCCGGTTCCCCGACGTGCTGGAAGAGGTCCCGCCGGCGGCCGTGGAGTACGTCGCCGATCTGGTGAAGGTCCCGGCCACCGACTTCACGAAGTACACACTGGTCGGCCGCGCCGCCGAATACCACCGCAAGCAGATCCGCGAGACCCTGGGCTTCAAGCCGTCGACAGTCGCGGACGAGAAGGCGCCGGCCGAGTGGATGGCCGTGGAGGTCTGCCCGGTCAAGCTGGAGGAGGACCGGCAGCCCGAGGCCCTGCTGGTCGAGTCCCGGGCCCGGAAGATCGAACCGCCGGGCCGGACCCAGGTCGAGAAGGTACTCGTCGCGGCGCGGGGCAAGCTGGAGAAGACCTTCTGCGCCCGCACGATCGGCCGCCTGGGCGAGGCGGGCACAGCCCGGCTGCTGTCCCTGGTGGCCGAGGACAACGAGGCGGGGACAGGCCTGCCGGCCGCGCTCAAGCGAGACCCGGGCGCGGTGGGCCTGGACTCCCCGCTCACCCCGACGGGCTGTTCGCAGACTGCTCGGAGAAGTTGGTGGCCGCCTGGCGGGCACAGGCGATCAAGATGTACCCCTCGGACTTCCGCCGCACGACGGAGGACGTACGGATCACCCTGCTCGCCGCACTGTGCTCGTCCCGTCACGCGGAGATCACCGACGCCCTGGTCGAGCTGCAGTTGCTGGACCTGCTGGGAGGCATCTGCCGGACCGACCAGTGGCACTCCGCCGCTCGGGCGACCCGGGACCGCGAGAACGACCCCACCTACCGGCAGCAAACCGGATGGGAGGCAGCCGCAAGGACAGCCGTGTACGCAGTCCGATCAGTCATCGAGGGTGTCGCATCGTCCGTCCGGCCGGAGGATGCGACACCTGCTCGGAAGTTGCTGCAGGTAATGGACGACACCCCGTCGTTCCCCGAGCGATGAATGCCAGCTCTCGGCCGGGCTCCTCTGCCACGGCTTCTATGCCAACCCAAGGGCGGCAACCCACGCGCAGGACAACAGCCCTGGCACAGTGCGGCCACCCACTTGGAAGAGGCTGACAGCAGCGCACTCCTGGCAGGGGCGGCAGGATTTGAACCTGCGGCGTACGGGTTTGGAATCCGTTGCTCTGGCCAGGCTGAGCTACGCCCCTTCGACAGACGGATCTTGACACCGAGACGCTACGACCCGCCACCCGATTTCCGGCGGGCGCCTGTACACGCGAGACCGCCGTGGCCAGCGTGGCCACCGGCGATCTCGCCCAGGACACACCGCGATCCCACGGGCCCACATCCCAGCACACTCAAGCTCCCACTCTGACGCCATCCGCAGGAACTGCTCCCTCGCACCAGATCTTCGGCCCCGCGGGCGGGGGTGTCCGGGCGATACTGATCGTGACAGCCGTCCCGACCACCGAGCCGGCACTGAACCTGGACCTGGGCCGACCAGGCACAGACTCACCTTTGTCGATGTCTCCGAGGGGAGCCGTTCATGACCACGGCGAAAGACCTGTTCATCATCGCCATGGACCCGACAGCGGAGCAGCCTGTCGGCCAGGGGGACCTCTCCCTCGCACTCGCAGGAGCCGAACTGATCGACCTCATCGGTGCGGGGGCCGCCACCGTGGACGGCGACCGCATCATTCCGGGCGGGTCCACAACTCTCGACGACCGGCTTCTGGACGAGGCCGCTGTTCGACTCACACGGCAGGCACCCTACGAGCGGATCGAGGACTGGCTGTGGCGCCGCGGCCAGGACCTGTCTGCCGCGTACCAGACCGTTCTGGAAGAAGACGGAGAGCTCACCCGGAAGCGAAGCAGCCGGTTGCCCTTCGCCCCGGAGCGCGTCGAGCAGGTCGACACACCCGCCCGCCGCAGGGCGGCCGACCGTTGGAAGGACAAGGAACCTGTCCTGGTCGCACTCGCCACAGTCGTGGGCATCGGCGACGGCCGGCCCGACGACGATCCTGTCCTCCACGATGAAACAGCGGCGACCGTGGTAGCGATCACTCAGGACGCGGTGATGGAACTCGAAGCCGTACGCCAGAGGCGATCCATCGAAAACGCCGCCTACGCCAACCTCTGGCGCGCACCGTAAGGCAAGCCCAGACCCCGGCCTGGGCCCAAGCCCAGGCCTCGCTGAGGCTGTAGTCGTCGGGACATAAGCATCCTGACATCCGGACGAGCCCCGCCGAGTGAGACCGGGCCACTCGTATCGATCGAACGGAAGACGGAACGACGTGGCCGGCGCGGGCAGCTGTCGGCGCTCACCAACGCCTTTCCGGGGAAAGCCGATTGATGTCAGAACGCCCCCACCGACCAGAAGACACCCACCTCGTCGTCGGCCACCGCGATCACGCCCAGGTCGTCGATGAGGTCGAGGCCGTTGAGGTACTCGGAGGTGAGGAAACCGTAGGATTCCGTTCCCTGGAGGCCCGCCGCGAGGAAGTCCGGGCGCGGGTCAGCGACGGCGGCCGTCGCATTGGTCCAGTAACGCGCGGTGGGCCCGTACCGACCGAGAAGAGTCCGGGCGTCCGCCAGCAGAACGTCCCGGTCCCGACGGGAGCGTACCGGGGCGTGTTCCGACTGCCATTCCTCGGCCATCACAGCGAGCGCTGCAACCGCCGCCCCCGCGTCCAGGGGGTGCAGGCGGCCGGGGAGCTCCGACGCGTCCGGGGGATCGAAGGGATACGCAGGCACGATGTGACGGGCGGCATTGGCGCGGTCTCCGTCCAGTCGGAGCCAGCCCCGAGGGTCGGAGACCGACCGATGCAGCACAGCGTGCACGTCGTGCGCCCAGTTCTCGTGTCGCCGAGGGCCGGTGGCAACAAAGGTGTACGTGTCGTCGAGCAACCGCAGGGCCGCTTCGTTCCAGGGACTGCGCCGGCGACGGAACTCCACCAACAGACTGCCGACTTGACGGACACGGACCTCTCTCGGCTCGCAGGGGATACCGTTGAGCTGCTCGAGGGCCCAGTGGCCAAGCTCGCCCCCTCCTTCCGCCCCTTCGACGGCAGAACGAAGCAGCCCCTGCGCAAGCCGGAAATCCGCTCCGTCCCAGAGCGCTTCCAGGTGCGCATCGAGCAGGTCCAGGACGATCCGGTCAGAGTCGGCAGGCAGAGACATTCTGTTACTGTAAGTCGCCGCTTTCGACCCCATGCCGGACCCAGGCGTACTCCCCCGTAAGGATCGGCCGCCGCTCCTCCGTGCCCGCACGGGGAAACCGTCGTCCTAGGGCTGTCCCGTAAAGATCTTCGGGGCCCGGCGGCTGGACTATCCCATGGCCGCTCGGGCCGCGTCGAGGAACGCCAGCCGGTTGTCCTCCAGGTAGTCCCGCACGCTCTCGCCGTCGGGCAAGCCTTCCCAAACCGTCCGATTGAGGTCGAGGAAGTACGCCCGGGCCGCGTCGTGTACGGGCAGGGGGAACTGGATGCGGATGAGCCGCTCTGCGACCCACAGCCTGTTCATCACGCCCTGGGTCGTGACGTTCCAGGCGTGGGTGTCGTCCCACTCGGAAGACCGGCTGAACGCGGAGCGTTCGGCCTCGGCCGCCACCTCGATGAACCGCTCCAGCAGCGCCAGCCGCTCCGCGCGCCGCGCCTCTGACAATGCGCTCTGCTGCCGTTGCTGTTCAGCACGTTCCGCTGACGACTGAGTCCTGTGCTGGACGAGGTAGGACAGCATGCCGCCGAGGACAACACCGCCCAAGGATATGAGGAATACCAAGACCTGACCTGACATGGCCGTTATGGTCCCATGCACTGTGGCTGGTGTGATCACGGCGTCGGAGCCGTCCTGGATAGCCCCGTTCACCGGGCTGAGCCCGCGCCTGTTCGGGAAGCTAGTGACCGTGCTTCGGCGTGAGGGCGCTGACGCGGTTCGCAAGGGCCGGCCGTGGAGCCTTCCGCTTGAGGACCGGGCACTGCTCGTCACGGCGTACTGGCGCACGAACTTGACGATGCGCCAGCTCGCCCCGCTGTTCGGGGTGTCCAAGTCGCCCGCTGGCCGCATCATCGACCACCTCGGGCCGATGCTCGCCCTCCAGCCCTGCAAACGGTTCGCCAGGGACACCGTGCTCATCGTGGACGGCACCCTGGTCCCCACCCGCGACCACACCATTGCCGAGCGGTCGAAGAACTACCGGTACTCCACCAACCACCAGGTCGTCATCGACGCCGACACCCGCCTGGTCGTCGTGGTGGGCCGGCCGCTCGCCGGGAACCGCAACGACTGCAAGGCATGGGAGAAGTCCGGCGCCAAGGCCGCCGTCGGTAGAACCCTCACGATCGCCGACGGCGGCTACCTGGGCACCGGACTCGTCATCCCGCACCGCCGCGAGCCCGGCCAGACCGACCTCCCGGACTGGAAAGAGGAGCACAACCGGTCACATAAACAGGTCCGGGCTCGCGTTGAGCACGTCTTCGCCCGCATGAAGACCTGGAAGATCCTCCGAGACTGCCGCCTCAAAGGCGACGGCGTCCACCACGCCATGCTCGACATCGCCAGGATGCACAACCTCGCCCTCGCCGGATAGATGAGCGGGCACACGACCACAGAGCAGGCTGAGGCGACTCGGAGAGCATTTGCGGGACAGCCTTTAGCTGGACCAACCGCACAAGGCGGGATGAATCATCAGCGTCTCTCGGCGCACCTCCGGGCCGGGAGCTAGTGTCGCGGGCATGGCCGATCACGATGCCCTCAGCACCACCCGCCAGGCTTACGACGAAGTCGCCTCTCTGTACGCACAGCTGTTCCGCGAGGAACTGCGCGACGCGCCGTTGGACCGTGCGATGTTGAGTGCCTTTGCCGAGGTCGTGCGTGCGAGTGGGAACAGTCAGGTCGCGGACCTGGGGTGCGGGCCTGGCCACATCACGGCTCATCTCGACGAGTTGGGTCTGGCGGCATTCGGCGTTGACGCCTCCTCGACGATGATCAAACTGGCTCGAGAGGCGTATCCGGCCCTGAAGTTCGACGTGGGATCGATGGCCGCACTGAGCACCGCGGACGGCGTGTTGAGCGGCGTACTCTCCCGTTGGTCCATCATCCACACCCCGCCGCAGGAACTCCCCGCCGTCCTGGCGGAGTTTCACCGTGTACTGGCGCCTGGCGGCCATCTTCTGATCGGGTTCTGGGCCACTGATGATCCCTCTCACGAGACGCAGATCTTCGATCACGCGGTCGCTCCGGCCTATCAGTGGTCGCCCGATCACCTAGCCGCGATGCTGAGCAAGTCCGGGTTGACCGAGGTAGCCCGGATGGTGCGCGAGCCTCAGCCCACCGACCGGCGCCAGTTCCAGGCGATCCACCTGCTCGCCCGCAAGCCTCTGGACAGTCCCGTAGGTGATCACTGATCTGGTCTCTGGCGGAGCGGCTGCTGTTCGGGCGGATTACTCATCCGCCAAGGGCGCGGTCGCACCGGCTGACAATGCCATTCACCGCGACGGGGTGGACGCCGCCGCCTTCAAGGCGGCAGTCACGCAGTGGGCCTCCCACGCCTTCCCATGCGGACCGCGCTCGACACGGGCGTGCCTGCTTGCGGGACGGGTTGCGCTTGCTGCCGGGCTTCGTCCGGGGGCAGGACGTCCAGGCGCACCACGATGGTGGCGTGGTTCCAGATCGTGGAGAGCCGGCTGGTGGTCAGGAGGCGTCCGGTGGCTGGTCCTTGGGTCAGCGAGGCGATGTCGGCGCGGTCGCTGACGTTGTCGAGGACCAGGAGCCAGCCGGTGTGGGCGGCCAGCCACTGCAGGGTGCGTTTGGCGAGTTTCTCCACGGGCAGGGCGTGGGCGAGGGCCGGTTGCAGAGCGGTGGCCAGGTCGGCCAAGCCCTGCTGAACACCTGCTTCGCTGTCGGCGTTGATCCACCGGACCGGGGTGCAGCCGTGAGCACGGGTGGCAGCCCAGTGAGCGGCCAGAGCACTCTTGCCGATTCCTCCCAGGCCGTGCACTGCCTGGACCACCGCCCCGCCGGGCGTGGCGAGCGCGGCGTCGAGCCGGTCCAGCTCGCGGGTGCGGCCGACGAAATGACGGGGGCGGTTGCGGAGGTTGTCCAGTCCGGGCGGGGCGTCCACCTCGGCCGCGGGCCGTAACGCCTCGGGCGGGAGAGCGACGTCTGTGGCGTGGTCGCCGGTCTGGGCGATCCCGTAGTTGTCGCCGGCAATGGCAATGGCAATGGACCGATCGCCTCCCGCGTGCGCCCCTGCCGCGGGCTGGACGGGCTCAGGTGCCTGGGTCTTCTCGACCTGCTTGCGGTAGGGCCATTTCACGGCTGGGCGCCGCCGTGGTCACCGGTGGACAGCGTGCCGGTGTTGTTGCCCCCGATGGCGATCGTCCGCTCCCCTGCTGCGGTCACAGTGCCCGGCGCCAGTGGGCCCGGCGACGGTGCGGGCGTCTGGTTCCCAGCCGCAGCGGGAGGTTGGCCCGCTCCGGTGTCACCAGTGAAAACGGGGCCCGAGTTGTGGCCGCCGATGGCGACCCCGCGCTCCCCGGTGACCTGGACCGCGGGGCCGGGGTTCTGACGCTCACGCGTGGCGAAGCGGTACCCCCACATGCCCACCAGCGCCGCGACGGCCGTACCCAACGCCGAGGCCACCGCCCAGCGGATCTCGGGATCCTCCAGGACCGACGGCAGGACCAAAGCCCCGCCCAGCCACGTGGGCACCGCGAAGCTCACAACCGTCACCAGAACCGCAATCGCCCACCTGCCGAAACGTCCCATGTCCGCTCCTCCCCGCGTCGGGCCGCAGCGCCCGGCAGCCGGCCCGGGCGAGCCTGCCGCGTTACACGCGGCCCTCGACGCACATCCGTGCGATGGCCAGGCCGAAGTGCTCCCTCGTTCAGGTCAGCAGTCCGCGCTGGTGCACGTCGACACGCTGCTGATACAGGAGGTCCCGACTGATCCAAAGTGGGCGGACAAGCTGACCGATGCGGACCGGCGGGCGCTGTCGCCGCTGTTCTGGACGCATGTGAATCCGTACGGACGGTTCGAGCTGGACATGAACTCCCGCCTCAAACTGGCTGCAGCCGCGGCGACGGCCAGGCTTCCCGGCCCCCGCAGCACGCCGGGAGCGCCCACTGCCCCGCCAGCGAGTGGCTGGGCCGGCCGGGCCTGAAGTCTCCAGGCCCGGCCATCCGGCTCTCCCTGCTCCCGGACGACCACGTCAACTTCCCCGGGCGCCAACGCCACCCAGCATCCGGCGCCGGACCCAAGATCAGAGCCCTCTGCCGGCGTGTTCGTGTGGCTACGGAGCAACCGCTTCACGGGGCCGGGTCTGGACGTCGAAGGCCAGGGAAGGCGGCGGGGGTTGCCCAGCCGCGCAGTACGGCATCAATCGTTGACCGGAACGCGGTCTCGGCTGCGGTGCCGTCGAGGCCGCCGGCCAGTTCGAGGGTCACGAGCCCGTGCAGGGAGACCCACAACGAGACGGCGATCAGCGTGGTGTCGCCCGCGAGGATCCGGTCCGCCACGGCACGGTCGATCGCCGCGACAAGCGGTCGTACTGGGTCTCGGTCGCCGACCCAGGTCGACGGTACGAAGGACTGCGCGCCACCGAACAACACCGCGTACAGGTGGCGGTGTTCGCGTCCCCAATGGCGATACGCCACGGCCAACGCGTACAGATCCTCCAGGGCGGCCTCCGAGGCGGGAACGGCCGTCAGGTCCTGAAACAGGCCTGCGACCGCCTGGTCGCGCACCTCGCGGATCAGTCCGTCCTTGCCCTGGAACAAGGTGTACACCGCCGCCGTCGACGTTCCGGCGGCGGTGGCCAGCGCGCGGACTGTGACCGACTCCTGAGGGCGGGTGGCGAACATCTCGGTCGCGCATGCGACGAGCCGTCCTCTGACGGCGTCGTCGTTCGTTCTCGGCCTTCCCATGGGAAGCAGTTTACCCATGCTGATAACATCGTTTCAAAACGCCGTTTCAAAACCCTGGAGCTCACCATGCCACCATCCGTCATACATCCCTTGCGCCTCGTCGGCGGCCTGCTGGCGGCCATCGCCGCGGTGGTGGGGCTCGTCGCCTTATTCCTGGCGCTGGTCGTCGCCACCGACGGCGCGGGCTCGGGATTCGTCGCATGGTCCGCGACTGTCGGCATCGCGGTTCTCGCCGCGCTGTGGCGGGCCCGCCGCCGCTCTTGGCGGGGACGGCTGGTGCCATTCCTGCCGGTGCTCGTCGCAGCGGCCCTGACACTGTCGGTGTGCGTCCCCACCGTCCCCACGACGCGCCACCACCCGCCTGCCCTGTCGTTCGTGACCGCCGAGCACTGGCGCCTGTCCACCGGCAGCCGGGTCGCGGTCTACCACTACCCGCCCACCGGCAACAACCGCCGGCAGCACGTCCCGCTCGTCTACCTCAACGGCGGCCCGGTGCGCGGCATCTCAGTGCTCGACCACCGCTTCCTGCAGCGGCTCGCGGGACAGGGCTACGACGTGTACGCCTACGAACAGGCCGGTGGTGGACGCAGCGACCTGCTGCCCATGGGCCAGTACTCGATCACCCGGTCCGTCGATGACCTCGGCGCCTTCGTCAGCAAACTCGGCAAGGGCCCCGCCGACGTACTGGGATTCTCCTCAGGTGCGGTCGTGCTCACCCGCGCACTGGCCGACCCGGCCATCGCCGACCACCTGCGCCGGGCGGTCATCGCCGAGCCGGGCCCGATGGACGGCCCCACCGCCCGGATGGCCGAGCAGAAGGGTCGGCCATCGGCCCGCGACATCGCGCCGGCCATGACCGGGCCGCGCTCCACACACGTCCCGCGGTACGCGGTCGCGTTCGGCCTCATGCGGCTCGGACTGCTCAGCCCGGACAACGGGCTGGTAGGGCAGGCGGAGGGCGACAACGCCTTCACCGCTGCCGATCTCGGCAGCGACACCGCGTCTGCCTACTGCGCGCGGGACTCGCACCGCATCCCGGTCGAGGACACTGCGGAGAACTTCTCCTTCAGCGCCGCCGCCAGCCTCCGCATCCAGCAAACGATCAAAGACTCCCCCTCCATCGCCCCGCAGCTCAGGCGCTCCCGGACACCCGCGATGCTGATGATCGCCGAGTGCTCCTCCCAGGTCCGGCAGTGGCAGACGACCGTCCTCGCGGACAACCCCGCCATCCAGCGCACCCAGTACATGCCCGGCGTCGGCCACCACATGTGGAACGGCCTGGGTGACAACGACCGACGAGCAGCCGCCGCCGTCACCGCGTTCCTCCAAGACAAGCCCGCACCGCTGCCCGACTACCCGACCCGAGCCGACATCCCGGCCTTCCTCCGGGGCCACAAGTAGGCGAACAGACCCATGGCATCGGAGCCAAGGTGCGTGGAGGAGCCGGCGGTTCCGCAGCGACGTTACGTGTCTCTCACAAACGACCCTTTCCCGGAGCAAGATCAAGAACAGTCGGCGAAAGAGCGGTCCGGATCCCGGATCGGCTGTCACAACCTGTTCTCACTCAAAAGGGGAACCGGGCATGTTCTGGGAAATGTTTGTAACAGCATTCAGCGCCATGCCGAGCCCTCAGACCGCACCTCCGTGCGACGCCGACGACGTCGAGGGCCCCCCTGCCCCCGTTGTAACGCACCGGCCAGTTCACCAAGGTGCCCCGGCTCGCAAGACTCCTGCGCGTGCCGACGCCCGCCGACCGCGGTCCGGGACAGCCGTGGCGGCCCGGTACTGCCCCTCCGGCGCCTATCGACCCGGACACCCCGACCGCGGACATCCGCATCGGGTACGCCCGGCGCTCCAGCCTCACCCGGGAACTCCAGTCACAGCTCTGACGGCGCTTCTTCAATCTCCCCAGATGGTGCTCATGAAGTGGCCAAACCTGCTCAGTTGAACTCCCCACCCGTCGGGTGGTGCTCTGGAGTATCTGGATGGCTCGTTCCGGGCCTGGGCCTGGACCCGGGCCCGCGAACCGCTGGCCGCACCCCCGTCAGATGCCCGCCGCAGCAGCTGACTTATCGGCGACTACCACCAGCCGTACGTGAGCCAGCAGCAGTTCGAGAAACCGTTCCGGCCGGCGGAACGCCGCGAAGTGGCTGCAGTCATCGATCAGTGCGAAGTTCTTGACCGGGGCCTGGACGTCGTCGAAGAAGCGGCGGGCGAGGTCGGGTGAGGTAAGGACGTCTTTCTCGCCCTGGAAGAGGAAGAACGGGATCTCGAAGTCGGTACCGTCCGCCCAGTCGTCGAACCCGGACGTGCCTGCGGTGACCTGTTCCGAGAAGCTCATGCCCTTGACGAAGTGTCCCAGCTCGCGCAGCGAGTGCAGAGGCGAGAGCCACAGGGACCCCATGACGACCTTCTTCATCGTGTCCAGGGTGAGGGGGTCGCTGGTGGCCAGCAGCTTGGCGTGCATCGCGCGCTCGCGGGCGGTCCAGCGGTGCTTGTCGGCGTCCAGGGCTTCGACCGCTGCGAGTTCCTTGCGCTTTCCGGTCGCCCGCAGTCGGGCGAGGAGTGCCTGGTGTACGGAGTCATCGCGGCCGGCGTCGTGGATGTTCTGATCGGTGCCGACGTAGGCGGCGTAGCGCTCGGGAAACTCGCGGGCGAGCCGCAGGCCGAAGGCACTGCCGTAGGAGTGGCCGAGCAGGACCACCTTGTCGACGGCGAGGCGGGTGCGGATGTGCTCGGTGACCTCGACCGCGTCCGCGTAGATCCGGTCGAAGGTCATCTCACCCTGTCCGTCGGCTCCGCCGTGGCCGAGGGTCTTGAGGGTGCCACGCATGTCCCAGCGGACGATGGTGAAGTGCTTCTCCCAGGATCTGGTGCGCGGCCCGAAGATCGCGGTCGAGCCGCCGGGGCCGCCATGCAGCTCCAGGACGACCGGGTTGGTCCGGTCGTCGCCGCGGACCGAGATCCACTGGTCGATGCCGCCGATGCGGACGAAGCCCTGCTCGTCGATGCCGTGCGGGCCGTCGATCTTCATGAGGGAGGCGTTGCGGAAGCGCTTCAGGGCGCGGTGGCCGAGGATTCCGGCGGCCGGCGCAGCGAGGAGTGCGGCGGCGGAGGTGGCGGCGAGGGCGGTGAGCATGACGACTCCCTGGGATCCGTTTCCATGAACTGTGTATGCCGTAAGCAGATAGCTATACGGTATAAACAGTTAGTGCGGGTCGTCAACAGGCCAGGGCGAGGGAGTTCAGGATGAGCGCGAGAGAGCCACGTAAGTCGACGGGGAAACGGAGCGGCGCGAAGGCGAGCTTCGCGCTGCTGTGGGGCGAGCAGGAGCAGCCGAGCCGGGGCCCGAAGCCCTCGCTGACCGCAGGCCGGATCGCCGAGGCGGCGATCGGGATCGCCGACAAGGAGGGCCTGGACGCGGTCTCGCTGGCGCGGGTCGCCAAGGAATGCGATGTCACCGCGATGGCGCTCTACCGGTACATCCCCGGCAAGACGGAACTCATCGATCTGATGGTCGACCTCGCGATCGGCCCCCCGGTCCGCGTCACTGACATCCCTGGCGGCTGGCGCCCGCAGTTGACCGAGTGGGCCCGCCAGTGCTCGGCCGTGTACCGCCGCCACCCATGGCTCCTGACGGCCACCGGCATGCGGCGACAGATCATGGGTCCCCATCAACTCGGCTGGCTGGACACCGCGTTGGCCGCGCTCGCCGGAAGCGGCCTGTCGGCCCCCCAGCGGCATGACACGTTCCTGCTGCTCGTGGGCCACATCCGCAACATCACCCAGCAGGCAGTCGAACACGACGAAGCGGCGAACGAGGAGTGGGCCCACCTCACAGCCGACGTCCTGGAACGCCACGCTGACCGCTTCCCCGCCCTCACGTCAGCGGTCGCGGAGGGCGCCTTCACGCCACAAGCCGGGGACCCACTGGACTTCGGCCTGGAGCGGATCATGGACGGCGTGGCGGCCCTGCTCCCGTAGCGAGCTCGTCGTAGCCGCCAGTCGGGCGCCCACCGATCAGCCTCCTTCTGCTTCCCGCATTTCCCAAGTAGTTACTCAGCGCTACACGCCACCTGGCGGTAGCTATACGGGAACAGGACCGACCCCGCCAGACAGGACCGCGGACGCTACAGAAAGAGACATCCCCCCACGGGCTCGGGAAGCAGGTGCGGTTGCGCCCATGACCTGGCGGACGAACGGGACCATCCCCGCGTACTCGTAGTACCGGTCGAAGTCCTCGCTCGGTTAGGCGTTGTGAACCAGGCGGGCGAAGGCACGGTGCCGGCAGGTGGCCTCGTACCGTGCCACGGTCCCCCTTGCCGATGCCGTCGCTGGAGTGACAGAAGAACTTCCTGCCCTGACCGGCACCGTCGGCAAGAGGCCCCCGGCGCTGCCGGGGGCCTCTTGCCGTTCTCCGTCCGGTTGGCGGGAGGTTCCGCTGCTCCTGGGCACGACAAGGGCGCCCGCCAGGCCCTGCCCGGCAGGCGCCTTCGGGCTGTCCCGGTCGGCCCGCGCCCCTCCCCGGCGCGGATCTGACCGGTTCAGGCCATCAGGACCGAGTCGTCCTCGGGGCGCGCTCCGGGCAGACGGTGGCGGGCCGCGATCAGCGCGGTGTCGACGTCCCGGGTGCCGGTGGACACACACAACGTGTAGGCGAGGTCCTCCATCCGCCGGCGCACCTCACGGCTCCCGTCCTCCGCGTGCAGCACGCTCGGTGCCTCGTACTCCTCGACCAGCTTGCTCAGCACCACCGGATGGGCCATCAGCACAGTGGATCCCTTCTCGCCGCCTGGGCGCCGGCCGCCCGGCTCGGAGTCGCGCGCACCCGCGACAGCCTGAACCTCACCGAGGTCCACCGCTTCGCCAATCGCCCCGTCCGCCTCCCGGAGGGACTGCGATGGGACATCCACGCCCTCTATACGGGGATCCTGGACGGGTTGCGCGCCCTCGGACCGGTGGACTCCATTGGCGTGGACAGCTGGGCCGTGGACTACGGTCTGCTCGATGCGGAAGGCCGTCTCCTCGGAGCACCGGTGCACTACCGCGATGAGCGCACCGAGAACGTGGCGGACAAGGTCTGGCAGACCCTCTCCCCCGAGGTGCTGTACACCCGAACCGGCATACAGCACGCCCCGTTCAACACCATGTACCAGCTCGTGGCGGCGCGGGGCACCGCCCAGGCGGACGCCGCACGCCGCCTGCTGCTGATCCCCGACCTGATCACATACTGGCTGACAGGCACGCAGGGAACCGAACTGACCAACGCCTCGACAACGCAATTGATCGATGCGCGTTCGGGTGGCTTCGCCACAGACATCGCCCGGGCTGTCGGCATCAATCCGACCATGTTCGCTCCGCTGCGCCGCCCGGGGGATTTGGCCGGGTATCTGCTACCGCATGTGCGCCAGCACCTGGGCTGGAAGCCCATAGTTCCCGTTACCACGGTCGCGTCCCACGACACAGCCTCGGCCGTCGCGGCGGTCCCGGCTGGCCGTGGCGAACACTTCGCCTACATCTGCACCGGTACCTGGTCTCTGGCAGGACTGGAACTGTCGGCACCGGTCCTGACCGAAGCCAGCCGCCGGGCGAACTTCACCAACGAGCTCGGTATCGACAGCACTGTCCGCTACCTGCGCAACATCATGGGCCTGTGGCTGCTTCAGGAATGCATGCGCGACTGGGGCGAGGACGATGTGGTGACGGTTCTGGGCGAGGCGGCCACTGCCACGGGACTGCGGTCGGTGATCGACGCCTCGGGCTCCGAGTTCCTCGCACCCGGCGGGATGCCCCAGCGGATCGCCCAGGCCTGCCTTGCCACTGGTCAGCCCGAACCTTCGACCCGGGGCGAGATCACGCGGTGCATCCTCGACTCCCTCGCGCTGGCCCACCGGCGTGCGATCGAGGAAGCGCAGCAGCTGTCCGGCCGCCACGTCGACGTCGTGTACGTGGTGGGTGGCGCCGCGCGCAACGAGCTGCTGTGCCAGCTGACGGCCGACGCGTGCGGACTTCCCGTCGTCGCCGGCCCGGTCGAGGCCGCCGCGCTGGGGAACGTACTGGTCCAGGCGCGTGCCCACGGTTTGGCCGGCGACCACGCTCAGATGCGAGAACTGGTGGCTCGCACCCAGCCGATGCGTCGCTACGAGCCGTCTGGTGACCAGTCTGCCTGGAACGCCGTCGCCGTGCGGATCGCCGGTTAGTCCGGTCCCATGAACCTCCGGGTGGGCACGGACCTGACACCGTGCTCACCCGGAGCCCTACCGTTCGAAGTGAAGGACCCCGCGATGCGTGTCGTTCTCTTCCTCACCTGTGTCAACGACACGCTCTATCCGGACACCGGCCGTGGCGTGGTGGTGGGGCTGATCCTCATGGCCGTCGGCATCATCGGCACCACCGTGCACACGAGCATCCTGCGCCGCTGCCGGGTCGTCGTTCCCCCGGTCGCCCCGGCGGTGACCGAGGACGAGCGGCGGAGCCTGCACTGAGACGGAGGACGGACGAGGGCTGGGCCGGAGCTGGCATGGCTGCCAGGTGCCCGGTGTCAGTGCCGGTGTCGGTGCCGGTGCCGGTGCCGGTGCCGGTGCCGGCGGACGGTGCCGGCGGACGGTGCCAGCGGACGCGGTGGACATAGTCGTCCGGTGTCCGCCGGCACCGTGCCACCGTTCGCGCCGAAGCCGGACGGCGGCCGGCCGGCCCTCAGAGGGCCCGGCAGAGGAGGGCGGCGGGCTTGTTGCCCCTCGCCCAGGCGCCGCTGTGCGCGACGCCGGCCGCGTACTCGTCGCTGCGGCACTGGCCCTTGTAGTTGCCGAGGGCGAACTCGCCGCCGGGCGCACCGGCGGGTCGGTTGTCTCCGCGGTCGAACCACAGCGTGCGGCCGGCCTTCGGCAGGGCCCGGGCGGCCTCGGCGCACAGTACGGCGGACACGGCCCGGCCGCGGAGGCTGTAGCCGACCATGAACTGGTTCGTGGGGCACTGGAACTTGGTGTAGCCGCCGGCCCAGTCGCCGTCGGAGACGTGTCGCTCGTCCCTCACGACGGTCAACGTGCCTGCGGGCGCGGCGAGTCCGCGGGCTCCGGTGTCTGTGCACAGACCGCGCCCACCGTCGTGGGAGAGCCCGACGATACGCTGGCCGTCGGGGCAGGCCGCCTTGCGGGCGCCGTTGTCCCAGTCGCCCTTCGCGCGGGCGCGGAGGGACTGGACGAAGTCGGCGTGGTCCGTGGAGAGCATGTCCCAGGTGTCGGTGACGGGTACGGCACCGGACGTGCCGGGGGCATCGACGAGCCGCTGCCAGTGCGCGGTGCGCCAGTCGCCGCCGTCGAGGACGCCGGAGCGCCGGCCCTGGCTGTCGTAGTCCAGCAGCTTCCACCGTCCGTGGCCGGTGAAGCCGACCGCCGGCCAGTAGGCGAAGTCGGCGTCGTGCTCGATGAGGTAGTCGACGAAGTTCGCGAACCAGGTCCGGCCCTGCGGGTTGGTCTCGTCGGCGCCGATGCCGAACTCGCTGATCCAGACGGGCGCGGTGTAGTGGCGCCCGGTGTCGTCGGCGACGAAGAGGGCCTGACGCTGCAGGGTCTGGAACAGCTCTTCACGGGGGAGCTCCTGGTAGCGCCAGTCGCTGGTCTCGCCCGTGCCGGTCGCGCCGGTGTGATGGGGGCCGGTGTAGCCGTAGAAGTGGGCCGAGTAGACGAGCTTGTTCGAGGCGACCAAGGTGTGGGACAGCTCGCGGGCGGGTTCGAGGGTGGGCCGCCCGTGCGGGGTGAGATCGGTGGGGATGCCCTGCCAGTTGATGCCCTCGACGATGACGAGGAGATCGGGGTTGGCCTCGGTGAGCAGCCGGTCGCCCACCCGCTGGGAGGCGGCCCACCAGTCGTGGTCGTTGCCCCAGCCCCAGTTGGCGTCGTCCATGACCGTGCGGCGGACCTCGTTGTAGAGGTCGGCGCCGACGACGCGCTTGTCGTTCTTGTAGCGCTCGGCGAGGAAGAGCCAGTCGGCCTCCCACTGGGCGGTCGACTGGCTGGTGTTCCAGCGCTCGTTGCCGTCCAGTCCGCAGCACCAACGGGAAGTGTTCGTGTGGTTGTTGAGGATGACCGCGAAACCCTCCGCGGTGGTCGCCGCGATCACCGAATCGAAGACCTGGAGTGGGGTCTTGCCCTTGAGGGCCGGGTTGGCCGCGACGGCGCGGTCCGGCACGGGCCGCTGGTCGTGCAGCATCTCGTTGGAGAAGGGCAGCCGGATGCTGTTGGCGCCGAGCCGGTGGAAGTCGGCGAGGATGCCGGCGAGCGGGGCCCGGTCGAGGCCCAGGGGTACCTGATCGGAATTCTCGGCGTCGTGGTGACTGGCGGGGTCGTTCACGTCGCCTGTGCCGTTGTACGAGCCCTGGGCACCGTGCCAGTTCACGGACTTGAGCTTGAAGCGGTCGCCGCGGGCGTCCACGACGTAGCGGCCTCGGGTGCTGAGCGGCGGCTGCCAGCTCTCGGCGAGCAGGGAGCCGGCGGACGAGGGTGAGGACGTGTGCGTGGCCGCGGGTGCGCTTGCGCGGGCCGGTGCGGCGGTGGCCGGGTCCCCGGCGGCGATGAGGGCCGCGGCGAGCGCGACTCCCAACAGTGACTTCTTCATGAAGGCCTTCGGTGGGTGACGGGTGGGGGCCGTGCCTCAGTACGTTCGCGTAAACAACAGGCGGCTGACAAGACTCCGTACCCACAAGTAGCCGCCTTCGACGGCCAGTTCCCCGGCAATTCACCAGGATGACCACCATGAGCACCTCCGGGCGGACGCCCCCTATCATCTGTCGGGACCGGCAGAGGGCGCTGCCAGCAAGAACCCGGGTCCGGTCACGTCGTCGATCATGGCCTCCTTCGCCGCGGAGCTCGGACACCAGGCCGTGGTGGTCCACAGCAGTCGGCTGGTACTCGGTGTGGAAGACGGACGGCTCACACTCGCCGACACCGGCGAGCGACCCGTCTCGGCGCCCGTCGCAGGCACCCCCGTCCCAGACACCCGCACCCACACCCACACCGACGCGCCCCTGGATCACGTACTCGATGTCCGTGTACTGGTGGGCCTCCTGGGGCCACTGCCACATGGATGAGCCACGCGGTCGACGCCGGTACGAACGCCTGTCGGCCTCAGACGCCGGCGTAGGCGATGTCGAGGACCGTGAGGCTGCCGGTGGGGTTGCCGTCCGGGCGAGGCGGCGGCCAGGCTGGAGACGGCGCCGAGGTATTGGAAGCCGTCGCGGGGGCTGGGAGTCAGGTGATTGATGGCGCGGATCGCGTCGGCAGTCCGGTCGGCGAGCTGCGCGGGTATCGACCAGCCCGGTACGCACTGGAGCAGCGACAGGCGTCAGGTGAGTGGCTCCGGCGCGGGTACCGGACCAGGCAGTGGACCGGGGTGGGGCCCTGGCTCCGGTCGCGGGTCGCCTGGCTGGGGGGCCGGCCCGGGCAGCGGTGGAGTCGGTGGCACCGGGTCAGGGCCGCCCGGCGGGGGCACCGGACCGGGTACCGGGCCCGGTCGCGGGCCCGGGCCTGGCCCAGGTACCGGGGTGGGGCTCGGCGGGACCGGGTCGTTGGGCGGCGTACCCATCGTCGCCTCCGCGTGGCGGCGCTCGGGACGCGGCTCCGGCGGTGGCGCCGACGGGCCTGGCCGAGTCGGGGGGCCGGTCTGTACGTCGCTTCCCATGATCACATCAGCTCACTAGGTCGGGGTGGATGGAGCTCCCTCCCTGTTCGGGTGCCCGAGGAGGGCCCTCTCATGCCTTTGCCTTGTCCCGTCTGCCTGCTTGCCGGGAGGCGGCATGTGGTGCGGGAGGGAGTCCAGTCGACCGGAGTTCTACCAACGAGACCGGATTCTTCTGCTCCCGATGCCCTCCGAACATATTCGTCAGATGATGTCGGAAGTTAAGTCGCTTGAGTCGCTTCGGACTCTGTTCGGCGGGTATGTCAGAGCGGAAGCGCTATTCCGAGCTCCTGCATGGCACTGTGCGGGGCCCCCTTCAGAGCGTTCGGTCTTCCTGCCCTTGCTCGGGGGGGCGAGCATGCCCGGGTCGACGGCTTCGGCGGGTGCGGAGCCGGCGTACAGGCCGTCGGGTTCGGCGTCGCGGTCGTGCGGGAGGACCCAGAAGACGCGGCGGCGGAACGTGCCGGAGGCGCGGGAGGCCTTGGCGTCGGAGCCGAGGACGGCGTAGCCGACCATGCGTCCGTCGCGATGGTAGGCGGGCTTTCCGGTGCGGGTGGGGAGACGGTCCAGGCTCTGGCGGACGTAGTCGAGGCGGGTGATTGTGTGTTCATGGCATGGGCCAGGCCCACGATTACGGCGCGTGACGTCGTGAGTGGCGGGCTTCTTCGTTTCGGGATGCCCTGGGAGGGGTGAGGTGGAACCAGGGCACCGAGCGGCTTCGTCGGAGCGTGCAGCGGCGCGACGAGGGTGGAGGGTGGCGTCCTGGACCCCGGCCTGAGGCCGCTGGAGGGTCCAGGGCCGGGCGGGCTCCCTGGTGGTTGATCGCTGTGAGCCTGGCGGGGCCGGCCTCGTTGCTCCGCGTACGCGCGTGAACACGCCCCGGTCCCGAAGAGGCCTCCTCCCGTGCTCGACGAGGAGCCCTCGCCGAGCGCCGACATCCGGGCGACCGTGACGTTGCTCGGCGACCGCCGCTCCGATCTCGACCAGGCGGTGCAGATCGGCCTGAGCGACACCGACCTGCGTGGGCTGCACCTGCACGGGGCGGACTTCGGGTGGACGGATCTGGGCGGAGCGGATCTCAGTGGCGCGATCCTCTTCGACGTGGACTTCCAGTCCGCTTGGCAGACCAGGGCGAAGCTGCCGCGGGCGTACCTGTGGAGCACGAACCTCAGCGACGCCGACGTGTACGACGCCGACCTCACGGACGCCCGGTTCTGCGCCGTCGTCCTCGACGGCGAAACCACTCACGAGTGCGCCGACCTGAACGGAGCCCGCCTGATCCGCGCGAACCTGACCGGCGCGGACCTCACCCGCGCGGATCTCAGCACGACGGAGTTGCGCGTCGAAGGTGAGGGGGAGCCGGGGAGCCTCGGCACGGGTGCGCGACTCTTGTCGGCGCGGGCTCAGTGAGGCGAATCTGAGAGGCTGTTGTCTTTCCGAGTGTGATGACGGCGTTTTCACTGGTCAGGGGTAGTGGTGGCGTCCGTGTGGGAGTGATGGATCGTTGTTTCG
>NZ_JBIRMW010000032.1:0-26122 GCF_044331325.1 Streptomyces sp. NPDC017246 | reverse complement strand
CTGGGCTGCTCCCAGATGCACGTCTCCCGCCTGCTCTCGCGCACCATCAAGAGCCTGCGCCAAGGCCTGCTCGCAACCGGCTGACCCGGCCCACCCCCCGCCGGTGGGCGATCCGGGCCGGGCCGCGGGCGGCTACGGCGGAGCTCAGCTGCTGCCCGACGGGAGGTTCTCCTTGATTTTGGCGATGGCGAAGCCCCAGCCCTGGGACATCGTCGGCTTGCCGGGCACGGCCACTTCGGCGGGGTTCGTCAGCACATCAAGGAGCACCGGGCCGGGAACGGCGAGAGCCCGGCGTACGGCCTCGTCCAGGTCTCCGGGCTCGGTGACACGGATGCCGGTCAGTCCGAGGGCTTCCCCCACCGCGGCGAAGTCGGGGTTGTCGAGAACCGTGCCGAACTCGGGAAGCCCGGCCTGCTCCTGTTCGAGCTTGACCATGCCGAGCCGGCGGTTGTCGAAGACCACGAGCTTGACGGGAAGCCGCTCGGACCGGATGGTCATGAGGTCCCCCAACAGCATGCTCAGACCGCCGTCGCCGCAGAAGGCCACGACTTGGCGGTCCGGTGCCCACAGTTGGGCGCCGATGGCCTGGGGCATGGCATTGGCCATGGAGCCGAGGTTGTACGAGCCGATCAGTCGGCGGCTGCCGTGCATCCTGACGAAACGCGACAGCCAGACCGTGGCCATGCCGGTGTCGGAGGTGAAGATCGCGTCGTCGGCAGCGTGACGGTCCACCGCGGCAGCCAGTGCCTCCGGGCGGATCTCCTCGTCCCGGTTGTCGAACATCGCTCGCACCCGCCCGAGGAGGCGCTTGTCATGGGCGGGGTGGGCCAGGTCCGCCTGGCCCTCCTGCCACCGCAGGAAGCGCTCGCGGGCCTCGTCGAGGTGGGACCGGGAGTCGATCGGGGCGAGCAGCGGCAGCAGAGCCCGCAGCGTCGCACCGACGTCCCCGGCCAGCCCCACGTCCACGGGGACGCGTCGGCCCAGATGGTCCTCCCGCACGTCGATCTGAACGACCCGGCAGTCCGCCGGGTACCAGTCGCGGTAGGGAAAATCGGTGCCCAGCAGGATCAGGGTGTCGCAGGTGTCCAAGGCGTAGGAGGCGGCCGGGTTGCCGATCAGGCCGGTCTGGCCGACCTCGTACCGGTTGTCCTCCTCGAAACCCTCCTTGGCCTTGAGGGTGAGCACCATGGGTGCCGAGAGGAGCTCGGCGGTGCGCAGCACCTCGTCGCGGGAGTCCCGGGCGCCGCACCCCACGAGGAGGGTGACCCGGGAGCCGGCGGCGATCGCCTCCGCCGCCTCTGCCAGCGCCGGGTCGTCGGGACGGGTCACGGCCTGGCGCGGCAGCGCGAACCGCGGCGGCCGGTCGTCCCCGACCTTCTGGTCGCCGAGGTCCCCGGGAACGGTCAGAACCGCCACACCCCGGCGGGTCACGGCCGCTCGCACGGCGGATTCCAGCAGCCGCGGCATCTGGGTGGGGGAGGTCACCGTGGCCCGGTACACGGCCACGTCCCGGAACAGAAGGTCGTTGTCCACCTCCTGGAAGTAGTCGCCGGCCATTTCCGACAACGGCACCTGGCCGCAGATCGCCAGGACCGGGGCGCCGCTCTTGGCAGCGTCGTACAAGCCGTTCAGAAGGTGGACCGAGCCGGGCCCCACGGTGCCCATGCAGACCCCGAGCCCGCCCGACAGCTGGGCGTGCGCGCCGGCGGCGAAGGCCGCGGCCTCCTCGTGCCGGAAGCCGGTCCACTCGATTCCGTCTGTGACCCGGATGGCGTCGGTGAGGGGATTGAGCGCATCACCGACCACGCCGAAGACACGGCCGACGGCGAGGTCCGTGAGACCGTCGACGATCACTTGGGCAACGGTACGAGTCATGGGTTCTCCTTTCACGAAGGACGACGACCGGGTCACCGGAGGGTGAACCGGTCAGGGTGAGCCGCGTTCCAGTCGCCTGCCCACGAAGGCGGGACCGATGCGGCCGAGAGGAGCTGCCCGGCTTCGAGCGGCGGGTACAGCTCGGCATGGGAGCGGACGGTGTTCGGTCCGACCCGGCGCAGCAGCATCCCGGGCGACAGGGCGCTCGGCTCGTCGAGGCCCATGGCGGCCATGATCTGCAGGGCGCTCCCGACCGTCGCCTCCTGGAAGCGCTGGACGCGGCGGGCCTTGTCCTCGACGTCGAGGGCCCGGACACGCCGGCGGTCCTGGGTGGCGACTCCGACGGGGCAGGTGTTGGTGTGGCAGCGCTGGGCCTGGACGCATCCGAGGGCGAACATCATGGCCCTGGCGGAGTTGGTGTAGTCGGCACCCTGGATCAGCCGTTTGACGATGTCGCCGCCGGTGGCGACCTTGCCGGAGGCGCCGATCCGGATCCGGTCGCGCAGTCCCACGCCGACGAGGGACCGATGGACCGTCGTCAGGCCCTCGGTGAGGGGGAGCCCGACGGTGTCCGCGAACTCCAGCGGGGCGGCCCCGGTGCCGCCCTCGGCCCCGTCGACGACGATGAAGTCGGGCGTGACGTCCTCCTCCAGCATCGCCTTGCAGACGGCGAGGAACTCGCGGCGCGATCCGACGCACAGCTTGAACCCGACCGGTTTGCCGCCGGCGAGCTCCCGCATCCGGCTCACGAAGCGCACGAGCTCCCTCGGGGTCCGGTAGACGCGGTGGTACGGCGGGGAGATCACGGTGCGGCCCTCGGGGACGCCGCGGGCCGTGGCGATCTCCCGGCTGACCTTGGAGCCGGGCAACACGCCCCCGATGCCGGGCTTGGCGCCCTGGCTGATCTTCAGCAGGACACAGGCGAACTGGTCGAAGGCGGCCTTCTCGGCGAACCTCCTTGGGTCGAAGTCGCCGTCCTCCGTGCGGCAGCCGAAGTACCCCGTGCCGATCTCCCAGACGAGGTCCCCACCGGGGGCCAGATGGTGCTGCGATATCCCGCCCTCGCCGGTGTCGTGGGCAAAGCCACCGCGTCGCGCGCCCTCGTTCAGGGCACGGACCGCACGGTCGGACAGGGAGCCGAAGCTCATCGCGGACACATTGAGCAGGGCCATGTCGTAGGGCCTGGTGCAGTCGGGGCCGCCGATCCGGACCCGGGGCGGTTCTTTGCGAACCGGGCGCGGAGCCATGGAGGGGACGAGGTAGTCGGTGCCCGGCCGGTACAGCTCCAGTTCCGTCCCGAAGGGGTCCTCGGCATCGGTTCCCTTGGCCCGTTCGTAGACGATGGAACGCGTGTCCCGGTCGAAGGGCGCGCCGTCGACGTTCCGCTCGACGAAGTACTGCTGCACCTCGGGGCGGATGCTCTCCATCGCGAACCGCAGATGCCCCAGGAGCGGGTAGTTGCGCAGGATCGAGTGGCGTCGCTGGACGGCGTCGTACGACGCGACCGCGGCGAGCAGGAGTGCGGGGGCGGCCGCGCACCACCACCAGGGGGACATCAGGACGGCCAGGAGGCCGGTGGCGACGGCGGCGACGGCTGGGAAGACCAAGAGAAGGCGCGTCAGCATGTGGGGCCGTCTGTCCCGGATCGACCGGGCCAAGCGCGCTGCGGCTGTGACTTCCCTCCCCCAGGGGTACGGGTAGGGCCTCTCGTCGGCCGCCGGCTGGCCCCCGCCGCGTCGAGGCCCCGTGAGCGGTCGTCGGCGCACCCCGGAACAGGGCTGGGAGGCGGTCTCCCCGGCTTCTTCCCCAGCGCTGAGGGCAGGAGGTCAGCTTGTTCTTCAAGGTCCGGCCACTGGCGACATGCGGCAGCCGCCACCGACGCAGGGCGCCACCGAACGCGCAGCAGTCGGCTGCTGCGCGACAAGCTCACGCAGGGCGGGCGCCGAGTCAAGTGCCGCCCCCGGCCCGATCCGATCCGGGCCGTCGCAATGGTGGGTGCCGTCTTCGATGCCATCCTCCTGCTCCTTGGCCCACCGTCTACGGGAGAGGCGACAGCCGCCGAAGCGGGTGGAGCACAGCCCGAAAGCGGACTCGCCCGGCTGTGGGAGGACCACCTGCGCGCGTTGTTCCCCGACAGCTTCCGTGGCGTGGACCTCGACGGCGTGGACCTTTTCCTCCTGGACGCTGACGTCGCCGGCCTTGTGCGGCGAGAGCTGAAGGGCGGACTGGACGACGGCGGCATCGCCTGTCTCTGGGCCCGCATCGCCGACCTCGACAAGATCGTTCCTCTGATGAACGAGGAGTACTGCGCCTCCTACTTCACGAGACTTCGGACGATGGCCCAGGTTGCGGCAGCGCCCTACACCCCACTGCGATCTGACCACGGGGGTGAAACAGACTTGGGGCCGCAGCCAGTTGCTCGCGTCCACCGCCAGGACCCGTGTCGGCCAACGGTCGGCGTCCGCCGCAGCTGGCCTGCGTCGACGCGACCTGCGTTGAGCGCGGGGAGTCTCCCACTCCTCGGCCATGCGGCCGGTGGAGTAGCACGTCGTCAGCAGGGTCGCATTCGGGCATTCCGTGAGGACCGCCAGGAGATTGCCCGCGTGATCACGGTCGTCGTGGGTGAGAAGATCCACCGTACGTCCAGGGGATCCACCACAGACCAGGCTGCTTCCAGCCACTGGGCGATGAGCTTGACGAGCGGCCTGCGGGCCAGATCGTCGTCTGCCGGGTCGGCTGCACGCTCCCGGGCCGTGTCCTCTTGATCGCGAACCGGCACCGGTGGGGCCACGGGATCGCGGCGCTCGCGAGCTGCCCGTACGGCGTGGACCACAAGGGCGGTCGCCTGACTCCGGCTGTTCGTGGGCGGCCGGCCCCCGCGTCGTCCGGGGGACGGACAACCCCCGCAATGAGGGCCTCTGCGGCTACCGAGCGGGCATGGGTTCCTGTCGCCGGGGCACACGGATGCCGAGCGATTGGACATGTTCACGCTGTGCGATCCACGGTTCGGCCTCGCCGAGGGTCGTCGGCACCCGTGTGCGTGCCGCAGGCACGCCGCCCCTCGACGGCGGAGCGGGCCAACCAGCCACCCCGAGTCGGCTCTGGGGGCGGGATGACTTGACACACCCCGGGGCGCCTCGCGCCGCCCGGCGCGAGAGACCGCTCTCCGCGCCGGGCGCTCGTGCCCCTGTGAGGCGGTGCCAGGAAGCTCGGGCCGGCCCCTGCCACACTCCTGAGGAGGATCTTCGTGGACGAACGAGACGACGGTGTCACGCCGAAGGGCGAGCAGGACGAACGCGGCGGGCAGGGAGAGGTGCGGCGCGGAGGGAACGCGGGAGAGCCGAGCACCGGTGCGGACGGGCGGGGTGAGACCGAGGAAGAGCGTGCGGACCGACACTGGCAGGAACTCCTCCAGGAGATACGAGTCGCCCAGACCGGTGTCCAGATCCTTCTCGGCTTCCTGCTGACGGTGGTGTTCACTCCGCTCTTCCACGATCTGGAGCAGACCGACAAGATGATCTACCTCGTCACCGTTGTGCTGGGCTCGCTGGCGACGGGTGCACTGATCGGTCCTGTCTCCTTCCACCGGATCGTGTCCGGACGTCGGGTCAAGCCCGAGACCGTCGTCTGGGCCTCCCGGCTCACCTTCACCGGCATCCTGCTCCTCCTCGCGACGCTGACGGCCGCGCTGTTCCTCATCCTGAGGGTGGCCACGCACGACCCGTACGTGCCCTGGCTGGTCTCCGGCGTCCTCGTCTGGTACCTGCTCTGCTGGTTCGCCCTGCCCCTGTGGGTCCGCACGCATGACACGAGCGGACCCTGATCCCACGCCCGCACGAGCCGAGGCCGACCTCACGCGTCCAGAGCGGAGGCCGGCCTCCCGCCCGCACGCGGGTCGGTCACCGGCCGGGAAGGGCGGCTCGCGGCGGCGTCGCTGCACGGACAGGGGCCAGAACGGAGGATGCTGATCGTGTACGCGGAAAAGGCCGAGCGGATCGCCCTTCCCCGCGGTGGAGGCTTCCACCCACCGGTGGACACGCGGGTCAGGGGCTGCGCGCCGGGGGTAAACAGCGGTCCCCGACTCGACCGGGCAACCGCTGTCCGTTCCGATCCCCGGCGTCGACCGCCTGCGCAGAGGCGGCCGGGTGACGGCACGCTCCGTCGGGATTGGCGAAAGCCGAACGGCGGCGAGCGGTGAGACGGGTGGCACGGCTCGTCCGGTGTCGAAGCCGAGAGCGTAGGGCCGCACCCTATGTCATCGGGAACGGCGAAAACGGCACCGTGATCGTGTGGGACCCTGAGTGGTCTGAGGGGGCCGGACTGAGGAAGGCCCGTCATGACACAGCGCACCGCGGTCCGGGACCTGCTGCACGAGCACGGCCGCACCCACGCCGAGGAGGCGGGCATCAGGCTGAGGGACACCCCCGCCCCTCTGTACCGACTCCTGACCCTGTGCGTGCTCTTCTCGGTGCGCATCAAGGCCGGCATCGCGGTGACAGCCTCCCGCGAACTCCACGCGGCCGGTATGGGCACGCCCCGGGCGATGGCCGCCGCGTCCTGGCAGGACAGGGTGGACGCCCTCGGCCGAGCCCACTACCGACGCTACGACGAAGGTACGGCCACAGCCCTGGGGGACGGTGCGGAACTGATCCTGGACTGCTACCGAGGAGACCTGCGCCGGCTGCGCGACGCCGCCGACGGGGACCCGGGCCGGATCCGCGAGCTCCTTCAGGAGGTTCCGCGGATCGGCCCGGTCGGAGCGGACATCTTCTGCCGCGAGGCCCAGGGCGTGTGGCCCGAACTGCGCCCCGCCTTCGACAGCCGTGCCCGCGAGACCGCCGCCCGGCTCGGGCTCCCCAAGACGCCTGCGGGCCTCGCCCGCCTCGTCCCTGCCGAGGACTTGCCGCGGTTCGCGGCGGCATTGGTGCGGGTCGGCCTCACCTGAGGAAGCGATGGGGGCTCCCGTCGGCCGACAGGAGGCGGCGGCTGATGGCCCGGCGCTACGCGCCGCTGATCACGCGTGACGACGGAACCGCGCGCGACGACGGGCTCGTCTGCGCATGTCACGTCCACATCGGGACACTCGACCGTGACCTGGCCCTCGCCCTCGCGCAGCAGATGAGACCGTGGCTGCCGGTCCTCCAAGCCTTGGCGGGGAACTCCCCCTTCGCGCAGCGCCGTGACACGGGCTACGCGAGCTGGCGCGCCGTCGAACACGCGCGCTGGCCGACCGTCGGCCCCACCCCCGTTCTCGACGAACCCCAGTACCTCGCCCATGTCGCACGGCTCGTCGGGGACGGGACGCTCCTCGACAACCGCATGGTGTATTGGCACGCACGGCCTTCGGAGCACGTGCCGACCCTGGAGGTCCGGGTCGCCGACGCCAACGCGGACCTCGACACGGTGGTGCTCCTGCGGTCCTGATCCGCGGGCTCGCCGGCACCTTGTTGCCCCGCGCCGCCGCCCGTGTACCCGCGCCGAGGATGCCCTGCCCGGACCTGTTGCAGGCCCACCGGCTCGCGCGGCCCAGGGCCTCGGAGGGCTTGGTCTGGATCCGGTCGACGGCCGGGAACGGCCCTCGATGACCTTGGTGGATGCCTTGATCGACTTCGCCCGTCCGGCCCTGGACGCGACCAACGACACGGAGTGGGTGCGTGCGCGGTGGCATCGGATCCGTACGGACGCTGACACCCGCTGCCGTGAGTACCCGCGTGAGGCGCCACTGGCAGGGCGGGCTTCAGCAGAACGCCCGCCCCGTTGAACGATTGAGGTTCTTCGAGTTGGCCACCGATCGGGTGAATGCGACTGAGCGCTTCAGTGTCGGCCTGAACGCCAACCCGGCGGCAAGGCCGGTGAGCGACGATCAAGCTGTTGTCAGCCGCTGGCTCTAAGGTCGGCCTTATGACATCAGACCTGGTCCAGGACTCATGGACTCGCATCGACGCGTGGCTGCGCGAGCACGCGCCCCGCACTTTTGCCACGCTTCGGTCGCCCGCAGGAGACGAGGAGATCGCAGCAGCGCAACAGGAACTGGGGGTCACCTTTCCTCCGGACCTGGTCTCTTCACTGCAACGGCACAACGGGGCGCTGGAAGGACCTGAGGCTTTCCGGTTCAGTACGGGCGACCGGCTGCTCGGAGTGAGCGGAATCCTCGGGGACACCGGGTTCATGCGCGGCATCGACCAGGGCCTCGACGGGGAGACCGAGGGCTACTGGCTTCACGACTACGTGAAGTTCGGTTCCTACGACGTGACATCGGACGGCCTTCTGATGGATTGCCGTACTGAGCGGGACTCCTTCGGTGCGATCGGACGGTTCTTCGACGAGACCGGCACCAGATTCGGGCAGGCCGACTCGCTGGGTGGGTATCTGGCCGAACTGGCCGGCACGCTTGAGCGCGGCCAGGAGGCTGGTGTCGTCACCTTCAACGGCCGGCTGTTCTGGGAGGCGCCTCTGCCTGCCAGGCCGGAGTGCAGTGCCGACGAGCCCCTTCCCGCACCGGATGAGCAGCTGCCAGAGCTGGACCTGTCCCACAGTCCCACCGACCTCCTCCACGTGAGCCACCTGGACGGACACGAGGAACTCGGTGCACTGATCGCAGTCCTGCCGTATGAGCAGGTGGTTGAGGCAGCGCGGAAGCAGCTGCGCAGACTGGCGGTCGAAACGGGGCTGAACAACTATCCGGAGGTCAAGGCAGCCCTGGACGCGTGGGAGCGTGGTGTGGCCCTACCGCGGCCGGACCGAACCGGCCCGCTCGCCTTGCGACTCCGCGCGGTGCTCGCACAGGCCGACACCGGCCGAGATGTCACTCGCAGGTGGGCCGCGGAGAAGATAGCCCTCGGGCTCTGGGGATCCCCCTACAGATCCGTGTGCGAGAGTGCGGAGACCCGGAGCCACTTCACTCTCGACTGGCGTGCGGATCTGCATGCGGACTTGGGTAATCCGCCACTGCCACCGATACCTGACGACCGATTTTGGGGGGCGCTGCGCAACCCCGCCATCGACTCCAGTTGGTACGCGGCTCAGTACACCCAAGATCAGGACTGACCCCAGGGGTTTCGGTTCCGCGTGAGCCCTTCATGCGGCGGTCATCGCCAGACGAAGCGCTCACTGGGCATCTTCAGCGCTGCCGCTCCAGCGTGAGGATGGCCTTGACGATTGACGTCATGCGATTGGGGCTGCACCGGGACCTGCGGAAGATCCGCCAGGACTTCAGGATCGCGACACCGCCGTCAACGGGCGCTCGTGCCGGCAGGGTGGACGACCAACGAGGCCCCTGAGCAACGTGACTGAGACGTCAGGCATCTCGATCAACAGCTCGGGAACCTCGTTCGTTGCGCTTCACGGCCCATCACCCGATCGGTGGCCAACTCGGAGAAGCTCACTGAAGATCCCTCCCCGCCTACGCGGCGGAGAGAGCCTCCACAAGGTCACCGACCTGAGGGTCGGGTAGAGCGGGTACCGCATCGGCCTGGGCGACGACGCCTACGAGGACGGGCTCGTCGATCACCGGCAGGCGCCGCACCTCGTACCCCCTCATGATGCGCGGGATCTCGTCCGCTTCGTCGTCCGCGCCGATGTGACGACGTCGCCCTGGGCGAGCTCACCGGCCTGGCAGGTTGCCGGGTCCTCTCCCTGTCCCAGCACCATCACGACGATGTCTCGGTCGGTCAGCATGCCCTTGAGCTTCTCGTCGGTGCCGCAGATCGGCAGTCCCCCCACGCCGAGCTCGGCCATCTTCCCTGCCGCGTCCAGGACGGGGTTGGTGGCCTTCACGTACGTCGGGTCAGGGCTCATGATCTCCCTTGCGGTGGCATCACCAGTCTCCTTTCGCGTGGGACCTTGTCATTGCCCTTGTCCTGCAGGACAACGCGAATGCGTGGCCCTCGGGATCGGCGAGGACCATCCACTGCACGTCCCGCTGCCGTAGTCCACCCGTTACGCTCGGCCGGTCAGTTGACGCTGACGGTGATGTGTCCGTGCAGGAGGAACATCACGATGACGCCGGTGACGACCAGGATGGCGATGAGCCGGCCGGTCCGGTGCTTCCGCTCGATGGCGGTACGGACGGTGCGGCCGATCTCCTTGGAAACGCTCACGTCTTGCCCTTCTCTCTGCGTGGTGTCTGTCCGGGCCCAGCCGCCCCGGCGCCGAGGCGGTGCTGGAGGACGCGTCACGCACAGACAACAGGGCGGCTCCAGAACGCACCCCTCCGCGTGCGGAACCGGGCGAAACCACGTCGTCCGCGCGGGGATTTCGCCTCCCGGGCGATTCCGGCCGTGACAGGGTGGTGGGTGTGCACGCGCCCCAAGAACCCCTGGTGGTCACGTCGTTCGCGGACGAACTGCTCGCGGCGCTGACGGTTCATGCCCAGCCCCAGATAGCCCAGGTCCTGGCCTCGGGACTGGGGCGGCCCCGGTCGTACGGTCAGCCGCCGCACGTGGTGGAAGGGCTGGCCGTACCGACCGGCGGGACCGTCGCCGCGTTGATCATCGCCGGCGTTCACCGTGTCCCCGTCACCGAGCTGCCCGGCCTGCTGGGCGATCCGGCGGTGAAAGCGCGGCGCGACTCGGTGCGCGTCCTCGTCAACAAGTCGATGGGTGGCGACGTACGCGCCTTCAAGCTCGTGTGGCTGGACGCGCTGGCCGACGCCGTGGGCCTCGACGCGGACGTCATGGGCCCGGTGAGAGCGGCCTACCACCGGCCGGGGGAGCTGGACCCCGACAGGGTGACGCGCACGGTACGCCGCCTCCTGCTCGCACGGCGCGACGCGGCCTCGCAGGGGGAGGACGTCGGTGCGCGCGAGCCGGTCGGCGCCCTCGAACCGGCCCCTGGGGGCATGTCCGGAGTCGCGGTGGCCGACAGGCACCGCCCGGCGCCCGACGGTGGGACCGACAGGGCGATGCACGCCTGGCTGCGTGCTGTCGTCGAGGTCGCTCACACACCTCCGCCGTGGAGCCCGGACGCGCCGGTCGACTACCCCCGCGCACTCGACGGCGCGTTGGCGACCCCCTTCGCCGTCGTGCTGGGTCCTTCCGGCGAGGGCAAGAGCCGGTGGCTGGCGACCCTGGCGGCGGAGCTGGCCCAGGAGGCGCGCGCCACGCAGACCTGGCACGAGCACACGCCGGACACCGCTCCTCTCCCGCTGCCTGCCGCGGCCAGCGCCGTCTTCGCCCAGCTGCGGCGCATGGAGGCCAGGGGCGAAGACCCCGACGCCTGGCTGGCCCTGGTGCAGGTGGCCACCCGCCCCGCGGTGGGCCGACTCGCGCCCGCCGACCTGGAGCGCCTACGGGCGACCCTGGTCCAGCGCGTGCACTCCGGCCGCTCCGTTCCCGTCCCCCTCACCGTCCTCGTCGACGCCCTCGACGAACTGCCGGACCGTGACCGCCGTGCGTTCACCGGTCAGGGCGGCCCTCTGGCGACCTGGCATGCACGTCAGGGCACGCGTGTCGTCGTGGTCGCACGAGACGCAGCGCAGGCCCCCGTACACCTGCTTCCCTCTGGGGTGGGCCCCTCGCGTCTGAGGCCGGTGAGGCAAGCGCAACGCGAGGAGTACTGGCGTCGATGGAAGGGCGCGGCGGCCGAGGAGCTGGTGCGGCGGTCGCGACGAGACCCGGTCGTCAGACGCCTGGTGGGCAGTCCGTTCCTCGCCGCCCTGGCCGTCGGGTCGACGGCCGCCTCGGTCACCCGCTCCTCACTCCTGCGCGATGCCCTTCCCCGGCTGGTGACGGCGGACTGGAACGACGCGCCCGCGGGCGCGCCGGTCGGCGTGCGCGTACGGATGGCCGAGGAGATCGCCTGGCGGATGGCGACCGACGCGGCCGGTTGGTCCGTGCACTGGCCGGCCGAGCGGGTGCGGGCGCTGATCCTGGAGCTGTGCGGTGTACGGGAGGACGCCGACGACGCGCCCTGGCTCCGGCGCGGAGAGTACGAGGCCGCCGACGCGGAGGCCACGGCGCTGACCGTACTGCTCCCCGGCCTCGCCGACGGGCCGGAGGGGGACGTCTCGTTCGCGCACGCCCAGCTCCAGGAGTTCCTCGTGGCGAGGCGGCTGGCGCGACAGGAGGTCGGCGACGCGGTGGCGTTCCTGCGTGAGCGCTGGTGGCACGTCGGACGGTGGCGTGACGTGACGGTGCTGATGGCGGGCGTCCTTCCCGACCCGGTGCCGCTGCTGAACGCTCTGGACGCCGACGGGCGGACGGATCCGCTCGGCATCGTGGACGCTCTGGCCGTACGGGCCCTGGCCGAGGTTCCGGAGAGCCGGCGGCCGAGGCTGGGGGCGCCTGGACGGGTGCAGGCCGTGCTGCCGGGGCTGCCGCAATGTGCCCGGGACCTTGAGCTCCTGGGCGCCGGCGGCTTCGGCGAGGTGGCCTGGGAGACACTCGCCCCCTGGTTCACCCAGTCCCCGAGGCGCCGGAGGGAGGGGCACGAACCGGACGTGACGTTCGCCGGTGCCCTGCGCGCGGGGGCCCCGGCCGCGCTCGAAGTGCTGGAGCGCATGGCCGACGGCGAGACCGCGTTCAGTTCCCGCGCGATGCCGAACCGGGCGTATGACGACATCGTCGGCTGGGACGAACACCCCCTGTCGGATGTACCCGACGACCTTGTCCTGCGCCTTGCCGTCGCGCCTCCCCACAGCGTGCTCGTCCGCGGAACCGGCCCGAACCAACTCCACTACCAGGCCGCGACCGAGGTGTGGCTGAGGAACCTCGTACCACTGCCGGACTCCCTGCCGCCCTCGATGTCGACCCTGCTGGGCCGCGGCATGGTCAGCGCGGCCGTGGCCGTCCTGTACGAGATCGCCGGGCAGCCACCCCCGCCCCACCCCCGGTTCGACAGCCGCGAGTACCTCGTGACCAAGGCCATCGACCATGCGGCGATCCCCGTGGACGTCCTCGCGGAGATCGCCTCCGACCCGGGCGCGCCCCGGTTGCTGCGGGAACTGGCGGGCATCGAACTGGCGAAACGCGCGCCGCTCACCGCACGCCGCCGGGTACCCGCCCTCCTCCGGGCCGTCGAGGACCCCCTGCCTCTGGCCGTGGCACTGGCCGCCGCCGGCGACCACGGGAAAGAGGTCCGGAAGATCCTCGCCGAGCGGGCGCCGAGGCATACGGGAGCGGCCAAGCAACTGCTGGCCGTCGACCGGCCCGCCGCGCTGCGCGCCTACCGCGCCCTCATGGACGCCACCACCCGGCACCAGAGCGCGGAGGACGGCTGCGCCCACGAGGTGCTGGCGCGCGTCTGCCTCGATCTGAAGGACGTGGACCGGGAACTGTGGCTCGAGGCAGTCCTGACGTGGTTCAACTGCCCCGACGGGACGCAGCCGAGGAACTTCGTGGAGCGCGTGCTCACGGGCGTGGGCCGGGAGGACCTGCGCCGTGTCGCGGTGTCGGGGCGTGGGCTGCGTCTGGCCGCGGTGCGCAGTCTCGACGGCGTCCTGGACGCCGACCTTCTCCGCGGATTCGCCCGGGACGAGGGCCCCTGGGAGTGGCAGATCAGGACGGAGGCACTGAAGAAGCTCGGCGACGATGCGGCCGTGCCGGAGATCGTCAGCGGTCTCACCCGTCGGCATCTGGAGACCTGCGCGAACGAAGCCTCCATTCCTTGTGCGAAGGGTTGGTTCGCGGCGGTGGTCGAGCTCGCCGTACACAGGATCCCGGCCGACCTGAGGCAGGCGTGGCACGAGCACACTCGGGAGTACGGACTGCCTGCCGCTCGGGGTGAGTCCCGGGCTCTGGACGAGCTGCGACGTCGCTGTGACGGAGAGCCGGGGCACGGCCGGACCCGCGCGGACACGGACCTGCGGAAGGCGCTCACACGCCTGGCCGACCAAGGCTCGGCCGATGCACTCGTCGAGCTGGAGCAGCGTGCCGTAGGGGAGATGCGGCCGCCCGCGGGATCTGGGGAATCCTTCGCGTCCGGAGAGTGGATCCGAGCGTGGGCGGCACGTGCCCCGGAGCGCGCGCGGGAGGCGCTGCGGAGGGCGATCGGTGCGGCGCGCGCCATGGACACCGGGGGTGCTGGGGGTGCTGAGAGCGCCGGGGGTGCGAGGGGCGAGCCGTCCGAGCCCATACGACTGATCAAGGTGGCCGCAGATCTGGGGGACCGCGAGGCGATGGCCGACCTGATCGACTACGGCGTCGCGCGCCGGGCGGACGGCAGGGCCGTCACGGCGACGTCGCCCCGGAACGGGGTGAGCGACGGCCTGGTCCTCAGCGAGACGGAGACGTCAGCGCATCCGGTGAGATGGCTTCCCGTCGGTCGGCGCGACCTGGTGGTGGCCGGCTTCGTCGCCCAGGTGCAGGTCATCGCCGAGCGGATGGCCGCAGGGGGCGATCTCGACATGTTCGTGGCTCAGCTGCGTGCGTCGATCACTGATCACGGGCATCTGCTGTCGGCCGAGGAAGCAGCGGGGGTACGGGAGCGGCTTGCGGTACGGACGAGCGAGCTGAGGGTGGCGCTCGAGTTCCCTCGTACGGAGGAACAGTGAGTCAGTGAGTGAGTGAGGAAGGAAGCACGGTGGGGCGTGGGTGGGGGCAGGTCGGGTCTGGCGGCCCTTGGGTGTAGGGCAAGGGGGATGGAGGGACAGCGGCGGCCCGGAGGGCGCGGAGAACGCGGCTGAGGTCGCCGGTGCCGCCCGCGCCCTCCGACTTCAGGCGCCTGCCGGGACCTTGGTGTTGTCTTCGGCGGGTGAGGTGGCCGAGTCTGCGGCCGTGGCGAGGTCGGCATCCGCCGCGGAGGGCGTGGGCTTGGTGTACATGACGGAGCCCTGCTGGGTTCCCTTGTTGACGAGGCCCTTCTTCGTGAGGGACTCCAGCGCGTTGCGTACGACCTGAGTGGACGTCGAGCGCTCGGGGTGAGTGGCGTCGAGTTCGCTGCGGATCTCGTTGACCATGCGGGGCTCGCCGGCGTGACGGGCGAGGATCGCCTCGACGAGTTCGCGCAGCGGGGGCTGCGCGGTCTTCTTGGCGGGGGCCTCGGCCGCGGCGGCCTCGGCGGTCTTCGTCGCGGGTTCAGCCTGCTGGGGCACGCTCTTCTTCGCCGGTGCCGCCTTGGTGGCCGCCGCCTTCTTCGCCGCCGGCTTGGCCGGTGCGGCCTTCGCGATCTGCGTCGTGGCCTTCGTCGCCGCGGCCTTCTTGGCGGGGGACTTCCTGGCGCGGGCCGGCTTGAGGGCGTCGTCGTGCCGGGGCTGAGGGACGGCCGCTTCGGCCGCCTGGGGCGTTTCCGGTGCATCAGGCGCGGTGGTGGGCGCGGCCGGGAGCGCGGCGGTGGGCGTGTCCGCGGACGGGGGAACGGAACCCTGGATGCCGGAGAGCCACTTCTCGTCCTCCCGGAGCTGCCGCAACCGGGTCTGGAGTTCGGTGATCTGCTGGTTGATCTCGTCCTGTGTGCCTCGGTTGTTTTCGAGATCGGCGGCGATCCGCTGCGCGTAGACACTCTGGATGGTGTCGGGCTCATGAGCCATGTGGATTCATGCTCCTTGTCTTTCTTGGGTGTTGTTGTCGGGGATGGTACTCATACAACGTGGGTGAGGTGGCGCAATCGGCTCGGGTGGCACCGGAGATCGCGGAGCGGGACTACGGTGGTGGGCAGCCCGCGTCGACATGGGTGTGTGAGCGAGGGCCGGTGCCCAACGCGTTCTGGGGCAGTACGACCGGCCCGGCCTCGGCCCCGGTATTCCCTCGGAACATCGGGGCTGCCCGTTCGTGTTTCCGACTCGTAGTGGTGACGGCTGCGGTGGCGGTGAGTTCGGCGCGGGCTGTGGTGGCGGTGACGCTGTGAGGGCGTAAACGAGCCACAGGAGTGGTTCATGGGCGGTCCGATTGGCGATCGCGGGTCTGCGCACGGCAAGATCGATGCTGCAGGCAGACCGTGCACTGCCCACGCGCCCCGGGCCGCTCGTCGGCCGGCAGGCGCCGGTCGGGGACCCGGCGTGGTGGGCGCGCGGTGCTGGAATCTCTCCCCGGGAGTATCACCGTGACGAGCCAGGTCGAGACGTACGAATTCCAGGCGGAGTCCCGCCAGTTGCTTCAGCTGGTGGTGCACTCGATCTATTCGAACAAAGACATCTTCCTGCGGGAGCTGATCTCCAACGCCTCCGACGCCTTGGACAAACTCCGTCTGGAGTCCCTGCGTGACAGCGACTTGGTGGCGGACATCTCGGATCTCCACATCGCCTTGGAGCCCGACCGGGACCGTCGTACCCTCACCGTGCGCGACAACGGCATCGGTATGTCCCGCGACGAGGTCGTGGGACTGATCGGAACCATCGCCAAATCCGGCACCGCCGAGTTCGTACGCAAACTCAAGGAAGCCAAGGAAGCGCAGGAGTCCAAGGACGGCAACGGCGCTTCCGCCGCCCTGATCGGCAACTTCGGCGTCGGCTTCTACTCCAGCTTCATGGTCGCGGACAAGGTGACCCTGGTGACCCGCAGGGCGGGGGAGGAGGCGGGCACGCGCTGGGAGTCCGACGGCGAGGGCACGTACACCCTCGAAGCGCTCGCCGACGTGCCGCAGGGCACCTCCGTGACCCTCCACCTCAAGGCCGAGGACACCGAGGACCAGCTCTGGGACTACACACAGGAGCACCGGATCCGCGAGATCGTCCGGCATCACTCCGACTTCATCCCGTGGCCCGTCCGTCTGACGCCGGAGCGCACCGAGAAGAAGGGGACGACGGGGACGACGGAGCAGCCGGAGAACACACAGGCTGCGGGGGAGACGGAGGGTATGGAAGAGGCGGAGCCGGCCGCCGCCGAGACCCTCAACTCCATGAAGGCACTGTGGGCACGCTCGCCTCAGGAGATCACCGAGGACGAGTACCACGAGTTCTACAAGCACATCAGCCACGACTGGAGCGACCCGCTGGAGACGCTCCACACCAGGGCGGAAGGCACCTTCGAGTACCAGGCACTGCTCTTCGTACCCTCCCACGCCCCCTTCGACCTGTTCCGGCAGGGCGCGCGCCACGGCCTCAGCCTCTACGTCAAGCGCGTCTTCATCATGGACGACTGCGAGTCGCTGCTCCCGGACTACCTCCGGTTCGTCAAGGGTGTGGTCGACGCGCAGGACCTGTCCCTCAACGTCGCGCGTGAGACGCTCCAGCAGGACCGCCAGATCCAGCTGATGCACCGCCGGCTCGTCAAGAAGGTCCTCTCCAGCCTCAAGGCGATGCGGACCAAGGACGCCGAGCGCTACCGCACCATGTGGCAGGAGTTCGGCCGCGTCATCAAGGAGGGCCTGATCAGCGACGCCGAGAACCGGCGCACCCTCCTCGACATCTGCTCCTTCGACTCGACGCACGACCCGGAGCGGCAGACCGATCTGGCCGGCTACGTCTCCCGGATGAAGGAGGGCCAGAAGCACATCTACTACCTGACCGGCGAGTCCCGGGCCCGCCTGGAGAACTCCCCGCACATGGAGGCGTTCAGCGCGAAGGGCCTCGAAGTGCTGCTGCTCACCGACCCGGTCGACGAGGTGTGGGTGGAGTCCGTCGGTGAGTTCGAGGGCACCACGCTCCAGTCCATCGCCAAGGGCCAGGTCGACCTGGACGCGAAGCCGGACGACGAGTCCGGCGACGAGGACCGCGACCGCCGCGAGAAGGAGTACGCCGACCTCCTCGGCTGGCTCACCGCCACCCTGTCGGACGAGGTCAAGGAGGTGCGTATGTCCACGCGTCTGACGACCTCGCCGGCCTGCATCGTCGGCGACACGAACGACGTGACGCCGACGCTGGAGAAGATGTACCGGGCGATGGGCCAGGAAGTCCCGCGCATCAAGCGCATCCTGGAACTCAACCCCACGCACGCACTGGTCACGGCACTCCGCGAGGCCCACGGCAAGGACAGCGCCGACCCGGCCCTGCCCGAGACGGCGGAACTCCTCTACGGCATGGCCCTGCTGGCCGAGGGCGGCGAACTCCCCGACCCGGCCCGCTTCACCCGCGTCCTGGCGGACCGGCTGGCGGCGGGGCTGTAACGGTCCGGCGGAGTACGGCGTAGGACGTACGGCGGCGCGGCGGTGATCCAGGGGCCGCGCCGCGACGAAGGCGGACCACGCTGGGCTCGCCCACCATGTTCAGCCGGGCTGGCGGGCACCTCGCGGTGAAGGGAAACCGGGGGAGTGGCGAGCCGTCAACGAATCCGTACGGTGGCGACGGCGTTGATGGTGACGAAGTGCGAGACCCAGCTCGCCCCGGCGGAGGCCGGTAGCAGCGGCCAGGGAGTGCGTGCCTGAGAAACCGCGCGGCCGTGGGTCAAGGCCCGTCAATGCCGCGGCCAGGAACCCCACGGCCGTCGCGATGCCGGCTTCCGGTCAGAAAGTGACCGGAAGCCTCCCTAGGGTCGATCTCGAAGGCCGTACCGATGTGAGGAGCAAAGAATGATCACTCGTGAGATCCAGCTGGCCGCGCAGATCACCGCCGTCCCGACGCTCGACCACTTCACCGTCGCCAAGACCGAGGTGGAAGGCGAGGTCCTCGTGCGCACCGATCAGATCGGGCTCGCCGCGACGTACCTGGAGTTGATGCGGGCCGACTGCACCATTCCGGTGCCGGCCCGGCAGCCGGGCGAACGGGTCGGTGTGGCCGTCGTCGGGACCGTCGTCCGGTCCGACAGCCCCGAGCTCGCCGTCGGCGACCTGGTCTACTCGATGACCGGCTGGAGCGAGTACTCGGCCGGACCGGCCGCCGGTTACCTCAAGCTCGACCGCGGGCTCTTCGCCGACCCCGGCTACCATCTCGGCCAGGGCCCGACCGCCTACTACGGAATGTCCGACGTGGCGGCCGTCGGCGAGGGCGACGTGGTCTTCGTCTCCGGCGCTGCGGGCGGGGTCGGATCGCTGGCCGGTCAGATCGCCAGGTGCCTCGGGGCGGCGCGGCTGATCGGCAGTGCGGGAAGTCCGGCGAAGGTCGACTACCTCGTGAACGAACTCGGCTACGACGCCGCTTTCGACTACCACGACGGCTCCGCCGCCGACCGGCTGAGGGAGCTCGCGCCCGAAGGCATCTCGGTGTTCTTCGACAACGTGGGCGGCGAGCAGTACGAGGCCGCGCTGCAGGCGGCCAGGCCTGGTGCGCGCTTCGCCCTGTGCGGCTCGCTGTCCAGCCAGCTCGGCGACGCGGCGCAGCGCTTCCCCGAGCCCGACCGTGCAGCGGCCGAGGCCAAGGGCATCGACCTGTTGCCGTTCTCCTGCTACCACCCACCCGATCACATCGCGGCCTGGCGGAACCACTTCAGCACGTGGCTCGACGAGGGCCGCTTCGTCTACCCGCAGACGGTCGTCGAGGGCGGTATCGAGGATGTACCGCGAGCGTTCCTCTCGCTGCTCCAGGGTTCCTACCAGGGCAATGTCTCGGTGCGGCTGTCGTGACCACACTCACCCTCCGGGCCCTGAACCGGGCACTGATGGACCGACAGTTCCTGCTGGCGCGCACCGATCGCACCCCGCTGGAGGTGATCGGGCGACTGGTCGCCGTACAGGCAGAGGAGCCCAACTGGGCCTACATCGGCCTGTGGAGCAGGATCCAGGGCTTCACCCAGTCCGACCTCACGGCTCTGCTGGAGGAACGGAAGGTGGTCCGCTCCGGCCTGCTCCGCAGCACCCAGCACCTCGCCGATGCCGACGACTACCGCCGACTGCGGCCACTGCTGCAACCCGTACTCGACCGCACCGCAGGCTCGCCCCACTTCACCCGCAACAGCAGCGGCCTGGACACGGCCTCCTTGGTGGCCGAGGGGCTTGATCTGCTCGCGCGCGGGACACTCCCGCGCAAGGAACTGGCCCAGCGGCTGGCGGAGCACCACCCCGGACGCGACGGTCGCGTCCTGGCCGGAGAGATCGAACTGCGCACCCCCCTTGTCCACGGCGTGGCCACCGGCGCCCGGGGCGCCTGGGGCAACCGTTCGGCGGTCTCCGTCACGCCCGCGGAGGCGTGGCTGGGGCAGCCGATGGAGACGGCCGCCGCCGCTGTCACCTCTGCCTCTACCTCTGCCTCAGCCAAGGCGTCGGCCAAGGAGCTGGTGCGCCGCTATCTGGCCGCCTTCGGCCCGGCCGGGGTCATGGACGTCCAGGCCTGGTGCGGGCTGACCCGCCTGGGCGAGGTCGTCGCGGAGATGCGCGCCGAACTCCGTCGTTACTCCGGCCCGGAGGGCAGAGAACTGTTCGACCTCGCCGACGCGGAGCTCCCCGATCCCGAGAGCCCCGCCCCCCGTGCGGCTGCTGCCCGCCTTCGACAACGCCCTGCTCGGCCACGCCGACCGGACCCGAGTCATCAGCGACGAGGACCGCAAACGAGTGATGCCCGGGCAGGCACAAGTACGGCCCACCTTCCTGGTGGACGGCCGGGTCCACGGCACTTGGTCCCTCCGGGCCGGGACGCTACGGCTCACTCCCTTCCGGCCGCTCCTTCCAGCCGAACAAGTGGCTTTGGAACAGGAAGCCGACCGTCTGCTGCCCTTCGTGAGAGGCAGCCAATGGTCCTTCAGTGACTCGGCCGCAACCCGGTCGCCCTCACTGTTGGCTTCAGATTGAGGTGCGCAGACGACGGAGGCGAAGAGGCCCTGGTGGGAGGCCGCCGCTGGTCGCGGAACGCGTCCGCCAGCGGGACCGGGTGGGTGTAGCCGCCGACCGCGCTGGTGAGATGCCAGACCCGGTCGTCCGCCTCGCAGCGGTAGTACCGGCGCTCGGGTGGCCGGGGAGCACCCTCGGCCACCCGCTTCGCCGCCACCTGTGCGAGAGCGGAGGCGGCACGGGCGGCCGTCGGGTGTTGCACCTTGCCGCAATGGCACTTGCTGGCACGGACGACGTGGTCGCGCACGTCGGGTGGGAGGTGGAGGTGCGTGGCGAAGTGGGCCAGGTGGACGGACCGGAGTCGTCGCCACGAGCCGGAACCGGGCGCGTGGAGGATGTAGACGCTCGCCGAGCCGCGGTTGCTCCGTCTCCGGAGGTCCGCCGTGATCATGACGGCCGCTCCCGACGAGTGGAAGGCGTCCAGCCGCGTGCGTAGCGGGTGGGTGCTGACCTCCACTTCCCAGCCGGCCGCCCGCAACAAGGGATCAAACGCGAGAATCTGCTCGCTGGGCGGTGTCCGCTGAGGCCTTGCGCTGTCACGGGCGGCTCGCTCCTCCGAGGTGAGCCGCTCGTCGCGGAGGAGGGCGCGAGACATCAGGAAGGCCTCACTCGGAGGCGCTGGGCGAGGTGGTCCGACGGTCATTTCACTGCCCCCTGTCCCGTACGGTGCCCGCGTCGAGCGCGTTCCTTCTAGCTACACCACTTCACCGGGAGGAGGTGGCCGTTCCCTGGATTTCGGCCGCCGGTCTGGTGTGCACGTGGCGGGCGCGCGCCGTAGGGACGGGGGCAGGATCGAAAGGCGACCCGTCTCGATCGGTGCCCCGTGCCCCGTGCCCCGTGCCCTGTGCCCTGTGGCCCGTGCCCAGGGCTCAGTGCTCACGCAGGCGTACGGCGAGGGCGGCGATGTCGTCGTCGAGGCGTCCTCTGCTGTAGCGGAGGAGGTCGCGGTGAAGAGCGCTGAGCAGCTTGCGGGGCGGCGTCGGGGGCTGGCGACGCATCCACGCCGTCAACGGGAAGAACTCGCCGTCGCGGGCGCGGGCCTCGGCGATGCCGTCGGTATAGAGGAGCAGCAGGTCGCCGGGGGCGAAGTCGAAGGTGTCGACGTTGTAGTGGTCGCCGATCAGCTCCGCGAGGCTGAGCAGCGGCGAGGGGTTGGCGGACTCGAGGACGCGGACGTTCCTGCGGTTCAGGAGCAACGGCGGGGGGTGTCCGCAGTTCAGGATGTCGATACGTCTGCCCTCGTGCGGGATCTCGGCGACGAGGGCGGTGGCGAAGCGCTCCATCGGTCCATCGGGGGGAAAGGCGGCGTTGTAACGGGTGCTGCTGGCGTCCAGCCTGCGTGCGACCTCGATCAGGTCAGCCTCGCTGTAGGCCGCCTCCCTGAAGGCATTGACGATCGCCGCGGCCGCTCCCACCGCCGGCAGGCCCTTGCCCCGTACGTCACCGATGAGCAGCCTGACCCCGTACGGCGTGTCGACCACCTCGTAGAAGTCCCCGCCGATGCGGGCCTCCGCCGCGGCCGCGAGGTACAGCGACTCGATCTCGATGTTCCCGACGCGGCGTGGCATCGGGCTCAGCACCACCTGCTGGGCGGCGTCGGCGACGAGGCGTACCTGAAAGAGGGTGCGCTCCCGCTGGAGCCGGACATGGCTTCCGTACGCCGCGGCCACGGTGACCGCGACGATTCCGGAGGCAGTCCACCACGTTCCCAGATCGGGAAAGACGAAGCCGAGGCCGATCATCAGGCAGAGGCAGACCGTCCCGAGCAGGACGGTGGGGAGCACCGGCCACATGGCCGCGGCCAGGGCCGGCGCCGCGGGGAGGAGACGGCTGAAGGCCATTTCCGGCGGGGTGGCGTAAGCCAGGCTGGCGATCACGACGGTCAGGACGACCGGCGACAGCCGCACAAGCCATCCGCGGCCGTGGCGCCGGCGGATCCGCGGCCGTCCTGAGTCGATCACGTTTCTCAGGATATCCGGGCAAGAGGGGCATAGCGCTCTGGCGAACAAGGCCGGCGACCCGTCCTCCCCGTTCCAGAGCGGATGAGCGCCCCCAGTCCACGGCGTCGGTCGGTATTCCTACGGAGGCTTCTGCGACGCGGATCGCCGCAGCCGTCCCCGTGTGGGAGGGCGCTGCACCGGACGGGCAGGGTGTACTCCTTGGCATATGCCGTATCGGAGTGCCTGACAGAGAGCTGAACCTCGTCAACGTTGAAGGAGAAGGTGCCGGGCCCGGACTGGTATTGCCCGGGGAGAGCGAGGACGAGGTCAGTGTCTGGCGTCGCGGAGCAGCGGGTGCTGATGTTCCCGAGCAATACGACATCCGTGTGTGTCCCGGGCACGCGGAGTGAGCGGGCGACGGCGCAGTGATGTGGGCGGGTCAGATCGCGGTAGCGGCCGTTTGACCACTCAGGAGGCTTGAGGTTCGCCGGACGGGGCATATTCCACACCAGCGCCCCACGTCGTACAGGAAGCCTCATGCGCACCGTAGGAGTGGAAGAGGAGCTGCTGCTCGTCAGCCCCGCGACCGGCGAGCCGCTCGCCGTGTCTGCCGCTGTCCTCGCCGTGGCGGCCCGCGACGGTGGGGCGGCGGCGCAGGACACCTTCGAGAAAGAGCTCCACCAGGAGCAGCTGGAGTTCGCCACGAAGCCCGTGTCCGACATGGGCGAACTGCGCGAGGAGATCATCCGGTGGCGGGCCGAGGCCGCCCGCCACGCCGAACGGGCCGGGGCCCGGATCGCCGCTCTGGCCACCTCGCCGCTGCCGGTGGAGCCCTCGCTGAACCTCGGCCACCGGTACCGGTGGATGGCCGAACAGTTCGCGCTCACCACGCAGGAGCAACTCACCTGTGGCTGCCACGTGCATGTCTCGGTGGAGTCCGACGAGGAGGGTGTCGGGGTGCTCGACCGCATACGCCCCTGGCTGCACCTCCTGAACGCCGTCAGCGGGAACTCGCCGTTCTGGAACGGACGGGACACCGGATACAGCAGCTATCGCAGCCGTGTCTGGAACCGGTGGCCGTCGGCCGGACCGTACGAACTGTTCGGCGACGCGAACACCTACAACGACCGGGTCCGGGACATGCTGGCGACCGGGGTTCTTCGTGATGCCGGCATGGTCTACTTCGACGCCCGGCTGTCCCACAGCTATCCGACCGTCGAGATCCGTGTCGCAGACGTGTGTCTGCGGCCGGACATCACCGTGCTCGTCGCCACCCTCGCCCGGGGGCTGGTCGAGACCGCCGCCGGTGCCTGGCGGGCGGGTGAGCCGGCCGCACGGATCCCTACGGGACTCCTGCGACTGGCGTCCTGGCGGGCTGCCCGATCCGGACTGTCCGGGCCACTCCTGGACCCGCGCACCATGCGCGAGACACCGGCGGAGGCGGCGCTGGGTACTCTCCTGGAACACATCCAGGACGCGCTGCGCGCCGACGGCGACCTCGACGCGGTCCGCCTCGCCCTGGCCGGGCTCCTTGCCCATGGTGGTGGCGCACAACTTCAGCGGAGGCTTCACCGCGCCGGTCAGGACCTCGCCGATGTGGTGGGGGAGTGCGTCCGCATCACGACAGCCGACGCTCCCTGACGGGCCGGCAGGCGAGCTGTCACGCAAGGGAGCGCCGAGGCCGTCGGGTTGAGCCGGGCGGCAACGGGCGGTGCGCGTCGGGAAGGGATTGAAGTACGGATTCCACCCCGGCCCGACGCGATCCGGGCCGGTGCCGGTGCCGGAGGTGGGAGCCCGCCTCGGCCTGATGCGATGTCGGTGTTCCGCGCGACACTGGTCTCCTTGCCGAGCAACAGGGGGCCGATGTGGCATTCAGGGCCGTGCACGCCGAGTGGGGGACCGTGTTCGCGCATCTGCCCGACCTCGGCTGCGGTCGCGGTTGGGAAGCGGTGTGGAAGACCCGGCCGCCCGCCCCGCTCACCTGCGACGAGTGCGGCCACGCGATGCATGCCAAGACCTCCGGCACAGGCTTACGGTTCTTCGCCCATGCCCCACGCGCCCCCACCTGCACGCTCGCCCTGGAGTCGGTGGCCCACCACCTGCTGAAACTGGAGCTGGCGACCGCCGCACGGGACGCCGGCGCGCACGCCGAGCTCGAAGCGCGCGGCCCCGACGGCGCCTGGAGGGCGGACGTGCTGGCCACCGACCCCGCTGGGACCTGGGCGACGGCGCTCGAAGCCCAGCTCGCGCCGATCACCGACGCCGACATCACCGCCCGCACCGAACGGATGCGAACCGACGGCGTCACCTCGATCTGGTTCAGCGACCGGCCCCGCCCGCCCTGGCTCGGCACCGTACCCTCCGTCCGCCTGCATCGCCCGGAGGGCGAGCAGCACCTTGTCGTCGCCGAGGGGCTGGTGAAGTTCGAGGGGAGCGGTTGGAACGCGGTCTCGGCCTCCCTCACGCACTTCCTCACCTGGACGTTCGCCCGCAGGGTCGTCACCCACGCCCCACGCACACCGATGTGGCACCCGCAGCGATCACTCGCCACGGTGTGGACGGCGCCGCAGTACATCACGGCCGAGACCACGGAACTGGAGGAGGAACAGCGGCGACGGCGCGCCTACGAAGCACGTACGGCCGCGCTGCAACGAGAGAGGGAGAAGAGGCGCGAGGAGATCCGCGCGAGGAACGCGGTCACTCGGGCGAAGGCCCTGACTGAGGCCACCGTCGTCGAGCTGGCCGCCCGTACCCAACCGCCCAGCAGGCTCTGGCAGGCGGCCCGCATTTTCCGCCGAGGCGTCGACCAGGCCCTGGCCAAACTCACCGACGAACACGGCATCACCGCGACCGTCGGCTTCAGCACCGGTGACCCCCGGTACGCCGGCGGTGTCCCCCTCGTCGACGAACACGGCGTCCCGGCCGCCGTCTACGACCCCGACGCCGGGCGTGTGCGCGGGGAGGCGTTCCTGTTGCTGGCCGGACTCCTGCTGATCTTCCCCAGCAAGGCCGACCAGCGCCGATTCGAGAACGCGGCGAACATCAAGAAGAAGCACCGCCCGGTCGACGGCTACCGCACCGAGTTCCTCGATTCACCTGTGGCCGGGGACGGCCGCTCCTGGGGCGACCGTTCCTGTACGTGTGCCACTCCACGGCTCGTCGTAAAGGTCCAGAACGCCGAGTACCCGGCCGAGCCGTGCGAACAGATGGAGGCGGCCGCCGCGTTCCTCCGAGTCCAATGCCGGTCGTGCGGCGGCAGATACGAGAGACCGTGGCGCCGGACCGGCAGCACACCCGTCAAGAGGCGCTGAGGAGAGGCTTGCTGACTGCCCCTCGCTCCCGGTACGCACGTCCGGCGGGGCGCGCCCGGGGTTTCGCTTCTCGGAGGATCTCTGAAAAACTCGTCCGTGTGGACCTCGGCGCTCCGGGTAGGCGGGCTGGCACGGGGTCACGATATTCGGCGCGGGACACACGTGAAAGGGGAACGGCGTGACGCTCACCATGATGTCGGCCAAGGGGATCGAGGCCGGAGCGGGAACGCTGCCGGTGGTCCCGGACGCGTTGGCGGTAGCGCCGAAGGACGCGCGGGCTCTGTCGAGGATCTTCTTCCAGGAGCTCACGGTGCTGGAGGAGGGGACGCGCGAGTACCAGTACGCGCGCAACACCCTCATCGAGATGAACATGAGTCTGGTCCGCTACGCGGCCGGGCGGTTCCGTCATCGTGGTGACGAGATGGA
>NZ_JBIRMW010000031.1:0-35194 GCF_044331325.1 Streptomyces sp. NPDC017246 | reverse complement strand
AACGCCCGGTTACATTCCGAACCCGGAAGCTAAGCCTTTCAGCGCCGATGGTACTGCAGGGGGGACCCTGTGGGAGAGTAGGACGCCGCCGAACACCCGCCCTTTTAGCTCAGTCGGTAGAGCGTCTCCATGGTAAGGAGAAGGTCAACGGTTCGATTCCGTTAAAGGGCTCCAAGTAAGAAGGCCCCCGCCTTGAGGCGGGGGCCTTTTTGCGTTTCCGGGGCGTCGGAGCCGGGGCCGGCGATCCCCTTTCGGGGATCGCCGGGATCGTCAGCGGTCGTCCGGCTCGCGGAGGCGCATCGCCAGGATGGCCATGTCGTCGGAGGCCGGGGCCTGGGCGAAGCGCTCCACCGCCCGGAGGACTCGGGCGGCCACCGCGCCGGCCGTCAGGCCCGTGCAGGTCTTGAGGACCTCGGCCAGGCCGTCGTCCCCCAGCATGCGGGTGCCCTCACGGCGTTCCGTCACACCGTCCGTGACACAGAGGAGGACATCGCCCGGGTCGAGCGTGATGGTCTCCTCGTACAGCTCCAGGTCCTCCATGACGCCGAGGAGCGGCTGGGGTTCCGCCGCGGGGCTGACCGAGCCGTCCGGGCGGAGGCGGAGCGGGAGGGGATGTCCGGCGCAGACGACCTTGAGGATCGCGGAGCCGTCCTCCTGGGGGTGCATCTCGCCGTAGAGGAGGGTGAGGAAGCGGCTGCGGGCGCCCTCGTCGAGGATCGCGGCGTTGAGCCGCTCCAGGACGGCGGGGCCGCCGAAGCCCTCGCGGGCCAGCAGGCGCAGGGCGTGGCGGGCCAGGCCGGTGACGGCGGCGGCCTCCGGGCCCGTACCGCACACATCGCCGATGGCGAAGCCGTAGGCGCCGTCGCGGATCGGGAAGAGGTCGTAGAAGTCGCCTCCGACCTCGTTGCCCTCGCCGGCCGCGCGGTAGATGACGTCCACCTCGACGCCCGGGATCTCGGGGAGACCGGGCGGGAGGAGGCTGCGCTGGAGGGACTGGCTGATCGCCATGCGCTCCGAGTACAGGCGGGCGTTGTCCAGGGCGAGGGCGGCCCGGCGCGAGAGGTCCTCGGCGAGCTCCAGGATCTCCTGGCGGAAGTGGTCCTCGGACGGCCTGCCGAGGGTCAGCATGCCGATGACCCGGTTGCGGGCGACCAGCGGCAGGACGACCGTCTCGCCGGCGACCGCGCTCGCGGTGGCCAGGGTGGTGTCGATGCCGGAGGACAGCGGGCTCGTGGGGTGGTCGAGGGCGCGGACCGAGGCGGTGAGCGCGGCCCGGTGGGCGGCGTCGCCCGGCGCGGACCAGACACGGGCGCCGGGGGTCGGCACCGGGTCGGGCGGGGCGATGGACGAGAGCAGGTCCTTGAGGCCGTCGATGCGGTCCTCGTCCTCGTGGAGCACGTACGAGAGGTACGGGTCGGACGTCTGGTCGGCGATCGTGTAGACCGCGCACCAGGTGGCGAGGGTCGGGACCGTCATCTGGGCCATCAGGGCCAGGGTCTGGTCGCGGTCGAGGGTGCCCGCCAGGAGGTCGGAGGCCTCGACGAGGAAGCTGAGGGAGCCGCGGCGCAGGCGCTCGAGTTCGCCGAGGCGGGCGGACTCCACGGCCAGGGCGATGCGGTCGGCGGCGAACTGGAGGCGGAGGGCCTCTTCGTTGGAGTAGCGGTTCGCGGTCTCGGCGGCCACGCCCAGGGAGCCGGTGAGCCGGCCCTCGACCTTGAGGGGGACGGTGACCACCGAGCGCATGCCGGTGCCCTCGAGGAGCGGGACGGCGCCGGTGACGGCCGCCAGGTCCTCGTGGACCGCGGGCATGCGGGCGGAGCCGTAGCGGCTGGCGCCGGTCTCGACGGGGACGCGGGCGAAGCGCTGGCGGGCGGCCGGGAGGCCGGTGGTCGCCCGTACCTCGAGTTCCGTCTCGTCGTCGGTGGCGAGGAGGAGGAAGGCGGCGTCGCCGTCGAGCATGTCACGGGCGCGTTCGACCGTGCGCTGCAGGAGGCCGTCGAGGTCGTCGGGGGCCGGGGAGCCGATGAACACCTCGAAGGGGTCGACGGCGCGGCTCTCGGAGCCCGGTTCGGCGGCGGGGCGCTGCGGGGTCTGGAGGACGGCCCGCTCGTGCTCGCGCACCAGGAGACAGACGGTGGAGGGTTCGCCCTGGGCGTCGCGGACCCGGAGGTGTGCGGCGTAGACGGGGATGACCCGGCCGTCGGCGCAGCGGATGCCGTAGCTGCCCTCCCAGCGGGAGAGACGGAGGGCCTCGGCGAGGCCGGTCCCGATGCCGGGGGTGTGGGGCCAGGCGGCGAGGTCGCCGAGCGGTTTGCCGGTGACCTGCTCGGAGTCGTATCCGAAGAGTTCCTCGGCGTCCTCGTTCCAGGCGGAGATGGCTCCGCCGCGGTCGATCTGGACGACGGCCACGCGGACGCGGCTGTCGGTGACCGGGAGGAGCGCGTCGGGGAGGACGGGGCCCGCGGAGCGGGTGCCGACCGGGCGCTGGGCGAGGTCGAGATGGAACCAGACATGCTTGCGGGTGGGGGAGTAGTCGACGCCCCAGCGGTGCGCCAGGGCGGCGCAGAGCAGCAGTCCCCGGCCGTTCTCGCGGTCGGGGCTGCCGAGGGTGCGGCCGCTCTGGACGGGGATCTCGCGCTCGGGGTAGCGGTCGGCGACCTCGACGCGGATGCTGTCCTCGGCGCGGAGGCACAGGACCTCGGCGGAGGTGCCGGCGTGGATGACGGCGTTGGTGACGAGTTCGCTGGTGAGGACGACGGCGTCGTCGACGAGTTCGGGGTGACCCCAGCCCTGGAGGGTGTCCCGGACGAAGGCGCGGGCGGCCGCGACGGACCGCCCGACGGGCTCGAAGCTGGCAGTCGCCCGCGCGGTGATCACAGCACTCCTCGTACGCGTCTCGACGCCCGGCTCTGCCATGCTCGGTCTGTCCCTCCCGCTGCCCGGTGGTCGTGCACGCACCACACCGCCCCCGCCGGGCGGACCGGGGCGGTTGGACAGTCGGAAGCCAGGTTACTTACCTTCACTGTCCGAGCGGAGGCCGGTCATCGCTGAATCCGTCCCCAGGGGGTAGGGACGCTGTACGAAGCTGCCGAACTGTTATCGCCTGGTTCGGTGGCGGTGAAACACTGGGCAGGCTACCGGCGGAAGTCGTAGCGGTACGGTCGACCCCTTTCGGGAGGGACACGGTGGAACCTGGCACGGCGGCGCGACGCGGCGGAGGCAGCGGTACGCGCACGAGGGGCGGGCGTTCCCGTGGGGGGACGGTACAGGTGGACGCGGCGGCGCTGGAGCGCTTGCTGGGTGCGCTGGTGTCGATGCGGGACGGGAACCTCCGCAGGCGGCTGACGGTGTCCGGCGACGGGGTCATGGCGGAGATCTCCGCCGTGTTCAACGAGGTCGCGGACCGACAGATGCATGTGACCGGGGAGCTGTCGCGGGTCCGCCGGGTGGTGGGGCGCGAGGGCAAGCTGTCCGAGCGCCTGGAGGCGGGGGCCGTCGAGGGGGCGTGGGCGGCGGCGATCGAGGCCGCGAACGCGCTCGTCGACGATCTGGCGCGGCCGGTGTCCGAGGTGGGCCGGGTGCTCTCGGCGGTGGCCGAGGGCGATCTGGACCAGCGGATGGATCTGCGTTCGGAGGGTGCCGACGGGGCGGTACGGCCGCTGCGCGGGGAGTTCCTGAAGGTCGCGCGGACCGCCAACAATCTCGTGGACCAGCTGTCCGTGTTCGCCTCCGAGGTGACCAGGGTCGCCGTCGAGGTGGGTACGGACGGCAAGCTGGGCGGTCAGGCGCAGGTGCGCGGGGTGTCCGGTTCGTGGAAGGACCTCACGGACTCGGTCAACACCATGGCGAACCGGCTGACGGCCCAGGTGCGGGACATCGCACTGGTCACGACGGCGGTCGCGGACGGTGATCTGTCGCAGAAGGTCACGGCGAACGTCGCCGGCGAGATGCTGGAGCTGAAGAACACCGTCAACCGGATGGTGGACCAGCTGTCGTCGTTCTCCTCCGAGGTGACCCGGGTCGCCCGCGAGGTGGGCACCGAGGGCGAGCTCGGCGGTCAGGCCGAGGTGGCCGGGGTCGCCGGTGTGTGGAAGGACCTCACGGACTCCGTCAACACGATGGCCGGCAACCTGACGAATCAGGTGCGGGGCATCGCCGAGGTCACGACGGCGGTCGCCAACGGCGACCTGTCGCAGAAGGTGCGGGTGTCGGCGCGCGGTGAGATCGCGCAGTTGGCGGACACCATCAACCAGATGACGAAGACGCTGCGGATCTTCGCCGACGAGGTGACCCGGGTGTCGGGCGAGGTCGGCGCGGAGGGTCTGCTCGGCGGCCAGGCGCAGGTGCCGGGGGCGGCGGGGACCTGGAAGGACCTCACCGACTCCGTCAACACCGTCTTCCGGAACATCACCACGCAGGTGCGGGACATCGCGCAGGTGACGACGGCGGTCGCCAACGGTGACCTGTCGCAGAAGGTCACGGTCGACGTGGCCGGCGAGATGCTGGAGCTGAAGAACACCGTCAACACGATGGTGGACCAGCTGTCTGCCTTCGGTTCCGAGGTGACCCGGGTGGCCCGGGAGGTCGGCGTCGAGGGTCTGCTGGGCGGCCAGGCCGAGGTGCCGGGGGCCGCGGGGACGTGGAAGGACCTCACCGACTCGGTGAACACGGCCTTCCGCAACCTGACCGGTCAGGTGCGGGACATCGCGCAGGTGACGACGGCGGTCGCCAACGGCGATCTGTCGCAGAAGGTCACGGTCGACGTGGCCGGCGAGATGCTGGAGCTGAAGAACACCGTCAACACGATGGTGTCGCAGCTGTCGTCGTTCGCGGACCAGGTGACCCGGATGGCCCGGGACGTGGGCACGGAGGGCCGGCTCGGCGGTCAGGCGCGGGTGGACGGCGTCTCGGGGCGCTGGCGGGAGCTCACCGACTCGGTGAACTTCATGGCCGGCAACCTGACCTCGCAGGTGCGGCAGATCGCGCAGGTGACGACGGCCGTGGCCCGGGGTGACCTGTCGCAGAAGATCGACGTGGACGCGCGGGGCGAGATCCTGGAGCTGAAGAACACCATCAACACGATGGTCGACCAGCTCTCCGCGTTCGCCGACCAGGTGACCCGGGTGGCCCGCGAGGTGGGTACCGACGGGCGGCTGGGCGGTCAGGCGCAGGTGCCGGGTGTGGCCGGTGTGTGGCGTGACCTGACGGATTCGGTGAACGGCATGGCCGGGAACCTGACCACCCAGGTGCGCAACATCGCGCAGGTCGCCACGGCGGTCGCCCGGGGTGACCTGTCGCAGAAGATCGACGTGGACGCGCGGGGCGAGATCCTGGAGCTGAAGAACACCCTCAACACGATGGTGGACCAGCTCTCCAACTTCGCCGAGCAGGTGACCAGGGTGGCCCGCGAGGTGGGCACCGAGGGCATCCTGGGCGGGCAGGCCGAGGTGCAGGGTGTCTCCGGCACCTGGAAGGACCTCACGCAGTCCGTGAACTTCATGGCCAACAACCTCACCATCCAGGTGCGGAACATCGCCGAGGTCACGACGGCGGTCGCCAAGGGCGATCTGTCGAAGAAGATCACCGTCGACGCCCGGGGCGAGATCCTGGAGCTGGTGACGACCGTCAACACGATGGTCGACCAGCTGTCGAACTTCGCGGACGAGGTCACGCGCGTGGCCCGCGAGGTGGGTACGGAGGGCATCCTCGGCGGTCAGGCGCGGGTGCGCGGGGTCACCGGCACCTGGAAGGACCTCAGCGACAACGTCAACCTGATGGCCAACAACCTGACCAGCCAGGTGCGGAACATCTCCCGGGTCTCCGCGGCGGTCGCCAACGGCGATCTGACGAAGAAGGTGACGGTCGAGGCGCGGGGCGAGGTCGCCGAGCTCGCCGAGACCGTCAACACGATGGTGACGACCCTGTCGTCCTTCGCGGACGAGGTCACGCGTGTCGCGCGCGAGGTGGGCACGGAGGGCGAACTGGGCGGCCAGGCCCGGGTGCCGGGTGTCTCGGGCACCTGGAAGGACCTCACCGAGTCCGTGAACTCGATGGCCTCCAACCTCACCGGACAGGTGCGCCAGATCGCGGCCGTCACCACCGCCATCGCCAAGGGCGATCTCACCAAGAAGATCGACATCGACGCCCGGGGCGAGATCCAGGAGCTGAAGAACACCATCAACACGATGGTCGACCAGCTGTCGAACTTCGCCGAGGAGGTCACGCGCGTGGCCCGCGAGGTGGGCACGGAGGGCATCCTCGGCGGTCAGGCCCGCGTCCGGGACGTCGACGGCACCTGGCGGGACCTGACCGAGTCCGTGAACGAGATGGCCGGAAACCTGACCCGTCAGGTGCGGGCCATCGCGGCGGTCGCCACGGCGGTCACGCGGGGCGACCTCAACCTCAAGATCGACGGTGTCGACGCGGCGGGCGAGATCCAGGCGCTCCAGGACAACATCAACACGATGATCGCCAACCTGCGCGACACCACCCTCGCCAACGAGGAGCAGGACTGGCTCAAGGGCAACCTGGCCCGGATCTCCGGCCTCATGCAGGGCCGGCGGGACCTGGACGACGTCGCCTCGCTCATCATGAGCGAGCTGACGCCGGTGGTCTCGGCCCAGCACGGTGCCTTCTTCGTGGCGATGCCGACCGGCTTCGCCCACAGCGACGCCGAACTCGTCGGTGAGGGCGACGGCTCGTACGAGCTGCGGATGCGCGGGAGTTACGGCTACTCCACCGGTTCCATGCCGACCTCGTTCCGCCCCGGCGAGACCCTCATCGGGACGGCGGCCGACGAGAAGCGCACCATCCAGCTCAATGTGCCGCCGGGCTATCTGAAGATCTCCTCCGGGCTCGGCGAGGCCGCGCCGGCGCATGTGATCGTGCTTCCGGTGCTCTTCGAGGGCAAGGTCCTCGGGGTGATCGAGCTGGCGTCGTTCCAGCCCTTCACCCAGATCCAGCGGGACTTCCTCAACCAGCTCGCCGAGCTGATCGCCACCACGGTGAACACGATCAGCGTCAACACCAAGACCGAGGTGCTGCTCCAGCAGTCGCAGGAGCTCACCGAGCAGCTCAAGGAGCGCTCGGCCGAGCTGGAGCACCGGCAGAAGGAGCTCCAGGGCTCGAACCTGGAGCTGGAGGAGAAGGCCGAGCTGCTCGCCCGGCAGAACCGCGACATCGAGGTGAAGAACACCGAGATCGAGGAGGCCCGGCAGGTCCTGGAGGAGCGGGCCGAACAGCTCGCCGTCTCCATGCGCTACAAGTCCGAGTTCCTCGCCAACATGTCGCACGAGCTGCGCACGCCGCTCAACTCGCTGCTGATTCTGGCCAAGTTGCTCGCCGACAACGCCGAGACCAACCTGACGCCGAAGCAGGTCGAGTTCGCGGAGACCATCCACGGCGCGGGCTCGGACCTGCTCCAGCTGATCAACGACATCCTCGACCTGTCCAAGGTCGAGGCGGGCAAGATGGACGTCTCGCCGACGCGGATCGCGCTCGTCCAGCTCGTCGACTACGTGGAGGCGACCTTCCGGCCGCTCACGGCGGAGAAGGGGCTCGACTTCTCGGTGCGGGTCTCGCCCGAGCTGCCGGCCACGCTCCACACCGACGAGCAGCGGCTGCTCCAGGTGCTGCGCAACCTGCTGTCCAACGCGGTGAAGTTCACCGACACGGGCGCGGTGGAGCTGGTGATCCGGCCGGCCGGCGTGGATGTGCCGCAGTCGATCCGGGAGCAGCTCCTGGAGGCCGGTTCGCTGCGCGACCCGGAGGCCGATCTGATCGCGTTCTCGGTCACCGACACCGGGATCGGGATCGCCGCGAGCAAGATGCGGGTCATCTTCGAGGCGTTCAAGCAGGCCGACGGCACGACCAGCCGGAAGTACGGCGGTACGGGTCTGGGTCTGTCGATCAGCCGGGAGATCGCGCGGCTGCTCGGCGGCGAGATCTTCGCGGCGAGCGAGCCGGGTCGTGGTTCGACGTTCACGCTCTATCTGCCGCTGAGCCCGACCGAGCTTCCGGCGGGCGCCTTCGGGCAGGGGCCGCAGGACGTCGACGATCCGCCGCAGGGCGTCGAGGGGGCGGCCGTGGCCGTCCACCCGTTCCCGCACTTCCCGCCGCCGCCCGTACGGACGGAGGCGCGGTCCGGGGCCGGGGCGCTGTTCCGGCACCGGCGGAAGGCCGCGGCGGAGGCCACCGGGGCGCGGACGGCGGTGCCGGGTCAGCCGGGCGAGCAGGTCGCGGCCGACCGGGTCGAGCAGGAGGTGGAGGCCGAGCCGCGCCGTACCTTCAACTTCTCCGGCGAGAAGGTGCTGATCGTCGACGACGACATCCGTAACGTCTTCGCCCTCACCAGCGTCCTGGAGCAGCACGGTCTCGCGGTGCTGTACGCGGAGAACGGGCGGGAGGGCATCGAAGTCCTGGAGCAGCACGACGATGTGACGATCGTCCTGATGGACATCATGATGCCGGAGATGGACGGATACGCGACGACGACCGCGATCCGGCGCATGCCGCAGTTCGCGGGGCTGCCCATCATCGCGCTGACGGCGAAGGCGATGAAGGGCGACCGGGAGAAGGCCATCGAGTCCGGCGCCTCGGACTATGTGACCAAGCCGGTCGACCCCGATCACCTGCTGTCCGTCATGGAGCAGTGGATGCGGGGCGAGTGACTCCGCGGCGGGTCCGGGGCGCGGGGGAGCGACGCCGCGCCACGGGCCCGCCAGGAGGCGCCGCACGGGCTTCCGGCCCCCTCTGACGGACTGTCGCCAGGGGGGTGTGAGAGGTCGGGATACGGGGAACCTTCTGGTCTCCCACCGCGTTTCCGGTACGTGCACAGTGACATCGCGGTGACAGGGTGTGGCGACGGGCGGGGTGCGGCTACGATGACCGGCACAAGGACGGACGGCGTCAGAGAGTCGTCCTCTGGGGCGGCGCCCGGTGCTACCCCCGGTTCGGGGAGCCGGGGAGAGCCGTTGCCGGGGCGAGGAGGACGGGGCATGGTGCAGAAGGCCAAGATCCTCCTGGTCGATGACCGGCCGGAGAATCTGCTGGCGCTGGAGGCCATTCTCTCCGCGCTCGATCAGACGCTGGTGCGGGCATCGTCCGGGGAGGAAGCGCTCAAGGCGCTGTTGACGGACGACTTCGCGGTCATCCTGCTCGACGTGCAGATGCCGGGCATGGACGGATTCGAGACCGCCGCGCACATCAAGCGGCGCGAGCGGACCCGGGACATTCCGATCATCTTTCTCACCGCCATCAACCACGGCCCCCACCACACCTTCCGGGGGTACGCGGCCGGGGCGGTCGACTACATCTCGAAGCCGTTCGACCCGTGGGTGCTGCGCGCCAAGGTCTCCGTCTTCGTCGAGCTGTACATGAAGAACTGCAAGCTGCGCGAGCAGGCCGCGCTGCTGCGGCTGCAGTTGGAGGGTGGCGGCGAGGGCGGTCACGGCAAGGAGGCCGCAGGTCTGCTCGCCGAGCTCTCGGCCCGTCTCGCGGCGGTCGAGGAGCAGGCGGAGGCGCTGTCCAAGCAGCTCGACGACGACTCCGCCGACGCGGCGGCCGTCGCCACCGCCGCGCATCTGGAGCGCAAGCTCACGGGGCTGCGACGGGCCCTGGACGCGCTGGAGCCGGGCACCGGCGCCGCGCCGACGCTGCCGGCCCAGGGCTGACATACCGTCACCGAGGCTTCCGGACCGTCCTGATCCGCCGGGAGCGGGCGTGATGCGACGTCAGCCCGGCACCCCGGCACGGGCGACACGAACGGGTGAGGCGGACAGCCGGTCCTCACACCGGTAACCTCGGCATCATGGCTTCACGTACGTCCGGCAAGGGTTCCCAGGGCACGGCGGGCACCGCAAAGCCGCGCGCCGGCCGTACGGCGGGCGCCGCGAAGAAAGCGGCACCCGCGAAGTCCCCCGCCAAGCCGCCCGCCAAGAAGGCGCCGGCCAAGAATGCCGCGCCCGCCAAGCGCCCGCCCGCGCGGAAGCCGGCGGCGAAGAAGGCCGCGCCCCGGCCCGCGCCGTCCCCGACCGGAGGCGTCTACCGGCTCGCGCGCGGCGCCTGGCTCGGCCTCGCCCACGCGGTGGGGGCGATGTTCCGGGGGATAGGGCGTGGCGCCAAGGGCCTCGACCCGGCCCACCGCAAGGACGGGCTCGCGCTGCTCCTGCTCGGCCTCGCGCTCATCGTCGCCGCGGGCACCTGGTCCAACCTCCGCGGCCCCGTCGGCGACCTCGTCGAGATGCTGGTCACGGGTTCCTTCGGGCGGCTCGATCTGCTGGTGCCGCTGCTGCTCGCCGGGATCGGCGTCCGGCTGATCCTCTACCCGGAGAAGCCCGAGGCCAACGGCCGGATCGTCATCGGCCTCTCCGCCCTCGTCATCGGCGTCCTCGGCCAGGTGCACATCGCCTGCGGCTCACCGGGCCGCGGCGACGGCAGCGAGGCCATGCAGGACGCGGGCGGCCTCGTCGGCTGGGCCGCGTCCCAGCCCCTCGTCTTCATGATGGGCGAGGTCCTCGCCGTACCGATGCTGGTGCTGCTCACCGTCTTCGGGCTGCTCGTGGTCACCGCCACCCCGGTCAACGCGATCCCGCAGCGGCTGCGCGCCCTCGGCGCGAGGCTCGGCCTCGTCGAACCCGCCCACGACCCGGCCGAGGCCGAGGCCTACGAGGACCACGAGGGGTACGACGAGGAGTGGCGGGACGCCCGGCCGCAGTCCCGGACCGCCCGGCCCGTACGGCGCCGCGGTCCGGCGGACCCGTACGACGTGGACCGGGCCGAGGCCGAGATGCTGGACCGGCGGAGCCGTTCGCCCCGCCGGACGGCCGGGCCGGCCGACTTCGACCACGGTCTGGATCCGGTGGACGTCGCCGCCGCCGCGGCCGCCGCGCTCGACGGCGCGGTGCTCAACGGCATGCCGCCGTCCCCGGTCGTCGCCGACCTGACCAGGGACGTCACCGCCGACCGGAAGGCCGCCGCGGCCGCCGCGAAGGCCGCGGCCGAGGCCGCCCGGGCCGCGGAGAAGGGGGCGCCGGCCGCTCCCGTACCGCCGGCCCGTGGGGGAGACCCGCGGCCCGGCGGAGGCGTACCGGATCTCACCAAGCCGGCGCCCGAGCCGACCGATCTGCCGACCCGGGCCGAGCAGCTCCAGCTGTCCGGCGACATCACCTACTCCCTGCCGTCGCTCGACCTCCTGGAGCGGGGCGGGCCGGGCAAGACGCGCAGCGCCGCCAACGACGCCGTGGTGGACTCCCTCTCCAACGTCTTCACCGAGTTCAAGGTCGACGCGGCCGTCACCGGCTTCACCCGGGGGCCGACGGTCACGCGGTACGAGGTCGAGCTCGGCCCCGCCGTGAAGGTCGAGAAGATCACGGCCCTGACCAAGAACATCGCGTACGCCGTGGCCTCGCCCGACGTGCGGATCATCTCGCCGATCCCCGGCAAGTCCGCGGTCGGCATCGAGATCCCGAACAGCGACCGGGAGATGGTCAACCTCGGCGACGTGCTGCGGCTCGCCGCCGCAGCCGAGGACGACCATCCGATGCTGGTGGCGCTCGGCAAGAACGTCGAGGGCGGCTACGAGATGGCCAACCTGGCGAAGATGCCGCACGTCCTGGTGGCCGGGGCCACCGGCTCCGGCAAGTCCTCGTGCATCAACTGCCTGATCACTTCGATCATGATAAGAGCGACCCCCGAGGACGTCCGGATGGTCCTCGTCGACCCCAAGCGGGTCGAGCTCACCGCGTACGAGGGCATCCCGCACCTGATCACCCCGATCATCACCAACCCCAAGAGGGCCGCCGAGGCGCTCCAGTGGGTGGTGAAGGAGATGGACCTCCGCTACGACGACCTGGCGGCCTTCGGCTACCGGCACATCGACGACTTCAACCAGGCGATCCGGGACGGGAAGATCAAGCTGCCCGAGGGCAGCGAGCGGGAGCTCAGCCCCTATCCGTACCTGCTGGTGATCGTCGACGAGCTCGCCGACCTGATGATGGTGGCGCCCCGGGACGTCGAGGACTCGATCGTGCGCATCACGCAGCTCGCGCGCGCCGCCGGTATCCACCTCGTCCTCGCCACCCAGCGGCCGTCCGTGGACGTCGTCACCGGTCTCATCAAGGCGAACGTGCCGTCCCGGCTCGCCTTCGCGACCTCCTCGCTCGCCGACAGCCGCGTCATCCTCGACCAGCCGGGCGCCGAGAAGCTCATCGGAAAGGGTGACGGTCTGTTCCTGCCGATGGGCGCCAACAAGCCCGTCCGCATGCAGGGCGCCTTCGTCACCGAGCACGAGGTCGCGGCCGTCGTGCAGCACTGCAAGGACCAGATGACCCCGGTCTTCCGGGAGGACGTCACCGTCGGGACCCGGCAGAAGAAGGAGATCGACGAGGACATCGGCGACGACCTCGATCTGCTGTGCCAGGCCGCCGAACTGGTCGTCTCCACGCAGTTCGGCTCCACGTCGATGCTCCAGCGGAAGCTGCGCGTCGGCTTCGCGAAGGCGGGCCGGCTGATGGACCTGATGGAGTCGCGGAACATCGTCGGGCCGAGCGAGGGCTCCAAGGCGCGGGACGTGCTGGTCAAGCCCGACGAGTTGGACGATGTGCTCGCCGTCATCCGCGGGGAGTCCGGGGCGTAGGTGGAGGAGTCGCGCCTCCGGGAGCCGGCGGGGCGCGACAGGAGGAGTGGCCGGGGAGTAGCGGCCGGGGAGCGGGGTACCCGATCGAGACCGGGCCGAGACTCACTCGTAAGGGAACGGAGGGCAACCGTTTCCCCTGGCCGTTCGTCAAGTTGAGCGGAGGGACAGAAGGATGTCCCAGCCTCATGGCGTACAAACAGCACCCGCCCGGTTGCCCCACCCTTTCGTACCACCCATAGACTGAACGTCCAGCAGGTGGCTACACGCTCGAAAGGCGCTCTCGTGTCCATCGGCAACTCCCCCGAAGACGACCGGATCTTCCCGGCAGACGACCGGGACTCGATCGGTCGTGCTCTCCAGCAGACCCGCGTCGCCGCCGGTCTCACCGTCGAAGAGGTCAGTGCCTCCACCCGTGTCCGGATCCCGATCGTGCACGCGATCGAGGAGGACGACTTCTCGCGCTGCGGCGGAGACGTCTACGCCCGCGGGCACATCCGTACCCTCGCGCGCGCCGTCGGCCTCGATCCGGCTCCGCTGATCGAGCAGTACGACGCCGAGCACGGTGGGCGTCCCGCGCCCACCCCCGCCGCCCCGCTGTTCGAGGCGGAACGTATCCGCCCCGAGCCGCGTCGGCCCAACTGGACCGCCGCGATGGTCGCGGCCATCGTCGCCGTCGTCGGTTTCGTCGGCTTCACGATGTTCGACGGCAACGGCGCGTCGAAGGGCACCACCACCGCCGAAGGCGGCCCGGCGCCCGCGCCCGAGAAGGCGACGTCCGCCGCCAAACCGAAGCCGGTCAAGCCCGTCGCCCCGAAGCCCACCGAGAGCGCGATCGCCGCGGTCCCGCAGGACAAGGTGACGGTGAAGCTCACCGCCACCGAGGGCAAGAGCTGGATCTCGGCCAAGGCCGCCAACGGCAAGCTCCTCTTCGACGGGCTGCTCCTCGACGGCGAGTCCAAGACCTTCCAGGACGACGAGCGCGTCGACCTGGTCCTCGGCAACGCCGGCGCGATCGAGCTCTACGTCAACGGCAAGAAGGTCGCCGACAAGTTCGAATCCGGCCAGGTCGAGCGGCTCACGTACACCAAGGGCGACCCCGAGGCCGGGTGAGCCCCGCGGCACGGCGGGCGGTGTGACGCCCGCCGAGGCCCGTGATGTGACCTCTGTCGCGCAGGTGAACCCTGCGCGACGGGGTAACGGCCGGGACGAAGTAGTCTTGAGTCCATGCCCGAACGCCGTACCGTCGCCCTTGTCACTCTTGGCTGCGCCCGTAACGAGGTGGACTCGGAGGAGCTCGCAGGCCGCTTGGCAGCGGACGGCTGGGAGCTCGTCGAGAACGCCGAGGACGCGGATGTAGCCGTCGTCAACACCTGTGGATTCGTCGAGGCCGCCAAGAAGGACTCCGTCGACGCCCTCCTCGAAGCCAATGATCTGAAGGACCACGGCAGAACCCAGGCCGTGGTCGCCGTCGGCTGTATGGCCGAGCGGTACGGCAAGGAACTCGCCGAAGCCCTCCCGGAAGCCGACGGCGTCCTCGGCTTCGACGACTACTCCGACATCTCCAACCGCCTCCAGACCATCCTCAACGGTGGCAGTGTCGAGGCGCACACCCCGCGTGACCGGCGCAAGCTGCTGCCGCTCTCGCCCGTCGAGCGCCAGGAGGCCGCCGCCGCGGTGGCCCTCCCGGGACACGGCGTCGTGGACGCCCCCGAGAACGTGCCGAGCGACCTTCCGGACGGTCTCGCGCCCGCCTCCGGGCCGCGCGCGCCGCTCCGCCGCCGGCTGGACACCAGCCCCGTCGCCTCCGTGAAGCTCGCCTCCGGCTGCGACCGGCGCTGCTCCTTCTGCGCCATCCCCTCCTTCCGCGGCTCCTTCGTCTCGCGCCGTCCCTCCGACGTGCTGAACGAGACGCGCTGGCTCGCCGAGCAGGGGGTCAAGGAGGTCATGCTGGTCTCCGAGAACAACACCTCCTACGGCAAGGACCTCGGTGACATCCGGCTCCTGGAGAGCCTGCTGCCCGAGCTGGCCGCCGTGGACGGCATCGAGCGGGTCCGCGTCAGCTACCTCCAGCCCGCCGAGATGCGCCCCGGCCTGATCGACGTCCTCACGTCGACCGAGAAGGTCGTGCCGTACTTCGACCTGTCCTTCCAGCACAGCGCCCCCGACGTGCTGCGGGCCATGCGCCGCTTCGGCGACACCGACCGCTTCCTGGAGCTCCTGGAGACCATCCGCTCCAAGGCCCCGACGGCCGGTGCCCGCTCCAACTTCATCGTCGGCTTCCCCGGCGAGACCGAGGCCGACTTCGCCGAGCTGGAACGCTTCGTCACCCACGCCCGGCTCGACGCCATCGGAGTCTTCGGCTACTCGGACGAGGACGGCACCGAGGCCGCCACGTACGAGCACAAGCTCGACCAGGACGTCGTCGACGCACGGCTCGCCCACCTCTCCCGGCTCGCCGAGGAGCTCACCGCCCAGCGCGCGGAGGAGCGGATCGGAGAGACCCTTGAAGTACTGGTCGAGTCCGTCGACGAGGAGGACGGTGTGATCGGCCGGGCCGCCCACCAGGCGCCCGAGACCGACGGCCAGGTGGTCCTCACCACGGCAAGCGGTGCGAGCCCCGACCTGACGCCGGGCCGTATGGTCATGGCGAAGGTCGTCGGCACGGAAGGCGTCGACCTGGTGGCCGAGTGTCTTTTCGAGGAGGCAGCCAGATGACCGGAGTCCCGGCATCCGCGACGAACGGGACCGGTAGGCCCGCGCCCCGCGGCAAGCTGGGCTCGGCGGCCGTCAATCAGGCCAGCCTGTGGAACATCGCCAACATCCTGACCATGATCCGGCTCGTGCTCGTGCCGGGCTTCGTGCTGCTCCTCTTCCAGGACGGCGGCCACGATCCCGCATGGCGCGCCTGGGCCTGGGCGGCGTTCGCCGTCGCCATGATCACGGACGTCTTCGACGGACACCTCGCCCGGGCGTACAACCTGGTGACGGACTTCGGGAAGATCGCCGACCCGATCGCCGACAAGGCGATCATGGCGGCCGGCCTCATCTCGCTGTCCCTGCTCGGGGACCTGCCCTGGTGGGTCACCGGGGTCATCCTCGCCCGTGAGCTGGGGATCACCCTGATGCGGTTCTGGGTGATCAGACACGGGATCATCCCCGCCAGCCGCGGCGGAAAGATGAAGACGCTGGCCCAGGGCACGGCGGTCGGCATGTACGTGCTGATGCTCACCGGGCCGCTGGCCACCCTGCGCTTCTGGGTGATGGCACTGGCCGTCGTGCTGACGGTCGTCACCGGACTCGACTACGTCCGCCAGGCGGTCGTGCTGCGCCGCAAGGGTCTCGCCGCCGAGCGGGACGCCGCGCGCTCGGAGGCGGCGACGCGATGAACGGGGCCGCCCGGGTGCTGGCGCTGCTCGCGGAGCGTGGTCACACGCTGGCCGCCGCGGAGTCGCTCACGGGTGGTCTGGTGGCCGCGGAGCTCACCGGTGTCCCCGGCGCCTCGGCCTCCTTCCGGGGGTCCGTCACGGCCTACGCCACGGCCCTCAAGCAGGAGCTGCTCGGCGTCGACGCCGCCCTGCTCGCGGAGCGCGGAGCGGTGGATCCCGAGGTCGCACTGCAGATGGCGGCCGGTGTACGGGCCCGGCTCGGCGCCGACTGGGGGATCTCGACCACCGGCGTCGCGGGACCCGACCCGCAGGACGGACAGCCCGTCGGAACCGTCTACGTCGCCGTCGCGGGCCCGGCCGGGACCGGTGCCCACGCCGGGAAAGTGGTCTCGTTGAGGTTGAACGGCGACCGCGCGGACATCCGTAGAGAGAGCGTCCGGAGCGTGCTGGAGCTGCTCCATGAGGAACTCTCGGGAAATGCGCGGGCACAGGATACGGAACACAACGGGGGGAATTGATGTTTGCAGCCCTGAGTGAACACGACATCGCTCCCCGCACGGCCGCAGCGCGAGGCGGTACGGTGGGGCGTGAAGGATGCGGCTACGCGGTCCGAGGAGGGAGCCACCGATGATTCTGCTCCGTCGCCTGTTGGGTGACGTGCTGCGTCGGCAGCGCCAGCGCCAAGGCCGTACTCTGCGCGAAGTCTCCTCGTCCGCCCGAGTCTCGCTCGGCTATCTCTCCGAGGTGGAGCGGGGGCAGAAGGAGGCTTCCTCCGAGCTGCTCTCCGCGATCTGCGACGCGCTGGACGTACGGATGTCCGAGCTCATGCGTGAAGTGAGCGACGAGCTGTCACTGGCCGAACTGGCCGAGTCGGCAGCGGCGAGCGAACCGGTGCCGACGCCGGTACGCCCGAGGCTCAATTCGGTGTCGGTGACGTCGGTGGCAGGTGTGTCCACCGGGCGGGTGACCATCAAGGCGCCCGCGGAAGCGGTCAACGTCGTCGCCGCCTGATCGGCGCTGTCCGAACCGAAACGGGGATCAGCCCCGGTCGGTGCCTCCTCGTGAGGCGCCGACCGGGGCTTTTCTCTTTTCCCCTGGTGGTGCGGCGGTTTGCCTGAGATGCCGGGGTCCGGTGTGCCGTGCCATGGTGGAAAACATACGACTGGGCCGTGTGCGCCGGGTTTGCCCCCGGTGCGCCCTCCCGCGGGGTGATCCTGCCGGTCTAGCGTCGACGGCAGGAGGCGGCCATGGTAAGGCGACGGTTGCCGCCGGCAACGCTCGCGCTGGTCGCGATCGGGCTGGCGGCCGGGGGGCTCTGGTGGTGGGCCGTGCTGCGCCTGCTGCTCGCCCCGGGAGAGACCGGGACGATCGAGGGGGCGGTCGCCGCGGGCGGTTGGGGGCTGAGCCTGCTGCCCGTGCACGTGGCCGCCTCGTCGGGGCGGCCGGGCCTGCTCGCCCGGCGCGTCACCAGGGCATCGCGACGCCGCCGTTGGGGCGCAGGATCTGGCCTGTCGTGAACGCGGAGGCGTCCGACGCGAGGTGCAGGACGGCATGCGCGATGTCCATGGCCTCACCGACCCGGCCCAGCGGTGAGTGGCGGATCATCGCGGCCTCCGCCTGCTCCTGGGCGGCCGGCTCGTGGCGGTCCGTCATGGGGGTGCGGATCCAGCCCGGGGCCACCGCGTTCACCCGGATGCCGTGCCGGCCGACCTCCGTCGCCAGCGTCTTCGTCATCTGGACCACGGCCGCCTTCGTGACGCTGTAGCAGAGCAGCCCCGGGCTCGCGGCGTCCATCGCGCCCGACGCCATCGTGACGATCGAACCGCGGACTCCGGCGGCGATCATCGAGCGGGCCGCCTCCTGGCAGGCGTAGAGCACGCCCTTGAAGTTGACGGCGAGGACGCGGTCGAGGTCCTCGTCGCGGGTCTCCAGGACCGAGCTCGTGTGCATGATCCCGGCGACCGCGGCCATGACGTGGAGAGGGCCCGCCGCGCGGACGGCGGCGGCGAGGGCGGGCCTGTCGGTGACGTCGAGGGTGTGCGGGTGCGCGGTGCCGCCCTCGCGGGCGATCAGGTCCACGGTCTCCGCGAGGCCGTGCCCGTCGCGGTCCGCGCCGTGCACGGTGGCGCCGGCCTGGGCGAGGAGGAACGCCGTCGCGCGGCCGATGCCGCCGGCGGCGCCGGTGACGAACGCGGTGCGGCCGGTGAGGTCGTAGGCCGGGAGGGGCGTCGCCGCGGTGCGGGCCTCGGCCGCCGTGCGGGCCTTGTCCGTCGTGCGGGGCTCGTCCGCGGTGCCTGTCGCGCCTGCCGTGCCCGTCGCGCTCGCCGTGTTCGTCATGCTCGGACCGTACGACCGGATCTGACGGTCCGTCAATTAGTGGGAGCGGGAGGCATGGCCGGAGTGGTGTCGTCGGGGCCCCGCTGGCAGCCGGGGCACCAGTACGTGACCCGGTCGCCGAGCTCCGCCTTGCGGATCGGCGCGCCGCAGCGGAGACAGGGGTGCCCCGCGCGGCCGTAGACATGGAGCGGGACGGCCAGGCGGCGAGTGGTGGTCGTACGCCGGTCGGGGCGGTCCTTGTTCGCCTCCAGGAGGCGGTGGGCGGTCGCCACCAGACGGGCGGGGACATCGGGGTCGAGCTCGCCGACCGGGAGCCAGGGCGTCACTCCGGCGAGGAAGGCCAGCTCCGACTTGTACACATTGCCGATGCCGGCCAGGTTCCGCTGGTCCAGCAGGGCCTCGCCGAGGGGGCGGGCGGGGTCCGCGGTCAGCCGGCGGGCGGCCTCCTCGGCGTCCCAGCCGGGGCCCAGCAGGTCCGGGCCGAGGTGCCCCACCACGTCCGACTCCTCCGCGGTGCGGATGAGTTCCAGGACCGGGAGCCGGTAGCCGTACGCGGTGGACTCCTCGTTTCCGAGGATCGCCCGGATCTGGTGGTCGGGGCCGCCGCGCGGGCGCTCCCCGGTGGCGTACACCCGCCAGGCGCCGTCCATCCGCAGATGCGAGTGGAGGGTCAGACCGCCCTCGACGCGGGCGAGGAGGTGCTTGCCGCGCGGGGTGACGTCGAGGAGCGTCCGGCCCGTGAGGTCGGCGGTGGCGAATCTGGGCACCCTCAGGTCCGCGCGGGTCAGTACGCGGCCGGCGAGGGCGGTGTGCAGGCGGTGGGCGGCCTGCCAGATGGTGTCTCCTTCGGGCACGGTTCCATTCTGCGGGGTGGGGGCGCTCGGGTGGGCTTGTGGGTCGGGTGGTGGGCGGGAGCGGGGCGGGTGGGTGGGCGCCAGTGGGGGACGTCCGAGGTGTGCGGCGTCCTGGTGGGTGGCGTCGGTGCGGGGAGCCTGGGCCCGGCAGGGGCGTCGTCCGTTGTGCCCACCCGTTCCGCCCCAGCGGAACGAATGCCCACAACGGGGTGGGAGGGCCGCGGTGCGGGGAGCTGGGCGGACGGGTGGCTGCCTCGGGGTGGGTCAGGGGCGGAGGCGGAGGCCTCTGGGGGTGGCCAGGAAGCCTGCTGTTTCCAGGGGGCGGGCCAGCGGGGAGGTGAGGGACGTCGCGCCGTTGATGCGCTCCACCGTCACCGTGCCCAGGGTTCCCGCCCGGGCCGAGGCCGCCAGGGCCTCGGCCGCCGCCGTCAGGGCCGGGTCGTCCGGGTCCGAGGGCCAGGACAGGAGCGTCTTGCCGCCGCGCTCCATGTAGAGCGTGAGTTCGCCGTCGACCAGGACCACCAGGGCGCCCGCCTTGCGCCCCGGCTTGTGCCCGGCGTCGGTCGGCGGCTCGGGCCAGGGCAGGGCCGCCCCGTACGCGCTCGCCGGATCGGCCGCCGCGAGCACCAGCGCGCGCGGACCGGCCGCCGCGTCCACGCCCCGGTCCCGGGCGGTCGCCGCGGCCCGCAGCCGGTCCACCGCCCCGTCCATCGCGAACTGGGCCGCACCCAGTCCCTCCACCACATAGCCGCGCCGGGCCTGTCCGCTGTCCTCGAAGGCGGCCAGGATCCGGTACACGGCCGAGAAGCCGCCCTCCACACCCTCCGCGGCCACCGCGCCACGGGTCACCACGCCGTGCCGGTCCAGGAGGGTACGGGCGAGGGCGTGCGCCCGGTGGGTCGGCTCCGGTTCGAGCGCGGGCAGCAGCGACCAGCGGCCGGAGACCGTGGGCGGGCCGGTGCGGGAGGCGGGGCGGGCGGCGGCCGTCAGCGTGCCGTACCGGCCGCGCGGGACCGTGCGGCGCGCGCGGTGCGCGGTGGATCCGGCGGTGCGGCCCGAGCCGAGGAGCGCGCGCAATGGGGCGAGCGTGTCGTTGGTGAGCCGGCCCGACCAGGCCAGGTCCCAGACGGCGTCCGCGAGCTGTGGGTCGGTGGCGTCCGGGTGTGTGGTGGCCCGGACCTGGTCGGCGATCTGGCGGAAGAACAGGCCGTACCCGCCGGAGAGGGCCGAGAGCACCGACTCGTGCAGCGCCGAGAGCTCCAGCGGATGCGGCGGCGGGAGGAGCAGCGGCGCCGCGTCCGCGAGGTACAGCGAGACCCAGCCGTCCTTGCCGGGCAGCGAGCCGGCTCCCGCCCAGAGGACCTCGCCGGTGGTGGTCAGCTCGTCGAGCACCGCCGGGGAGTAGTCCCGGACCCGGGACGGCAGGATCAGCTTCTCCAGCGCGGAGGCGGGCACCGGCGCGCCCTGGAGCTGCTCGATCGCGCGGGCCACCCCGTCGATGCCGCGCAGACCGCTGCCGCCCAGGTGCTGCCACTGCGGCAGGAAGGAGGCGAGCGCCGCCGGGGACACCGGTTCCACCTCGTGCCGCAGGGCCGCCAGGGAGCGACGGCGCAGCCGGCGCAGGACCGTGGCGTCGCACCACTCCTGGCCGATGCCGGAGGGGTGGAACTCGCCCTGGACGACCCGGCCCGAGGCGGCGAGCCGCTGGAGGGCGCCGTCGGTGACGGCCGCGCCCAGACCGAAGCGGCCTGCGGCCCCGGACGAGGTGAACGGGCCGTGCGTGCGCGCGTACCGTGCGAGCAGGTCGCCCAGCGGGTCCTTGACCGGCTCGGTGAAGGCCTCCGGTACGCCGACCGGCAGGGCCGTGCCCAGGGCGTCCCGGAGCCGTCCGGCGTCCTCGACGGCCGCCCAGTGCTCGCGGCCCCCGATCCGCACCTGGATCGCCCGGCGCGCTCTCTCGAGCTCGGGCGCCCAGCCCGCCTCGGCGCCGCGCTCGCCCAGCTCGGCGTCGGTGAGCGGGCCCAGGACCCGCAGCAGGTCGGCGACGCCCTCCACGTCCTTGATCCGCCGGTCGTCCGTCAGCCACTGGAGCTCCCGCTCCAGCTCGGTCAGGACGTCCGCGTCGAGCAGCTCACGCAGTTCCGCCTGGCCGAGCAGCTCGGCGAGGAGCCGGGAGTCCAGGGAGAGGGCGGCAGCCCGCCGCTCGGCGAGCGGGGAGTCCCCCTCGTACAGGAACTGCGCCACGTAGCCGAAGAGCAGCGAGCGGGCGAAGGGGGACGGCTCGGGGGTGGTGACCTCGACCAGGCGGACCCGGCGGGCCTCGATGTCTCCCATCAGCTCCGTCAGACCGGGGAGGTCGAAGACGTCCTGGAGGCACTCGCGGACCGCTTCCAGGACGATCGGGAACGAGCCGAACTCGCTCGCCACCTGGAGGAGCTGGGCCGCGCGCTGCCGCTGCTGCCACAGCGGGGTGCGCTTGCCGGGGTTGCGCTTGGGCAGCAGCAGGGCGCGCGCGGCGCACTCGCGGAAGCGGGACGCGAACAGTGCGGAGCCGCCCACCTGGTCGGTGACGATCTGCCCGATCTCGCCCTTGTCGAAGAGGGCGTCGGCCGCGCCGACGGGCGCCTTGTCCGCGTCGTACGTCGTGTCGAGGTGCCGGCCGGGGTCGACCGGTTCGTGGTCCAGCAGGTCGAGGCCCATGTCCAGGCCCATCAGGTCGGCGTCCGGCAGGCGCAGCACGATGCCGTCGTCCGCGTGCATCACCTGGGCGTCCATGCCGTACCGCTCGGCCAGCCGGGCACCGAGCGCCAGCGCCCACGGGGCGTGCACCTGCGCCCCGAACGGCGAGTGGATGACGACCCGCCAGTCCCCCAGCTCGTCCCGGAAGCGCTCGACCAGGATCGTCCGGTCGTCCGGCACATGGCCGCAGGCCTCGCGCTGCTCCTTGAGGTACGCCAGGACGTTCTCGGCGGCCCAGGCGTCCAGGCCCGCAGCGAGCAGGCGCAGCCGGGCGTCCTCGTCCGAGAGGGCGCCGACCTCGCGGAGGAAAGCGCCCACCGCCCGGCCCAGTTCGAGCGGGCGGCCCAGCTGGTCGCCCTTCCAGAACGGCAGCCTGCCCGGCACGCCGGGCGCGGGCGTGACGAGGACCCGGTCCCGGGTGATGTCCTGGATCCGCCAGGAGGTGGTGCCGAGGGTGAACACGTCGCCGACCCGCGACTCGTACACCATCTCCTCGTCGAGCTCCCCGACCCTGCCCCCGCCCTTCTTGGGGTCCGAGCCCGCGAGGAACACGCCGAACAGGCCCCGGTCGGGGATGGTGCCGCCCGAGGTGACGGCGAGGCGCTGCGCGCCCGGCCGCCCCGTGACCGTCCCGGCGACCCGGTCCCAGACCACGCGCGGGCGCAGCTCGGCGAAGGCGTCCGACGGGTACCGGCCCGCGAGCATGTCGAGCACACCGGTGAACGCCGACTCGGGCAGCGACGCGAAGGGCGCCGCCCGGCGCACCAGGGCCAGCAGGTCGTCCACCTGCCAGGTGTCGAGCGCGACGACGGCGACGAGCTGCTGGGCGAGGACGTCCAGCGGGTTCGCCGGGATCCGCATCGACTCGATCGCACCCGAACGCATCCGCTCGGTGACCACGGCCGCCTGCACCAGATCACCCCGGTACTTGGGGAAGACCACGCCCGTCGACACGGCGCCGACCTGGTGCCCGGCGCGCCCCACGCGCTGGAGCCCGGACGCCACCGACGGCGGCGACTCGACCTGCACGACGAGGTCGACCGCACCCATGTCGATGCCCAGCTCCAGGCTGGAGGTGGCCACCACGGCGGGCAGCCGGCCCGCCTTCAGGTCCTCCTCCACCTGGGCGCGCTGCTCCTTCGACACCGAGCCGTGGTGGGCGCGGGCGAGCAGCGACGGGGCGCCCTTCGCCGCCCCCGACTGGGCCATGATCTCGGCCGGTGGGGACCCCTCGGGGAGGGGTTCGCCGGTCGCCCGCTCGTACGCGATCTCGTTGAGCCGGTTGCACAGGCGCTCGGCGAGACGGCGGGAGTTGGCGAAGACGATCGTGGAGCGGTGGGCCTGGACGAGGTCGGCGATCCGCTCCTCGACGTGTGGCCAGATCGACGGCTTGTCGCCGCCGTCCCCGCCCTCGGATGCGGGGGAACCGCCCAGCTCGCCCATGTCCTCGACGGGGACGACGACGGAGAGGTCGAACTCCTTCCCCGACGGCGGCTGGACGATCTCCACGGCGCGCCCCGGCGACAGGTAACGGGCCACCTCGTCCACCGGGCGGACGGTGGCCGACAGGCCGATCCGGCGCGCGGGGCGGGGCAGCAGCTCGTCGAGCCGCTCCAGGGACAGGGCCAGGTGCGCGCCCCGCTTCGTGCTCGCGACCGCGTGGACCTCGTCCAGGATGACCGTCTCCACGCCCGCGAGGGCCTCACGGGTGGCGGAGGTCAGCATCAGGAACAGCGACTCGGGGGTGGTGATCAGGATGTCCGGGGGCCGGGTCGCCAGCGCCCGGCGCTCGGCGGGCGGGGTGTCACCGGACCGGATGCCGACCCGGATGTCCGGCTCGGGCAGCCCGAGGCGCACCGACTCCTGGCGGATTCCGGTCAGGGGCGAGCGCAGGTTCCGCTCGACGTCCACGGCGAGGGCCTTCAGCGGCGACACGTACAGCACGCGGCAGCGCTTCTTCGGCTCGGCCGGCGGGGGCGAGGCGGCCAGCCGGTCCAGCGAGGCGAGGAACGCGGCCAGTGTCTTGCCCGAGCCGGTCGGAGCGACGACGAGCACGTCGGAGCCAGCCCCGATGGCCTTCCAAGCGCCCTCCTGCGCCGCCGTGGGCGCGGTGAAGGCCCCGGTGAACCAACCACGGGTCGCGGGGGAGAACGAGTCGAGCGCGGACCTGACCATGCCACCCATCGTGCACCCGAGCACTGACAACCGCCGGGACCTGGGGATATCCGTCCGCGCCGGGCCGCGGCTCCGGCAGCGGGCACACCCGGCGCCACGGCGACGCCCGGGGGCCTGTCGCAGAATGGAGGCATGGCGAGCGGGGAGCGGGCACGGTACTGGCAGTACGCCGAGCTGCCCGGGGTCGACCTGCTGCACGCCCACTACATCCGCAAGGCCTTCGCCCGGCACACCCACGAGACCTTCGTCTTCGCCGCGATCACCGAGGGCGTCGAGGCCTTCCACTACCGCGACGAGCTCGTCCACGCGAGCCCCGGCCAGATCGCCCTGGTGAACCCCGACACCCCGCACACCGGGCACGCGGGCGTGCCCGAGGGCTGGACGTACCGCACGATCTACCCCGACGCGGAGATCGTCCGTTCCATCGCGGCCGACACCCTCGCCCTGCGCGGCTCGGTCGGCTTCACCTCGCCCGTCGTGGACGACCCGTACGCCTCCCGGCTCGTCGTCGGAGTCCACCGGGCCGCCGAGGAGGGCAACGCGCTCGCCGCCGACAGTCTGCTCCGGCTGGTCACGGCCCGGATGCTGCGCAGCCACGGCGGGATCGTCACCCCGCTCCCGCCCCGCTCGGCGGGCGCCCGGAACGCGGCACGCGCGCGTGCGGTCCTGGAGGACCGGATGGCGGAACCCCCGACCCTGGAGCGGCTCGCCGCGGATCTCGATACCAGCCCGTTCGCCCTGCTCCGGGCCTTCCGGGACGCGTACGGGATGCCCCCGCACACCTGGCTCACCGACGCGCGCGTACGCCGGGCCAGACAGCTCCTCGACGCCGGGACGCCTCCCGCGGAGGCGGCCGCGGTCGTCGGCTTCACCGACCAGTCGCATCTCAACCGGCACTTCACCCGCAGCGTCGGGGTGCCGCCCGGGGCGTACCAACGCGCGCGGGGCGGCGGATCCGGGCCTCCCCCCGGCTCCGCCGCAAGAACGTACAAGACCGGTCCGCCGGAGCTGCCGTACCGTCCCTGACGTGGCAGAACAGACAGCACCTCCCGTCATACCCGACAGCACACCGGCCCCGCCCGAACCCGACGCGGCCGTCGTCCGCGACGCCCTCGGCGTCGGCGTCGCCGTCGGGCTCTCCGGCTTCGCCTTCGGCGTGACCTCGGCGGGCTCCGGCCTCAGCGTCCTCCAGACCTGCGTCCTCAGCCTGCTCGTCTTCACCGGCGCCTCGCAGTTCGCCCTGGTCGGAGCGCTCGCCGCGGGCGGCAATCCCTTCACGGCCGCCGCGGGCGCCTTCTTCCTCGGCACCCGCAACGCCTTCTACGGGCTGCGGCTCTCCCAGCTCCTCGCCGTACCCAAGGCCGTCAGGCCGCTCGCCGCACACTGGGTGATCGACGAGACCACGGCCGTCGCCCTCGCCCAGCCGTCCCGCCGGGCCGCCAGGATCGGCTTCACCGTCACCGGGCTCACGCTGTACGTCCTCTGGAACGCGACCACCCTGCTCGGGGCGCTCGGCGCCGAGGCGATCGGCGACACCGCGGCCTGGGGGCTCGACGCGGCCGGTCCCGCCGTCTTCCTCGCCCTGCTCGCCCCCATGCTGAAGTCCGCGACCGAGCGGGCCACCGCCGGGATCGCCGTCCTGCTCGGCCTCGGGCTGCTGCCCGTGCTGCCCGCCGGGGTCCCGGTCCTCGCCGCGGCCCTCGCCGCGCCCCTCGTGCTCTGGTTCCAGGGCCGCCGCATGGCCCCCGCCGGACGAGAGAAGGACTCCCGATGACCGTCTGGATCGCGATCGCCCTGACCGCCGCCGGGTGCTACCTGGTGAAGCTGGTCGGCCTGCTCGTACCCGCCGGGGCGCTGGAGCGGCCGCTCGTCCAGCGGCTCGCCGCGCTGCTCCCCGTCGCGCTGCTCGCCGCGCTCACCGCACAGCAGACGTTCGGCGCGGGCGACACCGTCGTCCTGGACGCCCGCGCCGCGGGACTCGCCGCGGCCGCCGTCGCGCTCGTCCTGCGGGCCCCCTTCCTGGTCGTCGTGGGCGCGGCCGTCGCCGTCACGGCGGGCGTACGGGCCCTGGGCTGGTGATCGGCGGGTGCCGAGCGCGGCGTGCCGGGTGCCGGGTGCCGGGTGCCGGGTGCCGGGCGTCGGGTGCCGACCGGTGATCGCCCGGCCTTCCGCGGTCAGTCGAGGGGGCGGCCGTGGGCGCGCAGGGTGCGCAGGGCCTCGATCGTGACGATCGGCCGCCACTCCAGGGCAGAGCCGGGAGCCCAGGCGCGCCAGCGGATCGGCCAGCCGCCGTCCTCCTGCTGGTCGGCCGCGAGCCGGTCGAGGGAACGGGCCATCTCCTTGTCCGTGAACCAGCGCGCGGCCAGCGAGTCCGGCACGCGCGCGTAGTCGTGCGGGAAGTGCAGCTCCCCGGGCGCGTACCCCTCCGGCACGGGGTAGTCCCCCTCCTTGCCCGGGTCCAGCACGGCGAGCCGCTGCTCGCGGACCAGCCGTCCGAGCCGGTGGGCGGCCGCCTCCGCGCGCGAGCGGTCCGGCGCCCCGTCCAGGAAGGCGACGGCGGCCTCGATCTCGTACGGATGCGAGGTCTCCAGCGACTCCACGGCCCACCAGCAGAACTCGGTGGCCCGGAACAGCCACGCGTGCCACACCTGGTTGCGGTGCAGCACCCCGACCACCGGGCCGGTCGTCAGCAGCGCGCTCGGCGGGGAGTCCACGACCGGGACGAACGGCGCGGACGGGTAGCCGCGCTGCGACGGATGGATCGCCGGGAGCGCGCCGTCATGGGTCGACACGTCCGTGAGGTAGCGGCAGATCCGCTCCACGCGCAGCCCGCCGCAGCGGCCGATCGAGTCCAGCACCCGGAGCCCGTGCGCCGTGTGCAGGGGCTGGCTGACCGGCCCGCGCAGATCGGGTTCGAGCGCGTGGCCGTAGCCGCCGTCCTCGTCGAGGTAGGCGGCGAGGGCCGTCTCCACCTGATCCGCGCCACCGCGCAGGAAGTGGTAGGCGAACCGGCGCTGTTCGAGGACACGGGCCGTCAGCCAGACGAAACGCTCGGCTCGGGCCAGGGGGGTCGCGGGCGGGGAGGAGAGGGGTTTTTCGGCCATGCTCCGACCGTAGGGCGGAAAGTCGCGGTGACAAGGGCTACGGAGCGGGCTGCACTCTTGGGAGCGGGATACTGGGGTCATGCGGTTGACGATTTTCTGGGAGCGGATGGCGGACCACTTCGGTGCGTCCTACGCCGAGTCCTTCGCACGGGACCATGTGATGGCCGAACTCGGCGGGCGGACGGTGCGCGAGGCGCTGGACGCCGGCTGGGAGGCGAAGGACGTGTGGCGGGCCGTCTGCGCGGCCGTCGGCGTACCGGCCGACAAGCGGTGAGCGGCCGACGGGGATGTGCGGGGTCCCGGCCGGAATGTCCGCGCGGTGCGCGAGACTGACGGGGTGGCCCCGACTGACGACACCGACGCGACCGACCTGACCGCATCGAACGATTCGACCGGACCGACCGGATCCGCCGGATCGACGGCATCCGCGGCGCCGACCGGCGGAGGCGGCGGCGGCGCGCCGACGCCCCCCGCCGCTCAGGACTCTCCCGCTCCGGGCGCCCGGATGCCGCGCTGGCTGCCCCGCGCGCTCGTCCTGGCCCTCGCGCTCTACTCCTGCTTCCTGCTCGGCAACTGGGCCTTCCACCAGCTCATCGGGCTCCTCGTCAACATCCTGCTCGCGTTCTTCCTCGCCCTCGCCATCGAACCGGCGGTCGGGCGCATGGCGGCGCGCGGAATGCGACGCGGGCTCGCCACCTTCCTCGTGTTCTTCGCCGTCCTGATCTTCACCGTCGGCTTCATCGTCCTGCTGGGCTCGATGCTCGCCGGCCAGATCGTCGACATGGTCGAGAACTTCCCCAAGTACCTCGACTCGTTGATCAACTGGATCAACGAGACCTTCCACACGGAGCTGTCGCGCGTCGAGGTGCAGGACAGCGTCCTGAGCTCCGACTGGCTGCAGAAGTACGTGCAGAACAGCGCGTCCGGCGTGCTCGACGTCTCCGCCACCGTCCTCGGCGGCCTGTTCCGACTCCTGATGATCTTCCTGTTCTCGTTCTACTTCGCGGCCGACGGCCCCCGGCTCCGGCGCGCGCTCTGCTCCGTCCTGCCGCCCGCCCGGCAGACCGAGGTGCTGCGGGCCTGGGAGATCGCGGTCGACAAGACCGGCGGCTATCTCTACTCGCGCGGTCTCATGGCCCTCATCTCGGGCGTCGCGCACTTCGTGCTCTTCCAGATCCTCGGGGTGCCCTACGCGCCCGCGCTCGCGGTGTGGGTCGGTCTGGTCTCGCAGTTCATCCCGACCATCGGCACCTATCTCGCCGGTGCCCTGCCGATGCTGATCGCCTTCACCGTGAACCCCTGGTACGCGCTGTGGGTGCTCTGCTTCGTCGTGGTCTACCAGCAGTTCGAGAACTACATGCTCCAGCCGAAGCTCACCTCCAAGACGGTGGACATCCACCCGGCGGTGGCGTTCGGCTCGGTCATCGCGGGGACGGCACTGCTCGGCGCCGTCGGCGCGCTGATCGCCATTCCGGCCGTCGCCACCCTCCAGGCCTTCCTCGGTGCCTATGTGAAGCGGTACGACGTGACGGACGACCCGCGGGTCCACGGTCACCGGCGCTACGGCGAGGCGGTGGTGGCGCGGCTGCAGAAGGCCCTGCACCACAAGAAGGAGGCCGCCCTGGAGCAGGCGGAGCAGCCGGAGGAGACTTCGGGGCCCGAGAGGTCTGAGGGACCTGAGGGACCTGAAGGGGGTTCGGGGCCGAAGGGGCCCCGGGCGCCCGGGGAGTCCTGAGCCGGGACGTCCGGAAGCCGCGGCTCAGAGGTACGAGGGCCGGGTGACCCGGTGCCGGAACGCGTGCCAGATCCACGCCTGGACGGCCACGAGCAGCGGAGTGACCACCAGCAGGGCGGGCACGAGCAGAGCGAGCGTGGTGGGGGCGGCCGCCCGCTCGGAGAGCGGGAGCGCGGTTCCCGCCCAGAGCGGCAGCCCGCCCATCAGGACCGCGGTGAGCGCGAACGGCTGCCACGGGTGTCCGGTGCGTCCCACGAGCCGGCGGGCCCGCTCGTACGGGACACCGGTGAGCCGGAGCGTGGCGAACCCCAGCCCGTGCGCCGAGAACAGCGCGGCCACGGCGAGCGCGGTCAGGATGGCCGTGGGGCCGGTCGCCGGTGTGTACGGCCGCCCGGTGAGCAGGGCCGCGAGCAGCCATCCCCAGGAGAGCGCGACGGTCCAGCTCCCGCAGGTGACGGCCGCGTCGCAGCCCGCACGCCAGCGCGGGCCCGGACCGCGGCCCCGTGACCAGAGTCCGGCGTCCCGGACGATCCAGCCGGTCAGCAGGGCCACGAGGACCGGGAACTGGCCGCTCAGGAGCTCCCCTTCGAGGGCGGGGAAGCAGCCGACGAGGACCCCGACGGTGGCGACCAGCCAGACCTCGTTGCCCAGGAAGAAGGGGGCGAAGGAGCTGAGGACGAGCCGCCGCTCGGGGTCGCTCCGGCCGAGCCAGGGGGTGAGCATGCCGGTGCCGATGTCCGCCCCGGCGAGGACGAACCAGCCCACCGCGAAGAAGGCGAGCAGGGCGATGGCCAGGGTCTCCACGGGGGCTCCTCGGGCATTTCTCGGGGGTGCGGGCGGGAACGGAGCTCGGTAGCGGGGTGCTGGGAGGGAGCGGGGCTCAGTACCGGGGTGCCGGGCGGGAAACGGGGCTCAGCCGCGGATGCCGGGCGGGGAAACGGGCTCAGTAGCGGGGTGCCGGGAGGGTGTCGGCCGGGTCGGGTGTTCCGTCCTCCGCCTCGGCGGGGCGTTCGTCGTGGCCGAGGCCCGACTCGACCGGGCCCCGCCGGGCGTGCCGGGTGAGGAGCCAGGCGTTGAGGGCGGCGAGCAGGACGAAGACCGTGGTGAAGACGGTGAGCGAGAGACGCATCGTGCCGGGGGAGAGGTCCGACACCGCGTCCTCCGTCTTCAGCAGTCCGTAGACCACCCAGGGCTGCCGACCGGACTCCCGGAAGACCCAGCCGCTGATCATCGCGATGTACGGCAGGGGTACGGCCGCCATGAGCACGAGGTGCCAGAGCCGGAACCGGAAGACGGCCTTCTTGAACGCGGCCAGGATCATCCCGGCGAAGCACAGGTACATCATCAGCGCGAAGCTGATCAGCATCAGCAGCGCGCCGCCCCGGGTCCAGGCCTCCGAGGGCACGTAGTCGCCGGGACCGAAGCGCTCCGTCAACTCCGCCTGCACCCGGGCGATCTCCGCGGTCTTCCCGCTGAACACGGCCGACTTCATCGGCTGGAAGGTGTCGAGCACCGCGAACTGCACACCGCCGAAGACGGCCGTCACCATCAGCGCGGGCGCCGAGAGGAACACCCCGATCCGCAGGCTGCGCCCGAAGAACGCCCATTCCGGGGTCCGCCGGAAGAGGTGGTACGCGCTGACCCCGGCCATGAAGAAGCCGGCCGTCAGCAGCGCCCCCGCCAGGACATGGCCGAAGGCGAGCAGCGCGGAGGGGTTGGTGAGGACGGCGACCGGGTCGTCGAGGACGAGCTCGCCGTTCTCGGAGCCGTGTCCCACCGGGTGGTTGAGGAAGCCGTTGGACACGAGGATCCAGTACGCCGACAGGTAGGCGGTGAGGACGACGATCCAGATCGCGGCCAGGTGGGCCCAGCGGTTGAGCCGGTTCCAGCCGAAGATCCACAGGCCGAGGAAGGTCGACTCGACGAAGAACGCCACGATCGTCTCGACGGCGAGCGAGGCCCCGAGGATGTTGCCCGCCTCGTGGGTGAGCCCGCTCCAGGTCATGCCGAACTGGAACTCCATCACGAGGCCGGTGACGATCCCGACCGCGTAGTTGATCACGTACAGCTGGCCCCAGAAGCGCACCATGCGCGCGTCCTGCGGCTTCCGGCTGAACGTGGCCTTCGTCTGGAGCACGGCCACGACGGTCGCGAGCCCCAGGGTGAGGGCCACGAAGAGGAAGTGGCCGCCCGCGGTGAGGGCGAACTGAAGCCGCGCGAGATCGAGTACGTCCTGGTTCACCCGATCAGCGTCGGCGTACGGTCAGGGGTCCGGCGTCACCCCCGGGATGACACCGGCCGTACCCCAGCGGTTGCGCCGGTCCACGCGCGCGTACCCCGTGAGTTGTGCCGGCCGGTCCCTGTCCCCTAGGGGTGTCGTGCCGATCAGGCCAGCCAGCCCGGCGTGATCATTCCGGACTCGTACGCCAGGATCACCAGCTGGGCCCGGTCCCGTACGGCCAGCTTGGTCATGATCCGGCTGACATGGGTCTTCGCCGTCGCGGGGGAGAGGACGAGACGGCCCGCGATCTCGTCGTTGGAGAGCCCGGCCCCCACCAGGCCGAGGACCTCCCGCTCCCGCTCGGTGAGGGCGTTGAGCCGGGGGCTCGGATCCGGCTGACGGTCGGCCCTGCCCGCGAACTCGGCGATCAGACGGCGGGTCACGGCCGGGGCGATCAGGGCGTCGCCGCGCGCCACGACCCGTACCGCGTGCAGCAGTTCCATCGGCTCCGTGTCTTTCACGAGGAAGCCCGACGCGCCCGCCCGCAGCGCCCCGTACACATGGTCGTCGGCGTCGAAGGTGGTGAGGATGACCACCCGTACCCCTTCGAGCCGCTCGTCGGCGGTGATGCGGCGGGTGGCCTCGAGACCGTCGAGCACCGGCATGCGGATGTCCATCAGGACGACGTCCGGGCGCAGTTCGCGGGCGAGCCCGATCGCCTGCTCCCCGTCCCCGGCCTCGCCGACGACCTCGATGTCCTCCTCGTCGGAGAGGATCGACCGGAAGCCGGCCCGGACCAGGGTCTGGTCGTCGGCGAGCACGACACGGATCATCGGGGGTCCCCCTCGGACGTGGTGGGTTCGGGAGCGGCGGGAGTGGCGGGTTCGGCGAGCGGCAGCCGGGCGTCCACCCGGAAACCGCCGGCGTCCCCATTCTCGGCCGTCAGCTCACCGCCGAACGCACGGGCCCGCTCCGCCATGCCCCGGATGCCGCTGCCCGGCGCCCCTCCCTCCGGCGCACCCCCGCCGTCGTCCTCGATCCGCAGCCGCACCGCGTCCGTCCCCCAGTCGAGGGTGACGTGGACCGATCCCGCGCCCGAGTGGCGGGTCACGTTCGTCAGCGACTCCTGGACGATCCGGTACGCGGCGAGGTCCACGGGCGGCGGAAGCGGCACGGGCGTGCCCGTGGTCTCCGTACGCACGTCGAGACCGGCGCTCCGGGCACGCCCGAGGAGATCGCCGAGCAGCGCGAGACCGGAGGCCGACGGGGCGGTGGGCGTGGGCTCGTCGGCGCGGCGCAGGACCCCGAGGGTCGCCCGCAGTTCGCGCAGCGCGTCCTTGCTGGTGGCCTTCACCGCCTCCAGGGCCTCGGTGGCCGTGACGAGCCCGGCCTCGGGGGCGGGCCCCTTCCCCAGCCGGTGCAGGGCGGCGCCGGACTGGACGTTGATCAGCGAGATGCTGTGGCCGAGCACGTCGTGCACCTCGCGGGCGATCCGCAGCCGCTCCTCGGTGGCACTCTGCCGGGCGCGGGCCTCCTGCTCCCGCTCGGCGGCGAGCGCCCGCTGCTCCACCTCGTGGAGATAGGCGGTCCGGGTGCGCTGGGCCCGGCCCACCGCGACGAGGCTGATCAGCCAGCCGGCCAGCATCACGAGCGAGGTGTCGTCGATCTGCCGGTGCCCCGGCCGCTGCCGGAACTCTCCGAAGCCGACCGCGAGCAGGGTGACGGCGGCGAGAGCGACGGAGGCGGCGAAACGGCCCTCGGCGGCGGTCGTGTAGAGCGCGAGCGCGAAGGCGATCATGAGCGGGCCGTCCTGCGAGGACAGCGGGTAGTAGACGACGCAGGCCAGCAGCGTGACGACGGCCACGGCGACCGGCTGCCTGCGCCGGAAGTACAGCGCCCCGCACCCGACCAGGATGAGCGCCCAGCCGATCACCGTACGGCCGGCCGGCTCGCTCGCGTACTGCGCGGAGACGAGTGTCCAGGCGGCGACGACGGCCAGGACGACACCCGCCACGAGGGCGTCGGCGGCCCGCGACGACAGACGCCCGCCGCCGGGGGAACGGAGGGGGAGGGACATGCGCCGAAGGATAGGCGGGGGGACGGCGGCGGGGCGTGCGCGCGGCCGCCGCCGCTCTGCGGCCGAGGTCGTCCTCGTGGTGCCTCGGCGGTGCGGGAGCGTCGGATCGGGCGGCCTCGGGGGGCTTCGATGATGTTCGGGTACTCGGACGAGTGGCGGATGCTGTTCTTCGTGCCGGTGGTGCTGTGGGTGCCGTTCGGGCCCTTCCTCATGGCGGGCATGGGGGTGTGGTGCGCCCGGCGGCCCGGACGGCGGCCGCGGCTGTGGTCCGTGCTGCTGCCGCTGGTGCCGGTGGTGGTCTCCGCCATCGCCATGATCATGCCCCTGGAACGCTGGGACGACGCCAGCCACGCCGACGACCTCCTGGGCTATGTCCTCGTGTAAGTGCTGGGCATCACCGTGCTGCCGTGGGTGCTCGGGTACGGCAGCACGCGGGGGGTGGGGGCGGTGCGGGCCGTTCGGGGCCGCCGAAGCCGGGGCCGGGGCCGGAGCCGGAGCTGGAGGAGGCCAGGTGGTCGCGTCCGTCGCCGCTCATCCCGGGCTCTCCGAGGCGCGGTTGCGCGCCATGGGGGACCGTCATGGAGTGCAGGTCGTCGCCGGGGTCGCTGCGAATCCGGACGCCACCCCGGCCCTGCTGGAGTGGCTGACCCGGCGTGGACCGTCCGCGCGGAAGGCGTTCCGCGCGGTCGCCCGGCATCGCCGTGCGACCGCCGCGGCGCTGCTCGCCTGCCTGGCGGACGGGCGGGCGAGGCCCATGGCCGCCGGCCATCCCTCCCTCCCTTCCGCCGTCGGTCGTCGTGGAGTTGCTCGGCGACACCGACGGGCAGGTGGCCGAAGCGGCTGCCGCCAATCCGTCGCTCCCGCTCTCCGTGATGACGGAGCTGATGCCGGGCCCGGGAGCCGATTGTCAACCAAGGTTGACGTGACGGGGCGTGTCAACGTAAGTTGACACCATGAGCGATGCGACCGATCTCGCCGTGCGGGCGGGTGACCGCGACCCCCGAATCGGGCTGCGGGCCGTCTCCGCCCTGCGGCGACTGCTGGAACAGCTGGAAGCCGTCCAAGTGCGCAGTGCGCGCAACCAGGGGTGGTCGTGGCAGGAGATCGCGACCGAACTGGGAGTCAGTCGGCAGGCCGTCCACAAGAAGTACGGGAGGCAGTGATGTTCGAGCGGTTCACGAAATCCGCGCGCGCCGTCGTCAAGGGGGCGGTCGAGCACGCCGAGCGGGGCGGTGCGACGGTCGTCACCGAGGAGCATCTGCTCCTGGCCCTGCTCGACCGGGAGGGCAGTCCGGCGGCGGACGCGCTGCTCACGCTGTGCCCGCCCGACCGCCGCTCGTCCTTGGCCGACGACCTGGCCGACGCCCGGCGCCGGGCGGGGCTGTCCCGGGCGGACACGGAGGCCCTGGCGGGCCTCGGCATCGACGTCGGCGCCATCGTGGCGCGGGTGGAGGAGACCCACGGCGCGGGCGCGCTCGCGGGCGACCGCAAGGACTCCGGGTGGCGCTCGGGCCGCCGGTCCTTCTCGCGGGAGGCCAAGAGCGTCCTGGAGAAGTCCCTCCGGATGGCGCTGGCGCGCAAGGACCGCGAGATCGGCGACGAGCACATCCTCCTGGCGCTGACCGGTGCCGGCGGGGTCGTCGCGGAGGTCCTGGCCGACCACGGCGTCTCGTACGCCTCCGTCGACACCGCGCTCTCCGGCGCGACGGCCGGCTGACCCGCGCCCGGTCGTCGAGGTGACGGGGCTCATCGCCTGGTCACCTCGGCGGCCGGGCCGACGCTTCACGGCCGGCTGGGACGCTCGGTGGTCAACCCGGAACTCTCGGTTACGGAAAGCTGTCCTGTGACATCGAACCTTGAGCGTGTGCCATCGAAGTTTGAGTGACTGGTGCTGTGACCGCAAAGGTCCACCGGGGCCGGGAGGGGTGAGGA
>NZ_JBIRMW010000030.1:0-35627 GCF_044331325.1 Streptomyces sp. NPDC017246 | reverse complement strand
GTACACGGCCACGCTGCCGATACCCGCGTCCCGGCACGCCCGGGCCACACGGACAGCGATTTCGCCACGGTTGGCGATGAGCACCTTGCGCACGACGGCTCCTCATACCTGTCTCACGATGTCACCGGCCCACCTGTCTCACAGCAGGTCCGGCCCACCTGTCTCACGGCCCGGCCGGGCCCCTGTGTCCCACAGCATCTCCGGCCCGTCCGCCTGGCGGCCGGTCCGTCCGTTCCCCAGGCGTGTCCGGCCTAGCTGTCGCAGAACACGCCCGAACGGAACTTCTGCCTCACGACGGAACTCGTACTTTTACGACGAACTCGTACCTCACGGCGGAACTCGTACCGGCGGAACTCGTACCTCACGGCTGACGTCGCACTCATGCCACGGAGGGCACCGTCCGCGCCCCGTGCCGGTGGGGCTGCAGCGGCAGATGCGCCTCCACATGGCTCCCGTGCCCCCGCGAACTGCTGACGGTCAGCCGCCCGCCGGCGTCCTCCATCCGCTCCGTCATGGAACGGAACCCCTGATGGCAGTGACCGGGCCGCAGAACCCGTTCGGCGTCGAACCCGCGACCGTCGTCCTCGACACTCGCGTACGCCCACCAGCGGGTGCAGCGCACGGACACCTTCACCCGCCCGGCCCTGGAATGCGCGAAGCTGTTGCGCAGAGCCTCCCGCAGCGTCAGGAACAGATCCCGGCGCCGTACGTCGGGAAGCAGGCCCTCGTCGCCCGTCACCTTCACGGTGACCTGGACCCCCTGCGGTGCGGCCCTGGCCGCGAACTCGCGCAGCGCCACGTCCAGCGGCGGCACCACCGAACGCTCCCGTACCCCGCCGACCAGGTCCCGCAGCCGGGTGTCCGTGGCCCGCAGCGCCTCCCGGGCGGCCGCGATCCGGCCGGCGGCGACCGGGTCCGCCGGCTCGCCGCACTCCTCCAGGGCCCGGCGCGCCGCGGCGACACCGTCGGCGACGTCGTCGTGCAGCTCGCGGGAGATCCGGCGCTGTTCCTGCCAGCAGCACTCCGCCTGGTCCGCCGGGCTCCCGCTCTCGCCGGCCCGCCGGGCCGCCTCGCCGAGGACCCGCACAGATCCCTCGTCGAGGCGGCCGCTCTCCATCATCTGCAGCATGGCGCACTCCATGAGCAGGACCGCCGCCGCCGCGTTGTGGTGGGGCGCCAGACTCACCGGCGGCCCGCCCCGCCCCGCACCGGCCGCGAGCCCGGTGGGCCCGCCCCCGGCCGAGAGCCCGGCACCCGCCGAAGGTCCCAGGCCCGCCGAAGGTCCGGCACCCGCCGAAGGTCCCGGGCGAGCCGACGGCCCCAGGCCCGCAGGCGGTCCGCCGGCGGCCGGGGATTCGGTGCCGAACGCGGCCGCGAGGACGGTACGGGCCCGCTCGTTGAGGGCCTGACGGACCGAACTGTCCCAGCGGACCGCCTTGTTCAGCGTCGCCGGCAGCGCCGACTCGAACCGGCGCAGCACCGCCTCCACACACTGCGCGGACGGCCCGCCGGAAGACAGCGCCGGCTTCTGGGGCACCAGCCGCCGCGCGACGTGCGCCCCGGCCGGCGCCTCCCGCTCACCGCCCGGCGCGGCCGCTGTCCGCCGTCCGCCGTGCGGACCGGCCGACGCCTGCCGCGCCACGCGGACCAGACCCTGCTGCAGGGCCTCGGCGAAACCGGGGCCGATCACCGACTCCCAGCCGCCGGCCGCGGCCTCGCCGCTCATCGGGAGGGAGCGTCCGCGCGGTGGAACGCGCCGCCGAAGAACAGCAGCCCGTCCGCCCCGTCGCCACGGCTCGCGCCGACCACGTCACCGATGAACACGGTGTGGTCGCCTATGCCGTGAGCGGCGGAGACCTCGCACTCCAGCCAGGCCAGCGCACCGTGCAGCAGCGGCGCCCCGGTCCGCGGACCGGGCACCCAGTCGACACCGGTGAACTGACCGGGCCCCAGAGGACGCTTCTTGTCGGCGAAGAAACGGGCCAGACCCTCCTGGCCCGCCTCCATGATCGAGACACCGAAATGCCCGGCCGAGGTGATCGCCTCGTACATCACCGCGCTGTGCGCGACGGAGCACAGGACGGACGGCGGGTCGAGGGAGACCGAGGTGAACGCGTTCGCCGTCATCCCGTGGATGTCCTCACCGCCCACGGACAGCACGGTGACACCGGTCGCGAACAGGGACATGACCTCGCGCAGGGGAGCGGGTCTCGCCCCGGGCCCCCGGGAAACGGCGACGCCAGTGGATACGGAATTCATGCCGCGCCTTTCATGTAATCCATGAGAGGAAATGTACGAGCGGAGGACGGCCGCCGTGGAACCGTCGAGTAACTGCCCGCTCAGCCATGCGCGGGGGAGTGCCGGATTACCGTGCCATGAGCACCCGTCCATGAGGGAATGAGCGCCCCGTGGTTAGGATCTGGGCGTTTCGGTCAGGGCACATTCCACAAGGGGTGACATGAATACCGTCTCTGCTGACCCGCAGCTCGCGGAACCGTATCTGCTCGGCTGGCTGGCCTCTCTCGGACTCGACGTCGATTACGTACGCGCCGAAGGAAATACCCTCTATTACCTCGGGGCGAGCGGCGAGGAGATTCCCGTACTCGATTTCGCGGGCGGGTACGGCTCCCTCATCCTGGGGCACAACCACCCCCTGATCACCCGGTACGCGCAGCAGCTCCTGGCCTCCCAGACACCGGTGCACGCGCAGTTCTCCCGCCACCCGTACGCCAACGACGTCGCCGTCGCCCTCAACCGGATCCTCCAGCGCGAGCTGGGCACCGGGGAGAACTACTCCGCCATCTTCGCCAACACCGGCGCCGAGGCGGTGGAAGCGGCCGTCAAGCACGCCGAGCTCGACCGCGGGATCCGGCTCGCCGAGCTGCGCGACCGGCTCGAGGAGAACCTGGCCGCCGCCCGCGCCGCCATCGCCGCCGGCGCCGGCGTCGCATCCGAGGCCTACCGCCTCGCCGGCGTGGACGCGCAGGCCCAGACGGCCGGATTCGAGGCCCTGGCGAGCGCCGTCACCGCCCGTAACGCCGAGCAGACCGGCCGCCCGCCGGTGCTCCTCACCCTGGAGGGCGGCTTCCACGGCAAGCTCGTCGGCAGCGTCCAGCTCACCCACAACGAGGGCTACCGGGCACCCTTCGCCGCACTGGCGACACCCGCCCGGTTCATCCCCGCGGACAGCCCGCAGGCCCTCAAGGCCGTCCTGGAGAGCGAGCGGGCCACCGTGCTCGACCTGGTCGTCGACGGCGCCACGGTGACCGTCGTCGAGCGGAACTCCCCGGTGTTCTGCGCCCTCGTCCTGGAACCCATCCAGGGCGAGGGCGGTATCCGCGTCCTGTCCGAGGAATTCGCCCGGGAGATCCAGCGGGCCTGCGCCGAGGTCGACTGCCCGGTCGTCGTGGACGAAGTACAGAGCGGAATGGGCCGCAGCGGCGATTTCCTGGCGAGTTCGGCACTCGGCCTTGTCGGTGATTATTACGCGCTCGCCAAGAGCCTCGGCGGCGGAATAGCGAAGACCTCCGTCATGCTCACCCGCCAGTCCCGCTACCGCTCCGAGTTCGAGCTCGTCCACAGCTCCACCTTCGCCAAGGACGCCCTCTCCTGCTCCATCTCCAGGAAGGTCCTCGAGATCCTGGAGGCCGACGACGGCGCCGCCTACCGCACCGTGCGCGAGCGCGGCGCGAAGCTCCTGGGAATGCTGGAGGCGGTACGCGCCGACTTCCCCGACGTGGTCAAGGACGTCCGCGGGCGGGGCCTGATGCTCGGCCTGGAGTTCCACGACCAGTCCGGCTCCGGCTCCGAGGCCATCCGCGAGAACGCCCCCCTGCTGGGCTACACGGTCGCCGGCTATCTGATGCGCGAGCACCGGATCCGTACCTTCCCCACCGCCAGCGCCGTCAACACGCTCCGCTTCGAGCCCTCGCTGTACCTGACCGACAGCGAGATCGACCAGCTCGAACAGGGACTGCGGGGCGCCGCCCTGCTCTTCCGCACCCACGACGGGGCCGGCCTCACCGGCACGGCCACCGGCGCCTGACCCGCCCCCCGGCCGTTCCCCGTCCCGGCCGTCCCAGTCCCGGGACCGCTGGCCCCGGCCCGGCCGTTCCCGGGTCCGGGAGCGGCCGTGGCCGTGCCCGCCGCCTGCTGCCCGCCGTGTGTGGCCCCCGGTCACCCGGCGGGCAGCGCGCAAAACCGGCGCGGGAACACAGTGACCGGCGTGGGAACACGGCGACCGCCCCGGCGCCCGGCGCGGCAAGCGGCCGGCCGCGCCGGGGCGGTGCGGTGTCTCAGTCCATGCCCCGCACGATGTGGGACTCGCCGGGCTCCTCGTCCGTGCCGGCGAGCTGGAGCGGCGGGTAGCGCAGGACGTGCGCCAGGCCCTTGGGGAACGCGTGGCCGAGGTCGGTGTCGTAACTGTCGTCGCGCATCATGTCCTCCGGTCGTCGAATGGAACGGCCCCGCCGCCCGCCGCCCCGGTCCGGGCGGACGTCACGGACGTCACGGGCCGCAGGGCGATGGCGGTCACCACCAGCCCGTTCCCCGCACACCACCGGCCGTCGAAGGCCGCGATCCGCACGCCGTCCACCACCGGTCCGGGGACCAGGAGTTCGGCGCGGAAGGTACCCGCCACCGGATCGGGCGTGATGAGGGCCTCGTCGAAGTCCAGAGGCCGCCCGGTGAGGGGGAACCAGGTCTTGTAGACGCTTTCCTTGGCGCTGAACAGCAGCCGGTCCCACGAGACCGCCGGCCGCCGCGCCGTGAACTCGCGCAGCCAGACCCGCTCCTGGGGGAGCGAGATCAGCTCCAGCGTGCCCGGCGAGGGCAGAGGGGCGTTCGGCTCCGCGTCGCAGCCGACCGCCAGCACCTCCGTGCCGCGGGCCACGGCCGCCGCCCGGTATCCCCGGCAGTGCGTCATGCTGCCCACCACCCCCTCGGGCCACCGCGGCGCGCCGCCCGCGCCCGGCAGCAGCGGCACCGGCGCCAGCCCGAGACGGCCCAGGGCCTGGCGTGCGCAGGAGCGGACCGAGGCGAACTCCCTGCGGCGTCCGGCGACGGCCGCGCCCACCACCCGCTCCTCCTCGGGGAACAGACCGAGAAGCCCGGGCGGGTCGTGGAACAGCTCGGCGGTGACCACCGGCGCCGGCAGCAACGAGGCGATCACGACCGCCCCCCTCCACCGGACCCCGGCCCCTGCGCCGAGAACTCCGGCAGGACACGCGGCGCGTGGCCCGGGTCGGCGCGGCGGCGCCACTCACGCGGATAGCCGAGCGACACCTCGTAATGCGGCACGCCCTGCTTCCGGATCAGCCGCGGGATGTGCAGATGCCCGTAGACGACGGCGGCCGCCCGGTAGCGCACCGGCCAGTCGGCGGTCGCCTCCGTCCCGCACCACAGGGCGAAGTCGGGAAACCGCAGCACCTCGGTGGGCTCGCGCACCAGCGGGAAATGGCTGACCAGCACGGTCGGCAGACCGGCGGGCAGCGCGTCCAGACGCCCGGCCGTGAGCCGCAGCCGCGCCCGGCACCACTCACCGACGGAGGCGTAGGGGTCGGGATGGAGCAGGAACTCGTCGGTCGCGACCACACCCGCCTCGTCCGCGAGCCGCAGCGCCTCCTTCGCGCCGCGCACCCCGGGACGCCGGAAGCTGTAGTCGTACAGCAGGAACAGCGGCACCACCACCACCGGCCCGCCCGCCCCGCGCCACACCGGGTAGGGGTCCTCGGGCGTGGTCACGCCCAGGCCGCGGCAGAGGCGGACCAGGGCCTCGTAGCGGGCGGCACCGCGCGCCTGGACCGGGTCGTCGGGGGGAGTCCACAGTTCGTGGTTGCCCGGAACCCACACGACCTTGGCGAACCGGGCGGCGAGCGTCGACAGCGCCCACTCGATGTCCGCCATGTACTCCCCGACATCGCCCGCGACCAGCAGCCAGTCCTCGTCCGAGGACGGCCGCAGCGCCTCGACGACCGCCCGGTTGTCCTCGTAGCGCACATGGAGGTCACTGACGGCCAGCAGACTCCCGGAGCCGGAGCCGGAGCCGGAGCCGGAGCCGGAGCCGGAGCCGGAGCCGGAGCCGGAGCCGGAGCCGGTGCCGGAGTCGAGGCCGAGGTCTGGGCCGGGGCCGGGCTTCACGCCGGGGTCCGGGCCGGGGCCGGAGCCGGGGCCGGGTCCGGGGCGGGGGCCGGTGCCGGGGGTGTCAGCGGGTGGCGGTGTCACGCCGGATCACGCCGGCCGGCCCGCGGCGAGCAGGCCGGCCGTGACGATGCCGCCGACCTCCTCGGTCCGCTCGTCCAGGTAGAAGTGCCCACCGGGCAGGATCCGCAGGTCGAAGCCGCCACGGGTGTGGTCGTGCCAGGCCGCGGCCTCCTCGACGGCCACCACCGGATCCGCGTCGCCGACCAGGACGGTCACCGGGCAGTCCAGCGCGCCGCCGCCGTCCCACCGGTAGGTGCCCAGGGCGCCGTAGTCGGCGCGCAGCGCCGGCATCACCATGGCGAGCAGCTCGGGATCGTCCAGCACCGCAGGCCCCGTCCCGCCCAGACCGCGCACCGCGGCCAGGATCTCCTCGTCGGAGCCGAGCCGGTCGTGGACACCGGGCAGCGGCGAGGGCGCGCCCCGCCCGGAGAGGAACACCCGGCGCGGGCCGGGCCGCCCGGCGGCGGCGAGCCGGCGGGCCGTCTCATGGGCGAGGACCGCCCCCATGCTGTGCCCGAACAGGGCGTAGGGCCCCCCGGTCAGCGGCTCCATGGCCGCGGCCAGCGCGTCGGCGTGCGCGGCGATACTGCCGTACGCCTCCTCCCGCCGCCGGTCCTGACGCCCCGGGTACTGGACGGCCAGCACGTCCACCTGCTCACCGAGCGCCCGCGACAGCGGAAGGAACGCGCTGGCCGCGCCCCCCGCGTGCGGGAAGCACACCAACCGCACGGCGTCCTCACGGGCGGCCGAGAAGCGTCTGAACCACGTGCTATCCACTACGTCCCTTTCTGCGGGCCGGCACCCGGTGGCACCAGACGGGGGAGCATGAACTTCCAGAACTGGCCGAGACGCTGACGCGAGAGCCAGGAGGGATCCTTGCGGCCCAGGGCCTCGAAGCCGACGGTGGAGGCCGCGACGACGGTGACGACGTCCTCCGGCTCGGTCCCGTCCGCGAGCGCGCCCCGCTTCGCCGCGTGCCGCAGCGTGCCGTCGATCCAGTCCCGCCACTGGCCGTGCAGGTCCACCGGGCTCGACCACGCCGGCTCGCAGCCGAGGGTGAACCCGGCGCGCAGGATGACATCGGAGTTCAGCGCGTCGAACAGCTCGTGGGAGGTCTCCACCAGACTCTGGATCAGATCGACCTCACCCTCACCCTCACCCTCACCCTGGCCTTCACCGCGTGTCCCGCGGCCCCCGCACCTCTCGCACCCCTCGCACCCCCCCGAGTCCCCGGGCGCCGGGCCGGTGATGCGCCGCAGCCGCTGCTCGGCCGCCTTCTCGATGGCCTCCGCCAGCGCTCCCTTGTTGGCGAAGTGAAAGTGAAGGGCACCACTGCTCACCCCGGCACGCTGGGAGATCGAGGAAAGAGAGGCCGATACGAAACCGTCCGTGTCGAAGATCTCCGCCGCGGACCGGAGCACCGCCGCTCGCGTACGGACAGCGCGTTCCTGTTTAGCCATGTGCACTCCGTGGATGCCTGGGGGCGCTGCTGACGGCCCCTCAAGAACGTCCAGCGTAATGAACCGCGGCTGCGGCTTTCTCATGGCCCGGATCGAAATCGTCTTGAAAGGATCACCCACAAGAAGCCCGGAAATTCCGGTGCCCGGCCCGCCCGGGCGGGGGGAAGGACCGGGCGGGCCAGGAGACGGGGGAGGACCTACTCGGGCAGCAGGGTGCCGGCGACCGGACGGTCGATGGACATCAGCCAGCGGCCGTCCTCGCCACGGCGCAGCACGTCGGTGCAGTTGCCCTCGATACGGACGGGCTCGCCCTCCGGGCCCGTGCTGTCGACGCTGAACTTCACACCGATCAGGGCCACGTCGCCGGCCACGTACGCGTGCGTGATCTCCGCCTTGAGGAACGGCTTCGGCGCGAGGAACTCCTTGAAGAACTCAAGACGCTCCTTCCCGGTGAGCGGGGAGCCGGAGAAGTTCGATATCGCGTCGTCACGGTAGAGGAGATCGAAAAGCGCTCCGTCACCGGAGTTGAACAGCTGGATGAAGATCTCGTTCTGAGTATCCGCGTCCGCGGTCAGATCGGGGTTGTCGACATCGAAGTCGACCGTGATACCGGGAATGCTCATGGTCTGCGACACCACTTTCTTGGGTCTGAGGGTGCCTTCGCGCCGGGCACGAAGGCGCGCGGATTACTTCTTCTCGCCGTACGGCTCGTCGATGGCGTAGCGCCAGTTGCCGTCCGCGCCCTTGCGCAGCACGTCGACACCCACGCCCGTCAGCAGCTCGGGGCTGCCCGCGTCGTCCACGGTGGCGATGGACCAGTCCACGATCAGGAGCGCGGTGTCCCCGGTCTCGAAGATCTGGCGCGGCTTGGCGCTCATCTTCGGCGCACGGGCCAGGAACTCCTTGACGGCATCCTTCCGGGCCTGGCCCGTGAGCGGCTTGCCCGGCTCCCAGACCGCGACGGCCTCGTCGGTGTACATCTCGTTCACGGCATCGGCGTCGCCCGCGTTGAAGGCCGCCTCGTACTGCGCGGTGTGCTGTGCGACATCGCTGGTCAGATTACTCATGGTGAGACCGTTCCTGCTTTCTTCCGGCATGACACCCGGGAATTCGAGGAGTTTCACGCAGATCTGTCCAGAACGTAACGGCCCACCCTCACCGGTCACCCACCGGCAAGTAACAGACCGCCCACCACATCGTCGAACCCTGCGGTTACCCGTGCATGAGCGGGTGTTGAGAAGAAACAGGGCGACCGGTCTTAAGGTCAACAATGCGGGGTGCCATATCCGGGATACTCACGCAGCTTTCGATATCAGTCAGGAAAGGGCAGTCGAGCGCCATGACGACTAATCGCAATTCTGTGGAGAGCCGTTCGCCGCGAGGCGACGAGGGGGCCGTCGCCGTCATCGGCATGGCCTGCCGGCTTCCCATGGCCCTCGGCCCGGCCGACTTCTGGCAGATGCTGCGCAGCGGCACCGACGCCATCACCGACGCACCGCCCGGACGCTGGAACACCGCCGAACCACCCTCCGGACCGGGCGTGCGACGCGGCGGATTCATCGACGGCATCGCCGATTTCGACGCCGGCTTCTTCGCGATCTCACCCCGCGAGGCCGCCGCAATGGACCCCCAGCAGCGGCTCGTCCTCGAACTGGCCTGGGAGGCCCTGGAGGACGCCGGAACCCTCCCCGCCCGCCTGCGCGACTCCCGCACCGCCGTGTTCGTCGGCACCCTGCGCGACGACTACACCAGCCTCGCCGGACAGTACGGCGAACAGGTCATCACCCAGCACTCCATGACCGGCCTCAACCGCGGCGTCATCGCCAACCGCGTCTCCTACCACCTGGGTCTGCGCGGACCGAGCCTCACCGTCGACGCCGCCCAGTCCTCCTCCCTCGTCGCCGTCCACCTGGCCTGCGAGTCACTGCGCTCGGGGGAGTCCACCACCGCGATCGCCGCCGGCATCAACCTCAACATCCTGGGCGAGAGCGCCGTCACCGAGGAACGGTTCGGCGGCCTCTCACCCGACGGCACCGCCTACACCTTCGACGCCCGCGCCAACGGATTCGTCCGCGGCGAGGGCGGCGGCGCCGTCATCCTCAAGCCCCTCGCCCGCGCCCAGGCCGACGGCGACCGCATCTACGGCGTCATCCGCGCCAGCGCCGTCAACAACGACGGCGCCACCCCCGGACTGACCGTGCCCAGCCGCGAAGCCCAGCGCCAGGTCCTGCGCGAGGCCTACGAAAAGGCCGGAATCAGCCCCACCGATGTTCAGTACGTCGAGCTCCACGGCACCGGCACCCCCGTCGGCGACCCCATCGAAGCCGCCGCACTCGGCGACGTCCTCGGCTCCCACCGCGCCCCGGGCGACCCCCTGATCGTCGGCTCGGCCAAGACCAACGTCGGGCACCTGGAAGGCGCCGCCGGTATGGTCGGCCTCCTCAAGGCCCTGCTCAGCCTCACCCACCGCGAAATCCCCGCGAGCCTCAACTTCGAGACCCCCAACCCGGCCATCGACCTCGACGCCCTCGGCCTGTCCGTACCGCGCGAACTCACCCCCTGGCCGCACCCCGACCGCACCCTGGTCGCGGGCGTCTCCTCCTTCGGCATGGGCGGCACCAACTGCCACGTCGTCCTCACCCAGGCCCCGGCCACCGGGCACGCCCCGGCCACCGATCAGGCCCCGGCCGTGGACGCGCCCGCCGTGGATGCCCCGGCCGGGAACACGCCCGCCGGGAACGCCCGGACCGTACTGCCCTGGATCCTCTCCGGCCGCGACGCCGACGCGCTGCGCGCCCAGGCCGGGAAGCTGCGCGCCTTCGCCGGCGCGAGCGAGGCGGCCGCCGCCGACATCGGCTGGTCCCTCCTGACCACCCGCACCACCTTCGACGCACGCGCCGTCATCCTCGCGGACAGCGCGGACAGCGCGGACAGCGCGGACAGCGCGGACAGCGCGGGCGGTGCGGGCGGTGCGGAAACGTTCCTCGCCGGCCTCGACTCCCTCATCGAGGGCACATCCGGCACCGGCGTGATCACCGGACACGTCCAGGACGGCCGTACCGGCTTCCTCTTCACCGGCCAGGGAGCCCAGCGCGCCGGGATGGCGCAGGAGCTGCACGCCTCCTTCCCCGTCTTCGCCGCCGCCTTCGACGAGATCTGCGCCCTGTTCGACACGGCCCTGGGGGGCTCTCTGCGCGAGGTGATCGTCTCGGGGGAGGGCCTGGACGAGACGGGCTGGACCCAGCCCGCGCTGTTCGCCGTCGAGGTCGCCCTCTTCCGCCTCGTCGAGTCCTGGGGCGTACGCCCGGACTTCGTCGCGGGCCACTCGATCGGCGAACTGGCCGCCGCGCATGTGGCGGGGGTGTTCTCCCTTGAGGACGCGGTACGGCTGGTGGCGGCCCGGGCCGGTCTGATGCAGGCTCTGCCGCGCGGTGGTGCGATGGTCGCCGTCGAGGCGACGGAGACCGAAGTCCTCGCCCTCCTCGACGGCCGGGTCGCGATCGCCGCGGTCAACGGCCCCCGCTCCGTCGTCGTCTCCGGCGAGGAGAGGGCCGTCCTCGACGTGGCACGCAAGGTCGAGGAGTCGGGCGGACGCATACGCCGGCTTACGGTCAGCCACGCCTTCCACTCACCCCTGATGGACCCGATGCTGGCCGAGTTCAAGGCCGTCGCCTCCACCATCACCTACGAGGCTCCCCGTATCGCCGTGGTCTCCACGGTCACCGGCAAGGTCGCCACCGCCGCCGACCTGCGTACGGCCGGCTACTGGGCCGACCAGGTCCGCGGCACCGTCCGCTTCGACGACGCCGTCGACACGATGACCGCCCAGGGCGTCACCTCGTACCTGGAGATCGGCCCCGACGGCATCCTCTCCGCCCTCACCGACGGCGCCGTCCCCGCGCTGCGCCGCGGCCGCGACGAGACCCTCACCCTGCTCTCCGCCCTCGCCACCCTCTTCACCCGCGGTGCCGCCGTCAACTGGCAGGCCCTGTACGAGGGGACCGGCGCCCGCCGGACACCGCTGCCCACCTACGCCTTCCAGCGCAGCCGCCACTGGCTCGAACCCGGCTCCGCCGGCAAGGCCCCGGCCCCCGCCCTGCCGGCCCTCGCCCCGCACACACCCGCCCCGGCCCCGGTGCCCCGCGGCGAACTCGGCGCCCGGCTCGCCGCGATGACCCCGGCCGAACGGACCCGCACCGTCACCGACCTGACGGCCACCCACATCGCCGCCGTCCTCGCCTACGACAAGGGCCGCCGCGTGGAGGCCCGCCGCTCCTTCAAGGACCTCGGCTTCGACTCCCTGATGGCCGTCGAACTCCGCGACCTGCTCGCCACCGCCACCGGACTGCGCCTGCCCGGCGGCCTCCTCTTCGACCACCCCACCCCCACCGCGCTCGCCGCCCACATCGAGGCCGAACTCACCGGCGCGGCCGCCACCGACGACCACCGGCCCCTCACACCGCTCCAGGACGACGAGCCCATCGCCATCGTCTCCATGGCCTGCCGCTACCCCGGCGGCGTCACCTCGCCCGAGGACCTGTGGCGGCTCGTCGCCGACGGCACCGACGCCGTCTCCGGCTTCCCCGCCGACCGCGGCTGGGACACCGACCTGTACGACCGGGACCCCGAGCGCTCCGGAAAGAGCTCCGTACGCGAGGGAGGCTTCCTCCACGACGCCGCCCTCTTCGACGCCGGCTTCTTCGGGATCTCCCCCCGCGAGGCCCTCGCCATGGACCCCCAGCAGCGCCTCCTCCTCGAAACCGCCTGGGAGGCCGTCGAACGCGCCGGCATCGACCCCGACACCCTCAAGGGCAGCCGCACCGGCGTCTTCGTCGGAGCCACCGCCCTCGACTACGGCCCCCGCCTGCACGACGCCCCCAAGAGCGTCGAGGGCCACCTGCTGACCGGCTCCACCAGCAGCGTCATGTCCGGCCGCATCGCCTACCAGCTCGGCCTCGTCGGCCCCGCCCTCACCATCGACACCGCCTGCTCCTCCTCACTCGTCGCCCTGCACATGGCCGTCCGCTCGCTGCGCCAGGGCGAGACGACCCTCGCCCTGGCGGGCGGCGCGACGGTCATGTCCGCCCCCGGCATGTTCGTGGAATTCTCCCGGCAGCGCGGACTGGCCGCGAACGGCCGCAGCAAGTCCTTCTCCGCCGACGCCGACGGCACCTCCTGGGCCGAGGGCGTCGGCCTCCTCCTGGTCGAGAAGCTCTCCGACGCCCGCCGCAACGGCCACCAGGTCCTCGCCGTCATCCGCGGCACCGCCGTCAACCAGGACGGCGCCTCCAACGGCCTGACCGCCCCCAACGGCCCCTCCCAGGAACGCGTCATCCGCCAGGCCCTGGCCGACGCCCGCCTGAGCCCCGCCGACGTCGACGCCGTCGAGGCCCACGGCACCGGCACCCGCCTCGGCGACCCCATCGAAGCCGCCGCGATCCTCGCCACCTACGGCCACGGCCGCGGCGAGCGGACCCCGGTCTACCTGGGATCGCTCAAGTCGAACATCGGCCACGCCCAGGCCGCCGCCGGCGTCGGCGGCGTCATCAAGATGGTCCAGGCGATCCGCCACGGCGTCCTCCCGCGCACCCTGCACGTCAGCGAACCCACCCCGCACGTCGACTGGACGGCCGGCGGCCTGGAACTGCTCACCGAGACACGCGACTGGCCCGACACCGAACGCGCCCGCCGGGCCGCCGTCTCCTCCTTCGGCATCAGCGGCACCAACGCCCACGTCATCGTCGAACAGGCCGAGGACGAACAGCCGCCCCGCCCCGAGACCACCGGAACCACCCCCGCCACCGGAACCGCCCCCGCCACCGGGACCACCCCTGCCACCGGGACCGCCCCCGCGACCGGGACCGGCGCGCCCACCCTGTGGGCCCTCTCCGCCCCCGACCGCGCCGGCCTGAGCGCGCAGGCCGAAGCGCTCCACTCCCGCCTGGAGAGCGGTACGCGCGAGCTCGGCGCCGCCGACCTCGCCGACATCGGGTTCTCCCTCGCCACCACCCGCGCCACCCGCTCCGAGCGGGCCGTCGTCACCGGCAGCACGGCGGACGAGCTCCTCGCCGGCCTCGACGCGCTGCGCCGCGACGCCGACGCCCCGCAGCTGGTCACCGGCTCCGCCGCCCGCGCGGGCCGCACCGCGTTCCTCTTCACCGGCCAGGGCGCCCAGTACCCCGGCATGGGCCGCGAACTGTACGACTCCCACCCGGCGTTCGCCGCCGCCCTGGACGAGGTGTGCGCCGCCCTCGACCCGCACCTCGACCTCGGCCGCCCGCTGCGCGAGGTGATGTTCGAGGAGCCGGACGGCGACGACGGCACCGGCGCCGGCACCAAGAGCGACGGCACCGGCACCGGCACCGGCACCGGCACCGAGAGCGACGGCACCGGCGCCGGCACCAAGAGCGACGGCACCAGCACCGGCACCGGCACCGAGAGCGCGAGCGAAGGCACCGGCACCGCCCTCCTGCACGAGACCCGGGCCACCCAGCCCGCCCTGTTCGCCCTCGAAGTCGCCCTCCACCGCACCCTCACGGCCCACGGCCTCACCCCCGACGCCGTCGCCGGACACTCCATCGGCGAACTCGCCGCCGCCCATGTCGCCGGAGTCCTCTCCCTGGAGGACGCCGCCGCCCTGGTCGCCGCCCGCGGCCGGCTGATGCAGGCCGCCGTCCCCGGCGGCGCGATGCTCGCCGTCCAGGCCACCGAGGACGAGGTCACCGAAACCCTCGCCCCCTACGCCGGCCGGCTCGCCGTCGCCGCCGTCAACGGCCCCGAGGCCGTCGTCGTCTCCGGCGACGCCGACGCCGCCGACACACTCGCCGCACTGTGGCGCGAACGCGGCCGCAAGACCCGCCGCCTGACGGTCAGCCACGCCTTCCACTCCCCGCACATGGACACGATCCTCGACGAGTTCCGCACCGTCGCCGAGGGCCTGACCTACCACCCGCCGCTCCTCCAGGTCGTCTCCACCCTCACCGGCCTGCCCGCCACCGGCGAGGACCTGCGCACCCCCGACTACTGGGTACGCCAGATCCGCCAGGCCGTACGGTTCCTCGACGCCACCCGCACCCTGGAGGACGAGGGCGTCACCGTCTTCGTCGAGATCGGCCCCGACGCCGTCCTCACCGCGATGGCCGCCGGCTCGTTCCGGTCCGACACCTCCCAGGCGCTCGCCCTCCAGCGCCCCGGCCGCCCCCAGGCCGCCACCCTCACCGCCGGACTCGCCCGCGCCCACACCCTCGGCGCCCCGCTGGACCTGGCGTCCTTCTTCCCCGGCGCCGCGCGCACCGAACTGCCCACCTACGCCTTCCGGCGCGCCCACTACTGGCTGCGGCCCGAGGCCCGCACCGACGCCCGCGGCCTCGGACTCGACCCGGCCGGCCACCCCCTGCTGTCCACCGCCGTCGACCTCGCCGACGGCGAGGGCCTCGTCCTGACCAGCAGGCTGACGCTGCACGACCACCCCTGGCTCGCCGACCACCGCATCCACGGCACCGTCCTCGTGCCCGCCACCGCGTTCATCGAACTCGCCACCGCCGCGGGCCGCACGGCCGGCGCCGAGCACCTCGCCGAACTCACCCTGGAAGCCCCGCTCGCCCTCCCGGAGCAGGGGGCCGTCCGCGTCCAGGTCACCGTCTCCGCCCCCGACGCCACCGGGACCCGTACCCTCGCCGTCCACTCCCGGCCCGAGACCGACGAGCACGCCGAACCGGCCGCCTGGACCCGGCACGTCTCCGGCGCCCTCGCCGCCGTCCCCGACCCGGCCGCCGGCCCCGTCTTCGAGGACCTGGCCACCTGGCCGCCGCGGCACGCCGAACCGGTCCCGCGGACCGACACCTACGAGCGGCTCACCGGCCTCGGATACGAGTACGGCCCCGTCTTCCAGGGACTGAGCGCCCTGTGGCGCGGCGCCGACGGCACCACCTGGGCCGACGTCACCCTCCCCGCCGACCAGCACGAGGCCGCCGCGGGCTACGGCATCCACCCCGCGCTCCTGGACGCCGTCCTCCACCCGGTCGTCCTCGACGCCGCCGACGGGGCCGACCCGGACACCATCAGGCTGCCGTTCGCCTGGAGCGGGATCACCCTCCACGCCGTCGGCGCCACCACCCTGCGCGTCCGCATCGAGCGCACCGGCACCGACACCTTCGCCCTGCACCTCGCCGACGCCACCGGCGCCCCCGTGGCCACCGTCGAGTCGCTGACACTGCGGCCCGTCGCCAAGGACCGGCTCGCCCCCGCGGCGAGGACCGACGGCCTGTTCACCGTCGCCTGGACCCCCCTCACCCCCACCGGCGGCCCCACCCCGACCATCACCGAACTCCCCACCACCACAGGCCCCGGCACCACAACGACCACCGCCCCCACCGACCCCGTCGGCACCGGCGCCGCCACCGGCGCCGACGCTCTTCCCGGCCCGCGGGACACCGGCGCCGACGTCCTCCTCGTCCGCGTCGACGCGGACGGCCCTCCCACCCCCGCCGCCGCCCACGACAACGCCGCCCGCGCCCTCGACCTCACCCAGCGCTGGCTCACCGACGAACGCTTCGACGGCACCCGCCTCGCGTTCGCCACCACCCGCGCCGTCGCCACCACACCCGGCGAGGCCGTCGAGGGCCTGGCCGCCGCCCCCGTCTGGGGCCTGCTGCGCGCCGCCCAGAGCGAACACCCCGACCGGATCGTCATCCTGGACCTCGACGGCACCCCCGAAGCGGAGGAACAGCTGCCCGCCGCCCTGGCCACCGGCGAACCCCAGCTCGCCCTGCGCGGCACCCGCCTGCACGTCCCGCGCCTCACCCACGACCGCGCCCCCGCCCCCGCCCGGACGCCCCGCCTCGACCCCCGGGGCACCGTCCTGATCACCGGCGGCACCGGCGGCCTCGGCGGACTCCTCGCCCGCCACCTCGTCACCGGACACGGCGCCCGCCACCTGCTGCTCACCAGCCGGCGCGGACCCGACACCCCCGGAGCCGACCGCCTCGCCGCCGAACTCACCGCACTCGGCGCCCGGGTGACCACCCTCGCCGCCGACGCCGCCGACCCGGCCGCCGTCACCGCCCTCCTCGCGGCCGTCGACCCCGCGCACCCGCTCACCGCGATCGTGCACACCGCCGGAGTCCTCGACGACGCCACCGTCGCCTCACTCACCCCCCACCGGCTCCACAGCGTCCTGCGGCCCAAGGTCGACGCCGCCTGGAACCTGCACGAACAGACCCGCCACCTGGACCTGGCCGCCTTCGTCCTGTTCTCCTCCGTCTCCGGCATCACCGGCACCGCAGGCCAGGCCAACTACGCCGCCGCCAACACCTACCTCGACGCCCTCGCCGCCCACCGCCACGCCCAGGGCCGGGCCGCGACCTCACTGGCCTGGGGCCTGTGGGACTCCAGCCACGGCATGGGCGCCCAGCTCGGCGAGGCCGACCTGGCCCGCTGGAACAGGGCCGGGATCAACCCGCTCGACCCCGACACCGGCCTCGCCCTCTTCGACGCCGCCCTCACCGGCTCCGACGCCCTGGCCGTACCGGCCCTGCTCGACCTGGCCCGGCTGCGTACCGCCACCGACGGCAACCCGCCCGCCCTGCTGCGCGGCCTGATCCGCCCCCGCCCCACCCCCCGCGCCGCCCACGGCGCGACCACCCGGACAGCCGGCGGCTCCACCGCTTGGGCCCACCGCATCGCCTCCCTCTCCGAGGAGGACAGCCGCGCCGCCGCCGCCGAACTCGTCCGCTCCGTCGTCGCCGCCGTCCTGGGCCACACCAGCCCCGAAGACATCGACCCCGAACGCGCCTTCAAGGACATCGGCTTCGACTCCCTGGCCGCCGTCGAGCTCCGCAACCGCCTCAACACCGCCACCGGACTGCGGATGCCCGCCACCGCCGTCTTCGACCACCCCTCACCCGCCGCCCTCGCCGCCCACCTCCACCAGCAGGCCGCCGGCAGCGGACCCGCCACCGCCACCCCGCCCGCCCGCAGGCCCGCCGCGCCCGCCGACGAACCCATCGCCATCATCGGCATGGCCTGCCGCTTCCCCGGCGGCGTCTCCTCACCCGAGGACCTGTGGCGGCTCGTCGCCGAAGGCACCGACGCCATCAGCGAGTTCCCCGACAACCGCGGCTGGGACCTCGACGCCCTCTACCACCCCGACCCCGACAAGACCGGCACCTCCTACACCCGCCACGGCGGATTCCTCCACGACGCCGACCGCTTCGACCCGGCGTTCTTCGGAATGTCCCCGCGCGAGGCCACCGCCACCGACCCCCAGCAGCGCCTCCTCCTGGAGACCGCCTGGGAGACCTTCGAAAGCGCCGGCATCGACCCGGCCGCCCTGCGCGGCACCGGCACCGGCGTCTTCACCGGAGCCATGTACGACGACTACGCCTCACGCCTGCCCAAGAGCCCCGAGGAGTTCGAAGGCTTCCTCCTCGCCGGAAACCTCTCCAGCGTCGTCTCCGGCCGCCTCGCCTACACCTACGGCCTCGAAGGCCCGGCCGTCACCGTCGACACCGCCTGCTCCTCCTCCCTGGTCGCCCTCCACCTCGCGGCGAGCGCCCTGCGCCAGGGCGAGTGCGACCTCGCCCTCGCCGGCGGCGTCACCGTGATGTCCGGCCCCAACACCTTCGTGGAGTTCTCCCGGCAGCGCGGCCTGTCCACCGACGGCCGCTGCCGCTCCTTCTCCGCCGACGCCTCCGGCACCGGCTGGGCCGAGGGCGTCGGCCTCCTGCTCGTGGAGAAACTCTCCGACGCCCGCCGCAACGGCCACCGCGTCCTGGCGGTCATGCGCGGCTCCGCCGTCAACCAGGACGGCGCCTCCAACGGCCTGACCGCCCCCAACGGCCCCGCCCAGGAACGCGTCATCCGCCAGGCCCTCGCCGCCGCCGGCCTGACCCCCGCCGACATCGACGCCGTCGAGGCCCACGGCACCGGCACCAGCCTCGGCGACCCCATCGAGGCCCAGGCCCTCCTGGCCACCTACGGCCAAGGCCGCCCCGAAGGCCGCCCCCTCTACCTCGGCTCCCTGAAGTCGAACATCGGGCACGCCCAGGCCGCCGCAGGAGTCGGCGGCGTCATCAAGATGATCCAGGCCATGCGCCACAACACCCTGCCCAAGACCCTCCACGCCGAGAACCCCTCCCCCCACATCGACTGGGAGTCCGGCGCGGTGGAACTGCTCACCGAGACGACCCCGTGGCCCGCCACCGGCCGCCCCGCCCGCGCCGCCGTCTCCTCCTTCGGCATCAGCGGCACCAACGCCCACGTCGTCCTCGAACTGGCCGCCGACACCCCCGCACCGGCCGCCCCGCACACCCCGCCCCCCGAGACCGGCGCCGTCACCCTGCCCTGGATCCTGACCGCGAAGGACGAGACCGCCCTGCGCCGCCAGGCCGACCGCCTCCACCGCCACCTCACCGACCACCCCGAACTCACCGCGGGCGACGTCGGCCTCACCCTGGCCACCACCCGCGCCACCCTGGAACACCGCGCCGCCGTCCTGGGCACCGACCGCACCACCCTCCTCGAAGGCCTCGCCGGCCTCGCCGCCGACCGGCCCACCCCCTCGGTCGTCCGCGCCACCACCGGCCGCCGCGGCAAGACGGCGTTCCTCCTCACCGGACAGGGCAGCCAGCGCCTGGGCATGGGACGCGAACTGTACGAGACGTCACCCGTCTTCCGCCGCGCCCTGGACGAGGTGTGCAGGCACCTGGACACCGAACTGTTCCGGCCCGTCAAGGACGTCCTGTTCGCCCCCGAAGGCTCCGCCGATTCCGCGCTGATCGACCAGACCGCCTTCACCCAGGCCGCCCTCTTCGCCACCGAGGTCGCCCTCTTCCGCCTCGCCGAACACCACGGCATCACCCCCGACTACCTCCTGGGCCACTCCATTGGCGAAGTCACCGCCGCCCACCTGGCCGGCGTCCTGGGCCTCGCCGACGCCTGCGCCCTGGTCGCCGAACGCGGCCGGCTCATGCAGGCGGCCCGCGAAGGCGGCGCGATGGCCGCCCTGCAGGCCTCCGAGGACGAGGTACGGTCCACGCTCGCCGACTACGAAGACGTCGCCGTCGCCGGCATCAACGGCCCCCGCGCCACCGTCATCTCCGGCGACCAGGACCTCGTCGAGGAGATCAGCACCCTGTGGCGCACCCGCGGCCGCAAGACCAAACGCCTCCCGGTCAGCCACGCCTTCCACTCCCCGCACATGGACGAGGTCCTCGAGGAGTTCCGCACCGTCGCCGAGTGCCTGACCTACCACCCGCCCCGTATCCCCGTCGTCTCCAACGTCACCGGAGTCCTCGCCACCACCGAACAGCTCACCTCGCCCGACTACTGGGTCACCCACATCCGCGAGGCGGTCCGCTTCCACGACGGCGTCCGCCACCTCGAAGACCTCGGCGTCACCGAATACCTGGAGATGGGCCCCGACGGCGTCCTGACCGCCATGGCCCAGGAATGCCTGACCCGCGAGGCCGGCTTCCTCGCCCCGCTGCTGCGCTCGGGCAGGCCCGAGACCGACACCGTCGCCGCCGCCCTCACCGGCGCGATCCTGCGCGGCGCCCGCCCCCACTGGCAGACCTACTTCCCCTCCGCCCGCCGGGCCGACCTGCCCGCCTACTCCTTCGACCAGGGCCGCTACTGGCTGGAGGGCACCGCCACCCCCGGCGACGCCGAAGGCTTCGGCCTCGACGCCGTCGGCCACCCCCTGCTCGGCGCCGCCGTCCGGGTCGCGGACCGCGACAGCTACCTCCTGACCGGCCGGGTCTCACGCCGCACCCACCCCTGGCTGGAGGGCCACACGGTCGCCGGCACCGTCCTGCTGCCCGCCACCGCCCTGCTCGACCTGGCCTTCCGCGCCGCCGAACAGGTCCACTGCGACCTCGTCGACGAACTGACCCTGGCCGCACCACTGGTCCTGCCCGAACGCGGCGCCCTCCAGCTCCAGCTCGTCGTCGGCGAACCCGACACGACCGGCGGCCGTCCCCTCGCCGTCTACGCCCGGCCCGACCAGGACGACACCGCACAGCCCTGGACCCTGCACGCCGAAGGACGCCTCACCACCACTGCCGCCGCCACCCCCGAGCCACTCCTGGTCTGGCCCCCCGCCGGCGCCACGCAGGTCGACCTCGACGGCGTGTACGACCGGCTCGCCGACACCGGATACGGCTACGAGAACGCCTTCCAGGGCCTCACCCGCCTGTGGAAGACACCGGACGAACTCTTCGCCGAAGTCGTCCTGGGAGAGGAACACCGCACCGACGCCGCCCGCTTCGGCCTCCACCCCGCCCTCCTGGACGCCGCCCTGCACCCGCTGCTCCCCGGCGTCGCCGAGCCCGAAGGCACCTCCTGGCTGCCGTTCTCCTGGTCCCGGGTGAGCCTGTACGCCACCGGGGCGACCGTCCTTCGGGTACGGCTCTCCCTGGACCGGTCCGGCGACGACTCGCTGCGCGTCGGCCTCACCGTCGCCGACGGCGCGGGCGCCGCCGTCGCCACCGCCGAATCGCTTCTGCTGCGCCCCCTGTCGGCGCAGGCCCTCCGGGACGCGGGCACCGCCGCCCGCGACGGCCTGTTCGGTGTGACCTGGACACCCCTGGCCACCACCGACGCGGCCCCGGCCCGCACCGGCTGGGCCCCGCTCGCCGACGGCGAGGGCCGGGGATGCGTCCGCGCCCTCGGCGCCGCACTCGACGCGGGCGCCGCGGCACCCGCCGTCCTGCTCCTGCAGGCGACCGGCCCCGCCCCCGGCACTCCCGCCGCCCCCGGCACCACCCTGCCCGAACAAGCCCGTACCGCCGTACGCCGGGTCCTCGACACCGTGCAGGACTGGCTCGCCGACGACCGGCTCGCCCGGACCCGGCTCGTCGTCACCACCCGGGGCGCCGTCGCCGCAGGCCCCGAGGACGTCACCGACCTGGCCCACGCCGGAGTCTGGGGCCTGCTCAGGTCGGCACAGACCGAGAACCCCGGCCGGATCGTCCTGGTCGACCTCGACCCCACGACCACCACAGCCACCACCGCCACGGCGGCCGTCATCGCGGCCGGCACGACCGGGGACACCACCACCACGGCGGCCGTCACCGCCGGCGACACCACCACCGCCGAGGCCACCACCGGGGGCCTTACGCCCGCCGAGGACCGGCTCCTCGACCTCGCCGTCGCCAGCGGCGAGGCCCAGATCGCCGTCCGCGGCGACACCCTCACCGTCCCCCGCCTCACCCGCACCACCCCGCCCGCCGAAACCCCGGCGGCCCCCCGGTGGGACCGAGGCACCGTCCTGGTCACCGGCGCGACCGGCGCCCTCGGCGCCGTCCTCGCCCGCCACCTCGTCACCGAACACGGCGCCCGCCGGCTCCTCCTCCTCAGCCGCCGCGGCCCCCAGGCCCCCGGCGCCGCCGAACTGGCCACCGCACTCCACGCACTCGGCGCCCACACCGACACCGTCGCCTGCGACGTCACCGACCGCGACTCCCTGGCCCACGTCCTGGCCACCGTCCCCGCCGAACACCCGCTGACCGCCGTCGTCCACACCGCCGGCGTCCTCGACGACGGCGTCGCCGCCCGCCTCACCCCCGACCAGCTCGACACCGTCCTGCGCCCCAAGATCGACGCTGCCTGGAACCTCCACGAACTCACCCGCGACCTCGACCTGGACGCCTTCGTCCTCTACTCCTCCGTCGCCGGCCTCATCGGCACCGCCGGCCAGGCCAACTACGCCGCCGGCAACACCTTCCTGGACGCCCTCGCCGCCCACCGCCGCGCCCACCACCTGCCCGGACTCTCCCTGGCCTGGGGCCTGTGGGCCCAGGCCAGCACCCTCTCCGGCGGACTGGAGGAGACCGACCTGCGCCGCCTGGCCCGCGTCGGCCTGAAGCCCCTGGCCACCCAGGAGGCGATGGCCCTCTTCGACGCGGCCCCCGCCACCGGCGAGCCCGTCCTGGCCGTCACCCGCCTCGACACCACCGCCCTGCACGGCGAGGACCTGCCGCCCGTCCTGCGCACCCTCGCCGGCCCGGCCCGACGCCGCACCACCACCGCCGCGAGCAGCGCGGCCCCCGAACAGGTCCCGCTGGCCCAACGGCTCGCCTCCCTCGGCCCCGCCGAACGCGAACGCGCCCTCACCGACCTCGTCCGCGCCCAGGTCGCCGGCGTCCTCGGACACGCGGACCCCAGCCGTATCGAGGCCGACCGGGCCTTGCAGGAACTCGGCTTCGACTCCCTGACCGCCGTCGAACTGCGCAACCAGCTCGGCCGGGCCACCGGACTGCGCCTGCCGACCACCCTCGTCTTCGACCACCCCTCGCCGCAGGCCCTCGCCACCCACCTCCTGGGCGAACTCGCCGTCGAGGACACCTCGCCCGCCGAACCGGTCCTCACCCCCCTCGCCGGCCTGGAGACGGCCATCGCCGCCGCACCGGACCAGGACACCCGCAACCTGATCACCGCACGCCTCAAGGAACTCCTCAAGGCGGCCGAAGGCACCGGCGACCCCGCCCACCCCCAGGACGAGCAGGACGAGCAGGACCTCGAAACCGCGAGCGACGAGGAACTCTTCGCGCTCCTGGACGAACTCGAATGACCCCCGGGGCACGCGCCGCACACGGCGCGCACACGGCCATCGGACACACCACCACACGGGAGCTGAGAACACGTGGCTGACGAGGTACAACTCCGCGAATACCTCAAGAGGGCCATCGCCGACGCCCGGGACGCACGCAAGCGTCTGCGCGAGGTCGAGGACAAGGAACAGGAGCCGATCGCCATCGTCTCCATGGCCTGCCGCTACCCCGGAGGCGTCGCCTCGCCCGAGGACCTGTGGCAACTGGTCGCCGACGGCGTCGACGCCGTCTCCTTCTTCCCCACCGACCGCGGCTGGGACCTGGAGCGCCTCTACGACCCCGACCCGGAGAAGACCGGCACCTCCTACTCCCGCGAAGGCGGATTCCTCTACGACGCCGACCTCTTCGACCCCGAACTGTTCGGCATGTCCCCGCGCGAGGCCCTGGCGGCCGACCCGCAGCAGCGCCTCCTCCTGGAGACCGCCTGGGAGACCTTCGAACGCGCCGGCATCGACCCGGTCTCCCTCAAGGGCACCCGGACCGGCGTGTTCGCCGGCGTCATGTACAACGACTACGGCTCACGCCCCCACCTGCCCCCGGAAGACTTCGAGGGCTACCTCTTCAGCGGCAGCGCGGGCTCCATCGCCTCGGGCCGCGTCGCCTACACCTACGGTCTCGAAGGCCCGGCCGTCACCGTCGACACCGCCTGCTCCTCCTCCCTGGTCGCCCTCCACCTCGCGGCCAACGCCCTGCGCCGCGGCGAGTGCGACCTCGCCCTGGCGGGCGGCGTCACCGTGATGTCGACACCGGTCGCCTTCGTGGAGTTCTCCCGGCTGCGCGGCCTGGCCGCCGACGGCCGCAGCAAGTCCTTCTCCGCGGCCGCCGACGGCACCGGCTGGGCCGAGGGCGTCGGCCTCCTGCTCGTGGAGAAGCTGTCCGACGCCCGCCGCAACGGCCACCGCGTCCTGGCGGTCATGCGCGGCTCGGCCGTCAACCAGGACGGCGCCTCCAACGGCCTGACCGCCCCCAACGGCCCCGCCCAGGAACGCGTCATCCGCCAGGCCCTCGCCAGTGCCGGCCTGAGCCCCGCCGACATCGACGTCGTCGAGGCCCACGGCACCGGCACCCGCCTCGGCGACCCCATCGAGGCCCAGGCACTCCTGGCCACCTACGGCCAAGGCCGGCCCGAAGGCCGCCCCCTCTACCTCGGCTCCCTGAAGTCGAACATCGCCCACGCCCAGGCCGCCGCAGGAGTCGGCGGCGTCATCAAGATGATCCAGGCCATGGAGCACGGCGTGATGCCTCGCACCCTGCACAGCGATCAGCCGACCACCCACGTCGAATGGGACACCGGCGCCGTCTGCCTCCTCAACGAGGCCAGGCCCTGGCCCGACACCGGCGCCCCGCGCCGCGCGGCCGTCTCCTCCTTCGGCTTCGGCGGCACCAACGCCCACGTCGTCATCGAGGAACCCCCCGCGGCCGGGGAACCCACCGAGTGGCCCCGGCCGGCCGCCGCCCTGCCGGTCATGCCGTGGATCATCTCCGGCAAGACGGCCACCGCCCTGCGCGACCAGGCGCGCCGCCTCAACGCCCGCCTCACCGCCGACCTCGACGTCTCCCCCCTGGACGTCGGCTTCTCCCTGGCGACGGGCCGGGCGGCGCTGGACCACCGCGCGGTGGTCACCGGCCGCGACCGCGGGGAACTCCTCGCCGCGGTACGGGCACTGGCGGAAGGAGGCACGGCCCCCGGCCTGGTGAGCGGCGAGCGCACCACCGGCCGTACGGGCTTCCTGTTCACCGGCCAGGGCGCCCAGCGGGCGGGCATGGCGCAGGAGCTGCACGCCTCCTTCCCCGTCTTCGCGAACGCCTTCGACGAGGTGTCGACCCTCCTGGACGCCGCGCTGGGCGGTTCACTGCGCGAGGTGATCGCCTCGGGGGAGGGCCTGGACGAGACGGGCTGGACCCAGCCCGCGCTGTTCGCCGTCGAGGTCGCCCTCTTCCGCCTGGTCGAGTCCTGGGGTGTGCGCCCGGACTTCGTGGCCGGCCATTCGATCGGCGAACTCGCGGCCGCGCATGTGGCGGGGGTGTTCTCCCTTGAGGACGCGGTACGGCTGGTGGCGGCCCGCGCGAAACTGATGCAGGCTCTGCCGCGCGGTGGTGCGATGGTCGCCGTCGAGGCCACCGAGGCCGAGGTCGCCGCCCTCCTCGAAGGGCCGGTCGCGATCGCCGCGGTCAACGGCCCCCGCTCCGTCGTCGTCTCCGGCGAGGAGCAGGCCGTCCTTGACGTCGCCCGCAAAGTGGGGGAGTCGGGCGGCAGGACCCGCCGCCTGACGGTCAGCCACGCCTTCCACTCACCGCTCATGGACCCGATGCTCGACGCCTTCAAGGCCGTCGCCTCCACCATCACCTACGAGGCTCCCCGTATCGCCGTGGTCTCCACGGTCACCGGCAAGGTCGCCACCGCCGCCGACCTGCGGACGGCCGGCTACTGGGCCGACCAGGTCCGCGGCACCGTCCGCTTCGACGACGCCGTCGACACGATGATCGCCGAGGGCGTCACCTCGTACCTGGAGATCGGCCCCGACGGCATCCTCTCCGCCCTCGCCGACGGCGCCGTCCCGGCGCTGCGCCGCGGCCGCGACGAGGCCGCGACGCTCCTCTCCGCGGTCGCCACGCTCCACACCCGCGGTGTGCCGGTCAACTGGCAGGCCCTGTACGAGGGGACCGGCGCCCGTCGGACACCGCTGCCCACCTACGCCTTCCAGCGCCGCCGCTACTGGCTCGAATCCCGCCCCGCCCCCGAGACCCACGACAGCGCCGCCACCGGCCACCCCGTCCTCGGCTCGCCCATCACCGTGGCCGGCTTCAACCAGATCCTGTTCACCAGCCGTCTCTCCCTGGACAGCCACCCCTGGCTCGCCGACCACGTCGTCCTCGGCTCACCCGTCCTGCCCGCATCCGCCCTGGTCGAACTCGCCATCCACGCGGGCGACCTGATCGGCCACCCGGCACTCGACGAACTCAACCTCCAGGTGCCGCTGGTCCTCCCCGAAGAGGGCACCATCCAGCTCCAGGTCAGGGCCGGCACCCCCGACGACACCGGACGGCACTGCCTGTGCCTGTACTCCCGGCCCGACGACTTCGACGCGCCGTGGACCATGCACGCCGAGGGCTGGTACCTCACCGAGGAGCCCGAGGTCGCCGCCTCCCTCACCTGGGACGACACCGCGACCGGCCGGACCACGGAGATCCAGCTCCCCGAGGGCCTGCAGAGCGACGCCGGACGCTACGGCCTGCACCCGGCCCTGCTGCAGGCGGCCCTGCCCACCCGCCCCGAGGACCCGGCCGCCGGTACGGTCCCCGTCCCCGCCGACTGGTACGGCGTACGGCTCCACGCCACCGGCGCGACCGCCGTCAAGGCACGGGTCACCCAGATCGACGAGGGCTCCTTCTCGCTCCAGCTGGCCGACGCGGCCGGCGACCTGGTCGTCTCGGTGGAGTCCATCGTCTTCCGCGACATACCCAACGAACAGTTCAGGGCGGCCGTCGGCGGCGACAGCACGGGACGCGAATCGCTCTTCCACCTCGACTGGACGCCCACCGCACTGCCGGAGCCCGCCGAACCCCTCACCTGGGCCGTCCTCGACCCGGACACCACCGGAGCCCCGGACACCAGCGGCGGTCAGAACGGCGGCGGCGCGCGCCGCTACCCGCACCCCGCCGCCGTCGCCGAAGCCCTCGCCTCCGGCACCCGCCTCGACGCCGTCCTGCTGCCCTGGACCCCCACCACGCCCGGCGCCGACCAGGCCGCAGCCACCCACACGGCCACCCGGAAGGCCCTCGCGCTGGCAGGGGAGTGGCTGGCCGACGAGCGGCTCGAAGGGACCAGGCTCGTCGTGGTCACCTCGGGCGCGGTCGCCACCGGCGACCGGGAGGACGTCACCGACCTGCCGGGCGCCGCCGTCTGGGGCCTGCTCCGCGCGGCCCAGTCCGAAGCCCCGGACCGGATCGTCCTCATCGACACCGACACCAGCATCGACACCAGCATCGGCATCGACACCAGCATCGGCACCGGCATCAGTACCGGCAGCGGTGCCGGCATCGGCACGGCGGCCCTCACCCCCCTCCTCGCCGCCGGCGAACCCCAGGCCGCCCTGCGCGACGGCACCACCCTCCTGCCCCGCCTGCGCCGCGTCCCCGTCACCGACCCGCCCGCCGGCCGGGCCCCGGTCTGGAAGCACGGCACCGTCCTGGTCACCGGCGGCACCGGCACCCTCGGCGCCGAGTTCGCCCGCCACCTCGTCGCCGAACACGGCGCCACCCGCCTCCTGCTGCTCTCCCGCACCGGGGAACACGCCGACGGCGCCGCCGGGCTCCTGGACGACCTGCGGGGCATCGGCGCCCACGTCACCGTCGCCGCCTGCGACGCCGCCGACCGCGACGCACTCGCCCGGGTCCTGGCGGGCATCCCGGCGGAGCACCCGCTGACCGCCGTCGTGCACACCGCCGGCGTCCTCGACAACGCCCTGCTCCCCGCACTCACCGACGACAGGCTCACCGGCGTGCTGCGGCCCAAGGCGGACGCCGCCTGGCACCTGCACGAGCTGACCCGCCACCTGGACCTGGAGGCGTTCGTGACGTTCTCCTCCACCGTGGGCGTCCTCGGCGGCCCCGGCCAGGCCAACTACGCCGCCGCCAACGCCTTCCTGGACGCCCTCGCCGCCCACCGCCGCGCCCACGGCCTGCCCGCGACCTCCCTCGCCTGGGGCCTGTGGCAGCTCGGCGGCATCAACGCCCACCTGTCCGAGAGCGACCTCAACCGCTTCGCCCGCGACGGGTTCCGCCCCCTCGCCCGCGTCGAAGGCCTCTCCCTGTTCGACCGGGCCACCGCCGGCGGCCGGGCCGCGCTCGTCGCGACCCCGGTGGGCGTCTCCGCCGTACGCGCCCAGGCCCGCATCCCCGCGCTCCTGAGCGAGGTCGCCGCCCTGCCGGGGGGCCGCCGCGTCGCCCGCTCCGGGCACCTCGAGCAGACGGCCGACCCGGCGGCCGGCCTCGCCGCACGCCTGGGCGAACTGAGCGAGGTCGAGCAGGAACAGTTCCTCCTGACCCTGGTCCGTACCGACGTCGCCGCGGTCCTGGGCCGCGGCGACGCCGAGTCCATCGCCCCGGAACGCGCCTTCCAGGACCTGGGCTTCGACTCCCTGACCGCGGTCGACCTGCGCAACCGGATCGGCACCGCCACGGGCGTCAAGCTCCCCGCCACCCTCGTCTTCGACCACCCCACCCCGGCGGCCCTCGTCGCGTTCCTGCGAGAGCGTCTCGCCCCGCGGGCACCCGACGCACGCCAGGAACTCCTGGACGAACTGGACCGGATGGAACGCACCCTGGCCGCCGTCCCCCACGACGGCCAGGACCACTCCGCCGTCTCCGCCCGCCTGCGGGCCCTGCTGTCCCGCATCGAGGGCCCCGACGGCCCGGCCGCCGCACCCGGCACCGGCACGTCCCAGGAGTCCGACGCCATCGAATCGGCCTCCGTCGACGAGCTTCTCAGCTTCATCGACAACGAACTCGGCAGCTCCACCCCCTAGGCGCCCGGCCCACACCCAGGCGCCCGGCCCACCCCCTCCGGGGTGTCCGGGCCGCCCCCAGGTGTCCGGTCCGCCCCCGGTGGCGGACCGGACCGGAGCCGGTCCGGCGACCCCCCTTGCGCCGGACCGGCTCCCTTCCGCCCGAGCGGCCCCCCGCCCTTCAGCCTTCGCCCGAGGAGAGCACGAACCCGATGTCCAACCCGTCGAACGAAGAGAAGCTGGTCGAGTACCTGAAGCGGGTCACGGTCGACCTGCAGAAGGCGAACCGCAAGATCGCCGCGCTCGAGGCCGCCGAGTCCGAGCCGATCGCCGTCGTCGGCATGGCCTGCCGCTTCCCCGGCGACGTGGCCTCACCCGAGGACCTGTGGCGACTCGTCGCCGAAGGCACCGACGCCATCACCGACTTCCCCACCGACCGCGGCTGGGACCTGGAACGCCTCTACGACCCCGACCCGGGCCACGCCGGCACCTCCTCCACCCGCCGGGCCGGGTTCCTCCACGACGCCGCCCTCTTCGACGCCGGCTTCTTCGGGATCTCACCGCGCGAGGCCCTCGCCATGGACCCGCAGCAGCGCCTCCTCCTGGAGACCGCCTGGGAGACCTTCGAACAGGCCGGCATCGACCCCGACACCCTGCGCGGGAGCCGCACCGGGGTGTTCGCGGGCATCATCGAGCAGAGCTATCTCGGTCTGGAGGGGCCCGAGGAGTTCGAGGGCTATCTCCTGACCAGCAAGCTCTCCAGCGTCGCCTCCGGACGCGTCGCCTACAGCCTCGGACTCGAAGGCCCCGCGCTCTCCGTCGACACCGCCTGCTCCTCCTCGCTCGTCGCCCTCCACCTCGCGATCCAGTCGCTGCGCTCCGGCGAGTCCGACCTGGCACTGGCCGGCGGTGTCACGGTGACCGCGACCCCCGGCGGATTCGTCGACTTCTCCCGCCAGTCCGGCCTGGCGCCCGACGGCCGCATCAAGTCCTTCTCCGCCGACGCCGACGGCACCTCGTGGTCGGAGGGCGTCGGCATGCTCCTGGTGGAGAAGCTGTCCGACGCCCGCCGCAACGGCCACCGCGTCCTCGCGCTCGTCCGCGGCTCGGCCGTCAACCAGGACGGCGCCTCCAACGGCCTGACCGCCCCCAACGGCCCCTCCCAGGAACGCGTCATCCGCCAGGCCCTGGCCGACGCCCGCCTGAGCCCCGCCGACGTCGACGCCGTCGAGGCCCACGGCACCGGCACCCGCCTCGGCGACCCCATCGAAGCCCAGGCCCTTCTCGCCACCTACGGCCAAGGCCGCCCCGAAGGCCGCCCCCTCTACCTCGGCTCCCTGAAGTCGAACATCGGGCACACCGTCGCCGCCGCCGGCGTCGGCGGCGTCATCAAGATGATCCAGGCCATGGAACACGGCGTGCTGCCCCGCACCCTGCACGTGAACACCCCCACACCGATGGCGGACTGGGACTCCGGAGCCGTCGAGCTGCTCACCGAGGCCCGCACCTGGCCGGCCACCGAACGCGCCCGCCGGGCCGCCGTCTCCGCCTTCGGCGTCAGCGGCACCAACGCGCACGTGATCATCGAGCAGCCGCCCGCGCAGGAGCCCGCCCCGGCCCCGACGGCCGCCCTTCCGGTGATCGCCTGGCCGGTATCGGCCCGGACCCCCGACGCCCTGCGCGCGCAGGCCCGCCGCCTCCACGACCACGTCGCGGCCGACACCGCCCTGTCCCCGCTGGACATCGGTCTCTCCCTGGCGACGGGACGCGCCGCCCTCGACCAGCGTGCGGTGATCACGGGCCGGGACCGCGGCGAACTCCTCACCGGCCTGCGGGCCCTGGCCGACGGCACCACCGCCCCCGGCCTCGTACGCGGCGAACGCACCGGAGGCCGTACCGGCTTCCTCTTCACCGGCCAGGGAGCCCAGCGCCCCGGGATGGCGCAGGAACTCCACGCCTCCTTCCCCGTCTTCGCCGCCGCCTTCGACGAGATCTGCGCCCTGTTCGACACCGCCCTCGGGGGCTCTCTGCGCGAGGTGATCGCCTCGGGCGAGGGCCTGGACGAGACGGGCCGGACCCAGCCCGCGCTGTTCGCGTTCGAAGTCGCGGCGTTCCGCCTGGTCGAGTCCTGGGGCGTACGCCCGGACTTCGTCGCGGGCCACTCGATCGGCGAACTCGCCGCCGCGCATGTGGCGGGGGTGTTCTCCCTTCCCGACGCGGTACGTCTGGTGGCGGCCCGCGCGAAACTGATGCAGGCCCTGCCGCGCGGTGGTGCGATGGTCGCCGTCGAGGCCACCGAGGCCGAAGTCCTCGCCCTCCTCGAAGGGCCGGTCGCGATCGCCGCGGTCAACGGCCCCCGCTCTCTCGTCGTCTCCGGCGAGGAGAAGGCCGTCCTCGACGTCGCCCGCAAGGTCGAGGAATCGGGCGGCAGGACCCGCCGCCTGACGGTCAGCCACGCCTTCCACTCACCCCTCATGGACCCGATGCTGGCCGAGTTCAAGGCCGTCGCCTCCACCATCACCTACACCGCTCCCCGTATCGCCGTGGTCTCCACGGTCACCGGCAAGGTCGCCACCCCCGCCGACCTGCGTACGGCCGGCTACTGGGCCGACCAGGTCCGCGGCACCGTCCGCTTCGACGACGCCGTGAAGACGATGACCGCCCAGGGCGTCACCGCCACCCTGGAACTCGGCCCCGACGGCGTCCTGTCCGCCCTCGCCGCCGAACTCGTCCCCTCCGCCGTGGCCCTGACGCGCCGCGGCCGGCCCGAGGCCGACACCGCCGTCACCGCGCTCGGCCGGCTCCACCAGCACGGCGTCCTCGTCGACTGGGCCGGGTTCTTCGCCGGCACCGGTGCCCACCGCGTCGCCCTGCCCACGTACGCCTTCCAGCACCAGCGCTACTGGGTGGAGTCGGCCACCGCCGCACCCGACGCCACCGGCCTGGGCATGCGGCCGACCGGCCACCCCCTGCTCGGCGCCGCCGTCGCCCTCGCCGACACCGACCGGACCGTGTTCACCAGCACCTTCTCCACCCGCACCCACCCCTGGCTCGCCGACCACACCGTCGCCGGCTCCGCGGTGCTGCCGCCCGCCGCGCTCGTGGAACTCGCCGTCCGGGCCGGCGACGAGTCGGGGGCGACCACCCTGGACGAACTCGTCCTGGACACCCCGCTCGTCCTCGGCACCGGCGCCACCCACCAGCTCCAGGTCGCCGTGGGCACCCCCGACACCGCCGGACGCCGCCCGCTCACCGTCCACGGCCGCCCCGACGACCCCGACGCCCCGTGGACCCGGCACGCCCACGGCACCCTGAGTGTCACCGCCCGGGGCCCCGCGTTCACACCGGCCCCCTGGCCGCCCGCCGATGCCACGGAGATCGCCCTCGAAGACCTCTACGCCGCACTCTCCGACGCGGGCCTCGCCTACGGGCCGGCGTTCCAGGGCCTCACCACCGCATGGCGCCGCGGCGAGGAACTCCTCGCCGAGGTCACCCTGCCCGAACCGGCCGGCGCCGCCGAGGGCTTCACCCTGCACCCCGCCCTCCTCGACGCGGCCCTGCGGCCCCTGCTGCCCGCCGTGGGGGACGGCGCGCCGCTCGCCGGGCACTGGAACGGCGTACGGCTCTACGCGACCGGCGCCACCTCGCTGCGGGTCCGCATCACCCCCCACCACGACGGCGCGCGCGTCGAACTCGCCGACCCGTCCGGGCAGCCCGTCGCCCTCGTCGCCGGGGCGGCGGTGCGCGCCCTGGACGACGGCGCGTTCGCGACGGCCGTCCGCCGGCACGACGACTCCCTGTTCCACATGGGCTGGACGCCGCTGGGCGTGGAGGCGGCGGGGGAGACCCGCCCGGCGACCCTCGGCGACGACGGCGACTTCACCAGCCCCGCCGAGGTGGCCGCGGCCGTCGCCGCCGGCCGGGAGGTGCCCTTCGTCGTCCTGCGCACCCGCCCGGAGCCGGCCGGCTCGCTGCCCGGCTCGGTCCACGCCACCACGGAGAAGGTCCTCACGCTGCTGCGCCAGTGGCTGGCCGACGAGCGCCTGGAGGGGACCCGCCTGGTGGTGGCCACCTCCGGCGCGGTCGCCACCGACGAGGGCGAGGACGTCACCGACCTGGCCGGCGCGGCCGTCTGGGGCCTGCTCCGCTCGGCCCAGTCCGAACACAGCGGCCGTATCGTCCTGGTCGACACGGACCCCGACGCCGACCCCGACGCCTTCCTCGCCCCCGCTCCGGCCGCCCCCGACGCCTCGGCCGCCCCCGCTCCCACCACCGCCGGCGCGGGGCACGTCGTAGGACAGCTCAACGCCCTCGCCGCCGCCGGCGAACCCCAGGCCGCCCTGCGCGCCGCAGGGGTCTACGTCCCCCGCCTGGCCCGGGCCACCGCACCCGCTCCCGGCACCGCCCCGGTCTGGAACCCCGACGGCACGGTCCTGATCACCGGCGGCACCGGCAGCCTCGGCGCCCTCTTCGCCCGCCACCTGATCACCGAGCACGGGGTGCGCCACCTCCTGCTCACCAGCCGCAGCGGCCCGGCCGCCGCCGGCGCGAAGGAGCTGTCGGCCGAACTGACCGGGCTGGGCGCCCGGGTCACCCTCGCCGCCTGCGACACGGCCGACCACACCGCGCTCGCCGAGCTCCTGGCCACGATCCCCGCCGGCCTGCCGCTGACCGGCGTCGTACACGCCGCCGGCGTCCTGGACGACGGCCTCGTCACCGCCCTGACCCCCGAGCGGCTCCACGGCGTCCTGCGGCCCAAGGTCGACGCCGCCTGGAACCTGCACCGCCTCACCCGGGACGACAAGCTCACCGCCTTCGTCCTGTTCTCCTCCATCGCCGCGGCCGTCGGCGGACCCGGCCAGTCCAACTACGCCGCCGCCAACCAGTTCCTGGACGCCCTCGCCCAGCACCGGCACGCGCACGGCCTGCCCGCCACCTCGGTCGCCTGGGGGCTGTGGGAACAGTCCGGCGGCATGAGCGGCCATCTCAGCGAGACCGACCTCGGACGCATCGCCCGCAGCGGCTTCCGCCCCGTCCCCCAGCGGCAGGGACCCGCCCTGCTCGACCGGGCCGTCGCGCTGGGCCGGCCGGCCGTCGTGGCGACCCCCCTGGACATCGCCGTCCTGCGCGAACAGCCCGGCCGCGTCCCCGCCGTCCTCACCGCACTCGCCCCCGCCCCGGACCGCCGCGACGCCGCCGGCCAGGACGAGGCCGCGACCGGCTCGCTCGCCGACAGGATCGCCGGCCTGGCGGGACCCGAGCGCGAACAGGCCGTCCTGGACGCGGTACTCACCCTCGGCGCCGCCGTACTCGGCCACCCCGACACGGCCGGCATCCAGCCCGGACAGCCGCTGACCAAGCTGGGCTTCGACTCCCTGACCTCCGTGGAGCTCCGCAACCGCCTCAGCGCCCTGGCCGGCACCAGACTCCCCGCGACACTCGTCTTCGACCACCCCACCCCCGCCGCCCTCGCCGCCTTCGTCGGCGCACAGCTCCCCGGCGGAACCGGCCGGGACACCGCCGCCCCGCCCGCCGTCGACTTCACCGCCGAGGTACGCCTGGCCGACGACATCCGCCCGGCAGCCGAGGTCCTCACCTCGGCCGCCCGGCCGCGCCACGTCCTGCTGACCGGAGCCACCGGCTTCCTCGGCGCCTTCCTGCTGCGCGACCTGATGCGCAGCACCACGGCGACGATCCACTGCCTGGTCCGCGGCGCCGACCAGGACGAGGCGAGGAAGCGGCTGCGGACCAACATGGAGTGGTACCGGCTGTGGGACGAGGTCGACGAGAGCCGCCTCCGCCTCGTCCTGGGCGACCTGGCCGAGGAACGGCTCGGACTCACCGAGGAGCACTTCGACGCCCTCGCACGGACCGTCGACGCCGTCTACCACAACGGCGCCAGGGTCCACTGGCTGCACCCGTACACGGCGCTGCGCGACGCCAACGTCCGCGGCACCCAGGAGGTGCTGCGCCTGGCGGCCCGTCACCGCACCGTCCCCGTCCACTACGTCTCCACCGTCGGCGTCTTCGACGGCGTACGGGAGGAGGGCGTCGCACTGAAGGTGACCGACCCGACCGGCCCCGCCGAGGCGCTGCCCAGCGGCTACCTGCAGAGCAAGTGGGTCGCCGAGCAGCTCATCGGCACCGCCCGCGAACGGGGGCTGCCCGTCTCGGTCTACCGGGTCGACGTGATCTCCGGCGACACACGCAACGGCGCCTGCCAGACCCGGGACTTCGTCTGGCTCAGCCTCAAGGGCATCATCCAGTCCGCGGCGGTGCCCGCCGGCACCACGGGCCGCTTCCACCTGCTGCCGGTCGACTACGTCAGCGCCGCCATCACCACCCTCTCCCGCGACGAGGACACCACCGGCCGTACGTTCCACCTGTTCAACCAGTCCTCCCTCAGCCTGGACCAGTGCGTGCGGCACCTGCGGGCGCACGGGTACGCGCTGGAGGAGCAGGACAGCCGCGGCTGGCACGACAAGGTCGCCGAGAGCGCCGGCAACGCCCTGCGTCCGCTGCTGCACGCCTTCGAGATGATGACCTCCGACACCGACGGCTTCTACCCGCCGATCGACACCTCCGAGACCCTCGCCGCCCTCGCCGGCACCGGCGTCGACTGCCCGCCCCTGACCGCCGAACTCTTCGCCCGGTACGTCGACTTCTTCGTCGAGGTGGGCCACTTCCCGCCCGCACCGGGACCGGTGACGGCGGGCGTGTGAAGCCGGTGGTCCGGGCCGGGTCCCGACGGCGTGCCCCCGCCCGGCCCCCCCCCCCCCCCCCCCCCCCCCCAAGACACAACCAAGACCACACATACCAAACCAATAACCCCGCGGGGAAACCCTCCC
>NZ_JBIRMW010000029.1:0-36950 GCF_044331325.1 Streptomyces sp. NPDC017246 | reverse complement strand
GACTTCCAGGGCGTCCAGTTCATGCTCGCCGACATGGCCATGAAGCTGGAGGCCGCCCGCCAGCTCACCTACGCCGCCGCCGCCAAGTCCGAGCGCGTCTCCGCCGGAGGCGAGAAGGAGGACCTCACCTTCTTCGGCGCCGCCGCCAAGTGCTTCGCCTCCGACGTCGCCATGGAGGTCACCACCGACGCCGTCCAGCTCCTCGGCGGCTACGGCTACACCCGCGACTACCCCGTCGAGCGCATGATGCGCGACGCCAAGATCACCCAGATCTACGAAGGCACCAACCAGGTCCAGCGCATCGTCATGGCCCGCAACCTCCCGTAACCCCGGGCAGGCACGGAGAAGGGCGCCCTCCCCGGCGGGGGAGGGCGCCCTTGCCCGTACGTCAGTGGATCGGCGGATCGGCGGATCGGCGGATCGGCGGCGGATCAGCGGTCCGACTCGACGGTGACCTTCTCGTCGTTCCTGATCTGCTCGACCAGCTGCTTCACCTTCGGCATGTCCCACTTGAGGGAGTTCTGCGGCGCTTTGCCCGCGATCGGGATGTTCATGGACTTGCCGTCACCGCCGCTGATGCCCTTCATCGCGAAGAACATCGTGCCGAGGTCGTACAGCGACATGTCCTTGTCCACGATCAGCGTGTCCAGACCCGCGCCCAGCGTCGGGTACAGCGCGAACGGGTTGAGGATCGTGCCCGGCGTCGCCGCCTCGTTGGCCAGGGCGGAGAGGAACTTCTGCTGGTTCTTCGTCCGCTGGAGGTCCGACTGGGCGAAGGCGTACCGGGTCCGGACGAAGGCCAGGGCCTGCTCGCCGTTGAGGGTCTGCGTGCCCGCCTGGAAGTCGGCGCCGGACTTCTTGTCCTTGAAGCCCTTGTCGATGTTCAGCTCGACACCGCCGAGCGCGTCCACGATGTTCGCGAAGCCGGCGAAGCCGATCTCCGCGTAGTGGTCGATGCGCAGCCCGGTGTTGAACTCGACGGTCCGCACCAGCAGCTCGGGGCCGTCCATCGCGTAGGCCGCGTTCAGCTTGGAGCCGCCGCGCGCCGGATACGACTTGCCCGACTCGGAGCCCACGAAGCTGGGGATCGTCACCCAGGAGTCACGGGGGAGCGAGACCATCGTGTTCCCGCTGGAGCAGGCCGCGAGGATCATCATCGAGTCGGTCCGCTTGCCCTCGGCGGAGCCCGTGTGGAGCTTCTTCTTCTCCTCGGCGGTCATGCCCTCACGGCTGTCCGAGCCGACGATCAGATACGTCGTGCAGTCGCCCTCGGACGGCCGCTCGATGACCTTGGAGAGGTCGACCTCGTTCCGCATCTGTGAGCTGGCCCACGCATAGGTGCCGATGCCCCAGGCGAGGACGCCGACGACCAGCACGATCGAGCCGACCTTGATGCGCTTGCGCCAGTCCGGGGCGGGCCGCCCGGGACCGCCGGCGCCGGGGCCCGGCGCGTACTGCGGAGGCACGGCGGCGTTCCCGCCGCCCTGCGGGCCGCCGTAGACCTGGCCCGAGCTGTAACCGGAGTCGTAGCCCGCGCCCTGGGCCTGCGTGAAGTTCGGGTTGTAGCCCTGGTCGTGGCGCGGCGGCTGCTGCGGAACCTGCGGGCGCTGCACATGGCTCATCCGGCGAGGTCCCTCGGGCTGGGAGTTCGCGTTGCCACGGCCGTAGCCGCCGTCTTCGGGCCAGTCATTCATGCGGTCCAGTGTGCCGGGCAGGGCTTTGCGCGCGACAGGGCGGGTGGAACATCGGACCGGTGCTGTTGCCAAGCTGATGCAAACCGGACCGAACGGCGACCGCCACGAGACCCGGCATATGGTGGAGGGCATGACAGATCAGGGCGATATCCCGGGCAAGCCCACCTCCGCCTCCCGCACCACCCTCAGCCACATCATGACCAGCCACGACACCAACCTCCTCGGTACGGTGCACGGCGGCGTGATCATGAAGCTGGTGGACGACGCGGCGGGCGCCGTCGCGGGCCGGCACTCGGGCGGACCGGCGGTGACCGCCTCGATGGACGAGATGGTCTTCCTCGAGCCGGTGCGGGTCGGCGACCTGCTGCATGTGAAGGCCCAGGTCAACTGGACCGGCCGGTCGTCCATGGAGGTCGGCGTACGGGTCATGGCCGAGCGCTGGAACGAGTCCACGCCCGCCACCCAGGTCGGCTCCGCCTATCTGGTCTTCGCCGCCGTCGACGCGGACGGCAAGCCGCGCTCCGTCCCCCAGGTCGTCCCGGAGACGGAGAAGGACAAGCGCCGCAACCAGGAGGCCCAGATCCGCCGCACCCACCGGCTGGCCCGCCGCCAGGCCATCAAGGAGCTGCGCGAACGCCGGGCCGCCGAGGGCTACGAGGACTGAGGGGCGAGGGCCGCGCCCACCAGCGCATACCCGGTGGCGGCCCACCGCGTCCGGCCGCCGTCCGCCGATGCCGCCTTCCGCGTCGTCACGGGCACACCACCTGGTCCCCCGTCACCGCCTCGAACGGGCCGCCCCGCCTCGTCTCCTCGGCCCGGACCGCCGTCACACCCTTGTAGTCGGCACCCACGGTCACCCGCAGCGTCCCGCCCCGCCCCGTGACCGCCCGGAGCTCCGCCCCCGGCAGCGCCGCCGCGAGGGACTTCGCCGAGCGGTCCCAGCGCGGGTCGTACTCCACGACCGTCCGCGCCAGCTCCTTCCCGGCCCCGGTCATCGGCGCCCGGGTGGTGTCGAAACCGGTCGCGCGCAGCGCGTCGTCCACCTTCCGGCCGAGCCCGTCCGTCCGGGTCCCGTTGTAGACCTGCACCCGCACCGCGCGGGGCGCCACGTCCACGGTCACGGCCCTGGGGGCCTTCGCCGAGGAGGAGGAGGCCGGCGCGGCGGGGGAGAGCGGCCGGTCCTCCCGCAGCGCCTGGAACAGCTTCTGCGCCTTCGTCGCGTCCCACTTCACCGTCGACCCGATGCCCTTGACGGGGAAGCTCATGTCCCCGATCGGAACGGACACGAACTCCGAGGACGCCGGGGTGAAGCCGCGCATCGCCTTGGCGAGGGCGAGCAGCTGATCCGTACCGAAGTCCTGGTCGGCCCGGACGGAGCTCAGCATCGTCGTGGCGACCTCGCGGAACCGCACCGGGTTGAACAGGACCCCGCCGCTGGTCGTCCGGTCGATCAGCGCCGCGAGGAAACGCTGCTGCCGCTGCATCCGCCCGATGTCGGCGGCCCCGTCGATATGCCGGGAGCGCACGTACTGCAGCGCCTGGCCGCCGTCGAGCTCATGGGTGCCGGCGGTCAGGTCGAGCCCCGTGTACGCGTCCTTCACGGGCCGGGCCGTACAGATCTGCACCCCGCCGACCGCGTCCACGGTCTTCATGAAGCTGGTGAAGTCGACCTCCAGGTAGTGGTCGATCTTGATGCGGGTCATCGACTCGACGGTCCGCACGGTGAGCCCGGGCCCGCCCTCGGCGTACGCCGCGTTCAGCTTCACCGGATGCGCCTGGTGCTTCTTTCCACTGATGAGGTCGGTGTGCTCGGGCATCTCGGCGTACGAGTCACGGGGCAGGCTCACCACGCTCGCCCGCTCCCGGTCCTCCGAGATGTGGACGAGCATCACGGTGTCGGTGCAGTGGCAGGGCGCGCCGCCGAGCCGGTACTTCGCCTTCTCCTCCGGGGTGATCCGGTCCCGGCCGTCGGTGCCGACGACGAGGACGTTCATACCGTTCCCGGCCTGCGGCCGGTTCTTCATGTCCTTGAAGGGGTCGACGCGGGTGATCCCCGTGTCCAGGCCGGTCACCACGGCGTGCCCGATCCCGCCCGCGGCGAGGACCGTCACGGAGAGCGCCGTCGCCATCCGCATCCCCCACCGGGGGCGCCTCCGCCGCCGGCGGACCGGCGCACGACGGGCCGCGGGCCGGGGACGGGGCGTGCGGGGCGGTGTGGGCGGCACGGACGGACACCTCCGCGGGTGTGACAAAGGGAACCGTGAGCACGGTAGGCCCATACGATCAGCGCAAGGGAGCACCACCCGGGCGGCGCGCACCCCTGTCCCCCATTCGCGGTAACGTGGCGGGCAATTCTGCTGTCTCCCGGGGGGCGACCCCCGAACCCCCGAGGAACCATGCCCCCCGTCTCCGTGATCATGCCGGTCCTCAACGAGGAGCGGTATCTGCGCACCTCGGTTCGTCACATCCTGGAGCAGGAGTACGACGGCGAGATGGAGGTGGTGATCGCGCTCGGCCCGTCCACGGACCGCACCGACGAGATCGCCGCCGAGCTCGTCCGCGAGGACCCCCGCGTCAAGACCGTGCCGAACCCCACGGGCCGTACGCCCGCCGCTCTCAACGCGGCGATCAAGGCCTCACGCCACCCGATCGTGGTGCGCGTGGACGGCCACGGCATGCTCTCCCCGAACTACATCGCCACCGCCGTCCGGCTCCTGGAGGAGACCGGCGCGCAGAACGTCGGCGGTGTCATGCACGCCGAGGGCGAGAACGCCTGGGAGGACGCGGTCGCCGCCGCGATGACCTCGAAGATCGGTGTCGGCAACGCCGCCTTCCACACGGGCGGCGAGGCGGGCCCCGCGGAGACCGTGTACCTGGGTGTCTTCCGGCGCGAGGCGCTGGAGCGGCAGGGCGGCTACAACGTGGAGTTCATCCGCGCCCAGGACTGGGAGCTGAACTTCCGCATCCGCGAGGCCGGCGGCCTGATCTGGTTCTCGCCGGAGCTGCGCGTCCAGTACCGCCCGCGGCCCAGCGTCCGCGCGCTCGCCAAGCAGTACAAGGACTACGGCCGTTGGCGCCATGTGGTGGCCCGCTACCACGAGGGCTCCATCAACCTCCGCTATCTGGCCCCGCCGACCGCCGTCTGCGCCATCGCCGCGGGCGTGGTCGTGGGCGCCGTCCTCACGCCGCTCGGCTTCGTGATCCCGGCCGGCTACCTCGCCGCGATCACCGCAGGGTCGGTCCCGGCGGGCAAGGGTCTGTCGCTCAAGGCGCGTCTGCAGATCCCGGTGGCGCTGGCGACGATGCACATGTCGTGGGGGTACGGCTTCCTGACGAGCCCCCGCTCGCTGGCGAAGAGGGTCATCGCGAGCCGCCGGCCGGCCGTGCGGACCGACGAGTCCGAGACGGTCTGACCGCTCCCCGCCGACGATCGACGTGATGGACGACTGATGGCCGGGCCCGTGAGGGGCCCGGCCATCAGTCGTCAGCGGTCAGTCGTCGGTCGCTGGTCGTCCGTGGTTGCAGTGACGGTTCAGCTCTTCCCGTCCCACTGGTAGACCGAGTAGATGTCCATGCAGGTCGCCTTGTCGTCGGCACCGTCGGGCAGGTCGCCCGCCTCCGACGCCGGGGCCTTGTAGGCAGTGCCCTCACGCCAGTCCGCGCCGACGACGAGCGTGATGCCCTCCGCCTTGGCATCGGCCCGGACCCTGGCCTCCGGCAGCCCGAGGGCCTTCGCCACGGACGCGGCGTCGGCCTTGCCCTGGTCGCCGGAGTCCTTCGGGTAGAGGACGACCGTGTCCTCGCGGGGCTGTGGCTCCCGGGAGGCTTCGGCCTGGCTGAAGCCCTTCTCCGTCAGGGCCGTGGCGATCGCCTTGGCGCGGCCCTCGACGGGCGCCTCGTCGGTGCCCGCGGTGCCGTTGGCGACCGTGACGGGGACGGAGCCCGGCGCCGCGGCGACGGCCTTCGGCTTCGCGGACGCGCTCGCCGTCGGCTTGGGCCCGGCCGGCTTGCCGTTCTTGTCGAAGGCGACGTCGTCGCGGAGCATCGCCCACATCTTGTCGGCGGACGACTTCACCATCTCGAGCTTGTTCCTGTCCCGGGGCCATTCGACCGTCGGGACCGTCGCCGTCGTGAGGCGGTTCATCTTCACGTTCTTGAGCTGCATCGACAGGTCGAAGAGCTTCTTCACCGACTTCAGTTCGTCGGAGACCTGGAGCGCCTGCGTGGCGGTCTCCGCCAGCCCCATCAGCTGACCGGTGTCGCTCCAGGCGTTCTGCTTCTGGAGCTTCTCGACCATGCCGTTGAGGTACATGTGCTGGGCCTTGGCCCGGCCCTGGTCGTTGCCGAAGGCGTGCCGGGTGCGGAGCCACTGGAGGGCCTGCTTGCCCTGGATCTCGTGGGTGCCCTGGGGAAGCTTCAGGCCCGAGCCGCCCTTGACCCGCCTGGTCGGCTTGTCGTAGACGCCCGTCTTCACACAGACGGGGACGCCGCCGACCTCGTCGGCCATCGCCACCACACCCGCGAAGTCGATCATCATCCAGTGGTCGATGTAGACGCCGGTGAGGCTCTCCCAGGTGGTCAGCGTGCAGCCGGGACCCCCGCGCCCCAGCGTCTCGTTGATCGGGGAGGTGGTCGTCGCCGCGAACGTGGAGCCGTTCTCGTCCTTGCACTGCGGGATCGGCACGATGGTGTCGCGCGGGATGGAGACGATGGAGGCGTTCTGCCGGTCGGCCGACACGTGCAGCAGCATCTGGACGTCCGCGAGCGGCTTCGCGTCGCGGAGGTCCTTGCCGCCGCCGAGTGCCACGTTCTTGGCGTCGGCGCGGCTGTCGGAGCCGATCAGGAGGATGTTGAGCGGGGTGTCGCCGAGGGCGTTCGGTGCGGCCTTCGTGACGCCGCTGTTGCCGCCCGCGCGGGAACCGCCGCGGATGTTGCCGTTCAGATGCTCGTAGTACAGGTATCCGGCGCCGGCCGTGCCGAGTATCAGCACCGACAGGGTGATCGCGACCCAGCGCAGCACCCTGCGCTTGCCGGCCTTCTTGGCGCGTCGGCGCGAGCCGCCGCGACGGTGGCCCGCCCGCCCGTCGGCACCGCCGCCCGGACCGCTGCCCGCGCCGTTGCCGGCTCCGCGCCGGCGCTCGGCGCGGGTCGTCGCACCGGAGCCCTCGGCCGTCTCGGCGCCCTCGGGAGCGTCGGCTCCGGCGCCGGTGGCCTCACCCGCGCCGTACAGCTCGTCGTCCCAGCCCAGTTCTCGGGCGCGCGGAACGCGTCCCCGCGTTCCCTCCCCGCGCACGCTGTTCTGTCCCACCCCAGGTCCCCTCGTCAGTCAGGAGCGCACCAAGTCCCGGTGTTTCCGGGTTACTTGGCGCACACCTGCTTGTCAGCTTCTACCTTCTCGACGTCCGGCGCCTTCGTCGGACCGTTGACGGGCACCCCCGCGCCCTTGAAGTCGGCGCCGAGGACGAGCGTCATGGGCTCGCGTTCCCCGGCGTCCTGTGTGCCCGGCTTGAGAGCCGTGGCCGGCAGGCCCATCATGTCCGCGAGCTTGCGGGCCTGATCGGCCTGGTTCGGTGCGTAGGTGAGCGTGGTCTTCGCCGCCTTCTCGGGGGCGTTGCTCTTGTTGGTGGAGCGGGTCACGCCCTGCTCGTTCTGCAGCCAGTTGATGGTCGACTGGGCCGCGCCCTGGATGCCGCTGCCGTTGAAGACGTCGACGCGTACGTCGACGGCCTCGGCGCGCGCTCCCTGGAGGAGTTTCGCCTGGGCCTGCGCCTGGGCGTTCTTCGCCTCCTGCTGCTTCTTCTTCACCTCGGTGAAGGAGACGTCGTTCTGGATCATGCCGAACACCTGGGGAGCCTTGGTCTCGTCCAGGACGACGGTCGCCCGCCTGTTGGGCGGCTCGTCGGGGTTGTCCTTCACCGGAACGGTCATGAAGCTGATGTTCTTCAGGTCGACCTTTCCGATCTCCTTGGCCAGGGTGGTCAGCTTCAGGACGCTGTCTATGCCCTTGTCGACCGTGAGCGCCTCGGTCGCCGCGTTCGCGACGTCGATCAGCTGCGACGGGCTGCCCAGGGTGTCTTCCTTCAGCTGCCGCATCATCGACGCGAGGAACTGCTGCTGCATCTTGATGCGGTCCAGGTCGCTCTCGTTGCCGAGACCGTGGCGGTTGCGGAGGAACGCGAGCGCGTCCTCGCCCTGGATCCGGTGCTCGCCCGCGGGCAGGTTGAGCTTGGAGTAGTTCTTGTCCCGGATGGGCTTGGCGAGACAGACCTTCACGCCGCCGACCGCCGTCGACAGCGTCTTGACGGCGTTGAAGTCGACCATCATGAAGTGGTTGATGCCCACCCCGCCGGTCATCTGCGTGATGGTGCGCATCGTGCAGCCCGGGTCCCGGCCGTTGACGCCGAACGACTCGTTGAACCGGGTCGTGCCGACGGAGCCGGGGATGACCTTGGTCGAGCCGTCGGGCTGCTTCGTGGGGCAGTCCGGGATCTTGAGCTTGAGGTCGCGGGGGATGCTCAGGGCCGTCGCGTTGGTCCGGTCCTCGGAGATGTGGATGAGGAACGTGGTGTCGGCGTGGCCGGTGACGTTCGTCTTGTTGCCGTAGGCCTCGTTGCCCTCACCGGTACGGACGTCGTTGCCGATGATCAGGATGTTGAGCGGCCCGTCCATCGTCTCCGACTGCACGGCGGCGTTGCCGACGTCGACGGAACCGATGTTGCCGTCCAGCTTCTTGTAGAGCATGTACGCGCCGGTGGCGCCGCCGACGAGGACGAACGCCATCGTGCCGCCGGTCCACAGCAGGACCTTCTTCTTGCGGGACGCGCCCTGCTTGCGCTTGCGGCGGCTCGCGGGCGGCTGGCCGCCGTCGTCCGGCTCGGAGACCCTGCGGCGGCGCTGGCCGGGTACGGGTGCCTCGACGGGGGTGTCGGCGGGCGAGGGGGCGGGAACGGTGGATCTACGGGGCCTGGACGGCGCCTGCGACTGCCCAGCGGAGTGGTCCAGTCGCAGTTCGTAGTTGCCCGTCTGCGGGTTGAGCACCCACTGGTCGGCGGGATCGATCTCGTCCGCCCGTCCACGGCTGTGCGCGTCCACGGTTATTCGAGTCCTCCGTCGGTGCCACGCGAGGCGCCTCCCCCACAGGGCGCCGCTCTCTCGGTCGTTCGATCCTCGGTGAGCGCGACCACGCGGTCGGGGTGCACCGGGTCGCGTCACACTATCCGCCCAGTTCAGCGCGGGGCGACGCGCGTGACAAATTCCACGCCCCTTACAACCGGGCAATTTGCTCAAACCTCATCGCTCTCAGTCCTCCCCTTGGTGTGCCCTTTACCCGCCGCCCCCGCGGCCCCTTCTAGGAGCACACACCTTCCGCCGCGTTCCGCCCCGTGAAGGTCGGTGTGACGGAGGGCGCCGGAGCGTCCCCGTCGTCCGGCTTGCCGTCCGCCCCGGTCTTCTTCTCCTCGTCCGGGGTCACCACGACGGGCCGGTCCTCCCGTAGCTGCTTGAAGAGTTGACTCGCCGCCGGCTGCACCAGTTCGTCCCGGTTGGCGTCGTATGTGTAGGAGCGACGGGGGACCGTGAGGAACTGCACCTTCTCCGTCGGGATGGCCCGCATCGAGCGCGCCAGGTCGTACAGGTCCCGCAGCGAGTCGAGTCCCGGGTCGGTCGTGATCGCCTTGGTGGCCGCGTCCAGGACCGGATAGAGCTTGGTCGGGTTCAGCAGGACCCCGTCGCTCTGCACCTTGCTGACCAGCGCGCCGAGGAACTGCTGCTGGCGGTCGATGCGTTCCGTGTCGCTGCCGTTGCCGATCGACTTCCGGGCCCGTACGAAGCCGAGAGCCTGCTCCCCGTGCAGCGTCTGGCGCCCCGCGGGCAGCTTCAGCTTCGCGTCGGGATCGTTCACCGGCTCCTTGAGGCAGACCTCCACCCCGTCGACCGCGTCCACCATCTTCTTGAAGCCCCGGAAGTCGATCACCATGTGGTGGTCCACCCGGATCCCGGTCAGCTTCTCGACGGTACGGATCGTGCACGCCGTACCGCCGAACTCGAAGGCCCAGTTGAACTGCGCGAACTGCTCACGGGTACGGGTCCCGTCGGCCTTGCGGCAGCTCGGGATCGTCACCATCAGATCGCGCGGGAGGGACATCGCGGTCGCGCTCTTCTTCCCCGCCGACAGATGCAGCAGGATCGTCGTGTCCGAGCGCTGGGTGCCCTTGTCCCTGCCGTACTTGCGGTTCCCCTCGCCGGCCCGGGTGTCCGAGCCGATGAGCAGGATGTTCCGGGCGGCCGAGACGGCCGCCGTCGGGCGCTCCTTCTCGTACCTCTGGAGCTCGGCGGCGGCGGTGGTGTCCGTGGTGATGTTGTTGTCGAGCTTCCGGTAGAACCACCAGCCCACCCCGGCGGCGGCCAGCACGACGATCGCGACGCCGAGCGCCGCCCACCGCAGCCAATGGCGTCGGCGCGGCTCCTCGGGAGCCCCGGGAGCCGCGCCCTCCGTCGCCGGCGGGTCCGGTTCGGCTGGCGTGCCCGCACGGTCCGTCACGTCTGAGTCCGTCCTTCATGGCGTCGGCGGCGCGCCGGGCGGCCGCCGGTCGTAGAAGGAGACGGCCGAACCCGACGCATGGTTGTGCGGAAGGAGTCGAGTCCCCCCGGCCGATCATGTACCGGACGGGGCTCACGGACCCGGGGACTCGGCGCGGTGCTAAGCCGAACGGGCGCTTTCCGGGACACGGGCTGGTGCAGGAGGGCGTCGCACGGCCGCCGGGCGAGGCCGGTCGGCCGCCGCGGGCCGGGAGGAGCGGAGACGTGTGCGGCGGCCGCGGACCGGGAGGCGGAGACGCCTGCGGCGGTCGGACCGGGGGCGGAGACGGGCGGGGCGGTCGCGGGTCAGACGGCGGTGGAGGTCACCCGCTCGCTCTCCACCCGCTTGTCGAGGGACTCGGGGGCGAGCTGCTCCAGGTTCCGGCAGAGCACCACGGAGCCACCGGCCGCGAGAGGCGCGAACAGACCGGTCGAGAGACCCTTCCAGTCCCCGTACCCGAGCCCGGAGAGCAGCCGGGCGCCGGGGGTGAGGCCGAGTGCCTCCGCGTCCGCGCGGGCCTGCTCGACGAGCTGCGCGCCGCTGCGCTCCGTACCGTCGACGACGAGCGCGGGAGCATCCGGATCGACCGGTACGAACGGGGCGAACCGGTCGCCCTGGCTCGGCACCTCGACCGCGTAGTCCGCGTATCCGGCGGGCACGGTGGGGAAGCGGCGGCCCAACGGGGCGAGGGAGAGCGCGATCCGCTCCCCGGAACAGGCGAGACCCGCCTCCAGCGCGTCCGGCCCCGCGACCACGAGGTCCGCGTCCGCGGCGTCGCCGCCGACCTCCACGGCCACCCCGACCGACGAGCAGGCGAGCAGCCACACGGCCGTCTGCCAGTGCGCGGGCAGCAGCAGCGCGAGCCGGTCGCCGGGCGCGGCGGACAGCTCGCCCTGGAGCAGGTTCGCCGTTTTGGCCACCCAATTGGCGAAGGTGGCGACGGACAATTCCACCCGCTCACCGGTGGCGTCGTCGTAGAAGGTGACCAAGGGGCGGGCGGGGTCCGCGGCGAGCGCGGATCGCAGCAGGTCGGCGGGGGTGCGGTCGGTGGCGTTCACGCCGGACAGCGTACGCGGGCGGCCGCGCGGGGGTCCGCCGTACCGGTGACACCGTCCACCGGTCGGCCCGACGAGGCATCAGTTTCCGGGCCGGTTCCCGACGCGCGGAACGGCCCCCGATTACGCACGATCGGCCCATGCGTGCCTCACTCGCCTCCTCGATCGCCGTGACCTGCGCGGCGGTCCTCGCCCTGCCGGTCTCCCTTGCCGCGCCCGCGGCGGCCGCGGTTCCCTCGGGGCTCGGGCTGCCACCGGCGTCCACCGCACAGCCACCCGCGCCCGAACTGCCAGGCGCCACCCAGTCCCTCCCGCTGGAGCCGCTCGGCGGCGCCGACCGGTCCCTGGGCGGCGGGGCGGACGACTCCGGAGCGCAGGGACTCACCCGACGCGACGTCAGACCCTTCTCCCTCGTCGGTGTCGTGTGGGACGACCCGACGGCCGCCCTGCACGGCTCCGTGCAGGTCCGCACCCGGGCCGCCGCCGACGGCGCCTGGTCGGAGTGGCAGGACGTGGAGACCCACAACGAGGAGCACGGCGCCGACCCCGACACGGCGGAGGGCACCGGACGTGCGCTCAAGGGCTCCACGGCGCCGCTGTGGGTCGGCGACTCGGACGGCGTGGAGATCCGCGTACGAGGGGAGGAAGGCCTTCCCGCGGGCCTGCGCCTGGAACTGGTGGACCCGGGCGAGCCCCCGGCGGCGCCGGGAGAGGCGTCGACCGCCACACCCGCCACGACCACGCCCACGAAGGCCACGCCCCCGACGAACACGACCACGACCACACCCCGTACCGCGGCGGCGCCCCCGGCCCCCGGCGCCCCGGCGAGCCCCCTCACCGCCCTCGGACCCCTCACCCCCCTCGGCCTGAGCGCGGAGGAGGCGGCGGTCAGCGGGGTCAACTCCCAGCTGGCCCCGTACGGCGCGTCCTGGATCCCGGCCCTGTCGAAGGAGGCGACGGAGCTCACGGTCCCGTACCTGCCGAGGGCGCAGGAGGCCAAGGCCCCGTCGGTCCAGGCCCCCGCCAAGGCGGCGGCGGCCCAGGCGAAGCCGTACATCGGCCCCCGCCCCAAGATCATCACCCGTAAGGGCTGGGGCGCCGACGAGCGCATCCGCGAGAAGGGCTTCGTCTACACCAAGAGCATCAAGGCCGCCTTCGTGCACCACAGCGCGACCGGCAACAACTACACCTGCGCCCAGGCGCCCTCCGTTCTGCGCAGTATCTACCGCTACCACGTCCAGAGCAGTGGATGGCGAGACTTCGGCTACAACTTCGCCGTCGACAAGTGCGGAAACATCTACGAAGGCCGGGCCGGGGGAGTCGCGAAGCCCGTCCTCGGCGCACACACCCTCGGGTTCAACACCAACAGCATGGGCATCGCCGTCCTCGGCACGTTCACCAAGAGCGCCCCGCCGGCCGCCGTGGTGACCGCCGTCGCCCGTCTGACGGCCTGGAAACTCGGGCTCCACGGGGTCAATCCGAAGGGCGCCGCCTACCTCGTCTCCGGCGGCGGAAACCTGTACAAGAAGGGCAGGACGGTCAAGTTCAACGCCATCGCCGGACACCGTGACGGATTCGCGACGGAGTGCCCCGGAGCACGGCTCTACGGCAAGCTCGGAACGGCCCGCACGAGCTCGGCGAAGTATCAGGGAAGGAGCTGATGGGGTCATCGGGGCAACCATCTGCCTAAACTGACCGGTCATATCGCACGGACGACCGAGACGGGCGAGCCGACGGGCCCCGAACAGGAAGCAGAGACGACAAGGTGACAGAAGCGATCCTCCTGGTCGGTGGCAAGGGAACACGGCTGCGACCGCTCACGGTCAACACGCCGAAGCCCATGGTTCCGGCGGCGGGCGTCCCCTTCCTGACGCACCAGCTGGCCCGCGCCCGCGCCGCCGGCGTCGAGCACATCGTGCTCGCCACCTCCTACCTGGCCGAGGTCTTCGAGCCGCACTTCGGTGACGGCTCCGCCCTCGGCCTCAGCCTGGAGTACGTGACCGAGGAGGAGCCGCTGGGCACCGGCGGCGCGATACGCAACGTGGCCTCGCGGCTGCGCTCGGGCCCCGACGACCCCGTCCTGATCTTCAACGGGGACATCCTGACGGGCCTCGACATCCAGGCCCTCGTCGCCACGCACTCCTCCTCGGGCGCGGACGTCTCGCTCCACCTCACCCGGGTCGACGACCCGCGGGCCTTCGGCCTCGTCCCCACGGACTCCACCGGCCGCGTCACGGCCTTCCTGGAGAAGCCGCAGACGCCCGAGGAGATCGTCACCGACCAGATCAACGCGGGCGCGTACGTGTTCCGGCGCTCGGTCATCGACACGATCCCCGCCGGCCGCCCCGTCTCCGTCGAGCGGGAGACCTTCCCCGAGCTCCTCGCCTCCGGCGCGCACCTCCAGGGCATGGTCGACTCCACGTACTGGCTGGACCTCGGCACCCCGCAGGCCTTCGTCCGCGGCTCCGCCGACCTGGTCCTGGGCCGCGCGCCCTCCCCGGCCGTCCCGGGCCGCTGCGGCGACCGCCTGGTCCTGCCGTCGGCGCGCGTCGCCCCGGACGCCAAGCTCACCGGCGGCACCGTCGTCGGCGCGGACGCGGTGGTCGGCGAGGGCGCCCGCATCACGGGCTCCACCCTGCTGGCGGGCGCGGTCGTCGAACCGGGCGCGGTGATCACCGACTCCCTGATAGGCGCGGGCGCCCGCATCGGCGCGCGCACGGTCCTCACGGGCGCGGTCATCGGCGACGGAGCCCAGGTGGGCCCGGACAACGAACTCCGCGACGGCATACGCATCTGGTGCGAGGCCACCCTCCCCGCAGGCGCGGTCCGCTTCTCCTCGGACCAGTAGCCCCCGCCGGGCGTCGCCCCGCCCCGCCCACCTCGTTGTGGGCATTCGTTCCGCTGGGGCGGAACGGGTGGGCACAACGGAACGTCGCCCCTTGCCGGGCCCAGGCTTCCGCGCCGTAACCCGCACCGGATGCGCGTCGCGCTGTTGGTGCGGGTGCGGGTGCGGGTGCGGGTGCGGGTGCAGGCGCAGGGGGCGGGCGCGCCGCCAAGAGCGCCGTCCCGTGTGCCCACCCGTCCCGCCCCAGCGGGACGATTGCCCACACGGGCGGTGCGTGAGCGGCCGGCGCGGTCGGCCGGCGCAGACGGCGCAGGCACGGCCCACCCGGCGACAGGCGCGGCGGCCCGCACAGAGGTGGCGCCGGCGCGGCCCGCACAGAGGTGGCGTGGCTCATACGGCAGCGGTGAGGACGTGGCGACCCACCCGCGCGGGGCTACGCTCGTAGCCATGGCCGGCCGCTTCACACCCCCCACGAACCCCACCCGCACGACAGTCCGCGGCGGCCACACCCCCGTACCCGGCCAGAACGGCCAGGACCGCCAGGACCGCCAGCGCGGCCAGGACCTGGACCTGGACCAGGACCTGACCCTCGACCTCGGCCTCACCCTCGGCCCCCTCCGCCGAGGCCCCGCCGACCCCACCTTCCGCGTCACCCCCGACGGCTCCGTCTGGCGGGCGAGCCGCACTCCCGACGGTCCGGGCACGATCCGGGTGGCGGTCCGGGAGGGCGCGGCGGAGGCCGAGGCCTGGGGCCCGGGCGCGGCCTGGCTCCTGGATCACGCCCCCGCACTGCTCGGCGCGGAGGACGACCCGACCGTCTTCGTCCCCCGCCACAAGCTGGTCCTCGCGACCCACCGCCGCCGCCCCGGTCTCCGTCTGACCCGCACGGGTCTGGTGCTGGAGTCGCTGATCCCGTCGGTCCTCGAACAGAAGGTCACGGCGGACGAGGCCTACCGGTCGTGGCGGCTGCTCGTACGCAAGTACGGCGAGCCCGCGCCAGGACCGCCAGGACCGCCAGGACCGCCGGGCCCGGCGGTCCCCGAGGGCATGTACGTGATGCCGGACGCGCGGACGTGGACGCGGATCCCGTCCTGGGAGTGGCACCGCGCGAACGTCGACGGCAAGCGCGCCGCGACGATCGTCCGTGCGGCCAGGGTCGCGGCCCGCCTGGAGGAGGCCGTGGGCATGGACCCGCCGGCGGCCCGCAGGCGCCTGGAACTGATCCCGGGCATCGGCCCGTGGACGAGCGCGGAGACGATCCAGCGCAGCAACGGCGCCCCGGACGAGGTCACGACGGGCGACCTCCACCTCCCGGGCATCATCGGCTGGGCGCTCGCGGGCGACCGTACGACCGACGACGCCGCGATGCTGGAGCTCCTGGCCCCCTACGCGGGCCAGCGTCACCGGGCGGCCCGTCTGATCCTGCTGAGCGGCCGCGTGCCGCCCCGCAGGGCACCCCGTATGACCCCGGGCGACATCACAGGGCTCTAGGTGTAGACCCGCGTCAACAACCCTGCGGGTCAATACACCTAGGCCCTGTCCGTTGTCCCGCCCGGGCGCCAAGGAGCTCATCTCACCGCGACGAACTCCGAAGCCGTCCGCGGTGCCCGCTCCCTCGGCGCCCCCGCCGGGTGCCCGACGGCCACCGCGCCCAGCGGGTCCCAGGTGTCGGGCAGGTCGAGGACCTCCCGTACGACGTCCCGGCAGAACATCGTCGAGGACACCCACGCGGAGCCCAGCCGTTCACCGGCCAGCGCCACCAGGAAGTTCTGTACGCCCGCGCCCGCCGCGACCACGAACATCTCGCGTTCGGCCGCGTCCCGGCGCGGGTCGCCGTAGTGGTGGGAGCCGTCCATGACGAGGCAGGGCACCGCCAGGTAGGGCGCGTTGCGCAGGACGTCCCCGCGTCGGACCCGTTTGGCGACGGACTCCTCGGACTTGCCGTCCCGCCGCAGGTCCGCGATCCAGGCGTCCCGCATCGCGTCGAGCAGCCGTACCCGCGACTCCGCCGATTCCAGGAGCACGAACCGCCACGGTGTCGTGTGGTGCGGGGCCGGCGCCGTCACGGCCGCGGCGACCGCCCGCCGTACCGCACCGGGGTCGACCGGCTCGTCGGTGAACTCCCGTACGGTGCGCCGCAGCGTCACCGCCTCGCGGACGGCCTCCGACGTGCCGAGCCGGAACATGTCGTCGGCGGCGCCGCGTACGAGCGCCCGCGCCCCCGGTTCCCCGTCCCCGGCCACCACGTGCGGCAGTCCACGTACGACGGCGACGGGCAGCCCGGCCGTCTTGCCCTTCACCAGGTCGCCCGCGGCGGCGAGTTCGTCGGCGGTGGCGACGACGGTCGCGCTCAGCGGGTTGCCGTGCGCGTCGGTCCCGCCGCGCAGGTCGTCGAGGACCCGCACCCCGGCCGCCCCGATCGCCACGTCGGTGAGTCCACTGCGCCAGGGACGCCCGAAGGTGTCGGTGACGACGACGCCGACATCGACGCCGAGGGCCTCGCGCAGGCCCGAACGGAGGGCCCGCGCCGAGGCGTCGGGGTCCTCGGGCAGCAACAGCACCGTCCCGGCGGGGGCGTTGGACGCATCGACCCCGGCGGCGGCCATGACGAGTCCCTGCCGGTTCTCGACGATCCGCAGGGTGCCGCGTCGCGCCACCACGCGTACCGTCTCGGCATCGATGGCCTCCTCGCGGTCGTCGGCGGCGATCACCCGCCCCTCGGCCTTGCTCACGATCTTGGAGGTGACGAGGAGGACGTCCCCGTCGACGAGCTCGGGCGAGACGGAGGCGATCAGCTTGGCCAGGTCGTCCCCGGCCGTCACCTCCGGCAGCCCGGGCAGCGCCCAGACCCGGTACGAGGGAGCCTCTGGGGTCACGGCGGACCCTTCGGTCACGGCAGTCACCGCAGCTCCTCCGCGAGCGCCAGCGCCTCCCGCGCCATCGCGGCCGTCGCCTCGACGTCGGTCATCATCAGCGGGACCGCCCGGCAGCGGATGCCCGCCGCCTCGACGTCCTCGACCGCGCCGGCGTCGACGGTGTCGACGAGCCAGCCGTCGACGAGTTCGGAGCCGTAGTTCCGGGCGACGGCCGCCGCCGTGGACTCCACGCCGACCGCCGCGAGCACCTTGTCGGCCATGCCGCGCACGGGCGCGTCGCCGACGATGGGGGAGAGGCCCACGACGGGCACCTCGGCCGCGACGATCGCCTCACGGATGCCGGGCACCGCCAGGATCGTCCCGACGCTCACCACGGGGTTGGACGGCGGGAAGAGGATGACGTCCGCCTCGGCGATGGCCTCCAGGACGCCCGGTGCCGGCTTCGCGGCCTCCGCGCCGACCGGCACGATCGCCTTCGCGTCGACGGAGGCGCGCAGCTTCACCCAGTACTCCTGGAAGTGCACCGCGCGCTGCTCGCCGCCGACCTCGATCGCCACATGGGTCTCGACGCGGTCGTCGGACATGGGGAGGAGGCGGACGCCCGGCTGCCAGCGGGCGCAGAGCGCCTCGGTGACAGCGCTCAGCGGGTAGCCCGCGCCGAGCATCTGCGTACGGACGATGTGGGTGGCGAAGTCCCGGTCGCCGAGGCCGAACCACTCGGGTCCGACGCCGTAGGCCGCGAGTTCCTCCTTGACGGTGAAGGACTCGTCGCGGCGGCCCCAGCCCTGCTCCTCGTTGATGCCACCGCCGAGGGTGTACATCACCGTGTCCAGGTCGGGGCAGACCTTCAGCCCGAAGAGATGGATGTCGTCACCGGTGTTGCCGATGACCGTGATCTCCGCGTCCGGCGCGGCCTGCTTGAGGCCGCGAAGGAAACGGGCACCACCGATGCCGCCGGCCAGAACCACAATGCGCATGCCGAGCAGTCTCTCAGGCGACGAAGGCGCCGGTGGTGACAGGGGCGCACTGCGCCTGCAGGGACTCGTGCATCGGCATCTCGGTGAGGCCCGGGAAGTAGACGTGCAGGCTGACGGCCGGTTCGAGGGAGTCGTTGACGACCTCGTGGACGTATCCCGGCGCGAAGACGCGCTCCGCACCGGGGGCGAGGGTGCGGGTGCCCCGTTCCGTACGCTCCGTCAGTTCGCCTTCCAGGACGGTCAGTACGCCGGAGGAGACGCCGTGGTCGTGGAGTCCGCTGCCCTGGCCGGGGACCCAGGAGAGCAGCCACACCTCGTAGCCGGGGCCGGTGCGCAGCCGGTGGTACCAGCGGGTGGTGGCGTCGTACTCGACGTACGGGGCCCACTGGGCGCGGTCGTCGGCGATCGAGCGTGCGAGGCCGGCGAACTCGGCCACGGTCACGGGGTGGGCGCGCTCGGGCTGGAGGAGGTGCGGGACCTCGAGGATGTCGCCGGCGATCTGAAGGTCGCTGTCCATGTTCATGGGTGGGGTGGTTCCTCAGCAGAAACAGAAGCGGTGGGGGTCACGGAGAAGAGGTGACGCAAGTGACGCAGGGTGACGCTGGGGGAAGAAGCTGGAGCTCTACGGCATCAACAGCTGGGACAGCAACAGCAACAGCGCGCCTGGACAGCGCTGCGGAACCCACGGCTGTGGGTCGCGGAGAGCGCTGCGGTCGCTGGCATGCCACCAAAGGTGGCCGGAAGAGCACCCGACTGTCAACTCAATGCCCGATTTGGGGGTAATGTTTCACCTCATCCGGTTACAGTGCGCGGAGAAAGGTTTGTTCATGCGCGGACCAGGAGAGATGGCGCTTCAACCGTGCCCGTAAACATGGCGGCGCCCGCGTGATCGACCACGCTCGGTCACCACGTGGAACCCGGCCGGTCCGTGATCGGACTGTGATCCGGATCGCTTCCATGGCTGGATCGCAACAAGATCCAAGTCTCGGACGTCCTTTCCCGTGAAGGCCGCACGGCGCACTCAGGCCAGCGGCATGTGTCACGTTTTTTGGTGATTTGAACACTTTCCGCATAGGCTTGGTTCCGCAGAGTGAATACGGGGCCCAATAGCAGATCCCGGCTTGACTCGCGCAGAGCACGAACTTGTAATTTCACTCGTGTCGTTCGGCCGGGTAAGCGACGGCAAACATCACGGGGACGCACAGAACAGACGAGGGGCGCACATGACCGAGTTGTTCCAGGAACTGCTGGTCGAGGACGCGGACGAAGAACTCGGCTGGCAGGAGCGCGCGCTGTGCGCCCAGACCGATCCCGAGTCCTTCTTTCCCGAGAAGGGCGGCTCGACCCGCGAGGCCAAGAAGGTCTGCCTCGCCTGCGAGGTCCGCTCCGAATGCCTCGAATACGCCCTGCAGAACGACGAGCGGTTCGGCATCTGGGGCGGTCTGTCCGAGCGCGAGCGACGCCGCCTGAAGAAGGCCGCCGTCTGAACGGCGCGCAGCCTGCCGGGCCCCGCGCGCCACGGGCACGCACACCAGAACACACGGAACGAACAGAACGGTCCGCCCCCTGTGCTCCAGCCACAGGCGGCGGACCGTTCTGCTCACTCCGTACGGAAACCCTTCCTCCCGCTCTGTCCACAGGCGGCGGCCCCGCTTCCGCCCGCTCTGTCCACAGGGCGGCGGACCGCTCCGCGTGCAGCCGTTAGTGTGGGCCTCCGTCCGAGACGCTCCCCACGCCCCCCGCGGGCGACCCCGGCCGGAGGGCCCGTAGCTCGATGTCCTCAACTCCTGAGTTTCCGCGACACGTCGTCACCGCCGTGCTCGTCACCCACGACGGCGCCCGCTGGCTGCCGGACGCCCTCGCCGGGCTGCTCGCCCAGGAACGCCCCGTGCAGAACGCGGTCGCCGCCGACACCGGCAGCGCCGACGACTCGGCGCAGCTCCTCGCCGACGCCCTCGGCACCGACCGCGTCCTGCACCTCGCGCGCCGCACCGGCTTCGGTACCGCCGTCGAGGAGGCCGTCCGCACCGCGCCCGTGCTCGGACCCGAGGACCTGGCCTATCTGAAGCGCCCCAGCGGCTGGGACCCCGTCAGCCGCAGCTGGAACGACGACGCCTACGACCTCCCCGAACTCCCGCACGGCGACCCGGTTCAGTGGCTCTGGCTCCTCCACGACGACTGCGCCCCCGAGCCCGGCGCCCTCGCCGAACTCCTGCGCGTCGCCGACTCCGACGCGGACGCCGCCGTCATCGGCCCCAAGCTGCGCGGCTGGTACGACCGGAAGCAGCTCCTGGAGACCGGCGTCTCCATCGCCCGCAGCGGCCGCCGCTGGACGGGACTCGACCGCCGCGAGCAGGACCAGGGCCAGCACGACCAGGTCCGCGCCGTCCTCTCCGTCTCCACCGCCGGCATGCTCGTCCGCCGCGACGTCTTCGAGGAACTCGGCGGCTTCGACCGCCGCCTGCCCCTCATGCGCGACGACGTCGACCTCTGCTGGCGCGCCCACTCCGCCGGCCACCGCGTCCTCATCGCCCCCGACGCCGTCCTCCGGCACGCCGAGGCCTCCGCCCGCGAACGCCGCACCGTCGACTGCGCCGGACGCACCGCCGCCAACCCGCACCGCGTCGACAAGGCCGGCGCCGTCTACACGCTCCTCGCCAACACCCGCGGCGCCGCCCTCCCGTACGTCCTCGTACGGCTCGTGCTCAGCACCCTGCTCCGCACCCTCGCCTACCTCGTCGGCAAGGTCCCCGGCCAGGCCGTCGACGAGGTCATGGGCCTCCTCGCCACCCTGCTGCGCCCCGAGAAGATCCTGGCCGCCCGCAAGCGCCGCAAGAACCCCGTCGTCCCGGCGAGCGAACTCCGCCCGCTGTTCCCGCCGCCCGGCGCCACCGTCCGCGCCGCCGTCGAACAGATCACCGCCGACTTCGGCGGCTCCGAGGCCGATTCCGGCGGCTCCCGCCACGGCGTCGTCGAGTCCGGCCCCGGCGGCGACGACGCCGACTACCTGGAGATCGAGCAGTTCGCCCGGCTGAAGAAGATCGCCCGCAAGCCGGGCCCGGTCCTCTTCGCCCTGCTCCTCCTCGTCTCCCTGGTCGCCTGCCGCAACCTCTTCGCCGGCGGCTCCCTGGCCGGCGGCGCCCTGCTGCCCGCGCCCGACACCGTCTCCGAGCTCTGGTCGCGGTACGCCGACGGCTGGCACGCCCTCGGCACCGGCGGCACCCAGACCGCCCCGCCGTACCTCGCGGTCCTGGCCGCGCTCTCCGCGCTGTTCCTCGGCTCGACCTCCACCGCGCTGACCCTGCTGCTCGTCTGCTCGGTCCCGCTCGCCGGCTTCACCGCCTACTTCGCCGCACGCGGCATCGTCGAGTCCCGGCTCCTGCGCGCCTGGGGTGCCATCGCGTACGCCTTCCTGCCGGCCGCCACCGGGGCCCTCGCCACCGGCCGCCTCGGCACCGCCGTCCTCGCGATCCTGCTTCCGCTGACGGCGCGGGCCGCCGTCGCCGCGCACGGCTTCAACCGGCCCGACCGGGGCAGCTGGCGCGCCACCTGGGCGTACACCTTCCTGCTCACCTTCGCGACCGCGTTCACCCCGGTCGTCTGGCCGCTCGCCGTCCTCCTCGGCATCGGCGTCCTCGTCGTGCGCCGCTCCGACATCACCGCGTACGGGCTGCGCTTCCTGGCCGCCGTCGGCACCCCGCTCCTCGTCCTCGCCCCCTGGTCGCTGACCCTGCTCACCGATCCGGGCGCGTTCCTGCGCGAGGCCGGCCTCGACATCCGTACGGGCACGGCCACCGCGTTCGACCTGCTCGGCACCAGCCCCGGCGGCCCCGGCACCACCGGCGGCCTCCTCCTCGCGGGCCTCGTCCTCGCCGGTCTCGCCGCGCTGCTGCGCGAGGAGCGGCAGCTCGCCGTCCGGGCCGCCTGGGCCGCCGCCCTCGCCGGACTCCTCTTCGCCGTCCTCTCCAACGGCGCGGGCGGCACCGGCTGGGCCGGACCCGCCACCCTCGTCTACGGCGCCGCTCTCGTCGCCGCCGGCATGATCGGCGCCGAGGGCGGCCGCACCCGCGTCGCCGCCCACGGCTTCGGCTGGCGCCAGCCCGTCGCCGCCCTCATCGCCCTCGCCTGCGCCCTCGGCCCGGCCGTCGCCGCGGCCGGCTGGATGATCGGCGGCGCCGACGGCCCGCTGACCCGGCGCGACCCGGTCCAGGTACCGGCCTTCGTCGCCGAGGAGAGCGGCACCCGCGACCAGCCCCGCACCCTCGTCCTCGGCGGCAGTGCGTCCGGCGAGGTCGTCTACACCCTGGTCCGCGGCTCCGGCGCCCGCCTCGGCGACGCCGAGCTCACCGTGGGCGCCGAGGACGACCCCCGTCTGGACGCCGTCGTCGCCCACCTGGTCGCGGGCTCCGGCGCCGACCAGACGCAGGAGCTCAGCGGGTACGCGATCCGCTACGTCCTCGTACGGGACGGGGCGCCGCGCCAGATGGGCCGCGTCCTCGACTCCACCCCCGGCATCAGCCGCCTCAGCCAGCTCGACGGCAGCGCGCTCTGGCGCGTGGACCGCGAGATCGCCCGCGTCATGATCGTCCCGCCGGCCGCGAAGACGGCCGAGGGGACAGCGGACGGTGCGACGGACGCGACGGCGGAGAAGGCGGCGGACAGCGCGAAGGCGGCCACCCCGGTCGCCGTCGCCGCCGGCCCCGTCGAGGCCCACACCGAGATCCCGGCCGGCCCCGCCGGCCGCGTCCTGCGCCTCGCCGACCGCGCCGACGAGGGCTGGACCGCGACCCTCGACGGCAAGGAACTGACGCGCACCACCGTCGACGGCTGGGCCCAGGGCTTCGAACTCCCCGCCCAGGGCGGCCGCCTCGACGTCACCCACGACCAGCCGTTCACCCACACCGTGTGGATCTGGGCCCAGGTCGGCATGGCCGTCGTCCTGCTCGTCCTCGCCCTGCCCGGGCGGCGCCGCGAGATCGACGACGACCTGCCCGAGGAGGAGCTCGCGATCCCCGCCCAGGCCACCGAGGGCGACGGCCGCCGGGCCCGCCGCCTGCGCGCCGCCGCGGAGGCCGAGGCGGAGGCGGAGGCTGCGGAGGCCGGTCCCGAACCGGAGGCGGCCCCCGTCCCGGAGCAGCAGACGTACGAGCCCCAGGAGTGGGACGGCGGCTACGACCCGGCCTACGCCCAGGCCCAGGAGCAGTCCCAGGGCCACCAGGAGCAGCCCCCGTCCCAGGGGTACGCCGAGCAGGGCTACTACCAGGAGTACGCGACCGACCCGTACCAGCAGCAGCCCTACGCGTACCCCCAGCAGGGCTACGAGCAGCAGCCGCAGCAGCAGTACGACCCGCGGCAGCCGTACGCGGAGCAGGGTTACGCCCCGCAGCAGTACGACCCGCAGCAGTACGACGAGCAGCAGCCGCAGTACGACCCGCAACAGCAGTACGAGCAGCAGCGGTACGACCCGTACACCTACGGCTACGGGCACCCCCAGGGCCCCGAGACCGAGCAGCGTCCCGACGGGAGCAGCAACCAGTGAAGCGCACGACCCTCTCCCTGATCGCGGTCGCCACGGCGCTCGCCGCCGTCACCGGCATCGCGTCCCTCACCGCCCCGGACGGCACCGCCGCCCCCGGGGCCAAGGCGCCCACCCGCCTGCCGGTCCAGCGCGCCGGCCTCGTCTGCCCGGTGCCCAGCACCTCCGAGCTCGCCGAGACCCGCTACACCTCGTACACCCCCACGGGCAGCGGCACGAGCACGGCGAAGGGCGGCACCGGCAAGCCCGAGCAGCCGACCGCACAGCTGCGGCCCGCCCGGAGCACGACGCCCTCGGGCGGCGCCCCCGACGGCGGCAAGACGCCGAAGGCCCCCAAGGTCCCGGCCACCGTCACCGCCCCCGGCAAGCCCGTCACCGCCGACGCGAACGGCGCCGCGGCACCCGCCCTCACGGGCGCGGCGACCGGCACCCTCGCCCCCGGCTGGACCGTCCAGCAGACCACCGTCGTCCCGGCGGGCGGCGCACGCGGCCTCCTCGGCCTCGGCTGCGGCGCCCCCGACACCGACTTCTGGTTCCCCGGGGCCTCCACCGCCAAGGAACGCCAGGACTACGTCCACCTCACCAACCCGGACGACACGGCCGCCGTCGCCGACATCGAGCTGTACGGCCCCGAGGGCGTCCTCAAGTCCCAGTTCACCGAGGGCATCCCGGTCCCCGCCCACTCCACGGTCCCCGTCCTGCTCTCCACCCTCACCGGCGCGACCGCCCAGCAGGCCGTCACCGTCCACGTCACGACCCGCAGCGGACGGGTCGGCGCCGCCGTCGCCGCCGCCGACGAGAAGCTCGGCAGCGACTGGATCGCGGCCTCGGCCGATCCGGCGGGCACCGCCGTGCTCCCCGGCATCCCGGCCGACGCCACCTCCGTACGGCTGGTGGCCTTCGCCCCCGGCGACGACGACGCCGACGTGAAGGTCCAGCTGGTCACCCCGAACGGCACGATCGTCCCGGCCGGCTCCGACGTCCTTCACGTGAAGTCCGGGATGACGGCCGCCGTCGACCTGCCGAACCTCACCCGTGGCGCCGTGGGCTCCCTGCTGCTCACCCCGAGCGACCCGAAGAAGCCCACCCCGGTCGTGGCCGCCCTCCGGGTGGTCCGCGGCAAGGGAGACGACACCGAGATCGCGTTCGTGCCGGCGACCTCGGCGATCTCCGCCCGTGCGACGGTCGCCGACAACCGGGCCAAGGCCTCGACGCTCGCCCTGACCGTTCCGCCCGGCGCCGCGGCCCAGGTCAAGATCACGGCCTCGGCCGGGTCCGGCGGGGGGACGGCCGTGTCGAGGACGGTCACCGTCAAGGCGGGCACCACGACGGTCGTCACCGACCTCGTCCCCGAGGGACTCAAGGGTTCCTACGCGCTGACCGTGGAACCGGTCTCCGGCGGCAAGGTGTACGCGTCCCGGACGCTCGCGCTGCCCCAGGACGGCACCCCGATGTTCACGGTGCAGACCTTCGTCGACGACCGGGGCACGGTCGAGGTCCCCTCGGCCCGCCAGGACCTCGGCGTCCTGGACTGAGGCGTACCGGGCTGAGCCGAGCTGTCCTGGACAGAGGCGTCCCGGGCAGCGGGCGGCGGGCAGAAGGCGAGGACCGAGGCCGAGGACAGCGGGCTGAGCCGTCCGCCGCGCGGAGCCTCAGTCCTGCCCGTACCGGGGATCGACCGACTCGGGCGAGAGCCCGAGCAGCTCCGCGACCTGCTCCACGACCACCTCGTGGACCAGCAGCGCCCGCTCGTCCCGGCTCTTCGAGCGGATCTCGACCGGGCGCCGGTAGACGACCACCCGGGCCGGCTCGTCCTTCTCTGCGGGCGCCGAGCCGCCCAGCGGCACCGTCTCGCCCGGCACCGGCGGCGGCACCTCCAACACGAGGAACTCGACGTCCGCGAGCTGCGGCCAGCGCCGTTCGAGACGCTCCACGGAGTCGAGGACGAGATCGCGGAAGGTGTCGCCCCGGCTCGTGGAGAGCGGCACCTGCGGCGGGGCGACCGGTCCCCGCATCCCCCGGCCGTGCCGGTCGCGGCGGCGGACCCGAGGCTCCGCCGGGGGCTCCGGGGAGCGGTGCGGGGGGCTCGGCGGCACAGGACTGTCCATCACTGACGCAGCGTAACCCTCATCGGTCTCTCCGCACCGTGGCGCATCCTCGCCACCTTCCCCGGCACCCCTGGCCCTCCACCACACCCCATGTCGAAACCTGAACAATCCGGCCAACCATCCGCTCGATTCGACAGCCCCTCACGATCGGCCATCTGGCCGTGGTTGACCGGATCCGTACCCCCGACTGTCCGGATCGACTCCCGGCCCCACCCCCTTGCGCCCCCTCCCACGCAGGTCGGAAGGGACGCCGCGCGACGGGTGGTGGCCGAGGTCACAGCGCGACACGGTGGAGTGACCTGAGGGAGAGTCGTCGCGGCCCGCTCAAGAGTGCGGTACCGTCCAACGTCGTGAGCCCTGTACGTCGCTGTTCGCGCACTGCGTGCGGCCGCCCTGCCGTCGCGACACTGACGTACGTCTATGCCGACTCGACTGCGGTCCTCGGCCCGCTCGCCACCTACGCCGAGCCCCACTGCTACGACCTGTGCGCCCAGCACAGCGAGCGCCTCACCGCCCCGCGAGGGTGGGAGGTCGTGCGGCTCACCGACGCCTCCGCCCCGCCCCGCCCCAGCGGCGACGACCTCGAAGCCCTGGCCAACGCGGTTCGGGAGGCGGCCCGCCCCCAGGAACGCGCCGCCGAGGCCGGCGGCAAGGGCCCCGGAGGCCGTGGCGGCGACCCCATGGAGGTCGGCCGCCGAGGGCACCTGAGAGTGCTCCGGTCTCCTGACAACTGAGCGCAACCGGCCACCGTCCGCGTCCCCCCTCGTCCCTCCGGGTAGTTTTGGCGTTCCGTACACGCGCCGCACCGCGTGCCGAGAACTCAGGAGGGTGGATCCGTGACTGCCGATCTGTCGCAGATCGTGAAGGCGTACGACGTCCGCGGAGTGGTACCCGACCAGTGGGACGAGACGCTCGCCGAGCTCTTCGGCGCCGCCTTCGTACGAGTGACGGACGCTGACGCGATCGTCATCGGCCACGACATGCGCCCCTCGTCGCCCGGCCTCGCCGACGCCTTCGCGCGCGGCGCGGCCCGCCTCGGCGCCGACGTCACCCTGATCGGGCTCTGCTCCACCGATCAGCTGTACTTCGCGTCCGGCAGCCTCGACCTGCCCGGCGCGATGTTCACCGCCTCGCACAACCCGGCCCAGTACAACGGCATCAAGATGTGCCGCGCGGGCGCCGCCCCCGTGGGCCAGGACACCGGCCTGGCGGAGATCCGCGAACTCGCGGAGCGATGGACGCGCGACGGCGCGCCCGAGGCGGCCCCGACCGCGGGCACGATCACGGAGCGGGAGACCCTGGCGGACTACGCCGCGTACCTGAAGTCCCTGGTCGACCTCAGGACGATCCGCCCCCTCAAGGTGGTCGTCGACGCGGGCAACGGCATGGGCGGCCACACGGTCCCCACCGTCTTCGAGGGCCTGCCGCTGGACCTCGTCCCGATGTACTTCGAGCTGGACGGCACGTTCCCGAACCACGAGGCCAACCCGCTCGACCCGAAGAACATCGTCGACCTCCAGGCCCGCGTCCTGGCCGAGGGCGCCGACCTCGGCCTGGCCTTCGACGGCGACGCCGACCGCTGCTTCGTCGTGGACGAGCGCGGCGAGCCGGTCTCGCCGTCCGCGATCACGGCCCTGGTGGCCGCCCGCGAGCTCGCCAAGCACCCCGGCGGAACGATCATCCACAACCTGATCACCTCCTGGTCGGTGCCGGAGGTCGTCCGCGAGCAGGGCGGCGAGCCGGTCCGCACCCGCGTCGGCCACTCCTTCATCAAGGAGGAGATGGCGAAGACCGGCGCCATCTTCGGCGGCGAGCACTCGGCGCACTACTACTTCAAGGACTTCTGGAACGCGGACACCGGCATGCTGGCCGCGCTCCACGTCCTGGCCGCCCTCGGCGGCCAGGAGGGCACCCTGTCCGACCTGGTCTCCGTTTACGACCGCTACGCGTCCTCGGGCGAGATCAACTCCACGGTCGCGGACCAGACGGCGAGCGCGGCGAAGGTCAGGGCGGCCTACGAGGGCGAGGGCGTGACCCTCGACGAGCTCGACGGCCTCACGGTGACCGCGCGGGACTGGTGGTTCAACCTCCGCGCCTCCAACACCGAGCCGCTGCTGCGCCTCAACGTCGAGGCCCGCGACGCGGCCACCATGGCCAGGATCCGCGACGAGGTCCTGGCGCTGGTCCGGGCGACGGACTGACCCCGCCGGCCGCCGGGGAACGGGGCACCGCCCGTTCCCCGGCGGTAGGCTGACCTGGCCCGAAGGGCAGCACCACCACCGTTTGTTCGAAGGGACACCCCATGCCGCTCGAAGCCGGCCTCCTGGAGATCCTGGCCTGCCCCGCGTGCCACGCTCCGCTCAACGACCGCACGGCGGACGAGACCCCCGAACTCATCTGCACGAGCCCCGCATGCGGCCTCGCCTACCCGGTCCGCGACGACATCCCGGTCCTCCTGACGGACGAGGCCCGCCGCCCGGCGTAACCCACGAGCCGCCGGTACGCCGCCGAGAGCGGCGCCGGCCGAACGACGGCAGGACAATGAAGGCGGGCGACAGAGCCGCCGGTCCGCCGCCGACGGCGAGCACCCGCGGGAAGACCCGCGCCTCCGCCGTCCCAGCCGTACGGGGTGCGGGCGGGAACCGACAAGGCCCCGGCCGACGGCCGGGGCCCACCACCGGCTCCCGCACCCCGCACCACGAGCCCGCCAAGGCCCCCGCGGGGACCCGCGACGACGACGCGACCGGAGGCACCGCCCCATGCTCGACGAGACCCTCCTCGACGCCCCGGACGACCTCGCCCTGGCCGACCGCCGCGGCCTCCTCCTCGGCGCCGCCGAGGCCGGCGCCCGGGTGCGTACGGCGGCCCGGCACGCCGCCGAGGCCGGTATCGCGGACCTCCGCCCCGAGGGCCGCCCCCGCACGGTCCTCGTCGCGGGCCCCGGCACCGCCGCCGCGGCCGTCGCCGACCTGATCGGCGCCCTGGCAGGGGCCTCCGCCCCCGTCGTACGTCTCCAGCCCACCGGCGTCGCCCCCGCCGCGGGCGCCCTGCGCTGGGCCCTCCCCGGCTGGGCGGGCTCCGTGGACCTGCTCCTGCTGCCGACCACGGACGGCTCGGAACCGGGCCTCGCGCTCCTCGCCGAGCAGGCCTACCGCCGCGGTGTCTCCGTCGTCGCCGTCGCCCCGAAGGCCTCACCGCTCGCCGAGGCCGTCGGCGGTTCGCGCGGCCTGTTCGTCCCGATGGCCACCGCCCCGCACGAGACCCCGGACGAGTACGGCGAGAACATCGCGGCCAGCCCCGGCACGCTCTGGGCCCTGTTCACCCCGCTCCTCGTACTCCTCGACCGCGTCGGTCTCCTGGAGGCGCCGCCGGAGGCCCTGGAGAAGGTCGCCGACCGCCTGGACCGCACGGCGGAGCGCTGCGGCCCCGCCATCGCCACGTACAGCAACCCGGCGAAGACGCTCGCCGCGGAGCTCGCCGACTCCCTTCCGCTGATCTGGACGGAGGGCGCCGCCGCGGGCCCGGCCGGCCGCCGTTTCGCCGCCGTCCTGGCCGAGCTGGCGGGGCTGCCCGCCCTGGCCGCGGAACTCCCGGAGGCGCTGCCCGCCCACGGCGTCCTCCTCGCCGGCGACTACGCGGCGGGCGCCGATCCCGAGGACTTCTTCCGGGACCGGGTCGACGAGCCACAGGCGCTGCGCGCCCGGGTCGTCCTGCTGAGGGACCGCCCCTCGGACGGCCTCACCGCCGCCCACGCCGCCCGTGAACTGGCCCTCGGCCACGAGACGGCCATCAGCGAGCTGGAGCCCGAGGAGGGCGGCTACCTGGAGACCCTGGCGGAACTGCTCGCGGTGACCGACTTCGCGGCCGTCTACCTCTCCCTGGCGACCCCGGGCCGCACCGCCCTCTAGCCGGAGCCCCCGGGACCGTACGCCGTCCACCGCCACGGACCGGCGGCCGCCCGTCCACCGGGGAGGCACCGGCCACCGAGGAGACACCGGTCACCGAGGACGCACCGGCCATCGCTCCGTAACCCACCCGTCACCCGCCCCCTGTCACCTGTCTCCCGACACCTCTCACCATCCGTCACCACCCCGAGGAGCTGGCAGGCACCATGGAACGCCTCGTCAACACCGTCCGTCCCTACGCCTGGGGATCCACGACGGCCATCCCGGAACTGCTCGGCATCGCCCCCACCGGCGAGCCCCAGGCCGAGATGTGGATGGGCGCCCACCCCGGCGCGCCCTCCCGCACCGAACGCGGCCCGCTGAACGCGCTGATCGACGCCGATCCCGTACGCGAACTGGGCGAGCGTTCCGTCGAGAAGTTCGGACCACGCCTCCCGTTCCTGCTGAAGGTGCTCGCCGCCGGCGCCCCGCTCTCCCTCCAGGCCCACCCCGACCTGGCCCAGGCGCAGGCGGGCCACGCGGCCGAGGAAGCCGCCGGCATCCCGGTCGACGCCCCGCAGCGCACGTACAAGGACGCCAACCACAAGCCCGAGCTGATCTGCGCCCTCACCCCCTTCGACGGACTGTGCGGCTTCCGCGCCCCCGCCGGGGCCGCCGACCTCATCGCCGAGCTCGGCGTCGACTCGCTCAAGCCGTACGTCGACCTGCTCCACGCCCAACCCGAAGAGGCGGCGCTCCGCGAGGTCCTGACGGCCCTGCTCACCGCCGACCCGGAGGAGATGGCCCACACCGTCGCGGAGGCGGCCGCCGCCGCCGAACGCCTCGGCGGCGAGCACACCCCGTACGCCACCCTCGCCCACCATTACCCGGGCGACCCCGGCGTCATCGCCGCGATGCTCCTCAACCGGGTCCGGCTCCAGCCCGGCGAGGCCCTCTACCTGGGCGCGGGCGTCCCGCACGCCTACCTCGACGGCCTCGGCGTCGAGATCATGGCCAACTCGGACAACGTGCTGCGCTGCGGACTTACCCCCAAGCACGTCGACGTCCCCGAACTCCTGCGCGTCGTCCGCTTCGAGCCGGCCGACCCGTCGATCCTGCGCCCCGAGGCCTCCCCGAGCGGCGAAGAGGTCTACGACACCCCGATCGACGAGTTCCGCCTCTCCCGTTTCGTACGGCCCGAGGGCGCCGCCCCGACCGACCTGACCAGCCCCACCCCACAGATCCTGCTCGCCGTCGCCGGCCGCCCGAAGGCGGGCGAGGTCACCCTCGCCCCGGGCGAGTCCGTCTTCGTGCCGGCGGGCGAGAGCGCCGAACTCACCGGTACGGGGACGGTCTTCCGTGCCACCGTCGTGGCCTGATGCGACAATGACCGGCCGAACCGCGGCGACAGTGCCGGTGCATCGACGAAGGGACCACGTACACCCATGAGCGCGTCAGGCGGAACCAAGGCGATCGTGGCGGCACTCGCCGCCAACCTGGCGATCGCCGTAGCCAAGTTCGTGGCGTACCTCTTCAGTGGTTCGTCGTCGATGCTCGCCGAGAGCGTCCACTCGCTCGCCGACTCCGGCAACCAGGCCCTGCTGCTCCTCGGCGGCAAGAAGGCGCAGCGCGAGGCGACGCCGCAGCACCCCTTCGGCTACGGCCGCGAGCGCTACATCTACGCCTTCCTCGTCTCCATCGTCCTCTTCTCCGTCGGTGGCATGTTCGCCGTCTACGAGGGCTACGAGAAGATCAAGCACCCGCACCCGATCGAGGCCTGGTACTGGCCGGTCGGCGTCCTCGTCTTCGCGATCATCGCCGAGTCCTTCTCCTTCCGTACCGCCATCCAGGAGTCGAACCTGATCCGTGGCGGCCTCACCTGGACGCAGTTCGTCCGCCGGGCCAAGGCCCCCGAGCTGCCCGTCGTCCTCCTGGAGGACCTCGGAGCCCTCGTCGGCCTCGTCCTCGCGCTCGGCGGCGTCGGCCTCGCCCTGCTGACCGGCGACGGCGTCTGGGACGGCATCGGCACCCTCTGCATCGGCATCCTGCTCATCGTCATCGCGATCGTGCTCGCCGCCGAGACCAAGTCGCTGCTCCTCGGCGAGTCCGCCGGCATCGAGGACGTCAAGAAGATCGAGAACGCGGTCGTCGACGGCGACACCGTCACCCGCCTCATCCACATGCGGACGCTCCACCTCGGCCCCGAGGAGCTCCTCGTCGCCGCCAAGATCGCCGTCCAGCACGACGATTCCGCCGCCGAGGTCGCGAACGCGATCAACGCCGCGGAGGAGCGCATCCGCGCCGCCGTCCCGATCGCCCGGGTCATCTACCTGGAGCCCGACGTCTACAGCGAGAAGGCCGCCGCCACCGGGACGAACCCGGCCAGGACGCCGGACGACACCGCTCACTGAGCACGCCCTCACGAGACCCCCGCGACCCCACGGTCCCGGGGGTCTCGCGCGTCCGTACGGGGCTCCGGGAGCGCCCCGCCGCCCGATGCGGACTGTGGCGCGCCGGGCCGGCCGGTGTAGATTCGTGACCAGCCAGACGTCGCTGCTGATGGCGGTCGGGCGGTCCGTGAGGACCGGCCGAGGGAGAGAGGGCCTCCGACGACGGCACCGCGGAACCCCGGGCATTCCTGTGCCCAGGCAGCGCCGTGGCGCCCTGCGCCCCACCCGACCCGACCTCGCACCGACACACGAGGAGCAGCCCAGTTATGACGACTGTCGCCCATCAGGACTTCAAGGTCGCAGACCTCTCCCTTGCCGCCTTCGGCCGCAAGGAGATCACCCTCGCCGAGCACGAGATGCCCGGCCTGATGTCGATCCGCCGCGAATACGCCGAACAGCAGCCGCTCGCCGGCGCCCGCGTCACCGGCTCCCTGCACATGACCGTGCAGACGGCCGTCCTCATCGAGACCCTGGTCGCCCTCGGCGCCGAGGTCCGCTGGGCCTCCTGCAACATCTTCTCCACCCAGGACCACGCCGCCGCGGCCATCGCCGTCGGCCCGAACGGCACCCCGGAGAACCCGCAGGGCGTCCCGGTCTTCGCCTGGAAGGGCGAGACCCTGGAGGAGTACTGGTGGTGCACGGAGCAGGCCCTCACCTGGCCGAACACGCCCACCGGCGGCCCGAACATGATCCTCGACGACGGTGGTGACGCCACCCTCCTCGTCCACAAGGGCGTCGAGTTCGAGAAGGCCGGTTCCGCCCCGGACCCGGCCACCGCGGACAGCGAGGAGTACGGCTACATCCTCCGTCTCCTCAACCGCACCCTCGGCGAGAACCCGCAGAAGTGGACCCAGCTGGCGTCCGAGATCCGCGGCGTGACCGAGGAGACCACCACCGGCGTCCACCGCCTGTACGAGATGCACCAGGCCGGCGACCTCCTCTTCCCGGCGATCAACGTGAACGACGCCGTGACGAAGTCGAAGTTCGACAACAAGTACGGCTGCCGCCACTCCCTCATCGACGGCATCAACCGCGCCACCGACGTCCTCATCGGCGGCAAGACCGTGGTCGTCTGCGGCTACGGCGACGTCGGCAAGGGCTGCGCCGAGTCCCTCCGCGGCCAGGGCGCCCGCGTCATCGTCACCGAGATCGACCCGATCTGCGCGCTCCAGGCGGCGATGGACGGCTACCAGGTCACGACCCTGGACGAGGTCGTCGAGACGGCCGACATCTTCATCACCACGACCGGCAACAAGGACATCATCATGGCCGGGGACATGGCCAAGATGAAGCACCAGGCCATCGTCGGCAACATCGGCCACTTCGACAACGAGATCGACATGGCCGGCCTGGCCAAGACCCCGGGCATCGTCAAGGACGAGGTCAAGCCGCAGGTCCACACCTGGACCCACCCCGACGGCAAGGTCCTCATCGTGCTGTCCGAGGGCCGCCTCCTCAACCTGGGCAACGCGACCGGCCACCCCTCCTTCGTCATGTCGAACTCGTTCGCGGACCAGACCCTGGCCCAGATCGAGCTCTACACGAAGCCGCAGGAGTACCCGACCGACGTGTACGTGCTGCCCAAGCACCTGGACGAGAAGGTCGCCCGTCTCCACCTCGACGCCCTCGGCGTCAAGCTGACGACCCTCCGCCCCGAGCAGGCCGCCTACATCGGCGTCGAGGTCGACGGCCCGTTCAAGCCGGACCACTACCGCTACTGATGCCCCGGCCGGCGGCGCCCGCGCACCGACGCGACGCCGCCGACGGACACCCGTAGAGGACTTCAGGCAGGCCCCCCGCACCCCCGTGTCGGGGGGCCTGCCCCGTCCAGCCCCCGCTACCGCTCCTGGAAGCGCCCCCTCCCGAGGACCGACCCATGCCCCGCGGCCGCTATTCGCTCCATGACCCGCACGACCACACCCCCCTCGGCGAAGAACACTTCCACTGCGCGCCGGGCCCCTCCGGCTGGCGCTACGTCTCGCAGATCACCACCCCCACGGGCGACCACCGGGGCTCCGTCGACCTGGCCGTCGACGAACTCGGCCGCCCCATCCGCCTCGAACTCCACGCCGGCGGCTGGCAGGTCCGCGGCGCGGCCCTCGACGGCGTCTCCTGGGTCCGCACGGACCCCACCGGAGACCACGCCACCGAAGGCAATGTGCGCGCCCATGCCTTCACCGGTATGTCCCCGGCGTTCCTCGTCGCGCTCACGCGACTCCTGCGTCTCACCCCCGATTCCCCCGAGACCCGTGTCCGGCTCGTCGCCTTCACGGACCCGGTGCTCGCCCCCCTCACGGTCGACCAGTCCTGGGCCCTGCTGAAGAGTGAAGCGCACGCCACTGACAACGGCCCCCTGATGGTGGACGAGTACCAGGTCAGCGCCCTGGACACGGGCGAAAGGCACACCGTCCACATCGCCGGCGACGTCGTCCTCGCGGCCCCGGGGATCGAACTCGAAGCCCTGGAGACCCCACCGTCGGTCTTCCCCTGACGCTCAGGCGGGCGGAGCGAACCCCGTGGCAGGCGCCGGGGGAGTCCCGCCCCCGGCCGCGGGCGGAGCGACCGCCGGAGCAGCCGCCGGAGTGACCGGCGAAGCAGGGGGAGTGGCGGCGGAAGAAGCGGCGGAAGGAGCGGCGGGCGAAGTGGCGACCGGAGGAACGACGCCAGGCGTCGGCATCCTCAGTGCCTCACCGGCCCCCCTCACCCCGCCCGCCATACCCGTCCCACCGGCCCCGCCGACTCCGTGGGGCGAGGCGAAGGCCCGCCGGGCGTCCCGGGCCTGCCGCTCGGCCACCACCCCCGCCAGATACGCCTCGGCCGGCACCCCCGGCGGCGGAGGCGTCCCGGTCCGCGCCACCAGCTCGTCGGCCAGCCGCTCCGCGAGCCGCCGCCCCACGGCCGGGTCCAGCTCACGCGCCCGCGTGAGGTACTGCCGAATCTGCAGCCACAGGGCCTCGGGCACCGCCGACAGATCGAGCCCCGCGAACCGTCCCACCAGCCACGGCGGCGGCGGGGGCACGGCGAGCACCCGCGCCGTGGGTACCCGCTCGCGCACGACCAGCGTCCCCGCGAAGACATCGCCGAGCCGGCGCCCCCGCTCCGACACCAGCGAGGCGATACAGGCGACGACCCCGAAGGTCAGCAGGATCTCCACGACCCCCATCGCCCCGCGCACCAGCGCGTGACGGAACCGGATCGGCCCGCCGTCGTCCCGCACCACACGGAGCCCGCACGCCAGCTTCCCGAGCGACCGCCCGTGCGACAGCGTCTCCACGGCGATCGGCGCCCCCACGAGGATCAACAGGAAGGAGGCGACGGACACCGCCGCGACCGCCGCCCCGTCGAGCGACGCGGTGGCCACCGCGAGCCCGAGCGTGATCAGCAGATAGGCGGCCCACACCACCACCAGGTCGATGAGCACCGCCAGCGCCCGGCTCGGCAGCCGCGCGGGCTGCAACCCCAGTACGACGGCATCCCCCGTCACCAACCCACTCACGGCACCCACCCTTCTCCGGCCTTCCCGACCCCTCCGAACGTCAGTCTGCCAAGCTGACCCGCAGCGCGCCGCAGTAGTACGGCCCCGTCCGCAGCCGATGCCTGGAGCAGCAGCCGATCATGGACCTCGACGTCTACGTCACCGCCCACCGCGCCGAGTGGGAACGCCTCGACCATCTCCTGCGCCGGGGTGGCAGGCTCACCGGCGCCGAGGCCGACGAACTCGTCGCCCTGTACCAGCGCACGGCCACCCACCTCTCGATCGTGCAGTCCAGCACCCCGGACCCCATGCTCACGGCCCGGCTCACGCAGCTCGTGGCCCGCGCCCGCGCCACCGTCACGGGCACCCGCCGTTCCTCCTGGCGCGACGCCGCCCGCTTCCTCACCGCGGGATTCCCGGCGGCCGTCTACCGCTCCCGCCACTGGTGGGTCCCCACCGCCGTCCTCTCCACCCTGCTCGCGGTCCTCATCGGCTGGTGGATCGGCACGCACCCGGAGGTCCAGGCGGCGATCGGCGCCCCCACCGAACTCCGCGAGATGACGCGCCCCGGCGGCCAGTACGAGACCTACTACTCCAGCAACCCGGCGGCCTCCTTCGCCGCCCAGGTCTGGACGAACAACGCCCAGGCCGCCGCGATGTGCCTGGTCCTGGGCGCGTTCCTGGGCATCCCGGTGCTCTGGATCCTCTGGCTGAACATGCTGAACGTCGGCGTCGCCATCGGTCTGATGACCTCCGCCGGACGCCTCGACGTCTTCCTGGGCCTGATCCTTCCCCACGGCCTGCTGGAACTGACCGCGGTCTTCGTGGCCGCCGGCACGGGCCTCCGCCTGGGCTGGACGGTCATCGACCCCGGCCCCACCACCCGCCGCGCCGCCCTCGCGGAACGCGGCCGCGCAGCCGTCGGCATGGCGATCGGCCTGGCCCTGGTCCTCTTCGTGTCGGGCCTGATCGAAGGCTTCGTCACCCCCTCCGGCCTGCCCACCTGGGCCCGCATCACCATCGGCGTCGCCGCTGAGCTGGCCTTCCTCGTCTACGTCCATGTCCTCGGCGGCCGCGCCTCCCGCGCCGGCGAGGGAGGCGACCTGGAGGAGTCCGACCGCAACGCGGTCCTCCCCACCGCCGCCTGATGTGCGAAGGACCCCGCTGACCTGTTAGTGTCCTCCGGTGCCCACAAAAACCATTGACATGGTGGCTGTGGGGAGGTAGATTTGAACGGTTGCCTGGAACTGGACAGTTCGGCAGCAGTCAAGTAGAGTCTCACTCACTCCGGTCGGGAATTCGATTCCACGGAGTCACTCCGATTCTTATTCGAATCAAGAAAGCCACCGATTAGGTCGGCCGAAATGGTTCTGATAAAGTCGGAAACGCAGGAAGGGCCCGGAGCGAAAGCGAAAGGGACCGGAAAGCACCGAGGAAATCGGGTCGGAAAGATCTGATAGAGTCGGAAACAC
>NZ_JBIRMW010000028.1:0-41236 GCF_044331325.1 Streptomyces sp. NPDC017246 | reverse complement strand
CTCGACAGCTGTATCGGTCGGCGGAACTACCCGAGCATGCCCGTTGATCATGCTGGCACCGAGGAATTCCAAGATCCCCGACAGAGTCAAGCTAGGGCGTTGGTACTGATCGCGGGCGGCAGCGGTAAGGCGTGTGATCGGTTCGTAGGGCGCGGCCGCCTTGGACAGCGAGGATCCGCCATGCACAGGGAGGGCAGCGCACGGGTATTCGGTGTCAGGAATTGGTGACGCGGACGCGGAGCTCGTACGGTGTGCCGCTGCTGATGGCCTGTGCCTGTTCGGCGAGGTCGGCGTCGGTGAAACCGAGAAGCGTGGCGGCGGTGGCCGCGCGGAGCAGCGGCACGATCTCGGGGATCGGTCGGCCGCGGTGCGAGCGGGCGAGCGTGGTGTAGACCCGATGGTACGGGACGCCGTACGAGCTGGAGGGGTCGGGCAGGAGGTGGTCGATGTGCCGTGCGCTGAGGGAGATCTCTCCCATGGCCTGCTCCCATTCATTCGGGCCGGGTCGTTCCCGTCCTCGTACTCACGAAGCTACGACCGGGCACTGACAGTCGGCGTGGCTCGGGGCCGACGAGGCTGACGGGGTGCGACGGGCTAGTCGGTATGGCCCTCGTCGGCATCGGCTGCCACCTGTGGTGCGCCACGCCAGGTGGGTGGGCTCGTCAGCCGCGGTCCGGCTGGGCGCCGCAGCTCCTCCTCCCCCCGGCACGGAGATTCGTCGTGGACGGGGCGTCGCTCCCTGACGTAACTTCCCTCTGCGCGCACTTCTGTTGTGGGCCGACGTCGATTCCATGCCTGTGGGGGCCGCACCATCATGTCTTCTTCCCGTCTCGGTACTCTGCGCCCGCGCCCGGACCTGCCCGCGCGGGTGCGTGGTCCCCGGCCCGCAGTCCTGTTCGCGGTGTGTGTGCTGCTGTTCGCCGTCGCCGTCTGCGACCTGCTCGCCTTGTACGCGGGCTTTCGGACCCACTCCGCCGTGCAAGGGGACGGGGACTTCCTCTTCGCCCAGCAGGCCGAACTGGACCGTGCCGACGCCCTGTTCACGATGGTGGACCGCTTCGGCGCCCCGGCTCTGCTGGCGTGCGCGGCCGTCTTCGTCGCCTGGTTCCATCGCATGCGACGGGCCGTCGGAGCACTGGCGCCGGACGGCTTCCGGCTGGGTCCGGGCTGGGCGATCGGGGCCTGGTTCGTGCCGGTGGCATGCCTGTGGATGCCCTACCGGATCGCCGTCGAGATGTGGGCCGCCTGCCTGCGTGGGGAAGCTCGTGGGGTGGGCGCCGCACCCTCCTTCTGGCCGGTGAATCTCTGGTGGGGCTCCTTCGCCGGTTCGTTGCTGCTCCGCTGGTACTCCGGATTGAGCTACCGGCGGGCCGAGGGTCTCGCGGAGATGCTGGACGCTGTGACCGTGGGGATGGTGGGTGACATGCTGAACGTCCTCGCGGCAGGCGCGGCCGCGTACTTCGCCGTCCGGCTGACCCGGATCCAGGTCGCCGCAGGCCGCTGAACGGCTTGTCTGGGCTCAACGCCATGCCTGGGCTCGACGGTCTCCCCGTCGGCTCCATGCCCTTGCCAGGATCGCTCCGCCCTTATTGTCAGGAGACACCCGCATACGCCTTGGGCGGCCTTCATCACGTGCAGCTTGCCATTCCTCCGGGCTCCGAAGCGCTCTGCCGGGACTTCTGGGGAGGCGTGCTCGGGATGACGGAGATCGAGAAACCTCCGGTGCTCGCGGCTCGCGGTGGATGTTGGTTCCGGGCGGGGGGCTGGAGGTCCATCTGGGGGTGGAAGTGGACTTCCGCCCGAGCGAGAAGGCACACCCGGGCATCCTGGTGACCTCGCTCCGCGCGCTCGCCGAGCGGTTGGAAGGCAACGGGGTCGCTGTCACCTGGGACGACACCTTCCCCGGGCACGATCGCTTCTACGCCTTCGACAAGCTCGGCAACCGACTCGAGTTCCTTGAGCCGGTGCGTAGCGTCTGAGAGCCGGTCGTCGCCCATTGCCACGGCAGCCTCGTCACCCGCTGGTGCGTGAAGTGCGACCCCGCAGGCCGGGCCTCGGTCGCCCACGGGATGTGTCATGACGGTGACCGGGCCGGCGGCTGATCCGGCCGTGGCCCCGGTTCACAAGCGGATGACGACGAGCGCCGTGTCGTCGGAATTGCCTTCGGTGTTCAGGAGGTCCGCGAGGAGGGCGTCGGCCATGACCTCGGGCTTGTCGCGCCTGCGCCGCCGCAGGGAGTCGGCGAGCCGGGCGAGGCCGACGTCGATGTCCTCCGTGCGGCGCTCGATCAGGCCGTCGGTGTACAGCACCAGCGTCGCGCCCTCGCTGAAGGAAGTGGACGCCTGGGGCCGCGAGACGTGTTCGGGCCGGGCGCCGAGCGGCGGGTCGGTCGCCTGGTCGAGGAAGGTCACGTCGCCGTCGGGCGTCAGCAGCGCGGGCGGAGGATGGCCGGCACTGCTGTAAGTGAGGGTATGGGTGCTCCAGTCGATGAAGGTCGTCGCCACGGTGGACGACTCGGCGCCCTCGACGGAGCGGGCGTAGAGCCCGAGGACCTCGAGTGCCTGGGCCGGGCCCTCGGCGACCAGCGTCGCCGCGCTCAGCGCGCTGCGCAGTTGCCCCATGACGCAGGCGGCGGTGAGGCCGTGGCCCACCACGTCTCCCACGGCCACCGCCATGCGGTCCCCGGGGAGTTTGACCAGGTCGTACCAGTCGCCGCACACGTTGAGGCCGCCGACCGCGGGACGGTAGCGCACGGCTGCCCTGTGGTGTCCGACGGGGCCGGGGGAGGGCAGCATCGCGCCTTGGAGGGCCAGGGCCACTTTGCGCTCCCTGGCGTGCGCCTTGCGGAGGCGCTCGTTGACCTCCTGCAGTTCGCGCGAGCGTGTGTAGAGCTCCGCCTCGAGTCGGGCCGCCCGAGTGGTGCCTCCCAGACCGCCACGCGCCCGGATGAGCGGAGTGATCTCCTCCACCCGGTGCACGATGAGCACCACCTGCTCGTCGGGGCCCATCACGGGCGCGTTGACCGGGCTCCAGAAATGCTCCTGCCAGTGGCCCGGCCGCTGGGCGTCCTCGATGTCGTAGCGGAGCAGGGCCATGGTGTCGCGCTCGCCGGTGGCGACCACCCGCAGCATCGACGCCTCGGTCTCCCGCATGCCGGCGGCCGCCGGGTCGTGGGGGTTCTCGGGGAAGGCGTCGAAGATGTAGCGGCCGACCAGCTCCTCGCGGGAGCGCCCGGCGAGGCGTGCGAAGTCCTCGTTGACGTCGACGTACACCAATTCGGGCGTGAGCAGCGCGACCATGCCGGGCAGTGCCTGGAACACGGCGCCGTAGTCGACCTGCTGTTCGTTCATTCCCCTGCCGTCCCGACGCCGACCGCCAACGTGTGCTGTTCCACGATAGGAGGGAACGTCCGGAGGCGTCCGAAGTCCTGCGCTTTACGGCCTCGGACCGTCACCCGATCGGCCCTGTGGGGGTACGGTGGGGCGGCGGCCGTGAGCTGCCGGTTCCCACGTGCAGGCCCGTGCTGGGCCGGTTGCTCGGCGCGCTCGGCTCCTGGGGTGCGGTCCGCGACGAGGCGGAGTTCCGGTCCCGCCTCGACGCGAGCGCCTCCGCACTCGCCGCACATCTGCAAGGGCACCCGGACGACCTCGCCCTCGCCGACGCCGCCCTCGGGCACACGCGGGAACAGAGCGGACCGCGGGTGGCGTGGTTCGGCGATCTGGTCTCGGACGGACAGGGGCTGGGGGTGATCCGTGTCGACGTGGACCACGAGCTCCCGGTGACGGTGACGGTGACCGCGGGTGTCGTCAGAGCCGCTGACATCTGGGCACTCGCCCGTATGAAGGTGACGCCGACGCCCCCGGAGCCCCAGGAAGGTGAGGCGGGCGCACGGCTCTGGCGCTCGTCGAGGTCGTCCAGGACATACCCGAGACCCCGCTCGGGTTCGCCGGCCGCGTGGAACGGTTCATGGGCCCGGGCAAGACCCGTTCCGAGTCGGCGGTGGAGATCGCAGGCCTCACCACATGCGCTCTGCTCCTCGCCGCCGGGATACGGAGCTCCGGAGCCTGGCACGCATGGTCGGGACTTCAGTGCGCGGTGCCCTGATGGCCGCCGTCCTGGTCAACCTGTTCTGGCTCGAAGTGCCGCTCGTGGTCGGTTGGTTCGCCCCGTTTTCTTCACTCCGCTACGCAGTCACGACCCCGGACGGCCGGCCATCGCCGCAGCGGTCCTCCCACCGCCAGGTGCGCAGCCCGGAGTGTCGGCGCGTGCCGCGTGGGCGGCGCGGACCGGACTATGGTGAGGCCCCAGGGCCCTGGGGAAGACCCTGCGCTCTCTCCACCACGCCAGTCCCGCTTGACCGGACACCACCCGAGCGTGGAGGCGGCGGTTGTGGAACAGGCGGCGGAGATTCGCGGCCCGGGCGAGATGGGGCCGGCTCGCGGCGGAGCGGCGGTCACCGAACCGGAGCCGGCGCATGTGCGTGTGGGTGCGTCGGGGTTCGGCGGGCATGAGCGCTCAAGGGCGTAGCCCGATGTGTTTGAGGGCGACCGCGCTGAGTTCGGTGATGGCCTGCCGGTCCCCCTGACGCCAGGCGTCGGCCCATCCGCCCGGCGGGATCGGCAGCTTGGCGAGTGCGCGCGGAGGACCGGTGAGGGCGCGGAGAGCGAGCAGGTCGGCGCCTCCGGGAGCCTCGGCGAGGCGGCGCAGGGTGCTGCTGCGCCGGATCCAGAGCAGGCGCGGTGGGAGCCACAGCAGGAGGACGACGAACACCGGAATGACGATGAGGGCCGTCGTCACCACGTTGGCGATCTGGCTGACGGTCTCCTGGAGCGACACTCCCGCGTCGGCGAACCCGGAACTTGCATCGGCCGCGGACTCGAGCGGCTTCTTGAGGACGCCGCCGATGAGCGGAATGTCCGACGCCGCGTCTCCCGCGTTGCCGAGCTCCTCGGCGAGGCGGTCACCGGAACTCTCCACCTTCCGTCCAGGTTCGGCCAGCAGCATGATCGTCTCGCGGACGACGAGGGCGGTCCAGACCGCGGCGGCGATCAGGGCCACGGCGATCAGGTCGACGAGCACCTGGCGGTTCCGGCGTGCGGGTGTCTGGGCGTACAAGCGCAACGGATGACTCCCGTTCGAGTCGTGGCGTCGAGGTGGTGCGACCGCCCGGGCCGCGACGCGGCCGACCGGTCGTCCGATTCAACTCTTCCACCGCGCTTCACGAGCAAACGTGCGACACACGCGGCACGCCGCGAGGCGCAGCGTGGAGGGCGCGCGGGGCTGAAGGATTGTTCGGCCGCGAGGGCCGCCCGACTCCGCTGGGCGAGGCATTCGTGGAGTACGGGCGGATCGCCAAGACCCGTGGTCTGATGACGCACCCGGCAGGGAAGGCAGCGAGGGCCCCCTTGACGACGCCGTTGTCGACGGTGCCGGGGCGCACCGTTGCCGGGAGGGCGTTTCGAGGCAGTGTGGTCAGCGCGCGCCGGTCTGTCGGGCCTGGTGTGTCGCGGTGCGAAGGTCGCCGGTGACGGGTCGGCCGTGGCCGGGCAGGAGCAGGATGGCGCCGGTCAGTTCGTCCAGCCGGTCGAGGGAGGTCAGGGCGGTGGGGCTGTCGTGTGTGAAGCCGCGGCAGACCAGCCGAGCTCGCCGGCGTCTCGCCCGAGACCGTCTACAAGGCGTTCGGCGGCAAACCCGGGCTGGTCAAGGCGCTGTGGGACGTCACCCTGGCCGGGGACGACGAACCCCTTGCCATGGCCGAGCGGCCCCAGCTCCAGGCCGTCCTGGCAACCCTCGACGCGCGCGCCAAGCTGCGCCTGTACGCCGCGTTCGTCCGGGGCGTCCACGAACGCCTTGCCGCCCTGTTCGACCTTCTCGCCCAGGCCGGTCCCGACGTCGGTCAGGTCCTCGCCCTCAGCGAGGAGGAGCGGATGACCGGCGTGACCGCCTTCGTCGTCCACCTCACCCATGTGGGCATCCTGCCCGCGGAGCGGCACGCCTGGCGGATTCCTGGTGGGCCTTGACCGGGCCCCACCTGTTCACCCAGCTCACCGCCGGTCGCGGCTGGGACGCCGACACCTACGAGGACTGGCTGACGGGCATGCTCGCCTCAGCCCTTCCGGGCACGACCTGAACGCAGATTCATCACCGTCCTGGCCGGCCGCGCTCCATGCTCTCCAGTGTTGTGGCCATCCTCGTCCGGCTCGGGAATCGAAGGTGTCACGGATCAGGGGCCGGGTGGTCCGCGATTCACCAGCCCGAGCTGCCCGTCGAGCCTTTGAACGGGCCTTTTATCTCGTTCGTGATCCAACCGCCGTAGAAGTCGCCCTCCTGGGCCCGGACGGTTTCCTCGTCCACCATGCACAGTGCTCTACCCGGGTAGAAGGCCAGGTGGCCGCGCATGGCCTGGTAGGGGTCTGAAGGGTTCTCGTAGCTCCATGCTGCGCTGGGCAGTATGGAGGAACCGATGACGATGTCCCAGTACGTTGCCGCGCCCTTCCATTCACACATGGTCTTGCGAGGGTTGGAGCGTATGAACTCCATGGCCACGTCGCTCCGGGGGAAGTAGAAGACCGGGGGATGGCTCGTTTCCAGGAGGCGCAGGCCGTCGGTGGTCTCAGCTACGACGACGAATCCCACCTGTACGGACAATCGACGGCTTTCGGCTTCCAGCCGCGGAGGACGTGGATAGTCCCAGACGGACTCCTGATGAGGTGTGGAAGTGTTCCTGTACATCTCCGTACCTTCTTCTCGCTCCACTAGGACTTCGCTGAAGGTCAGGGGATCGGATGCGGCTGAAGCGAGCTGAACCGAATGACGGCGATCAGCGGAGTCGGGCCAGGAGTGTGGATCGCACAGGAGATGTCCGGGCGGACAGTGAATCGACGCGACGGGTCCATCGGGTGGCGTGTCCGAGGGGCGGCCGACACCTAACTGTCCCCGTAGGCGCGTGTCGGCTCTGGCTCACCTCCTGTGGTGCCGGGTACGGCAGGCACCTGTGCGGGCGGCCGCCCCGCGTGACGGGGCCGGATCCCGCGTCCCGGCCGGATCCGGAGTCCTTCGGACGATCTCCGGGGAACACCGGGATCGACTACGCCGACTGGACCACGGACCCGCTGGCCACCGACCGCAGGGCCGAGCGCGCGGGCGATCCGCAGGCCGGGACCTACAACGTGTACAAGGTCCTGGCGCTCGACGCGGACGGCCACATCACCGTGCCGGTCCGGCGGATGGAGCGGCTCGACGGCTACCGGATCACCGTCCAGCCGACCGGTGCCCCGTCCCCGTACCCGACCAGGCATCCATGTCATGACCGTGCGGTACGCCAACGGCACCGGCGCCGAGTCCCGGCACACCGTCCGGGTCGGCACCGGGCACCAGGGGGAGGTGGTCTACCCGCCCACCGGCGGCTGGGCGAACACCACGATGCGCACCACGACGAAGCGGATCGCGTTGGCCGCCGGGGCGAACACCGTCACCCTGGGGAAGGGCGCGGGACACGCCGAGCTGGACTACGTCGACGTCCGGCCCGACACCCACCGCTACGAGCCCGAGCTCGCCGCCGTCACCGACGTTGGCCTCCGGCACTACCGGTGGAACGAGTTCCCCGACTACGTCGGCGGCATCGACCGGGCGGACGGCTCGGTCGAGTTCGCCGTCGAGGCCCCGCGGAGCGGCTCGTACCTCCTGGACGCGGGCTACGCCAACGGCACCCCCGACCCGGCCGACCACGTCATGACGGTCGACGGTGCCGCCGCCGGCCGGATCGCGTTGCCCTCCACGGGGCCTGGCTGGACACGGAGCGCCAGGACGCGGCCGCCCGCACGGCGACCCTCCGGGTGACCCTGCGCGAGGGCGTCAACCGGGTCCGGCTCGCCAAGGGCAATGGCTACGCCGAACTCGACTGGCTCGCCCTGCGGCTCGATTGAGGACCGCCCGGGCCCCCGGCGTCCAGCTCCACGGCCGCCGGGGGCCTGGACCGCGCGTCCTGGGCCGTCGGGCGGCCCAGGTACCAGACGGGTCCGGGGTCGGGCACATCCAGCTGCGCGAACCCCAGCCGGTCGTAGAACGCCCGGGCCGGTGTGTTCGACCGCACCATGCACAGGTGCACGCCGGGCACACCGTGCACGTGCAGCGCCGCGAGCAGAGTGGCCATGAGCGCGCGCCCGTACCCCCGCCCCTGCCAGGAGGGCAGGAGGTCGATGTGCAGGTGCGCGGGATGTCCGGCCAGCTCGTCGAGGACCATGCGCTCCGGCGTATGGAGCAGGACAGCCATCGACTCGGCGGCTGTGGCGGCCGCGCCGACGGGCGCCCGGAAACGCTCCGCCACCCGAGGCAGCCACTCCTCACGGAACCGGGCGACGAAGCCCGCGGTGTCCGGCACCCCGAGGACATAGCCGACGGCCTGCCCGCAGCCGTCGTCCAGAACGAACGCGAAGTCGGGCTCGAGCTCCACGTACGGGTAGGCGAAGATCACGGGCATCAGCTCGGGATCGGGGTAGAGGGCGGAGGAGTCACCGCCCTCGTGGGCCGTCTTGACACAGATGTCCGCGAGTTCGGCGCGGTCCGAGGGCCGGTAGCGGCGGATGAACGGTGCTGTCGTCATTCGTCCGACGATCCCAGAATGGGAGCGCTCCCGCACCGGATTTGCGCCCCTCTGAACGGCACCGGGCCACCCAGACCGCCGGCTTCACGCCCGCTGCCGACCCTGCGACAGGGCGGACGGTCCGCGAAGTCTCCGCGAGCACGGCGCGGAGACCGCCCGGCCGCACACCGGGACCGCGAACCCGCACCGGTTTCACGACCAGGGGGGTTTCGGGCGCCTCCCCGTGGTGGTGCATGATTTCCCAGGGCCCCAACGGCGGGGCAGGTGAAGGGGGCGACTCATGCTCGAATGGAAGCCGATCAGCTCCGGCATGCGTCCGGTGCCCAGCCCTGCGGCCACCCCCTCCGTGTGGGCGGTGACGGCCGTCACGGCCTTCGCCCTGGTCACCGCGTTCAACCTTCTCGACGGCCACGGCGATCCCACCGTCGACCTGCTGGCCATCTGCGTCATCGTGGCCGCTGTGAGCACCGGAGCCCGTCTCACAGCCGCTCCGGGAACCGCATTGCTCTGCTGGCTCACCCTCAACGGCTTCGCCACCGCGCCTATCGGTGAACTCACTTGGGAAACTCCCTACGACGTCGCGCGCCTCGCCTGCCTCCTCGCCGCAGCGACCGCGGGCACCGTCGTTGCCCGCCTCACCAACGCGCGCGCCGCCCACCGCCGACTCACCCCGTAGGGGCCGCCAGGCGATGGTGAGCGGCGGCCACCTGTTCTCGCCAGCCACTTGATGCCGTTGTGTTCACGAGAGAGCCGATCGCGTCCAGCATCGCCTGATGGCAGTACGAAGGCTACTTACGCGTCGGGGTGTTCCGGCAGGGCGAGCCAGTCCGGCCAGGAGATCTCTCGGCCGAGGAAGCGCGGCTGCTCGAACGGCCAATCGGCGGCGATCCACTGCGGCACCAGCTCGTCGAGGGCCTGCTCGACCTTGCTGTCCACGAGTTCGTCCACCACCCACCAGGAGATCTCGCCGTCCGCGCCGGCCCTCTCCGGTGGGTCGATGTAGACGCAGCCGAGCAGTGCTGTCTCCGCAGCGTCGAACAGCGCGTAGTTGAAAGACTGGTGTGCGGCGATCTCCTTCTCGTGCCGCAACAGGTCGGCCTGGTCGGCCTCGTAGGTCATGGTGGCCGCGGGCCAGCCCCAGGCTGGGCCGAAGAGGGTCCACAGCCGCTCGCGCGAAGCCATCACAGCCGGATAGTCGAGGGCGGTGTCCGTCTCCCGGATCGGCCGCAGGTGATGACCACCGCCAGGCAGCGGTACCAGGACGGGATGGACGAAGTCATCGGGAAGCCAGCTCATAGGGCCCGACCGTAGCAGCGCGCGGAAGCGGCCGGACCCGCACCTGCTGGTACGCACCGTGGCCGTACAAGCTGTGCGGCTCACACCGCAACGGGATCCGGTTGCCGCCGGCCACCCGTCCTCCGGGCCGAAAGATGTGGTGTCAGCACGTATGGATTCTTCCGATCATGATCGACAAGGCTGGTCCCGGGAGCGGCCGTCCGCCGCTCAGGGAAGGTCGAGGCCGTCCTGACCTTGAGGTGGGCCCGCCCTGGACCGCGTGGGCGGCCTGACATGTCGGGGTAGCCCTTTCGATCAGACACGGGGGTGTCGAGATGTCATTCGACGACGAGTGGGCCGGCATCAAGACGGTGACGCACGAGCAACAGACGGCGATGCGTCTGAACCAGCTCGACGGAGGCGGCGGAGGCGGCGGGGGATCGCAGCAGGGCGGCAGCTTGAGGGTCGAGCAGGCAGACCTCGCGGCCGTCGGCGACGCGGCCACTCAGGCCACCAGCATCGCCAACATCCTCACGGACACGCATGGTGAACTCGTCGGCTAGAAGCAGCAGTTGGACACGGCCCTGGAACAGGCGCTGTCCCGGAACCTGACGGTGGTCGGGACCGGTGGCGGCGGGTTCACCGTCACCATGAGCATCCACCGCGACCGGGCGGCCAAGGGGCATGACGTGCCGGAGCACACCCAGGCCGATGTGAACGCCGTGCGCGACCAGGTCCAGAAGATCCTGGAGCGGCGACCGAGAGCGACAGCACCGCCGGGCAAGCCTTGACCATGCTGGTCAGCCAGACCCCGTACGGCGTCTCCGACGCCGCCTACTACAACCGGGACCGTGCCGCCGAGGCGATGAAGGACGCCGAGCGGATCGCGAACCTGCTGAAGAAGAAGGGGGACGACCTCACCCCCGAGGGCCGCCAGTCCGAACGCGGCGACCGAGTTCTTCAACGCCACACAGCCCGACGACAACGCCAAGTACGTCCTCGGCGACCGGCAGACCTTCGACGACACGCCGCTGAACAGCAAGGACGGTGACGGCGAGCGCGTTCTCGCCCTCGAGGGTCGCCTGGGAGCCCCGTCCGAGAACTACCCTGCGACGTGGGACTGGCAGATGCCGCAGGGCGCGGAGGTGTGCATCGGAGACGAGGCACGGAGCACCGACACGGTCGTCGGCACCGCGCGGAAGCGTGCCGTCAAGGGGCAGGAGCACGTCTTCGTGGCACCGCACCGCCGAGCGCTTCTATCCGAAGAAGGATGACGTCGCCGAGCGCAAGGAAGCCATGGTCCGATTCATGACCTCGTACTTCCCCGCCGCGCAGAAGGCCGTCGACTGCACGGGCTGACAGCAGAGGGGCGGCCGTCGCGCGTGCGCGCCGGCATCCCGCCCCAGCCCGGAGCGCCCGGCGGCAGGTTCATTGTCGAGCTTCCCGGCCGTAATGTTCGGTCCCCCTGACGTCGTACACGGGGGACCGAGGCGCTCCAGTCGGACAGGTTCGAGCGGGGCGCGGCGACCCGGCCGCCGTCAGCGCCGCCCGCCCCGCCTGCGGCGTATCCAGATCCCACCGGCGGCTCCGGCGAGTGAGGCGACTGCGAGCCCGACCGTGGTCAGCCAGGGACCCCAGGCCTGCTCGTCCTCAGCCTCGGCCGCGGAGCCAGACGTCGACGGGGAACGGGAAGCCTCCGGAGCCGGCGATGTCTTCCGCTCCCCTGGAGGTGTGTGGGGCGGCGTGGCGGCGGTTCCGCCCGGAACCGACGAGGCACTGGGAGACGAGGGGACCGCCGCTACCGTCAACTGCCGCTCGGCGTGCCCCAGCGCGGGCTGTCCGGCTTCGACCGTGACCTTCCAGATGCCGGTCGGCAGGGCCTCGGCGGTGGTCCAGTCGGTCGGTCGGGTGCCGCGAACGAGTTTCCAAGGGCCTGCCGTTCGGCGGCCGTCCGCGCTGACGGCGCTGACCAGTGCGGCGACCTGCTCGTCGACGGCGTCGCCGTCGTTCTCCCAGGTCACCTTGGTCAGGACATGGCCGTCTCGGTGACCGGTGATGACCACGTCCAGGGTGTCACCGTGTGCGGCGGCGGGATGCGGCAGGGCGAGGCCGAGGCCGAGCGCTGCGGTGAGGAGGAGTGCGGGTCGGGTGGCGGTGTGCATGGCGGTGCTCCGGTCCGATGCTGGAGTGAAGACGGGGGCTTGCGGGGCTGGGGCTGACGAGGCGTGGCGCCCGCAAGGCGCGGGGGCTCGCGACGCGCGGGGCTCGTGAGGCGCGGGGGCCTGCGAGGCATGGGGCTCGCGAGGGCGGGCCGCCGATCGGCGGCCCGCCCGGCGTGCGACGCGGTGGCGACCTGCGGGCCGGCTCAGCCGGCCCGGCGGGCCGTCCAGATCTGCGCCGTCCGTCCGTCCGCGCGCTGGAGGTCGAGCAGCCAGGCCCCGTAGTACGGGCGGCTGCTGACGGTCAGGGCGTAGGTACCGCTCCGGTCGGTGAGCGTGACCGCGCCGTTCACGACCGTCATCCGCCACTGTTGGGCGGAGGAGCCGGCGGCACAGGGCTGCTGGGCCACCCACATGCCGGGGGCAGGCGTGGCGCCGGGCTGCAGGCACTTGGCGGAGGCCGCCGACCGGACGCGTACGAGACCACTGCCCGCGTCGTCGAAGTACCACTGCTGCTGCTCGTACCCGTTGCTCTGAGCACCGACCAGGACAGTGCCGTCGGCGCTCCGGCCGCCCCACAGCTGGGCGCTGAGCCCCGTACTGCCGTTGGAGAGCAGATAACGGGTGCCGGGGGTGGTGGTGCCGCCCGCCCCGGCGGTACGGAAGCTCGTCGCCCGGCCCGGTCCGCTGTCACGGCCCTGGCTGTCGCGGACGGAGACGGCGGCGGTGTGCGGGGTGCCCGGCCGCAGGTTGTAGATCCGCAGCGCGGTGCCCTGGACCCAGGTCAGGTGCCTGCCGTCGAGGAGTACCTGGTACCAGGACGCTCCGCTGACCCGCGGCCAGCTGACCACGACGGAGTCCGCCTGGATCTGGCCGACCGTCACGTCCGGCCCGGCGCCCGGCCGCGGCCCGGTCGGCGTCGGTGTGGGCGTGGGCGTGGGCGTGGATGTCGGGCTGGGTGTGGGGTTCGGTGTCGGGTCCGGTCCGGTACCGCCGCCCTTGGTCCGCATGAGGAACTGGTTGTCGGCGATGTTCCAGTGCGTGGCGAGATAGCTGCCGGGCCGCGGGCTGGTGTGGAAGTAGTCGTCGTGGTTGCAGTCGAGGATGTTCTCGGAGGCCCGGTTGGTGCAGACGTTACGCATCTGCGGGTAGTACGGGGTGTCCGAGTAGCACATCACGTCCCACTCGTCCGTGCAGTGCGCACCCCGGCTGGTGTTGGGCGCGCTGTTGTTGACCGCGCCCAGGTTGTGGCCGAGTTCATGGGCCGCGGTGTGCCCGCCCCAGCAGCCGCTGTCGGTACGCCCGTACGAGGGGCCGAAGTTGCTCTGGTTGGACTGGCCCGGCCGCTCGTCCCCGGCGAAGGTGCCGATGCCGCAGTACACCTGCACTTCGGCGAAGATCATGTACTTGCGGTCGCGTCGGTCGAGGCCCTTGGCGGCCAGCGCGCGGTTGGTGGCGCTGAACTCGGCCAGCGCGGAGTCGGGGAGCTCGATGTTGAGGACGGTGGGCGTGCAGTCCGCGGCCGTCACGTACCGGATGTGGCGGACGCCGCCGGTCTCCTCGGCGCTGGCCGAGTAGATGAGGTCGGCGTCGGCGGCCCACTTACGGAAGGAGGCGAGGTACTCGGAGTACCGGTCGCGTCCGGGGCCGTGGACGTACACGACCTGGATCCGATTGCCGGTACTGCCGTCGCTGTCGCACTGGACGGTCTGCCCGGCGGGCCCCGCGGCGGCCGTGGTGGTCCCGGTCGCGCCCGGAGCGGTGGCGGTGGAGGGGCTGGGCGACGCGGCGGCGGCGGGGGTACGCGGGGCCTCGGCGTCGACGGCGGGCGTGTCCTGCGAGGACCCTTGGCTCTTACGGGGCGCGGGCTGCGGCGCGGCCGGCTTCGAGGGATCGGCCGCGGGTGTCACGGACTTGACCGCGGGTGGCGTGTCCTTCTTGATGTCGACGCCCTTGGGCGGCGCGTCGGGGCCGTGGGTGCACAGACCGGTGGCCGTGGCGTAGACGCCCGCGCAGCGGTCTCCCTCAGGGGCCACTTTGAGCCCGTCGTACACCATGCCCCTGGCCGGCTCGTTGGTCGGCTTCTTCTGGATGGGCTCGGGCTCCACGCTCCTGGCCGGCGCGGCGGCGGGGACGGCGATGTCGGTGACGGGGGTCTCGATGCGGGCGAGCGGAGTCCTGCCCGAGTCCGCGCGTCCCGCCCCGTAGGCGATCCCCCCGGCTATGACTGCCGCGATGGCCATCGCGGCAGTCACGCCTATGAAGGGTCTGCGAGGCCTTGCCCCGCGTGCCTGACTCTCCTTCGGCTTCCTATGTCTAGGCATGCACACCTCAACTCTTTGGTCAGAAGACTGGGTGCGCGGAAGCCTGTCAGAACCTCCCGGTGAAGAATTCGGACAAAGGGGAGAGCATTCCAAGAATCCATTCCGTTACCTACGCTTCCGTATCTGATGAACACTCAATTGCCTTTGAATTAAGTATAGTTGGCTGTGTGGCAGAGTATTGGTCCAGGCCTTTCCGGCGATCCTGTTATCTAATTGAAATAAACGTCGACGGTTATTGACGTGAATTCAGTGAAGGATTCACCTAATTTCTCACCTCGTGAATCCCCTCGATCACCACCCGTGAGCACCTGGCCCACTCCGGCCTTCGAGCTCGCCCTGCTCCTGGCTCGGTGCGCCCGGGGCGACGAAGCCATCGACGTGATGCGCCTGCACGCCGACGCCCGCAGTGAGGCCGACGGGATCCTCCGTACTCTGTCCCGCCTGTGCCTCGTCCAGAGCCGCTCCAGGACGGAGCCGGAAGGAACATGCCGCCGAACGGGGCGTTCTCGCGTGTCCCGTCACCACCGTTCACCGGGCAGGCGCCGGGGTGGTCAACCCTTGCTGCAGGCTCCCCGGAAGGCTCGCCCGGTCGGGCGGCGGACCGGGTGCCGTCCGATGGCTGCGGAGAGGGTGGAGGTGGGCGAGTGCCCAGGGGGCCGCTCCTGTCCCTGCGCGGGATCACCAAGCACTTCGGCGGTGTCGTCGCTCTCGACTCGGTCGACCTCCAGGTGGACCGGGGGCAGGTGCTCGGTCTGGTGGGTGACAGTGGGGCCGGCAAGAGCACCCTGGTCAAAGCTGTTTCCGGAGTGGTCCCACCGGATGGGGGGACCATCGAGTGGCAGGGCGTCCGCGTCGAGCTACGCCGGCCCGTCGATGCCCAACGGCTCGGCATCGCCACCGTCTTCCAGGACCCGTCGCTGGTCGACCGCCTGGACGTGGTGGCCAATCTCTACCTCGGCCGCGAACTGCGCAGGTTCGGTGTCCTGCGGCAGATCGAAATAGAGAAGCGGTCCATTGCACTGTTCGAACGGCTCGCCATCAGCCTTCCGCATATCCGAACCCCCGTCAGAGCCCTCACCCTGGGCCAGCGTCAAACGGTCGCCATCGCACGGGCGCTGCTGGGTCGGCCCCAGCTGGTCGTCCTCGACGAGCCGACCGCCACGCTCACGGTGGATCAGACCTTGCGGATGCTCGACCTGATCCGTCGTCTGCGGGACGAGGGTCACGCGGTGATCATGGTCAGCCACAACCTCGACGACGTTCAAGCTGTCGCTGATCGCATCACCGTGCTCCGGCTGGGCTGCAACGGAGGCGAGTTCGAATCCCGGTACACCAGCCAAGAGCAGCTCGCGGCCGCCATCAGCGGCGGTCATCCGCTCGCGGTGACTCTCCAGCAGAGCCTGCTGCCGCGCGGGCTGCCGGCGCAGGACGCCGTCGAGGCCGCCCACCGGTACCTTCCTGCACATGCGGGGGTGGGCGGAGACTGGTTCGACGTGATCCCGCTGTCCGGCGCCCGGGTCGCACTCGTGGTCGGAGACGTCGTCGGACACGGCCTGCACGCCGCCGCCACCATGGGACGACTGCGCACCGCCGTGAACAACCTCGCCATGCTCGATCTACCGCCCGACGAACTCCTCACCCATCTCGACGAGGTCGTTGCCCGCATCGACGACGAGCAGACGGCCGGCGGCCGCGAGGACGCCGTCGTCGGCGCCACCTGCCTCTACGCGATCTACGACCCGGTCACCTGCCGCTGTCAGCTTGCCCGCGCAGGGCACCTGCCGGCCATGCTCGTGAGCCCCGACGGCACCACAGACATCCCCGAAACGCCGGTCGGACCGCCTTTGGGGCTGCGCGGACTGCCTTTCACCACGGTCGAGTTCGACGTCCCCGAAGGCAGTCAGCTGGTCTTCTACACCGACGGGCTGGTGGAGTCACGGACCCACGACATCGACGTGGGCCTGGAGCGACTGCGCGCGACCCTGTCCCACCCCGGGCGCACTCCGGAGGAGACCTGCCAGGCCGTGTTCAGGGGGATGCTTCCATCGGACTCGGCCGACGACATCGCCCTGCTGGTCGCGCGTACCCACGCGTTGCCCGGCGACAGGATCGCCGAGTGGAACGTCCCGCCCGACCCTTCGGAGGTGGCCGCCAGCCGGGCCGCCGCCACGGCCCAGCTGCGCCGCTGGGGTCTGGAGGATCTGGTCCTCGGCACGGAGCTGATCCTGAGTGAACTGGTCACCAATGCCATCCGCCATGGCAGCAGCCCGATCGGCGTACGCCTGGTCTACGCGCGGACGACGCTGATCTGCCAGGTCGCCGACACCAGCAGCACCTCGCCGCGAGTGCGACTCGCCGCGGACACGGACGAGGGCGGGCGGGGTCTGTTCCTGGTCGGGCAGATCGCCCAGCGCTGGGGAACGCGGTACACCGAGACCGGGAAGATCATCTGGACCGAACAGCAGTTGCCCTGATCGCAAGGGTGATGGCGGTCAGCCCTTGATGAGGCCGGCTGCGGTCATCCCGCCTGAGACCGAGCCGGTGCGGTCCGTAGGCGGGTGCTCCGGGCGCGGCTGGGGACCGGGACCCGGATGGCCTGGCGATCGGCGGCTTCGGCGAGCACTGCGTTTCTGGCTCTCTCTCCGGCGTCGAACGGCGCTGGGGAGAAGAGGTCGCTCGCTCTGACGTGCCGTTCCCAGTGGTCCCGCCAGAACTCCACCGTCCAACCCGTCGTATTCGCGCAGTTCGGCCTGGCCCTCGTACAGCCAACGCACCTCCCAGCCGGGCCACCGTCCTGACGGAGGCCGGGCAGCGTGGCGAGAACCGACGTGGGCTCTTCCTGCAGGTCGAGGTCGATTCCGACCGCCCAGCCGGTCCGGTACAGCTCGTGTGTGCCGTTCTCGCGGACCATGATGACGTTGGCTCTGTCTCCCATGGGGCCAGGATGAAAGGGCGGGAGGCTGTCGGCTATTCGATTTCGGTGCCTTCGAGTCTCTGGTGGCCAGAGACGTAGAGATGTGGCGCCATTCCGACCGGGCGGGTGGCCGGAGTCGTGGTTACCGTCCCAGGCCTGAGTCTGCCGTCCGCTCTTCCGCCACGACCTCCGGCCGTGGGCCCCCTACGACGGTGCCCCGACAACGGCGCGCGCGGCCCCGACAGCAGCCGCCCCGGCGATCAGCGAACCGATCACAGGGCACCCACTTGGCGCCCGCGCGGCGACTGGTTCCATCGCCGCCGCCCGCCGGGCCCCGCCGCCTAACGGACCGCGGCGCCTCACGGGCCAGGCACCGTCCCAGGCCCCGACTTCGGCGCAGCCGCGTACCTCCGCATCTGAGGAGCCACGGCCCCACCCGGGCGCCCGGGCGCACGCAAGAGCGCGCGGTGGCGCCTGAGAGTCGAACGCCTGACTCCCGGCCGCCTGCCCGAAAGGATGAACGTCGCCCGTCGACGGCGTTTCGCCCCGGTGCCGCCGTCACCCTGCTGACGTGCGCAAGGAGCTCGAATACACGGTCCCGCCCCAGCGTCCGTCCCGTCCCGCAGCCGTCCCGGACCCGCCTACCCCCGGCCCGCCCCGACACCGGCCCGCGCCCTCGCTGCGGGACCGGACGCAGTACTGGGTGGACCGGACCGTGGTGAAGGGCATGACCACGGTCGCCGGCTGGCTCGCGCTGGTCTGCCTGGCCGTGGTGGCACCGGCGAGCGCCCTCCTCGTCTGGACCGACAGCCGCTCGCCCGACACAGTCCAGGGCAAGGTGGAGACCGTCTGGCGGACCGTCGGCCAGACCCTCCGGCTCGGCGGCGAGGTCGGCCCGCCGCTGCGGATGGTCCTCTCCGTCCTGCTGGCGCTCGTCTCCCTGCTCTACGTCTCCACTCTCGTCGGCCTCGTCACCACTGCGATCACCGACCGGCTGACCGAGCTTCAGCGCGGACAGTCGACGGTCGTGGAGCGTGGGCACTCTCTGGTCCTCGGCTGGTCCGAACAGACCCCGACGCTCGTCGCCGAGCTGCTCGCCGCCCATGCCCAGCGGCGGAACAGCGCGGTCGTGGTCCTAGCCGACCGTGACAAGCTCGACATGGAGCGGGAGTTGCGGGCGGTTCTCACCGCCGTCGGCGGCCGACGCGTCCGGTTGCTCTGTCGCCGGGGCCGCCCCTCCGACCCGGCGGCTCTCGCCCGCGTCAGCCCGGCCGCCGCCGGGGCGGTCGTAGTGCTGCCGCCGGACACCCCCGAGGCCGACACCCAGGTCGTCAAGGCGCTGCTCGCGCTGAGGGCCGTGGTCGGCGACGCGAGCCCCGTACGCGTCGTGGCGGCGGTCCGGCAGACCCGGCACGTCGCCACCGCCCGGCTTGCCGCCGGGCCCGGCGCGGTCGTCCTCGACGTCGACGGCATCGCGGCCCGGACCCTCGTCCAGTGCGTCCTCGAACCCGGACTGTCGCGCGTCCTGGAGGACCTGCTCGACTTCGCCGGTGCCGAGCTGCACGTCCACCGTGTAGCCGGGCTCGGCGGCCGGACCTTCGCCGAGCTACGGGCGGCCTGTGCGGACGCGTGCGTGGTGGGCCTCGTACGCCCTGACGGCTCGCCGCTCCTCAACCCGCCGCCGCAGACAGCCCTCGGCCCCGCCGACGCCGTCGTCGTCCTGGCCGAGGACGAGACTCCACCGACCTGGACCGCAGCCCCGGAAACACCGCTCCCGGCGCCCTTGTTCGTGAAGGCCGAGACCGCCGCCGACATCCGCACCGCCCCTCGCCGTGTTCTCGTCCTCGGATGGAACCGACGCGGCCCGGAGATCGTCGACGGCCTCGCTCGCAACGGCTGGGAGACGGTCCGTGAGAAGGCTCTCCCCGACCCCGACCCCGCCCTCTACCCGGCCCATCGCATCCTCGTCCTCGGCGGCCCCGACGGCCACCCCGACCCCGACGAGCACACCCTTGTCACCCTTCTACGGCTCCGCGCCGCCGAGCGCGCGTCGGGCCGCCGGAGCCCCACCATCGCCGAACTGGCGGACGCCCAGCATCGCCCCCTCGCCCCGGCCGGCCCGCACACGGACCTCGTGGTCGGCGGACGGCTCGTCGGCCTGCTCATGGCCCAGGTCTCGCAGACCGTCGAACTCGCGGCGGCCTTCGACGAGCTCTTCTCCCCGACGGGCAACGCGGTCCGTCTCCGACCCGCCACCGACTACGTCCCCGCCGGGACCGAGGCGTCCTTCTCGACGCTCGTCGAGGCCGCCGGACGGCAGGGCGCCACCGCCCTCGGCTACCGCCCCGGCGACTCCGGGACCCCGTTCCTCAACCCGCCCAAGACTGGAGCGCGCCGTTGGTCGCGCGCGGACACCCTGATCGTCGTCACCACGACCGGACCCCTCCGGCCCCAGGAGGACCCTGCCAGGCCGGCCGACACACCGGTCTTTCCCTGGGATGGGACGGACGAGCGCGGGGGACGCTCGCGTTGAGGGTGAAGGCGCGCGAGGCGGGTGCGGTGATGTGAAGGTCGACGTATGCCCAGTTGGCGGCCGACGCGTACCCGAACAGCCCGGCGACGGCCGGGTTACCGGCCGCGCGTACGCCGCACAGTGCGACCCGGTCGCGCGGGCGAAACGTGGGGTCCTGTCGCAGCCGCAGGGTTTCGCGGCCCCGTCACGCAGCCCGGCGGCCAGCACAGCGACTACGACTGTCCAGGCCCTGGTGTCCGGGCGCCGTGGTGCCGCGAAGTCGTGGCCGGCACAGACGTAACGCAGGACAGGGAAAAGGGTGCTGTGCGCGGGTGCTGTCGACGAGCTGGACCGGTGGTCCGGGTCAGCCTGCCAGCTGGGCCAGGGCCAGCGCGTGTGCCTGGTCCAGGGCTTCAGCGGCAGGGCATGAGACGTCCGGCTCTACTCCGGTGCCTTCCCAGTTGGTGCCGGAGACGGGGTTGATGGCCCGGCCCATGGGGACGGTGACTTCCAGGTGCGGATGCACCGTCCAGCCCTTGCACGGGTGTGCGCCGCCGCGGGTGCGTTCGCCGACGACCACGGCACGCCCGAGCTGCTGGAGGTTGTACGCGAGCTCTTCGGCGGCGGAGAAGGTGCTGGCGCTGGACAGCACATACAGCGGCTTGCTGCCGCCGAAACGTGCGCCGGGAACGTGCGGCAGGCTCCAGGACTGTTCGCTGAGGTCGCGGCTGCGCCAGTGCATGGTGTTGAGGTGGGTGCGCTGGTCGAGAAGGTAGCTGCAGACGAAGGCGACGGTGTCGGGGTCGCCGCCGCGGTTGCCGCGGAGGTCCACGATCAGTGCCTTGGCGCGGGAGACCAGGGTGAGCGCCGCGGCCAGAGGCTCGGCGGCCCAGTCGAGGGGAAACAGCATGGGTGCCAGTTCGGCCACGGCGATTCCACCGTCGAGCAGTTGCACCCGGGGCGCGCCGCCGAGCGAGGTGTCGAAGTCCCTGCGCATCGCGTCCAGGGTGGCCGCTCCCTGCTGAGGGGAGACCGGGTCGGCGTGGTGTTTCAGCCTCAGGTGCCGGTCGCCGTTGACGGACTGCAGGTCCGCGGTGACCAGAGCGGCGAGCTCCTCGGCGCTGCAGGCGTCGTAGGCGCCGTCGGCGAGGCGTCGTTGCAGCAGGCCGGCGACCTGCTCGGCTATCTCGGGGAACACGTACTGCTCGATCACGAGCCGTGCTGTGTCGTCGATAACCGACGTCGGGAGAAGCTTCGTTGAAGTTGTCACGGCAGGGAGTACAGCATCACTCTTGCGTAAGCGTCAAAGAATTTAGACACTTTTGGTATGCGTGATCAGTCCTCCTACCAGCCTCCCTACCTGCCGCCCCCCGAGGATGTCCTGGAGATCGGTGCGCCCGAGCAGTTCGCGGCACTCGCCCACCCCTTGCGCCAGCGGCTGCTCTTCGCCCTGGGCCACCGGCCCGCCACCACCAGCCAGCTCGCTGCGCAACTCGACGCGAAGAAGGGCAACGTCGCCCACCACCTCAAAGTCCTGCGCGAAGCCGGGCTGATCCACATCGCCGAGACCCGCCGGGTCCGCGGAGGCACCGAGCAGTACTACCAGCGCACGGCCCGCCACATGATCGTCGCCCAACCCCAAGCGGCAGGCACCACCGCGATGCTCACCGCCGTCGCCCAGGAACTGGACCGTTCACCCACCAACACTCACCTGACACTGCGCCACCTGCATCTCAGCCCCGAGCAGGCGAGAGAACTCGGCGAGACCCTCACCCGACTCGTCGACGAAGCCGAAGACAATCCGGACGACCAACCTCTGCACGGCGTGCTGGTGGCGCTCTACCAGCAGGCCCTGCCCACCAGCCCCACGAACCCTGCCTGATGGCACCAACCTCACAAGGCACCACCTAGGCAGTGTTTTAGGAAGCGCGGGTGGCCAGCCACTTGGTGAGGTCGCCCGCGATGCGGTCGGTGCTGGTTTCGACGGTCACGTCGTGTTCGCGGCGGGTGGTGTCGCGGCGGACGATCTCGTATCCGCCCTCGTCCAGGGCTGCGACGGAGGCGAACCAGGCGGGGTCGTCTTGGTCGGGCTGGATGACGACGAAGGTGTTGTCGGAGTCGTTGAGGTCGCCGATCAGCATGAACAGGGCGTCCTCGGACGGGTCGTCGACGTGGTCGCCGTTCTCGCTGTCGGCGCAGTAGTACCTGGCGGCCACTGAACTCTCCCCATGCGCGTGCTGCCCAATGCCATGATCAGGATGGCATGGCCGTGCGGGCGACCGCTGGTCACAGCCACTGGTGGATCGCCGCTATTTGGACGGTCGCCTCGAACCGGACGGCGAGCTTGTCATACCGGGTCGCGACCGCCCGGTGCTGCTTGAGGCGGCTGATCCCGCACTCGACGGCGTGGCGGGCCTTGTAGTCCTCCCGGTCGAAGGCCGGCGGCCGGCCACCGGAGCGGCCACGGCGCTTGCGGTTGCGGACCTGGTCGGCCGGCTCGGCGATGGTGCAGCGGATCCCGCGTCTGCGCAGGTAGAGGCGGTTGGCGCGCGAGGAGTACGCCTTGTCACCACGTACCCGCAGCGGCTTGCGCCTGGGACGGCCACCGCTGACCTTGGGCACCCTGATTGCTTCGAGGACCGGCTCGAACTGCGGACTGTCTCCCCGCTGACCCGCCGTGACCAGCAACGACAACGGCTTCTGCCCCTGCTCACACGCCAGATGGATCTTCGTGGAGAACCCGCCCCGCGACCGGCCCAGTCCGTGGTCCTCCGGCTCGGTCCCGACTCCTCCCGGGGGCTCCTTCTGCCCGGCACCGTCCCGGCGGGCACCGGCGGCATGCTGATGGGCCCGGCAGACCGTGGAGTCGACGTTCACCTCCCACGTGATCAGCCCGGCCGCGTCAGCCCTTGCCTGCAACATGGTGAGAATCCGGGCCCACACACCCTCGCGCTGCCAGCGGCGAAAGAGCCCGTAAACGGTCTGCCAAGGCCCGTGCTCGTGCGGCAGATCACGCCACGGAACACCCGTCCGAACCCGCCACCGAACTCCATTGATCAACCGCCGCCTGTTCCCGGACCTGCGGCTCACGCCTTCCGCAGGCAGCAACGACTCCAGCACCGACCACTGCTCATCAGAAAGATCCCCACGCCCCACACCATGATCATCACGGCGCGAGGCGTGGACCGGAACCCCGACCTAAAACACGGCCTAGCGGTCGGCGGTCGGGGGCCACTCGCGCCGGAGGAGACCGAAGACCCAGGAGTCGGAGACGTCGCCGTTGACGACGCAGTCCTCGCGGAGGGTGCCTTCACGGACGAAGCCCAGCTTCTCCAGGACCCGGGCGGACGCCACGTTTCGGGTGTCGGTCTCTGCTTGGACGCGGTTCAGATCCAGGGTGTCGAAGGCCCACCGCAGGACGGCGTGCGCCGTCTCCGTGGCATACCCGTGGCCCCACGCGGCGCTGTCGAAGACGTAGCCCAAAGAGGCGCTGCGAAACTCCGGGTTCCAGCTGGTCAGCCCGCACCAGCCGACGAACGAGCCGTCGGAGACGCGGTCGACGGCCACACGCGCTCCCGTGCCTTCCCCTTCGATCGTCCGGCACATCGCGATGAAGCGCTGGGCGCGGGCCGGGTCGGTCCACGGCGGGGAGTCCCAGTAACGCAGCACGTGGGCGCTGCTGTGCAGCGCGTAGAGCGGCGCCGCATCGGCGTCGGTGAACGGCCGCAGTCGCAGCCGGGCGGTGTGCAGTTCGGGGGTGGGGAGTGTCATGAGGAGCATCCTGCCGAATCACGCTCGCCCCCGACCATCCGTTTGTCCGGTCGGTCGGGGCGCGTCCGTCCCCGGTGGCGCCGGACGTGCCGCATGGGCAGGGAGTCCCCAGTACCGTACGGATGGAGGTACGCCGTCCACGTCACCGGGCCGCCCGGCATCGCCGACGGCACGCTCGCCGGTCCTCCGTTCTCGCCCGAGCAGGACATCGCGCAAGCAGCCCTGGTTCGGAGCGGGGGGAGCGCATCCACCGCCGGCTCGACGTCCTCTGGCACGCACCGGATCAACGGGACTGGTGGACCGGCACGGTCACCGTCGCATGGCCGCTCCCACCTGCCCGCGGACAGGGGCAGGGGGCGCAGGCCCGGCGGTGACAGGCCGGCGTCAGGAGGTGTGAGTCTTGAGTCCATCGAGGATGAGATTGAGGCCGAAGTCGAGTGCGGGCCTGACATCGCCGTCGTCGTCTTCCATGGCGCCGGAGGTCATCAGGGACGCGAGGGTGGGGAACTGGTCGGGCTGGATGACCTGGGCGAGGAGGTGCCCGTAGTCGGAGCCGGACGGGACGATCTCGGTGGCGATCCGGGCCAGGTCGCGGACGGCGCTGGAGATGAACATGGCCGTGGTGACCAGGTTCTCAGTGGCGAGGCCGGACTGGGCCAGAGGGCGCAGAAGGGCCTCGAACCAGGCCAGCTCGTTCGGGCCGGTCGGGGCCCCGGTGGTCGCTACGCGCAGCATCCAGGGGTGGGCGAGGTAGAAGTCCCAAGCCGCATCGGCCCAGTTCAGGATCTCGGTGCGCCACTCCATCCCCGAATCCGCCTGGGGGGATGCCCTGCGCCCGGTCGGCCATCAGGGCGACCAGCTGGTCCTTCCCGGGGACGTGCCGGTACAGGGCCATCGCCGTGTAGCCGAGTTCGCCGGCGACCCGTTGCATCGACACCGCACCCAGGCCCTCGGCGTCGGCCAGCGCGACGGCGGCCTCGACGATGCCGCCGACGCTGAGGCAGGACCGCGCGCTCTCCTTTGTCTCCCACAGGAGTCGGAAGGTAGCCGCCGCGCTCTTGTCCGCTGACACTTCTACCGCCGAATCTCCGAGGCCGATCCCGGTTGCCCAGCACAGTGGCGGGCGTTTCGCTGCCGGAGCAGCGCGATGCCGAACGCGAGGACCCAGTAGGCGTAGGGGTTGGCGATGGTGGCCGTGGTGCCCCAGCCGTTGGCGCTGAAGAACCGTCCGGTGTCGTTGCCGAAATACAGGGAGGGGACGAACGCGAGATTGATCAGGGCGATGGCGTACGCGGACCGGGCCGCCCACCGCGACAGCAGTCCTGAGCGGACTGCGGCATACCCGGCGGCCACCAGGAACACCGCAGTGAGGATGCGACCGATCGAGCCGTGCAGGAGGTAGGAGCCCTCGGCGGTGATGGTCGGATCACGGGCACTTCGGCGGCGATGACCTCTCCGGCCTGCAGGGAGTGTGCAACGAAGGTGACCGCGATGTAGGCCAGTGCCGCGTCGTAGGTGAGGTCCGCGACCCAGCCACAGGCCGGGTCCGCCTGGCGGACGAGCTCGCGAACTCCGGTGACGAAGCCCAGAAGCAGGACGAGGACGACGAGGCTGAGCATGATGCGGCTCAGCACGTTGGAGTCGGGCGGTGCCCCGTCATGGACGAAGGAGAGCGGCACCTCGATGACCTGCAGGAACGTGAACGCCACGTCCGTGATTCCGGTGAAATTTCGCAGAGGTAAGCCGCCATGATGCGATGTTGTATATGGCGTAAGCTAAAGTATACGCCGTAAACTCGACTGACCAATCAGAATCTTCGAGGTCGGATTTCAGGTCGACGTCGACATGGACGCCCGCCTTGATCTAGCTGCGGCCACACTGCTTGGCCGCCCCCCTCGCACCGCAGAAGCCGAGTCCAAGGACCAGACCGTCAGGGGGGTGATGAGCTCGCTCCGCCGCGCGCGGGTGGCCTGCTCGCCGTCCAGGCATTAGGGCGCCGGGTGCTCGACAGGGAGGGGAAGGCCGGCCATGAAGAACACGATGTCTGTGTAGTACGCGGAGCCCCGCCCCAGCTCAGGTCGCGCAGCCGGGGCACGGCGGATGTCGGCGCGTCGAAGTCCTCGTACGGCTTGGTGGGGGCGAAGCCGGCGATGGCGAGGGCAGTGGGCAAGTCTCCGGCGAGGCGTGCGGCTTGGGCCAGTCCGAGGCGGGCGGCCCGAGCCGGCCGGCCGCCGCCGTCAGCGACCCGCTGGTAGCCGCGGCGTGAGTCCCCGCTGTGTCCGATGTCGCGGTATGCCTTGGCCCGGTGGGGGAGGGCCATAAGTCCGGGAGTTCACTCTGTCCGCGCTTGCGGCGGTGCGGGATGACGAGTCCGGTGCCCGGGTAGCCGCCGTCGGCGATCGTGACGGTGCTGCCCACGGCGGCCTTGGCGCCGGACTCCTCCCACGCCTTGCAGTCGTTGCGGTTCCCGGCGAGCGGCCGGCCGACCACGACGACCAGGCGGGTGTCGGCGTCGATGACGACCTGATGGTTGGTGGAGTACCGGTAGTTCTTCGACCGCTCGGCGATGGTGTGATCCCGGGTGGGGACCAGGGTGCCGTCCACGATGAGCACGGTGTCCTTGGCGAACCGCTTGCGGGGCTGGAGTGCGAGCAGGGGTCCGAGGTGGTTGATGACTCGGCCGGCCGTGGACTTCGAGACGTCGAACAGCGGAGCGAGTTGCCGCAACGTCAGATTGGTGCGCCAGCCGGTGCGTTGGCGCAGGGGCGCTGGCGCCGTCCTTGGCGTGGACAATCATGTCCGCCTTCCCGTCGGCGCTACCGCCGGGAGCCCCGTCCTGGAACGGTGCGTTCGGTGGGCTGAGCTCGTGCCTGTGGTCGGCGGCGTCATCGGACACTGCGGTCTGCCTGTGCAGCTTCGCCCTTGCTGGTTGGAGGCAGCCTGATTACGGGTCGGCCTCGCCTGAACTCGGTTGCGGTTCCTTCGGGGGAGTTTTGTGGTTCGTGGCGGGCCTTTCGTTCTGCTGGATGGGCTTTAGCCTGATGGTATGGCAGTGGTCAGGGTTGGTGGTGTTGATGTTGTCTATACGCGGCGGGGCCGGGGGCCGGTGGTGGTTCTTGTTCATGGGGCCGGGGTCGATGGGCGTATGTGGGAGCCGCAGGTCGATGCGTTGGCGGATGAGTTCACGGTGGTGGCTTGGGACGAGCCGGGGGCCGGGCGGTCCGGTGCGCTGCCGGTGGGCTTCCGGCTGGAGGACTTCGCGCGTGCGCTCGCCGTGGTGATCGAGGACGTGGGGCTGGGGCCTGCGCAGGTTGCGGGGTTGTCCTGGGGTGGGACGGTGGCTCTGGAGCTGTATCGGTGGCGGCCGGACCTGGTGCGGTCGTTGCTGATGGTGGACACGTATGCCGGCTGGAAGGGTTCGCTGGCGCCGGAGGAGGTCGCGGCCCGGGTGGAGGGGGCGCGGCGGATGCTTGCGGTGTCTGGGGAGGAGTTCGATCCGACGCTGCCCGGGTTATATGCGGCGGGTCCGCCGGAGCGTTTTGCGGTGATGTTGGAGGCGATGAGCCGGGAGGTTCGGCCGGAGAGTATGGCTGTGCAGCTCTCTTTGATGGCTGAGGCCGACGAGAGGGACGTGTTGCCCCGGATTACGGTGCCGACGTTGTTGTTGTGGGGCGAGCGGGATGTCCGTTCTCCTCTGGAGGTCGCTTATGCCTTCAAGGAGGCCATTGGGCATGCCGAGCTGGTGACGATTCCCGGGGTGGGTCATATGAGCAACTTGGAGGCGCCGGAGGCCTTCACTGCGGCGGTGCGCGCCTTCTGCCGTGCGCATGCTTAGTACTCCAGCCGTAGATCTTGATCTTCACGGCCGGGCGGTCGTCTGCCTGCAGTCGTGATGCTGGCGTGGACGTGCTTGATGTCGGCGTCGTCAGTGGGGTCGGCGCAGGGGGTGGGCGTGGCCGTGGATTGGGCGGATCAGTGCTGCGAACAGGTGCTGGATCTCGTTGCCGGTCATGGGTATCAGACCGTCGGGGATGGGTCGGTCGCGGCGTTCGGCGGCCGCGGTGAGGCGAGGAGGCGCGGGCGAGCAGCGCGAGGGCGACCCGGCGGTGCCGGGAGGTCCACCGACGGACTTGGTGTTTGCCCAGTCCGGTCAGGCCCTTGTCGGCTTGGAACGTCTTTTGGACCGTCCATCGCCGTCCGGCGATCCGCACGAGCTCGTGCATCGGCACCGGATGGGGTGAGTAGCAGTGGCAGAAGGCGAGTTCCCCGGTGCGGCGATTGTGGTGGACCGGCAGGCGCCACTGGTCGAACCAACCGGCCGGCGGACCGTGAACCTCGATCGGTGCCCGGTCGTGGTACTGCTCGCCCTTCGCGCCCGCTCCGGCCGACAGTCGCTGCCAGGGTCCGTTTCGGGATCCGTGCGGCCAGCGTCTTGGCCCGGAACTTCCCGGCGTGCGTGATGACGGGGTGGGTGCTGGCGACGGCTGGGACGTAAGCCGGTCCGGCGGTTTTCCGGGGCGGTCCGCGGGTGCGGGTTGTCGCTGTAGACCTGGTATCCCGCGATCCAGCGGGCCGGTGTTCCCGCGTCCGGGGTCCGCTCGACCGTCTGGGTCGCGAGCTGGGGCTGGCGTTCTCGATGCGGCTGGCCGTGCCGTGTGCGGGCGCTGGACGCCGACGGTCCACGTGCCCTTCTTCAGATCGCCCGTCTTGTCGACCAGGAGCACGGCCTCCGTGTCGTGCAGGTGCTCGACCACATAGGCGCGTATGTCGTCTCGGGTCGCGTCGGCGTTCCATTTCGCAGGGTGGAGCGGGTGCTGCATGCCGTCCGGAGTGGTGTCGCCGGTGTGCTCGGCCAGGGTCCAGCAGTTCTTGTGCGGCTGACAGCAGCCCGGAGACCAACTGCCCTACCCGGCGGCGGGGTTCAACTCGGGAGATCCGGCCCGCGATCCGACTCGTGAGGTCCTCGGATGCTTCCTGTCAGTGAGCAGGCATGACACTGGCGTTCGAGGTCGCTGTGTGTTCAGTGGCTGTCCGCACAACACCTGATGATCAATTGCGGTCTCACCTGGTTGGACGCCACCGGATCCAGTAGTCCAGGCCCTCGACCCGGTAGCGGGCCTTGGCATCGAAGCGGACTTCGCCCACCAGCCGCCTCGCGTCGTCCGGCGCCTGCCGGTACGGCGCCAGCAGCAGGGCCAGTTCGTCGTACCGGGCGTCGATCCCGCCCTGGCCCGGGTGGGGCTCCAGCATCGCCGAGGCCGGCGCGGGGCCCGCTGTACCACTCCAACTCGACATACACGCGGTGGAAGCCGTCCGCGATCAGCTGTACTTCCTCCCAGGCCTCAGCCACACGTGCAGGCTACCGACGAGCGGCTTCGGTATCCATGATCACGATCTGCGGCTGGAGTAATAGGCCGTTTCCTTTGGGGTTGCTGTGCCGGCCGGGTGAAGGTGGCTGCGGGGTGGAGGGTGGTGGTCTTGTTGTGTCTGGTGGCGGGGCCACGTCAGTGCGTGGGCTTGTTGACGTGTGGCTCGGCGGTGTTCTGCTGTTTGTGAGTTTTGCGGTCGAAGGCGGCGGGTGGCCGCCGCTGCGCCTGGGCGGGTAGGGCTGTGATGGCCTTTTTCCGGGTGCCGTCGGCCGCCCACATCCGCAGGCGGTGTGGGCGTCCTGTCGCGACGCGGGGTGTTCCGGCGGGTTCGTCCGGGGCGTGTCGGTGCGGTGCTTGAGCGCGAGGGCGTCGGTCACCTGATGGTGATCACGCCGACGGCCGCCCCGTTGAGGTGTCCGGTCGGGCGGCGACGATTCGATCCGCGTCGGCTGCGTGTCAGTCGGCGTTGTGTGTCAACCCACGATCCGGTGATCCGGGCGGGTTGGGTTTTAGGTGGGTTGGTTGTGTTGGCGGTTGTCGTAGGCGGTGCGGGCTGCGGTGATTTCGTGTTGGTGGTGTTCGGTCCAGTTGACGAGGGTTTGGATGGTGGTGTGGAGGGTGGTGCCGAGGGGGGTGAGGGTGTAGTCGACGCGTGGGGGGATGACGGGGTGGATGGTGCGGGTGATGAGGCCGTCGCGTTCGAGTTGGCGGAGGGTGACGGTGAGCATGCGGTGGCTGATGCCTTGGATGTTGCGGTGGAGTTCGGAGAAGCGCAGGGTGTGGCGTTCGAGGTGGGCGATGGTGAGGAGGGACCATTTGTCGGCGACGCGGTCGAGGATGTGTCGGACTTCGCAGCCTTCGCGGGTGTCCCATTGGAGGACGTCGTAGTCGTGGTCGGTTCCTGTGCAGTGACCTGGTGACTTTAAAGTGCGTTCTTCCATGGTTCCTCCACGGTGCCGCATGATGCGGGTGGTTTCAAGTGGGAACCGGGGCTGGTGTGTTGACGGCCCGGGGGCTGCCGGGTGTTGTGGTGGTGTGGGTGTGTTCCGGTGGTGGTTGGGCGGGTTCTCACGCGGGCTTCAAGGTGGCGTCAAGCGGTGTGGTTTATGAATGCGGCTGGTTCCCCTTTCTTTTGTTGTTCCTTCGCGTGCAAGGAGAAATTCTGTGTCCACACTGCCATCCCCCTCGGGCAGCGGTACCGACCGCATGAGCGGGCGCGCGTGGGGCGTGCTGTTCGTGCTGTGTGGCGCGATCTTCCTCGAGGGCATCGATGTGGCGATGCTGAATGTGGCGTTGCCGTCGATCCGTGAGGATCTGGACATGTCGACGGGCATGCTCCAGTGGGTGATGAGTGCCTATGTGCTCGGGTACGGCGGGTTCATGCTGCTGGGCGGGCGGGCGGCGGATCTGTTCGGCCGTCGTCAGATGTTCGTGTTCTGGCTCGTGGTGTTCTTGTTGTTCTCCGGTCTGGGTGGTTTCGCGACCGAGGGCTGGATGCTGATCGTGGCCCGTTTCGTGACGGGTGTGGCGGCGGCGTTCATGACGCCGGCGGGTCTGTCGATCATCACGACGAGTTTCGATGAGGGTCCGCAGCGCAACAAGGCTCTGCTGGTGTATTCGGGTACGGCCGCGGGCGGGTTCTCGATCGGTCTGGTCGTGGGTGGTCTGCTGGCGGCGGTGAACTGGCGCTGGGTGTTCTTCGCGCCGGTGATCCTGTCGCTGCTGATCCTGATCGCGGCGGTGGTCCTGATCCCGAAGTCGGCGCGTCCGGACCGTACGGGCCAGGGTGTGGACCTTGCGGGTGCGGTCAGTGTCACCGGCGGCATCCTGCTGCTGGTCTTCGGTGTGGAGCGTGCCTCGCACGTGCCGGCGGCCTGGACGGTGGGGACGATCGGGGCGAGTCTGGTGCTGTTCCTGGTGTTCGTCGCGGTCGAGCGGAAGTCGTCCTCGCCGCTGGTGCGGCTGGGGATCTTCCGTAACGGCTCGCTGGTCCGGGCGAACCTGGCGGGCATGCTGTTCGCCGCGGGTTTCTTCGGCTTCCAGTTCATCGCGGTGCTCTACCTGCAGGAGCTGCGCGGCTGGTCGACGCTGCAGACCAGTTTCGCCCTGATCGTCATCGGTGTGGACGCGGTCCTGTCCCCGACGCTGACGCCGAAGCTGGTGGCCAGGTTCGGCAACGCCCGGGTGATCTTCGGCGGTCTGCTGCTGGCCGCGCTGTCCTACGCCCTGTTCCTGCCGGTGGGCGCGGACTGGACGTATCTGGCGATGTTCCCGAGCCTGATCATCCTGGGTCTGGCGTTCTCCCTGGCCTACGGGCCGCTGACGATCGTGGCCACCGACGGTATCGCGGAGGAGGAGCAGGGCGTGGCCGGCGGTCTGCTGTACACGTCCTTCCAGTTCGGTGCGGCGCTGGGTCTGTCCTCGGTCGCCGCGGTCAACATCGCGGCCACCGACGGCACGTCGCCCGCTGATCTGCTGGACGGCTACCAGGCCGCTCTGGTCGTGCCGCTGGTCGCCGCGCTGGTCGCCGCGTTCATCAGCGCCTTCGGTCTGCGCAGCCGGGCCGGCGCCGAGGACGCCGTGCCCGCGCCGGCGGAGGTCCCCGGTTCGGCCGAGCGGGTCGAGGCTGGGAGGTAGCCCTCACCCTGCCCGTAGCCGTTCTGCCGCAGGTGCGGCGGCCGCTGATACCTGCGGCCGCCGCACCGGTAGTGGCCGCACGGGTAGTGGCTGGAGCGGGGTTCGTCCTGCCGGCGGGTGCTGTATCCGCGGTCCCGCGCCGCCGCCCTTGTTCCGTCAAGCCGTGACGACACGTGCGCGAGCAGCATTGCCCTGGCCACCATGCCCCGGTCGGCCGGGGCAATGCTCTTTCCCGGCCTTCCGGCCTTCCGGCCTTCCGGCAGGGGTTGTGTGTGGTCTTCGGGGGGTGTGTTCAGGTGGGCCGGGGTGGTGCTTTTCGTGGTTCCGGTGGGTTGTGTGTGCCGGTGTGGCCGGGGTGAACCCTTTCCCGTTTTCCCTGCCTTTTCTGGCTTCTCCGGCTTTTCCGGCTTCTTTGGTGTTGTGGTTTCTGGGTCTTTTGGTTTCTTTGTTTTCTGTTCTGTTTGGGGTGCCGGCCGGGGGTTCGGTTGGTTTCGGGTGGTGGCCCATTGGGTGGTAATCGGCTGCTCGGGTTGGTTTTCCGGGTTTCGGGAGTGCTGGGTTACCTGTGCGTGAGTGTGGTTCCGAGAGAATACGAATGCCCGTCGGCGCACAGGGAATCGCGCCGTAAAGTTGCTGCGGCAAAATTTCTGAGGAGACAGGATGACCACGACCGACAGTGCCGTCACCGCGGTGCTGGACGAGGTGACAGGCCTCGCCGACACGCTTCGCAAGAGCGGGCCCGAGGCCGAGGAGCGTCGCTGGATCCCGGAGGAGAACGTCGAGCTCCTGGACAAGGCCGGTGTGTACCGGCTGGCGGTCCCGCGGCGTTTCGGTGGCCTTGAGGCGCCGGTCGCCGACCAGGTCAGGATCCTTGGCGAGATAGCCCGGGCGGACACGGCCACCGGCTGGGTGTCGATGATCTGGGTGTCCTCCGCCTGGGTTCCCAGTCTTTTCCCCGACAAGGCCCAGGAGGAGGTGTACGCCGGTGGTGCGGTGCGTGTCTCGACCGGTTTCACCCCGTCGGGCACGCTGACGGCCGGCGAGGACGGCTCGTACACGCTCAGTGGTTCGTGGAAGTGGCTCTCCGGGGCCCGTGGCGCGAACTGGGCCCTGCTGTCGGCTCTGCTCGTCGGCCCGGACGGGACGCCGGCTCCCTTCGCCGCTCTCGTTCCCTTCCATGAGCTGTCCATCGCCGACGACTGGCACGCCGCGTACGGCGCGGGTACGGGCAGTTCGACGGCGACGGCCGAGAACGTGTCGGTTCCGGCGCACCGGGTCGCCAGCCTGATCGAGATCCTCGGCGGCACCACCGGCGGGCGTTCGAACACCGGTGCCACCGGCCGTAACTACGCCTTCGTGCCGTTCTTCATGGCCCAGGGCGCGTCCGCCTACATCGGGATCGCCAAGGGCGCCTACCAGCTGTTCCTCGACCGGCTGCCGGGCCGGGGCATCACCTACACCTCCTGGACCGACCAGAGCCAGTCTCCGGTCACCCAGATCCAGGTCGCGATCGCCGCGAACAAGATCGCGGCGGCCGAGGCGCTCCAGGACAACTGGCTGCGCCGGCTCCAGGAGCACGCGGACGCGGGGACGGGTCCGTCGGTGGAGGAGCGGGCCGCGGCCCGCGGTACGGCCGCGTTCGCCATCCAGCTGGCGAAGGAGGCGGTCGACGAGCTGTTCGAGGCGAGCGGCGCGTCGGTGATCATGCGGGATGTGCCGTTCCAGCGCTACCACCGGGACATCAGGGGCCTGGCCCTGCACGCCCTGTTCGCGTTCAACACCAACCAGGAGGTCCACGGACGGGCCATCCTCGGGCTCGCCCCCGACACCCCGTTCCTGTGACCGCCGTCCCGGGCGGCCCGGTCACCTCGTGATGCGCCGCCCGGGCGTCACCCGTCATACTCCGCCCGGGCGTCACGCCCCAATACGCCGTCCGGGCGGACCGGACGGCCCGTGACCCACCCCCTCCGGCCGGCCGGGCCCGGGTACCTCGTGACACCCCTCTCCGGCCGGCCCGGTCCGGGCACCTCGTGGCACCCCTCTCCGGCCGGTCCGGGCCGGGGGCCCCGTGACACACTTCTCTGGCAGGTCCGGGCCGGACATCCTGTAACTCATCCCTGCGGCCGGCCCGGACAGTCCGTGATGCGCCGTCCGGGCCTGCCGGGGCGACCGGGCCGTCCGGAGTGATCGTGGCGACCGTGCCATTCCGGCCGGTGGCCGGTGTACTCCGCCGCCACTGGATCCTGGCGGCCGGAACACTCGGCCCTCGCGATGCCGTGGTCGTCGCGGTGTTGTGGCCGCGGGGGCATCCGGCCGCGGCAATGCTCGGGTCACCGGGGTGGTTGGGTCGGCGGAGTGTTTCGGCTGAAGGTGTGCTCCGGACGCCGGAACACCCCGGCCTTCGGAACGCTGCGGTCATCACAGTGCTTTGGCCCCCGGGGCACTCCGGTCGAATGGAGCGCCCCGGCCGCCGCAGCACTCGGCCGCAGCAGACACCCCGACGCCGTAACACCTCGCTCGTCACAACGCTCCGGTCATCGCGGTGCGTGGGCCGACGGCGTACTGCGGCTGAACGGTGTGCTCCGGCCGGCAAAGCGCCTCGGCCCGTAGCAATGCTGCGGCCGCCGCGGCACTCGCGGGTTTGCGGCGCCGCGGTCATCGGGGTGCTTAGGCCGGCGGGGCGTTTCCGGCTGGCGGGGTGCCCTCTGGTCGGTGTGTTGTTTCGGGTGCTGGGCTTTTCGGTTGAACGGGGCGTTCTGCTGCCGTTCCGCTCCGGCCGGCCGGGCCGCCCGCACGCGTGGGCGGCCCGGTTTCGTACATCTCTCTCTGTGCAGGAAGGCTCGATTGCCATGACCGACACCACCGTTCTCGTCCTCGGCGGTACGGGAAAGACCGGCCGCCGTGTTGTGAACCGGCTGAGGGAACGCGGTGCCGCCGTGCGTGCGGCCAGCCGTTCCGGTGACGTCCGTTTCGACTGGGACGATGTGAACACCTGGGAGCCCGCGCTCGCCGGTGTCGACGTCGCCTATCTGGTGGACGCGCAGGACAAGCCCGGTGTCTGGGACGCCGAGGCCGCGCTGCGTGAGCTGTCCGGCCTCGCTGTCGCCCACAAGGTCCGCCGGCTGGTGCTTTTGCAGGCCCGGGTGAGTGAGCCGGTCGGCGGGAAGTCGCTGATAGCCGGCGAGGCTGCTGTGAAGGAGTCCGGTGCGGAGTGGACCGTGCTGCGGCCCAACTGGTTCTTCCAGAACTTCGACGAGGGCGTGCTGCTGGACGGGGTGCGTTCGGGGGAGCTGTCCCTGCCCGCCGGGTCGGGCCGTGAGCCGTTCGTCGACACCGAGGACGTCGCCGCCGTCGCGGTCGAGGCCCTGCTCGCCGACGGCCACGCCGGCCAGACCTACGAGCTGAGCGGCGCCCGGGCCCTGACCCTGGAGGAGGCGGTGGGGGAGATCGCCCGGGCCACCGGCCGGGACATCCGCTACGTGCCCGTCGAGCACCAGGCCTACGTGGACGAGCTCGTGAGCTACGACGTGCCCGCCGACTACGCGCTCTTCGTCGCCGATCTCGTCGCCCAGATCCGCGACAACAAGAACGCCACCCCCACCGACACCGTCCGGCGCGTGCTGGGCCGTGAACCCCGCGACTTCACCGACTTCGTCCACGACGCCGCCGCACGCGGCGTCTGGAACGTCTGACCCCACCCCCGGCACCCCCCCCGCCAGGCCCTGCCTGGGGCCCTCACCCCGGGACCCCACCCCGGCACCCCCACCAGGACCCCTGCCCGGGACCCTCACCCCGGGATGTCCTTACCCCCACCAGGACCCCTGTCCGGGACCCCACCCCGGTACCCCCGCCAGGACCCGTGTCCGGGACCGCCCCCGCGAGGGGATCCCCTGGCGGGATCCCCTCGCGGGGGCGGGGCCGTTGCGAGGTCCGGCATGATCGGGCCCGGCTCGTTGTCGCCGCATCCGGCCGGGCTGCCATACGGCCAGGTCGGCACGTGTTTTCTTGCCCCTTCGGGACCGGTGGTCCATCGGGAGGACCTGACGGTGAAGCCGGCCGGTATCAGGGCTGTTGACCTGCCCCAATGCCGCAGGTCAACGGCCTTGGGGCAGCCTTCAGCGTCGAAGTGCGCCTCGGTCTTCCCCAGGGACGTGATCGTCGGGAGCTGAAGGCCACGGGCGGTTCCGAGCCCTGATAGTGATGCGGGTCTGCACGTCGTGGCGCTGCGGGGCGGCGGGGGATGACCCGGCACGGATCAACGGAACTCCGCCCGAACCGGACGGCCTTCCCGAGTCGCCTGCGCCGCGCCAGTTTTGAGGGTCCGTCAGTCTGGCGAGCACTGACAACCGCCGGCGGTACGGGGGTCGGCGACGGGGTCGCGAACGCCCTCGGTGTGTCGCCTCAGCCGGGCTGCTCCACGCTGGCAGGGGGGTGAGATGCCTCCGCTGGTGGAGCGGTTGCGGATGCTGCCTGATCCGTCTCGGCGGTGCGGGTGTGCCGCAACCTGTTCATCCATGCCGGTGGTTCTTCTCGCCCCGGCGGTCGGTAGGGGCCGGCTGTCCTGTCCCTGTGCGGAGAACGGGCCGGGGCCGGTGAACGCCCCGCAGGTGCGTGCCGCCCCGGCTGTGCGCGCCAGGGCCATCGTCACCCTGGGCGGGTACGTCGTCCCGCCAAGTGCCTTCACAGTCAAAGGTGTTACCGGCTGTGTCTGCCCAGGCGGCCTGGCCGCCCTTCACCGGCAGCACCGCTCCCCGAGGCGCCCGGCCGGCCCCGGTGGCCGTGGACGGCAGGGCCGCCCGCGGGCCGAGGCGGCGCCACCAGGGCCCGGCCGCTCACCTTCCTGCCGCAAGGGCCGGCCAGGGACGCACGGTCACCGGCCTCGCGCTGGACTTCCCGCATGCCGTCCAGGCCGTGCCCGATGCCCGCCACCGCACCGGCCCCGAAAACCGGCGCCCGCACCCGCCGGAGCGTCGACGTGCATGCCGGCGTGCCCTCGCGCCGGGCCTCGCCCCGGCACCCGGGCCCACGCGTCGGGTCACAGTGGATCACCGGCGACCGGTTCCGATGCGTCCGCGGCCCGTCTTCCGCGGGGACGCCTCCAGGACCCGCACCGTCCACGGCCCCGGCAGCCTGGCGTCCCTGGGGAACTGGGACGTCGACGTCCTGCGCGCTGCCGGAGACAGCAACGCGTCGCCGGCCTCCGCCATGCCCCCCGGCCCTTCACCCGGCCGCCCGGCTTCCTGTTGTTCCAGATCCGGCTTGGTTCACGAGAAGCGGTTCTGGTCGACTTTCTGTCGAGGCTCACGGACAGTGATGTCAGTGGTGTGTGATGGGATCGCCGGACTCTGCTGTTGACCCGCTGGGAGACCGTTGTGACGTCCTCGAGTCGGTCCCTGACCCGTGCCTTGGCCGAGGCTCTGGTCGATGTCCTGTGGTTCATCGACGGCATCGACGACGAGCAGACGGATCAGGACGACGCGGTCAAGGTCTTGGAGGGCGTCGCCCACGTGGTCAGCACGCTGCCGAGTGATCAGCGGCAGGAGCTGACCGCCCTGCTCGGGGAGATGGCGGCTACCGAGACCGGCTCCGCTCGCCGTGAGTTCCTGGAGGAGTTCCCGGAGGGCTTCGGGCTCATCGACGATCTGCCCTGAAGGATCTCAGCCTGCCGTGCAAGGCAGGCACCCGACCGTGCTGTGGCGGTTGGTCTTCCACCCAGACTCATCATCCATGAACTCGACGATGTGGGACAGGCGGCATGGTGAGACGCGAGAAGGAGAAGAAGAAGCGGCCCGCCTGGGGCATCCCGAAGGGGATCTTCCTGTGTGCGACGCCGGAGGGCTGGCGCACCAGCGTCCTCACCGGAAGCGGAAATCTCTGCGGCCGGCTCGACGTGCCGATCAACACCGACCCGCACGACGCGCGGGCTGCGGCGGTGGTGATGGTGACGGAACTCGCGCGCGACTTTTGCGACACCGACGTGGAGGTGAGCTGGGATCCGCCCCGGGAGCCCTGGTCATGGACCGCCCAGGTCACCCTCGCCGCCGATGACGAACCGCCCTTGCCGGAGCCGAAGGGTAAACGGCAGGCTCAGGAGTAGAGCAGGACGCGCCTGTAGAGGAGTTCGAAGCCGGCTCGGCCGAACATCTGACGCTTCAGCATCTTGATCCGGTTGACACGGCCTTCGACGACTTCGGAGTTCCACGGCTGCGAGAGTCCGGCAGTGACGGCGTCGAGGTCGCGTTCCAGATGCCGGGCGAATCGCTGGAGGCCGGGCAGGCCGGTGGAGGTTGCCGCTTCGATCCATGCCGGCAGCTGGTGGCCTTGCGGCTGGGTGAGCATGTGGGCGAAAGAGCGCACATGCTCGGTGAGCGCGTCCAGTTCAGGCCAGCCGGCCACTCTCGGCCGGGGCGTCGGGGCGGGTGAGGTCCAGCGGGTGATGCGTGGGCGGATGGCGGCCGGGGCCGACCGGCTGGGGCTCACCGCGTAGGTTCCGGCTGACACAGGTACGGACGCTGCCGTAGCCGTCTGGGCAGCCCTGTGCCTTGGTCTCTTCCCATAAACCGGCGACCGCGCCCAGGACGAGGGGAACAGGACCCGGCCCGTTACCCCTTTCCCGCTGCCCGTTACCCCTGCCCGCTGCCCGCTGCCCGCTGCCCGCTGCCCGCTGCCCGCTGCCCGCTGCCCGTGCCCCGGCCCGCGCCCGCTGCCCGCTGCCCCGGCCCGTGTCCGGGCCCGCGCCCGGGCCCGTGTCCGGGCCGGTATCCCGGGCTTGCCGGGGAACGGGCGGTGATACGACGAAGGGGCCCCCGCCCGGTCACCGGCAGGGCGGCCCCCTCCGCGGCGTCCGCCTCACACGGCGATACTGCGCCTGCGCGCGGATGCCGGGGGCCGGACCGGCGCCGCCGTTCCCAGGCGGTCCGTCTGCGGGGGCAGCAGCGTCAGAGTCGACGCCCGGTGCTTCCCCCCGCCCCAGCCGGGACGCCGGTCGAGGAGTTCGGGCCGCGCCGTGGCCACGGTCAGCAGCGGCGCCGTACCCGCACCGTCGGACAGCGACTCCAGCCGGTCCAGCACCACATCCGGCGCCCGGTGGGCATCGTCGACGACGACCACGACCGGTTCGAGCGCCGCCGCCGCCGTCAGCAGCTCCCCCCACACATGCAGCACCTCCTCCCGCTCACCCGCTTCCACCACAGCCCCGCTCGCCGGCAGCAACGGCAGCAGCCGCCGGTACATCTGCGCACGCCGCGCCTTGGCCATCGGCAGCCGCCAGACAGCCGTGGCCAGCTTCGCCCGGCACACCGCGACCGCGTCCTCGGCCAGCACACCGCAGTACCGCGACAGGATCACCGCGGCCACCGACAGCGGCTCACCCACGCCGGTGGCCCGGGCCGTCAGCACCCGCACGGGCGCCGGCGACTGCACGGCGATACTGCGCTCGAACTCCGCCAGCAGATGGGACTTGCCCACCCCCGGCGCCCCCAGGACCGTCACCAGATGCGGAACGGAACTGTGCCGGGCCCAGTCGAGCAGCCCGTTGAGCACCCCCAGCTCGTGCTCACGATCGGTACGGAACGCCGCTTCGTCCCCCAGCACCCCCAGAACCTGCCACGCCTCGGAGGAGTCGTCCGCCGACTTCGCCGCCACCGACGCCGCGGTCGCCAGCCGCGCCGCACCGCTCATCCACACCTCACCGTCCGGTACCCGCCCCAGCATCGCCCGCCCGTCGTCCAGCAGACTCCCCACGGCGGAGGGCCGCCCGGCCTCCACCCCCGGACGCAGCCGCACCAGCGCCCTGCCGGTGGTCACCGCCGCCCGGAGCGCACTCTGCGTACCGACCGAGAACCGCTCCCGCAACGCCAGCGCCGCCCGTACCGCCCGCTCGGGATCGTCCTCCCTGGGCCCCTCGACACCGAACAGCGCCAGCGTGAGCGAGCCGATCGCGGCGACCACAGTGCCGCCGAACCGGGTGATGACATCCTCGACCGTGAGCAACGCCGTCTCGATCTCCCCGGCCGCCACCTCGTCCAGACTGCCCAGCCGCAGCCCCACCAGCAACGCGCTCACCGGAATCCGCTCACCCGCGGCCACACCGCCCTGACGCGGCACCACGACCGGCACGGGGGCCGCGGACTGCCCACCCCCGGCCCCCGCCCAGGCCGTCCCCGGCACCCCGGCCCCCGTCCCGGCCGTCCCCGGCATCCCGGCCCCCGTCCCGGCCGTCTGCGGCATCCCGGCGCGCGGTCCGGCCGCGCCCGGCGTGAGGGTTCCTGGTACGCCCCCACCCGCGCCGGACGCTCCCGGCGCGCCGGCCCGCGGCGCGGCAGGCGTCGTGGCGGGTTCGCGTGGGGGAGTGGTGGCCTCCGCGGCCAGCGCGGGGTCGTGGGTCAAGATCGCGTGCTGCAGGGTACGAAGACCGTGGCCCGGTTCCAGGCCGAGGTTCTCCACCAGGGAAGAACGCACCCGTTCGTACACCCCCAGGGCATCGGCCTGCCGCCCGCAGCGGTACAGCGCCAGCATCAGCTGCCCGCGGGCCCGCTCACGCCAGGGCTCCGCCTCGGCCATCATCGTCAGCTCACCGAGGATGGAATGATGGCGACCGCACTCCAGTTCGGCTTCGAAAAGGTCCTCAAGGACATCGAGGCGGTCCCGGCGGGCCGCGTCGAGCTCCGGCCAGGCGATACCCGACTCCGCGAGATCGGCCAGGAGCGGGCCTCCCCACAAGTCCAGCCCCTTCCGCAGCAGCCGCGACGCCTCCTCCGGCGCACCCGCCGCGAGTTCGGCCCTGCCCGCGGCCACCCACGCACGGAAAACCATCAGATCCACGGCATCGGGGTCGACCCGCAGCATGTAACCGGGCGCCTTCGTCACCAGTTCCGGCGCACCCGAAGCCCCCGGACCGGCGTTCTCGGCCAGAATCGTCCGCAGTCCCCATATCGCGTTGTGCAGGATCTTCCGGGCCGTGGCCGGCACATCCTCCGATTCCCACAGGGCGTCCACGAGCTCACTCGTGGCCACCACCCGGTTGGAATTCAGCAGCAGATAGCCGAGCGTCGCACGCTGTTTCGTACCCCCCAGGGCAACAGGCCCGTCCACCGATATCGCTTCCAACGGCCCCAGCAACCTGAACCTCATTGCCCCCCCGCTCCAAGGTTTGACGTGCATTCGAAAAGAACACCCACGGGCCGAACCAGGCCGCCGATCCTTGACGCGCCGGAAGGCCTGTGGCACTCCCGCAGATTTCCCCCACCCTCTCACCAGCCCCTTGAAACAGTCTTGAGCAGCGCGTGACAGGAATATCCTCACCCGCACAAGGGGAAGCCCGGAAAGAAAAAGAACGTGAAACCCATGGTCGACAACGAAGTCGGCCGACAGCACACCGAAGACAACAAGCCGACGCCGCCACGGCAATTCCCCGGCCGCCCTCGCCCGACAAGGCGGCCGGCCCGGCCCGACAAGGCGGACGGCCGCCGTCGTACTCCCGGCGGCCGGCCGGCCGCCCCCCGCCCCCCCCCCCCCCCCCCCCGGGGCCGGGGGGGCGCCCCCCCCCCCCCCCCCCCCCCCCCCCCCCCCCCCCCCCCCCGCCCCCCCCGCGCCCCCCCCCGGGGGGGGGGGGGGGGGGGCCCCCCCCGCCCCCCCCCCCCCCCCCCGCCGCCCCCCCCCCCCCCCCCCCCCA
>NZ_JBIRMW010000027.1:0-45156 GCF_044331325.1 Streptomyces sp. NPDC017246 | reverse complement strand
CGACGAAACAACGATCCATCACTCCCACACGGACGCCACCACTACCCCTGACCAGTGAAAACGCCGTCATCACACTCGGAAAGACAACAGCCTCTGAGCAGTCAGTGCCATCCAGGTATGGCTTGGTGGGCCTGCGGGAGCGCGTCGAAGCACTCGGCGGCCACCTGAACGCCGGACCCTACGGAGGCGGCGCCTGGCGACTGGCCGCCCGCATTCCGCACCCCAGCATCGAGCAGAACGGCCCCCTCTCATGATCCGTGCCATGATCGCCGACGACGACGCCCTGGTCCGGCTCGGTCTGACCGACCTTCTCAACGGCGACGAGAACATCGAAGTTGTGGCCGAAGCCTCCGACGGACTGGATGCCATCGAGCAGGCCATCGCTCGTGAAATCGACGTCGCCCTCATCGACGTTCGCATGCCCCGCATGGACGGCATCACCGCGATTCCTCACCTGCTTGCCCTGCCCCACCCCCCGAAAATCATCACGCTCACCACCTTCGACCTCGACGAGTACATCTACAACGCGCTGGCCGCCGGCGCCGATGGCTTCCTCCTCAAAGACACCGACCCGATGGAGATTCTGCGCGCCGTCCACCTCGTAGCCGCAGGATCCGCCATGCTCAGCCCCACCGCCGCCCGTCGCCTGATCGACCGCTACCACCACACCAACCAGCCCCAGGTCGTCACTGCGCGAGCCCGTATCGCCCCCCTCACTCCCCGGGAGAGCGACGTCCTCGCCCTCCTCGCGCGCGGCGATACGAATGCCGAGATCGCACGAGCGAACGGGGAGTACCGCCGTCTCCCGGGCGTGCCGCAGAAACGAGCCGCGTTGCCCGCGGCCGGGCTCGCATGTAACGGAAGATCCAGGAGAGTGCTTGTGATGGTGATGTGTAATGGACGATACTTTCGGAGGGGTCGAGAGGCCCAGGCAGAGTGAACCCGACAGAAGGTGCAAAATGGGCTTCTTGCGTGAAGAGCATGACCTCATCGGCGATCGAGGCGTACCAGTCGAGGCGTTCTACGGCATACACACGCTCAGGGCGCTCGAGAACTTCCCTCTGACCGGCCGGGCGATCTCCTCGCATCCCGAGCTCATCGTCGCGCTCGCCGCGGTGAAGGAGGCCGCGGCTCTGGCGCACCGAGAGCTGGGCACCCTCCCGCCGGAGCGTGCTGACGCCATAGTCGCGGCGTGCCGGGAGATTCGCGCGGGGCGCCACCATGAGCACTTCGTCGTCGATGTGTTCCAGGGGGGCGCCGGCACCTCGGCCAACATGAACGCCAACGAAGTCATTGCCAACCGGGCGCTCGAACTGCTCGGTCGCACGCGAGGTGAGTACGAGCACCTTCATCCCAATGACGACGTGAACCGCTCGCAGAGTACGAATGACGCCTATCCGACGGCCGTGAAGATCGCGATGTATGACGCGGCCGGGCACCTTCTCGATGGAATGAGCGTTCTGGCGAACGCCTTCACTGAGCGAGGGGGCGCGTTCGCCAAGATCGTCAAGCTCGGGCGGACGCAACTCCAGGATGCGGTACCGATGACCCTCGGGCAGGAGTTCGACGCTTTCGCTTTGACGGTACGTGACGACGCGGATCTTCTGATGCGTGCTCGAACCGCACTGCTCGAGGTGAATCTGGGGGGTACCGCCATCGGTACCGGTCTCAATGCGGATGCGGGCTTCACGGATTTGGCCGTGGCGCACCTCGCGGCCATTGCTTCCGCGCCTGTCCGCTCAGCACGCGATCGCATCGAGAGCACACAGTCCATGGGCGGCTTCATTCAGCTCTCCAGCTCCCTGAAGCAGTTTGCCCTGAGGTTGTCCAAGATCTGTAACGACCTCAGGCTGTTGTGCTCCGGCCCGAGGGCGGGCTTGGCGGAGATCCGCCTCCCTGCGCTGCAAGCCGGTTCCAGCATCATGCCGGGGAAGGTCAATCCCGTCCTCCCGGAGGCTGTCAACCAGGTCTGCTTCGACGTCGTGGGTGCTGACGCGGCTGTCTCCGCGGCTGCCCAGGCCGGCCAACTCCAGCTGAATGCCTTCGAGCCTCTGATCGTCCACCACCTGCTGAACTCCCTGAACCGGCTGGACGCCGCGTGCCGGGTTCTGGCGCAGAAATGCGTGCTTGGCATCGAGGCCGACCAGGACCGTCTCCGCGAGTTCGTCGAGACGTCGGCCGGTCTCGCGACTGCCCTGAACCCCATCCTCGGGTACCGGCAGGCTTCCGAACTGGCTCGTCGGAGCCTTGAGACAGGAACGCCGGTACGTGCGCTCGCGGCTGCCACGGGCCTGCTCACGGAGGAGGAGCTCGATGCGCGACTCGACCCGTGGAGCCTGGCGCATCCGCAGTAGTCGACAGAGGCACCCCGCCCTGGTCGGACGGGGCGGAGTGCCTTTGTCCAGGAATCGGTCGTGTCTACGCTCGCGCAGTCGACCTTCGGTGTCAGCTCTTGGTCAGCGTGCAGGTGTAGGAGGAGGTTCCGCTACCGCTGTACGCCTCGAGGTCGAGGTAGTAGGCCCCGGTTCCCGAAGCCGTTCTGGTGAACGTGAGCGACTCATCGGTCCCAGCCCCGTCGTTGACGGAGCGCACCACGGTGCTGCCGGCCGAATCCAGGAGGTAGGCATCGGCGTCGTACTGTGCGGGAACGTCACAGTTCGTGGTGAGGGACTGGTTGGCTGTCAGGCTGATCTTGAAGTAGTCGCGGTCGCTTGTCGACTTCATGTTGCCGGTGATCGAGCCGGGCGTCGCCAGGGCGGTCGCATCGTCGGCGGCGTCCCGAGTGTCGTTCGGCTCGGTCTCGGCCAGGGTGGCGCCGCCCTGGCTGCCACAGTTCGTCACCGGGGTGCCGTTGTAGAGATTGCTGTCGGCGACGCCGTTCGTCACGCTTCGCAGGTAGTACCCGCAGGTGGGGCGGTTCTTGAAGTCGAACGTGCTGCCCGGAGTCAGACGCCAGATCTTGAATCCGGAGTAGGTCAGAGGCTTCCGGTCCACGGCCTGCTCGGGCTGGTGGTCGGCGAGGACGACATAGGCGTCCTTCCCGTACTGCGTGGCCGTGCCGTTGCGGTCGAGGAACAGGGAGCCCCCACCCTCTTCCACGCCGACGCCCCAGGCCGCGCCACCCGGAGCGAGACCGTCTTTGACCGCTCGGGCGAGGAACGACATGGTGCGTCCCATGCGGTCGCGGGTGACGAAGTGCGAGTCGTTGATGACGCCTCCGTAGTTCGCCCACTCGAACATGCCGGTGGTGAAACTGATGTAGCGGTCATAGGGGTTGGCCAGAGCTTCGGCGCTGGTGACACTGCCGTTGCAGGCGTCGTAGACGATGGAGCTGTTGATGTGGTGGCCGGCGCTTCCCCCGCCGGAGCCGCCGCCCTTGGCGACAACCGACTCGACGGAGGCCTCCAGGGAGGTCCCCTTCCATGCGGCGTACTTGCACTGGTCGCCGCCCGAGAAATAGACGAACTCGGCGTTACGCACGTCCGCGTTGACCTGACTGTTGTTCCCGTCGGTGGCGGCGGTGAGAGTCCATGTCGTACAGGAGTTCACGCCGGTCAGACCCATGATGGTGTCGCACTCGGGAGTCGCGCTACCCGATGCGGGGGCCGATCCTGCCAGGATCACGACGTCGATGCTGCCCGTCCCGCCGCGGATGTCGTCGATGGCGCGCGACATCGAGGCGGCCACGATCCCGCCGGCTCCGTTCATCGTGAAGGCAGGGCCGTTCCATGAGGTCCGGGTGACGTCGGCGGCGCTGCCGAGACGCACTCGGTTCGCCGCGGCGTGAGCGGGCTGCACCGTGACGGCGCCCGCCACGGCGATCAGCGCGATGGCCAGAGGCGCTGTCTTGAGGGAGGGGCGTGACTTCATCTGTGCTCCAAGGGGAGGTGTGTGTGGCGCTCTTCGGGCGGCAGTGGACGTAGCGACTGCTTCCGAGGCGGCTGCACGGGTTGGTAGCGGAACATACAAGCCATTGCTTGGAACGGAAAGATGTAAGTCCAGATCTCGCGTCATTGGACTGAGGAGTCGCGCGGTAACTGCTTCAAATTGGGATGGAAGCCCCCGTTGCCGAGTCCTGATCTCGCGTTACGTGAACGTAACGCGAGATACATCTAGCCAGTTGAGTGATTGATATGTAACTTCGCTGGTGTGGCTGGCAGCCAGAACGCGCCAGCGAAGAATCTTGAGAGGTTCCACCCCCATGAACATGCGTCTCGCTCGCCGTGCAGTCGCTTCCGCCGTCGCGACCACCGCGCTCATGTCCCTGTCCGCCTGCGGAGGTGAGGACCCCGCTCCCAAGGCGGCCAACAAGGTCCTCGTTGGCGGTGTGGAGATCACCAAGGACCAGGCGCTCCACGACATGCTTCCCGAGCAGATCAAGAAGGCGGGCACGGTCAGAGTCGCCACCGACGTGCCCTACCCGCCCTTCGAGATGTTCGTGAAGGAGGGGGAGAGGGCACTGACCGGTCTCGACTACGACCTCGGCCAGGCGCTCGGTGCGAAGCTCGGAGTGACCTTCGCCTTCACCCCGCAGAAGTTCGACGGCATCGTGCCCGCCATCCAGGCCGGCAAGTTCGACGCCGCGATGTCAGCCATCACCGACAACAAGGAGCGGCAGCAGGTCGTCGACTTCGTCGACTACTCGCAGTCCGGCTCCGGCATCCTCGTCACCGAAGGCAACCCGTCCAAGATCGTCAGCCTGGACGACCTGTGCGGCAAGAAGGCGGGCGTGCAGGCAGCGACCAACCAGCTCGACCTGCTCAAGAGCCACCAGGCAGCCTGCTCCAGAGCGGGCAGGGGCCAGATCGACATCCAGACCTTCCCCAAGGACTCGGACGCCCAGCTTGCCCTGCGCTCCGGGAAGGTCGTCGCCCAGGTCCTGACCAAGCCTGCCGCCGGCTGGGTCGCCAAGACCGCCGAAAACGGCAAGGCGTTCGACCTTGCCGACGACCCTGCCGCCCCCGGCGGGTACAACGCGTCCCCCAACGGCATCGCCGTCAGCAAGCAGCTGCCAGAGCTGACCGACGCGATCCTCAAGGCCCTCCAGGCTCTCATCGACGACGGCCATGTCGTGCACATCTACAACAAGTACGGTGTCGTCTCGATCGCCGTCGCGAAGGCCACCAAGAACGCGGCGGTGGACTAAAAATGATCGACATCAAGACTCCGGCCGCAACAACCCTCCAGGGCGAGCCGGCCGCGCAAGAGATCGAAGTCGTGCCCGTCCGTAACTACGGACGCTGGATCGCCGCCGTCGCATCGCTGCTCGCCCTCGTCGGGCTGGTCGGCTCCCTCGCCAAGAACCACAACCTGCACTGGGAGATCGTCGGCAAGTACCTCTTCGCCGACCTCATCTTCGACGGCCTGGCCACCACCTTGTGGCTGACCGCGGCAGCCATGGCCCTCGGCCTGGCACTCGGCACCGTGATCGCCGTCATGAGGCTGTCCACCAGCCCCGTGCTCCACAGCCTCGCCACAGCCTTCGTCTGGGTCTTCCGAGGCACGCCCCTGCTCGTTCAGATCATCTTCTGGGGGTACGCGGCCGCCCTCTACAAGTACGTCAAAATCGGTGTCCCCTTCACCGACATCACGTTCTTCCAGGCCGAGACCAACTCGCTGCTGACTCCCGCCATCGCGGCGCTGCTCGCCCTCGGACTCAACGAGGCGGCGTACGCCTCGGAAATCGTCCGCGCCGGCATCCAGTCCGTCGACCCCGGCCAGGCCGAAGCCGCCCACTCGCTCGGCATGCGCCCCGCACTCACCATGCGCAGGATCGTCCTCCCTCAGGCCATGCGCGTCATCATCCCCCCGATGGGCAACGAGAGCATCAACATGCTCAAGATGACCGCCCTGGTCTCGGTGATCTCCGCGCACGACCTGATGTCCAACATCCAGGACGTATACGCCCAGAACTACCAGGTCATCCCCATGCTGGTCGTCGCCAGCCTCTGGTACCTCGCCCTCGTCACGCTCCTGAGCATCCCCCAGGCGTGGCTCGAGCGGCGCTACGGCCGCGGTACCGCACGAGCCGGCCACGTCTCCCCGCTTCGGCGCATGCTCGGCGGAACAAGGGAGTGGCTCGGCAGGAAGAACAAGGAGCAGGGCCGATGAGCACTCCCATGGTGCGTGCCGAAGGCGTCCGCAAGCACTTCGGCAAGCTCGAGGTCCTCAAAGGAATCGACCTCACGGTCGAACGCGGACAGGTCTGCTGCCTTCTCGGCCCCTCCGGATCGGGCAAGTCCACCTTCCTCCGCTGCATCAACCACCTGGAGAAGGTCGACGGTGGCAAGCTCACCGTCGACGGCGAGCTGGTCGGATACCGCCAGAACGGCAACAAACTCCACGAGCTCAGGGAACGTGAAGTCGCCGAGCGCCGACGCGACATAGGCATGGTTTTCCAGCGCTTCAACCTCTTCCCCCACATGACGGCCTTGGACAACGTCATGGAGGCCCCCGTCAAGGTCGGAGCCATCGCCAAGAACGAAGCCAGAGCGCACGCCCTGAGCCTCCTTGACCAGGTCGGCCTGGCGGACAGGGCCGACCACTACCCCAGCCAGCTCTCCGGCGGACAGCAGCAGCGCGTGGCCATCGCCCGCGCACTCGCCATGAAGCCCAAGCTCATGCTCTTCGACGAGCCGACCTCCGCACTGGACCCGGAACTCGTCGGCGACGTCCTCGACGTGATGCGACAGCTCGCAGCCGACGGCATGACCATGGTCGTCGTCACTCACGAGATCGGGTTCGCCCGAGAAGTCGGCGACACCGCCGTCTTCATGGACGAAGGAGTCGTCGTCGAATCCGGCGACCCGCGCCACGTCCTCGTCGACCCGGAACAGGAACGCACCCGCGCCTTTCTGTCCAAGGTGCTGTGAGCGCCCCTGCCCGCCAGCAAGAGCTGGCCACGGAACTCCTCGGCCTGGCCCGCGCCCATCGCACCCGGTACCTCGACGACCTCGAGACGCTCGTCTCCATCGATTCCGGTTCCTACAGCCCTTGCGGCGTCAACAAGGTCGCCGACTGGGTCGAACACCGACTCGCCTCCATCGGATTCGACATCGAGCGCATCAGTTTCCCCCCACAGGCCGGACAGCAGTCCGGCGACGCTCTCATCGGCCGCAGACAAGGGAGACTGCCGGAGGCCGAAGGCGGCCGAAGGATCCTTCTGGCAGGTCACATGGACACCGTCTTCGAGGACGGGACCGCCGCAGCACGCCCCTTCCACATCGACGGATCCATCGCCCTCGGCCCCGGTGTCAGCGACGACAAGGGCGGCCTGCTGGCAGGCCTCACCGCCCTGGAGATTCTGGGCGAACACGGAATCGACACCTACAGCGAGCTGGTGTTCCTGGCCACGCCCGACGAGGAAATCGGCTCACCGGCCAGCCGCGCCCTCATCGAGCACACTGCCGCAGGCATGCACTACGGGCTCGGGCTCGAATGCGCACGGGAGAACGGTGACCTCGTCATCGCGCGCAAGGGCGTCGCGGACTTCCGCCTCACCGTCACCGGCAAGGCCGCCCACGCCGGAATCGAACCGGAACGGGGCGCCAATGCGGCCTTGGCCGCCGCGCACCTGACCGTCACTCTCCAGGCTCTCAACGGCCACTGGGACGATGTAACCGTCAACGTAGGCGTGGTGAGAGCCGGCACACGCGCCAACATCGTCTGTCCGCAGGCCGAGCTTCGCATCGAAGTGCGCGCCGCCACCACCGCGGACGTCGAGCGCGTCAGGCGAGCGATTCAGGAAGCCGCAGACCACCCCGCGGTGCCTGGCACCACCGTTGTCGTCGAACAGCTCGACCTGTGCCCGCCCATGGAGGACACACCGGCCTCGCGCCGCATGCTCGACAAGGCTCAGCAGGCCGCGCGCGCTGTCGGCACGGAACTCGGCGCGGCAGCCACAGGCGGAGTGGGGGATGCCAACCTCATAGCTGGTGCGGGAGTCCCCATCCTGGACGGACTGGGACCGATCGGCGGTGCCGACCACTCGCCACAAGAGTGGCTCGACATCTCCAGCATTCCCCACCGCGTCGCTGTCCTTGCCGCGCTGATCGCCTCCCTCGGCGACGCGAAGCACAGCTGAAGCACACACCCAAAGCTGAACGGCGAGGTGCCCCCCCGCGCCTCGCCGTTCTCCACCTCTGCCGGCGCCCGACATCTCCGGGCCAGGCCACAGGAAACCGCTCATCCACAGAATCCCCTCCACGGAGGCACCTATGCGCGTACCCTCAGGCCCCGCACGCCGCACTCTCCTCACGTGCGGCGTCGTCCTCACACTCCTCACAGCCGCCCCAGCGGCCCAGGCCGAGTCGGACCACCACGGCGGCTCGCTCAAGTCAACTCCATGACCGGCTTCTTCTTCGGCGGCGGGGACCAGTACCGCTACATCACCACTCTGCTGCGGGGCGACGGCCGCACCGACTCCAAGGTCCTCGCCGCCATCCGAGCCAAGCTCGCCCGAGGAGCGGTCGTCTCCGGCTCCTCCGCCGGCGCACAGATAGCCTCCGGGCCCGACATGGTCAGCGGCGGCGAATCCTACGAAGGCCTGCGTGGCGGCAGCGCACCGGGATACTTCGAAGACCCCACCAAGCTCGGATACGTACCCCAGGGCGGCTTCGGCTTCCTTCGCTCCGGACTCATCGACACGCACACCGGGGCCTACGGACGAGAAGGCCGCGCCTTCCGCCTGGCAGCCGACACCGGCCACGACCGTGTCTACGCGCTCGAGGAGAACACCGCCCTCATCGTCGACAACCCCGGCGGCCGGCAGGAACGCATGACGGTCCTCGGCCCCAACGGCGTCGCCGTCCTCGACCTGCGCGGCTCCCGCAGCACCACCACCGCGGCTGGCTGGAGCATACGCAACGCCCGCTACAGCTACCTCACACAGCAGGACCGCTACACGCCCCGCACCTGGTCGGCCCGCCCTGCCGCGGACAAGCAGCGGCTGATCCCGCTCCGAACCACCCCGGTCCCACCCAACAACGACATCTTCTACTCCGCCGCCAACCCCGATGGCACGCCGTACTCCTTCCGCACCACTGCGCGCGCCCTCGCCGCCACCCGCGCGCAGAACACCGCGACTGCCTCCACCTTCGAAAGCGACCCTCGCTTCACCGTCACCTTCACCAAGACAGGAGCCTTCAGAGCCTGGTCGACTGACGGCACCACGCCTCACACGCTGGTCAACCTGGGAATCAACATCACACCCCGATGACCCCCGTGGCGGGGTAGCCCACGTACAGCTGCCCCGCCACGTACGCACCGTGACACATCCCGGCACAAGCCCGGTGAGGAACCTCCCCATGCCCTCCGGCCTGCTCGCCGACGCTATCCGCCTCGGTCTCGGCGCACTCAGCCCAGCAGAACGCAAGGTCGCCTTCACTCTGCTCGCCGCCTACCCCTCGGCCGGCTTCGAGACGGGTGCCACCCTCGCACACCACCACATGAAACGGGGTGAGGAGACAGTCCGCCGGCTGCACCTCATCTGAGTCTGAGACGGCGAAGCAGCCCCGCTCCTCTCACAACAGATCAGTCCGGCGAGCCACCTTCTCCGCCAGCTTCATTCGGTCGTGCCCGTGGCTCCCGATTCGGTCCAGCACGGCAGCCACCAGCGCCTCGATAAGAGCCAGCGCGGGAGTCAGGCTGTCATAGGGCGAATCGGACGTCACCTGGGTGGTCAGTACGACATCGGCATGCGCCGCGGCAGGGGAGAGCCACGGATCCGTGAAGACGATGACTTTCCCGCCCCGCTCCCGAGCCATCTCCGCGATCACGGTCTTGTCCGTCTCATAGCGCCGGTAGTCGAACAACACCGTCACATCGCGACGAGCGAGCTGTGCGAGAAACGAGGTGCGCTCCACGTCCCGGTCGGGTAGCGCAGTCACCTGATCTCTGAATTGCGTCAGATGGAGCCCCAAGTACTGAGCCAGGAGATGCGTGAATCTGCCTCCGGCGACATGAACACGGCGGCGAGGGTCGCTCAGGAGGCTCACAGCGTCCTCGAACTCGCGTGGCGCCACCTCCTGAAACGTCTGGGAGACCGCCTGCTGCATCAGCGCCGCGCGCTCGGCGAGCCCGGGATGGGCAGACCTCGCGTGGGCTGCGCCTCGCTGCCCCGGGTCGGCGTTTTCGTACAAGGTGATGGGCGATGCGGTGCGGGCGTCGAGCTCGGACCGTGCTGCGGCCTGCAGGTCGGGAAATCCCTTGTAGCCCAGGCGGGAAGCGCAGCGCAGCACCGTGGGAGCAGATACCGAGGCCCGCTCAGCGATCGTAGCCACCGTCTCGAAGACAGCAGCTGGGTATCCCGCCAACAGTACCCGCGCTACCTTCCGTTCAGCAGGGCTCAGCTCTCCCAGTCGGTTGCGAATCTCATCAGCCAGCGTGGGGCTCATCGACTTCCTTCCTGCGCAGGCGGGTGGCGGAGAGCAATAGCCCGCCTTGTCGCGGCCTACAGGTCCGTGCGAGACGGCCGCCAGGGGCCCTCTTCTGGGCAGTAAATGTATCGCCTGTTACGTGCCCCGTGAAATGGCTACGCGCCGTCTCTGCGCGCTGTGGGATCCACATGCCCTCTTCGGCGACGGTCCTGGCTTCCTGCTGGAGGTGCTGGGTGAGCGCTGCCATGCCACGCTGGGAGGCTGACGGCGGTTGGTTCGGGCAGCCGAGAGCGCCGGCGCCCATCAGCGACAGCTCGGCCAGTGACCTCACTGGCCCGTCCCGGCACAAGCTCGCGCCGGCCAACTCGAACAACGCGGTTGAACGAGCGATGAGACAGGAGTGGCGTCAGCGTCTCGTCATGCGATGCGGTCCACCGGTGGCGGTGCCGCGGCTGGGCGTGACGTGGACAGTCCATCGATTCGGGTCGGTGGATCCGCTCTGCGGGGCGACGCCACCTTTCTGGGGAGGGCCCGCCATCCCCCGTCGGCAAGGGATTCCGCCCGCCACCACGACCTCCCACCCTCAGCCCGCCTTGGCCAGCCTGTAGTAGCGGCCGGGCGGTGGGGCACCTTGCCAGAGCTGATGAACACGTTCAACTCTGCGACTGAATTCCCCTGCGGCTCGCGAATCCAGCACTGCCCGCAGCCACTATGAGTGGCTGGGCAGCCGGCGCAGGAGGTGTCTCTCCGCGCACGCGAGGAAGAGGAGCCGTCTCGCGGCGCCCGAGGTTCGGGTCAGTGCGTGGGCGCAGGCAGTCACCTCTGCCGACAACGATGGGACTTTGATTGCTTCGCTCAAGAGGAGACCTGCATCCACTGCCTCCCCTGGCGCGGAAGAATCAGTGTCCGCTGTCAGCAAGCCGCTGGGCCGGCACTGATACGGCAGCCAAGGTCACTGTGGCCATCAAGCTGGTGCGTGGCCTTCAGGGCAATCGCATGGCACTGGCCCACCTTGTCTTCTGCGCAGGGAGAGGAGCGAGAACCGGAACGATCCCGCGTCCCCTGGGGCGAGGGGCCTGCTCTCCCCGGTGTCCTCCGAGGGGACGACTCGAGGTCCCGAGAGATGGCCGACGAGCAAGGAAAGGCGGTGACCTTCCGACATGAGCTCCGCCTCCGTGCCGGCTGCTCTCGTGGCATCGTCACTTCACCGGTGGCTCAGGTCTTCCTTCCAGTGCCGACCGGACGCCCTGACCACCTCTAGCGCGGCCGCCGGTGACTCTCGTTGTCTGTGCTTCGGGTGGTATTGACATGTCTGACACGCCGCATGGCATGACGACGGGCGCCGTAGCTCGGCGGCTCGGTGTGTCGCCGACCACGGTGCGTTCCTGGGATCGGCGCTATGGGATCGGCCCCGCCATCCGGACGGACGGTCGGCACCGACGGTGGAGCGCCGCCGACGTCTCCATGCTCGAGGAGATGTGTCGGCTCACCGCTGAAGGAGTCGCACCGGCCGAGGCCGCGCATGCAGCCCTGCATGGTCGTGCTGGAGCGGAAGGTCCGGATGTCCTCGATCGGGCTCCTGAGCATGACTCCGTACCGAGGGCACGGTTTGAGCTGCCGATCGGGGAGCGGCCTCGCAAGTCTCGTCGGGTGGGAGCAGGAAGCGGTCTGCCTCTGGGGGAGGTCCGGCAAGAATGCCGAGGCCTCGCCCGCGCCGCCGTGCGTCTTGACGGCCCGGCCATGGAAGGCCTACTTCAGCAGTTCTTGGCTGAGCACGGGCTGGTGACTGCGTGGGAGGATTTGATGGCCCCCGCGTTGAACGCCGTGGGCCGCAAGTGGGAAGCCTCCGACGATCGGTATGTTGAGGTCGAGCACCTGCTTTCTTGGTATGTCTCCTCCGCCCTGAGACGAGCAGGCGTAACGGGACCGCCGACGGTGAGTACCAAGTCGCCGACCGTGCTCGCCTGCGTTCCTGCGGAACAACACGCACTTCCCCTTGAAGCCCTCGCTGCTGGACTTGCTGAGCGAAGAGTGCCTGTAAGCATGTTGGGTGCTGCGGTTCCAGGAGACGCGCTGGAGGCGGCTGTGCGACGGATAGGCCCCCCTGCTGTAGCCCTCTGGGCACAGAGCAGAGCCACCGCGAGCCAGACTCTTGCCACGCGGATCGCGGGGACCGCGTTTGGCGTGAGGGGCGCGCGGACTACCCCCACAGTGTTGCTGGTGGGTCCAGGCTGGTCCGGCATACCGCCTGCGCGAGGGCTCATCCGTCCCGCCGGACTACGCGAGGCACTTGATGCTGTATCCCTCGTCTACGGGTGATGCGCAGGATGGGCAGTGCCTTCGACGTGTGGGTGTGGCCGGCGGTAGGGGGCGATTCCCTGGGGTGGGGCGCGGGGTGCGGTGCCATCGTCCTGCCGCGATCGGGGAAAGTGCCGCAAAAGCGCGGCTGTCCCCTTCTGAAGGCCCTCTGGAGATCGTGCCGCATAGCATTTGAGTCAACTTCTGTAGGGCACCTGTCCCAGGACCTACGTGACGGCCGTTACGGCACGTGCGCTGACGCGGTGGCGGCCCGTCAGGGCGCGGACCTCACCCGACCCGGCCCGGCCCCGCACTCGGCCGACTCGTCCGCGCCCTCGTCGGAGTCCAGAACCTCAGCCTCGACGCCGAACGCCGCGCAGACGCGCCCGCGCGCCGTAAGGCTTTGAAGGGCACCCGTACCGTTCTCTGAAGCAGGAGCTCAGCCCTCCTTCCTCACGTCCCCCCGACCGTCGGCGGCGTACCAGCCGAGTGATGCTTCCTCGACGCGGCCACCTCTGCCGAGCAGGCCGGTTTGCTCGAAGCTGTGTTCAGCCATGAGGCGCGGTAGCTCTCGCCGGGAGAGCAGATCGACGGCCAACGGGAAGAACGGTCGTCCCAACTGGGCGAGTCGGAGCCATGGCGGGGCGTAGACGGCCGCCGAACGACGGTCGACCCCGCTGGCGATCCAGGCAGAGACCCGGGCGACCGGATAGACGCGGCGGGCGGGCGCGGGCATGTGCCCACGTAGTTCCCGGAGCACCGCGTGGTGTTCGACATCGCGGACCATGTCGGTATCGGTCCAGTGGAGGTAGGCGACGCCGACGCCGACGCCCACGTGCGCCACTTCGGCGCGAAGCGACCGCGCGAAGGCTTCCGCGCCGGCCTTGGACGCACAGTAGGCGCTCATCATCGGGGCGGACCCGAAGGCTGCCGTCGAGGCCACTTGGAGGAAGTATCCGCGGGTGGCGCGCAGGCCGGGCAGGAAGGAACGTGCGGTGATCGCGCTTCCGACGAGGTTGACTTCGACGACGCGGCGCCAGGTCTGAGGATCGGACGTCTCGAAGGGGCCCCCTGCAGCGACCCCGGCGTTTGCGATGACGACCGACGGAGCGCCCAGATGCCGCTGCACGTTCTCGGCGGCGAAACCCATCGCGACATCGTCGGTCACGTCGACTTCGACCACGTGGGTCGGCGTGTGCAGCGTCTCGGCCACCGACTCCAAGGTCGATGCCTCTCTTCCGAGGAGAGCAACGGACATCCCGCGATCGGAGAGCCGCCGCGCCAGGTCGGCGCCGAGACCGCGGGCCGCCCCCGTCACCACGGCGGCACGTCCATCAAGTTTCCATGAGCCCGTCATGACAGCCTCCCTTGAGAACAGGCGTGAAGTTGCCCTACGTCGGTGACGAGGGAAGCTCCGGTCGCCCGCCGTCAGCCTTGGTCGTTGTCGCCGAGTAGAGCGCTGCGCCCTCACCGGGCACCAGCGAAGACGCTGTGGCCGGAGGCGTCGGGCCACACGCGTCACCGTGGCGGACGCGTGCTTCCTGGGCCGCCTCCCGCGGATGGCGCATGCGCCAGTACGGGTTGTCGTGCGACAGCTTGCTGGACACCCGTCCGTACATGCCGAACGTGATGATGAGCAGTCCCATGACGAAGCTGAACACCACGTTGGTCATGCCGAAACCGAGGAGGTTGGCAGCGCGGTCGAGCACGAACAGGTGGTAGAAGCCGCTGGCAAGGAAGAGTCCACCCACCAGCATGTTCAAGGATGAGGCGAAGTTGCCCCCCACCGCCGCGCCTGCCAGAAGGCTGAGACCCACCACGACCGAGATCACGCTGAGTGAGGTGTTGCTCGTCATGCCTGCGATGCGGTCGCCCGAGGTGTCGAACCAGCTCAGGGCGCTCGCGAACCCCAGCCCACCGAAGACGAGCAGGATGCAACCGCACAGGGCGGCGCCCGCTCTGTACACCGTGGCCAGGTGGTGATCCACGGGAAACTCGTTCTGGAGTTTCACGGCCTTCCTCCCGGAGTCGTCACGGTGGCTTGGTGCACGCCTCACCACCACTTCTGATTGCAGAGGGATCTGGATGCACGAGCCGAGGCCAGGACCTCGCCTTCGGTCGGCCTCGTGAACGGCCGGGGAGGCCGGGGCGAGATGCGCACGCAATCGCTCCCCTCGTTAGCTCGCCACCGCCGTCCGCATCCGGCCATGGCCCGAGAACGGAACAGGGGGTGTCGGTGCCGAGCGCGGTGCCGTCTGGCAACTCCTCACGGTGTCCGAGACAGGTCTATCTACACGGATGGGACAGCTTCATGCAGACGTACATCCTCGACACCTCGGTGCTGGCGGCTGGTGTCTGGCAGTCCGGACTCGCCCAGGTTCTCGGAGGTCTGATCGTGGTCGCCGTTCTCATCGGCGCCTTCATGTTCGGCATCAGGGTCAAGAACAAGGAGCTACCGCCCCCGGACCCCGAATCGCAGCCGCACCGTCCCGACACGGGCCGGCTGCCGGGCGAGGTCTCCGAGTACCGCAAGCCCGCAGAGATGCCGCACACCGACGGCGAGCACCGCCTCATGCCGTACAACCTGAAGAGCTCCGGCGAGGCCGACACCGATCCGCCGAGCGAAGAGAAGCGCAAATGGCGCGGGATCTCCAGCGGCGGCTTCGGCAGTGGCGGAACTGGTCACGGCGACTGAGCGGAATCAGTCGGCTCCCGCGCCGCTATGGATGCACCTGCCACCTGGTTCGCCGATCACCGCGCACCACGCAAGGTCCCGGCTCCTTCGACGGCATGGCACAAGACCCGGTGGCGACCGCGGCGGCGAACAACCCGGCCCTTTCGACGCTGGTCACCGCGGTGAAGCAGGCAGGCCCGACCAACGAGGCCTTCGCCAAGATTCTCAAGGCCGACCTCAACAAGGTACTCGCCGACAAGGCCACGCTCACCAAGATCCTCACCTATCACGTGGTGGGCGAGCCGGTGGCACGGGTGCCTTCGCGGACGCGGTCGTCGAGGAGGCGGTGTGGCTCGGGCGAGCGCCGACCACTCCCGTTCCTGGCCTTCGCCGACCTCGTCGCCGAGCACGCCGCCGTCCACCCGCGCGACGAGGACGCCCTGCTGCTGGCCTCGCAGTTGATCGCCCGCCCTTCCGGTTGATCCCCGGTCACCGATCAACCCGCAGAGGCCACCGCACAGATAAGGACTCGTCCATGACGAACGACGTGGCTACCCTGAGGCGGAGTAGGACTGCGCGTGGTCCTGCAGGTTGCGTGCCGTGGCAGAGCGGTCCAATGCGATCGCCGTGGGGGAGGGCCCCTCCGCGGCGACTGACGGAGACGGGGCGGCCTTGCCCCTGTCTGTCTCGCGGGTTCGAATCCCGTCGGCACCGCAACCGTGCTGGGTCGGGCAGTGCGGCGAGCTACCAAGCCGGAAGGGAACACTCACTCCGCTTGACCGTGATCGTCGCGATAGGTCCGCGCGGCACTCTTGTTGTTCAGGGGCTGACCGGCGGCATCCCCACGGGCAGTAGCTCCGGGCGTCGGGCGGCGCGGTCGTCGCCGGAGGAACGGCCGCGCAGCCGGCGGAGCAGCCAAGGGCCGAGGAACCCGGCGGCCCAGCGTAGTTCGGCGGCTGCCGCGCGTACCGCGCCGGCGGTCGGGGCCTGGTCGGGCGCCAGCTCCCGGGTCCAGGAGTCGTCGCTGCCCGGCAGGGCGAGCGCGTGCGCGAGGGCGGCGGAGATCCGGTCGTGTCCCAGCGGGCTCGCATGCAGTCGGTCCGCGGCCCAGAGACGCGGATCGGTGGCGGCGGCGTGCGGAGAGGTCTCGGCGAGAGCGACGCCGTGCCGGGCCGCTGCGAGCCGTATGCGGTCGTTGAGGGCGGCGATCCGGGGTGCGACGGGGCGGGCGATGGGCGCGATACGGGTGATGTCGGGGAACGTGACGGTCGCGACGTGTGCACCGGCTTCGGTGAGCGCGGCGAACATCGCCTCCACATGGGCGGCGGTCTCGTCCGGGTCGAACCGGGGTCGCAGCAGGTCGTTCACCCTGGCGATCACAGTGGCGACGTCGGGGCGGAGAGCGAGTGCGGGGCCGAGCTGCTCCGCGCGGACCTGTCCGGCGAGCCGGCCCCGGACGGCCAGGTTGGCGTACCGGACCTCGGGGTTCGCCGCGGCGATCCTTTCGGCGAGGCGGTCCGCGAAGCCACGGAGTCCGGTGATGTCGTTGCCGTCACCGACCCCCTCAGTTTGGCTGTCGCCCAGCGCGACGTATCGCACGTACTGACCGTTGCTCATGCGCCGTCCGTCTCTCACGTGGCACCAGCGTGCCGTATCCGGCGCATAATACTCAAGAAAGTGTGTAGTCATTTCGATGAATAGCTGGGGAGGTGCATCGCAGGACCTCGGGGCCCGTACGGACTTCACGCCGGGGGACGGGCACGCGGCCTCGGTGTGATTCACCGGCTCGAACATGCCGGCCACCGGCACCTGGGCCCACCGGACTGCCGCGGCGACTACGGCCGGCCGGCCCGTTGGGGCCAGATAACGTCCTCGCGAGCAGCAACGCCGACCGAGTCGTGCGCACCGCGCCGTAGGCAGCACCGCGAACGGGCCTCATGAGCGGCCGAAAAGCTCCCAGCCGCGGTCGATGGGCAGCGTGAATCGGGGTACACGGGCGGACATGTCGACGAAGACTGAACGCCCGATGGACTTGTGGGCAGCCCGGCAGCTGCGCCAGGTTCGCGACGGCCTGCTCGCACAGCCTTGGGCCCAGCCCACACGTATCACGCCGCGCCGTGGCGAGTACCCGCCACATGAGCGCCTGAGATCGGGAACGTGACGCACCCACTCGTCACTGCGGCCCGATGCCATGTCAGAAGCCTTTCGGAGTCGAGTCATCAAGGAGGATGAGGGAAGCAGAACGACACTCACCCTCCGTCCCACGTGAGGAGCCCCCATGACCACCTTCGTCATCACCGTTCCCGGCACGTTCACCTCGGACATCACCGACTCGGAGCGCGCCGCCCTCGAACGGAACCTGGCCCCCCAGCACACAGACGTGAGCGAGAGCGAAGGCGTGAACCTGCTGACGCTCAACGAGGACGGCACGTTCGCCATCCGGCTGGAGGTCGAGGCCGCCGACCGTTACGAGGCGAAGCTGGACGCGACGAGGCTCGTTTCGGCCGCGCTGCGGGAGGCGGGAATCGCGGAAGCAGACGCCCCGCTCGCGCCGCCCGCCGTCACCGGCATCGACAGTGACCTCTGACGCGCCGGCGAGCGGTCGTCTCGGCTTACAAGGCTGATGCGGGGGCATACGGACAGCACCCTTCGAGAGGAGCCTGAGCATGCTTGGCATAGTTGCGGCGGTGCTGTTCTTCATCGCCTTCCTGATCAACGCGGCGGACATCAGCACCAACGACACGTTCTCCTCGGTGAACGTGATGCTGCTCGGGCTGACTGCCCTGGCTCTGCAGGTGGCGGGCATCGGCGCCGGCCGGAGCTTCAGGCGGCGCTCCTGACAGAAAGCCGCGGCAGCGCGCGATTTCCTGCATCCGACCGCCTGCGGCCATGGGCCGCGCTGCGACGGGTAGAGGATTCCATCGCGCCAATGGTGTGGCCCCCTGGAGCTGCCCGTCCCCGGGCCGCCCTCCGACCTGTCTAACAGGCCGGAGGGCGACCCGAGGCGGGTCCTGAATGCCCTGGTCGCCGCGATCTCCGTCGATGGCTCCGCCGACGCCGAGCAGGCCATGACCGAGCTGGCTGACGCCTATCCGAGAGTGACCAAGGTGTGGGCCGACGGCGGCGATCCATGATTCGGGTGCTGGGCGAAGACCATCCCGAAAGCCTTGCTATGCGGAGCAACATCGCCCACTGGTGGGCTGAGGGGGATGCGGCCGGTGCGGCAGAAGCCTTGGCCGATGTGCTGCCGACGAGACCGATCTCGGAAGGGTCGAGCACCGGACCCAGGGAGACCGCACGACCGAGGCCGTCGAGGGGAACCACCGGACGACAGTCCCGTGCGGAGCTCAGCTCAGACAGGCGATGCCGCGTACCGGGCGTGAAGGGAGGCAAGGTACTCGTCGGGGTGCGGGTAGGGCTGGTTCTGGGCTCCGTGGCGGTGCAGCGTGAGGTGGCCGTCGGGGGCCAGGGCCACGGTGGTCGTCGCTCGCCGGGATGAGTCGCCCAACGGGTCGTCGACAGAGTGCGGCAGTCGCAGAACGGGCACGTCAGGGGAGAACATCGTCAGTGCTTCGGCGGCGGTGGCCGCGGGTGGGTGGCCGGTGTGGTTGGCGCTGCTCACGTACAGGACCGGGTGGTCGTCCAGGAGCGGTGCCAGGGGCTGCCAGCGGGCGCCGAAGAGCAGGACCCAGCCGTCCTTGGAGGCGGGCGCGAGCCAAGTGGGCAGGCCGGCCGCCAAGTTCAGTGGCAGCAGCAGGGTGAGGTGTTCCTCGGCCAGGAGCCGGCCGGCCAGGGCGGTGCCCGCGGTGTCGAGCGGGGTGTGGGCGGTGACGGCCTGGAGGGTTTCGGGATGGTGGGCCCACAGGGCGACCGGCTGGTCGGCGGCCCTGCCCTTGGACCGGTTGACGGTCTCCGGCTCGGTGGCGGTGACGACATGGGTCAGCGGCGCCGGGCTCGGCAGCACCACGGCCGCGCCCTCGCGCACGGCCCTCCGGGCGCCTTCGAGGTCCACCGGGGCACGTGTCGCGGCGGTGGTGGCGTCACTGTTCAACGGGTTCCTCCGTCGGTGGGATGGGTGAGGCCGTCGAGGTAGTCGGCGAACGCGGTGTCGTCGATCACGGCCCGGCCGGTGCGGTAGGCGCGTTCCTTGACCCACGTCATCGCCGCGCGGTTCCGGTCGGCGTCCAGGGCGTGGCCGAGGCGGGTGGCCACCGCGGTGACGACCCTGGCACTGGCCAGGTGGGTGAGGACCACTCGGGGCGGGATGTCCAGCACCTCCTCGGGGTCGAACGGCTGGAAGAGCGCGGGGTGGACGAAGGGCGTGCCGGTGGAGATGGAGCCCACTCCGGTCCCGACGATGGGCGTGGTCACGGTGAGCGGAACGCCGGCTTCGAACTCCTCCCCGCATACCGCGGGGAACCCGGCGGCGAACACCACATGGCGAGGGCCGTCCGTGCCGAACATCCGTCCCATCTCGCGAGCCAGCGTCACCCGGAATCCGGGGGTCATCAACGTCTTGGCCTGCGCGCCGTCCCGCGCGGACTCCTCCCACAGCACCACCCGGCCCGCACCTGCCGATTCCCGCACCACGTCCACGTGTGCCACTCCTCTTCCTCATGCCAGATACGGGCGCACGGGCGCCGTCGGCCCCGCATCTGCTCGGCTGCACACGCCGACGGCGTTGTCCGGCAGCCGACCGCGAAGGAGCGGGGGACGCTTCTTGCGGACGCCTGCCTTCCGTGGGGCTGCCGGGCTGTGACGGTTGCATCATCGGCGGCTGTGGGTCAGGCCGTCCGCCCGACGTTCGACCTTCACTCGGACGGGGAGGGGTACGTCGCCGAGTACGGCGTGTCCTCGTCGGATGGTGGCCGGTACCCGGTCGTCGTCCCCGGCCGACGGCGCCGAGGGTCGGGAAGCGGCGGCACGGGGCCGGCTGGCGCCGGACTTCGAAGAGGGGGCCCGAAAGCGGCCTGGTCCTCAGCCGACGCGAAGCGACGTGACCTCGTAGTACACCGCTGAGCTGGGGGACAGGCCGCGACAGGTCAGCTGGTGCGCGGGTGCTCGGTAGGCGCGGATCTCGACCTCGAAGGTCGACAGACCGGCGAGGCGGCCGGTGACGCGGACCCGCCAGCGGTTGTCGTCCCGAACCGTCTCCTCGATGACGTAGTCGTGCCGACCCGACGGACCCGCGTGGTGGAGCACGGCGGACAGAGCGGCCTGCTGGGGAGGGACGAGGTCGGTGTATCCGCGCAGATGGTCCGCGTGGATGCGGTTCGCCAGGTGCTCCTCGACCACCGTGACCGCCGAAGAGGCGTCGAGGTTGCCGTAGTAGACGCCGTCGGGTGCGACGGCGACGTTCGCGGCGAACCGGTCGCCTCCCACGTGCGTGCACTCCCATACCAGCTGTGGCCAGCCATCACTCAGTGCACGTGCCACCGGACGGCCGCGGACGGCACAGCAGGTGTCGTGCAGGCCGTGGGCACAGACGAGGACGACGGGTGGGTGGCCCCGTTCTCCGGGCGCGTCCAGGGCGGTGACGATGGCCGCGAGCTCCCTGTCGTCGTCCCAGGTTCCCCATTCCTGACGGTGGGCGCCGTCCTTCTCGTAGCGCAGGACGGCCCACCGCCGCTGTTCGTCCGGCCGACCGCGGCCGTGGCGCCTGATCAGCAGTACGCGGGCACGCATCGCGCGTGCGGCGGAGCTCACCCTCGCCTTGACCTCGGGTTCGAGATCGAGGCCGTCGAAGCCGTTGGGCGGCCAGCCGGCCCGGTACTCGACGAGGATCCACACCGAGCCGTACGGCGCTGTGCCCGCGATCGGGTCGCCGCGGAGGCGTGCGGCGTCGGCGCAGAGGAACCGTGCCGGAGTCGTCATCAGGGCTGTCTCATTGCTCGGCGGGCACGAGTACGCCTGCGCGCAGAAGTCGTTCGACGAAGGGAAGGCCGAGGTCGCCGGCAGGGCGGGTGCCGCCGTCGAGGACCTGGAGCGCCGATGGGAGGTCTGCCTCCGCGAGGTCGAGCCACCCGACGCGGGTGGCGAGGCGCCGGCCCACCAGCCGTGCGTCCAACGCCTCGCGAAGCCGTACCGCTGTGGCGGGCGCGAGGCTGTGGAGGGCCGCGAGTTGTGCCAGCGGCCCCATGGGCGCGGGGCGTGCCTGGCCGCGGCGGGTGCGGTGGAACAGGGGAGCGGGGTCGGCCTCGGTGAGGGCGGCCGCGAGACGTCTGCGTACGAAGGCGAGTTCGTCGCCCGGTCCGTCCACGCCCAGGGGGAGGGACCCGCGCATCTCCACATCCTCCCGCAGCAACGCGAGGGCGGCTTCCGCGAGTTGTTCGGCCAGCGCGTGCCGCGTCCAGGTGTGGACGCCGAGCGTCAGGTGGATCGACACCGCGCCCAGCGCTTCGGCGGCGTGCAGCCAGCCCCGCGGCAGATAGAGGACGTCGCCGGGTTCGAGCACGGCGTCGATGTACGCCTCTCTCCGCGCGGCGTCGGCGACCGCGGCGCGGTGAGCGGTCCAGGGCTGGTCGCGCAGCGGGTCCGGGTGCACGGGCTCGTGGACGATCCAGCGCTTGGTGCCGGTGACCTGCAGGACGAAGACGTCGTGCACGTCGTAGTGGTCGTCGAAGCCGCGGTTCTGCGGCGGGGTGACGTAGGCGTTGGCCTGTACGGGGTGTCCCAGTTCCGTGCCGAGCCGCGTCGCGAAGTCCGTGACCGGCTCCCAGGTGCGCTGCAGTGCCTGCAGGACCAGGGTGCTGCCGTCGGCGAAGCTCCGCCACAAGGCGGTGTCGTCCAGCTGGTCCGCGACCGAGGCGCCGACTCCTCCTGGTGAGGTGAACGAGGACTCGGGGGCGGTGGAGCCGTCCTTGGCGACACGGAGGAACGGTGTGCGCAGCCCGCGTCGGGAGAGCAGCTCGTCCACCGCGGATGCGGAGAACAGGTCGGAGAAGTCACTGACTCGGCGGGTGAGCAGCGGGGTACGCCCCCAGACCTCCAGGGCGAACTCCTCCCGGCTGAGGCTGATCAGACGTTCCTCCAGGACACGGCCCTGAAAATCTGCGGCCGTGTCCCGAAGCGTCGTGGGGACGGCGCTCAAACGCTGCCGCCGCCCTCTTCGGCACCGCCGTCGGCGCCGCCGTCGTGTACGCCGGGTGTGCCGGCCGCGCCGCCGTCGGCCGGGCCTTCCGCTCCGCTGTCGGCTCCACCATCGGCACCGCTGTCCGCCCCGCCGTCGGCTCCTCCGTCCGCTCCTCCGTCCGCACCGCTGTCCGCCCCGCCATCGGCACCGCTGTCCGCGCCTCCGTCGGCACCTCCGTCCGCCCCGCCGTCGTGGACGTCGGGCGTGCCGGCGGCACCGCCGTCCATCGGACCTTCTTGCTGGTTCGGGTCCTGCTCGGGGTGCGCCATGGTTCCTCCTGAGGACAAGGGCGATCACTGGGGGCCGGTCACGTTCGGGCCCCTTTCCAAGCTCACCTACGGGGGAAGGAGCGGCAACCGGAGCGATCGTTGACAGGTTTCCCCCGGCCGAGGGCACCCGGGCGAGGGGTGAGGGAGGTGGCCGACGGTGCCCGACCCGCCCCGAAGGGCTGGGCACGCGCCGCGCGGGAACTGAGCCAGTACCTCCCGTCAGCCCCCTGCTACATGCGCGAATCCTGTCGAATGTCCGTTTTCGTCGTCGATCAGGGGGCAGGCGCGCGCTATGGACCAGTCGAAGGCACGCGTTCTCGATGACATCCGGGGGGTGCGCGAGGAGTGATACCGCCGGGGCGCGAGCAGCACGGCTGGACAGCGGCACACGCCTGGACAGCGGCACACGGCCGAGAATCGCGCGACCGGAGGTGACATCCGACCGACAGGGACCACAGCGACGGCAAGGGGGATGCGGCCGAGAGCAGCCACTCGACCCGGTCTACGAGGAGGAGTCATGAGGGCACTCACCTGGCAGGGCAAGAGGGACGTCCGCGTGGACACCGTGCCCGATCCCGTGATCCGCGACGGCGATGACGTGATCGTCAGGATCACGACGACCGGTTTGTGCGGCTCCGACCTGCACCTCTACGAAGTTCTCGGGGCGTTCCTCGATCCCGGTGACATCCTGGGGCACGAGCCCATGGGCGTCGTCGAATACGTGGGGCCGGAGGTCACCGCTCTGAAGCCGGGGGATCGTGTGGTGATCCCCTTCAACGTCTCGTGCGGGTCGTGCTTCATGTGCGACCAGGGGTTGCAGTCCCAGTGCGAGACGACGCAGGTACGGGAGCACGGCACCGGCGCCTCACTCTTCGGGTACACGAAGCTCTACGGCCAGGTCCCGGGCGGGCAGGCCCAGTACCTGCGCGTTCCGTTCGGGAACTCCCTGCCGATCCCGGTCCCGGACGGCCCGCCCGACGATCGGTTCGTCTACCTGTCCGATGTCCTGCCCACGGCCTGGCAGGCGGTCGCGTACGCGTCCGTCCCACCGGGAGGCAGTGTCGCGGTCCTCGGACTCGGGCCCATCGGCGACATGAGCTGCCGCATCGCCGCTCACCGCGGAGCCGGCACGGTCATCGGCATCGACCTGGTCCCTGAGCGACTGGAAAGGGCACGCCGACGCGGCGTCCACGCCTTCGACCTGAAGGAATGCGGCGACGACCTTTCCGACGCCGTCCGGTCCCTCACCGGGGGGCGCGGTCCGGACGCCGTCATCGACGCCGTGGGCCTGGAGGCCCACGGCAGCCGTGTCGCTGCGGCGGCTCAGGGCCTGACCACCCTCCTGCCGGACGCGCTCGCCGCGGCCATGATGAAGCGCGCCGGAGTCGACCGGCTCGCAGCCCTCCACACCGCCATCGACCTGGTCCGCCGCGGCGGCACGGTCTCGGTGTCCGGGGTGTACGGCGGCGTGGCCGATCCGCTGCCCCTGCTGACCATGTTCGACAAGCAACTGCAGCTGCGCATGGGCCAGGCCAACGTCCGGCGCTGGGTCGACGACATCCTCCCCCTGCTCACGGACGAGGACCCGCTCGGCGTCGACGACTTCGCCACCCACCACCTGCCGCTCGAACAGGCTCCGGACGCGTACGCCATGTTCCAGAAGAAGCAGGACGGGGCCGTCAAGGTCCTCTTCTCGCCCTGACACGAGGCGCATCCCCGCAGGGGGATGCGCCTCGCCACGGCCGGAGGGTTCGCCGGGTCGTCGGCTGCGTTCGGTCAGGAGGCGATGTCCAGCACGGCTCTGGCCTCGGGCCCGCTCCCAGGCAGCCTGGTCGCCCTCCCGAGCGTCTACCGGCCCCAGGAGCCCCAGGCGGACACGCGGCTGCTCGCCGCGGGCCCTTGCCCACGAGCAGGTCAGGCCCCTCACAGACGTCCCGCAGGACCCACAGGCGCCTGTCCTCGTGGAGGGCCTTGTCGAGGTCGTTCTGGATGACGGGACGGTCGCCCGTTCCGACCGCTTCTCCGTCGCAGTCGCAGTCTGTACTTGTCGGCGCAGTCGCACGCACCCCTGGTGCGACACCAGCCGCCGCCGCGAGCGAGCCGGCCGGCCCCGACTCGTGCAGCGGCGGGGCGAGCTGTCCCGCGCCGTGACCAGCGCCCTGAGGTCGGGCAGCTGCCCTGCGGCGACTGTGGGGCGAGGACCTCCAGCGCGCCCTCTACCTCATGTACGAACTCCACTACCGGCGATTCGCGGGAGTGGACGAAGCCCGCGAGGAGGATCGGCCCCCGACGGACCGCGGACCGGCCGCCCCGGCGAGGGGATCCACGCCGGACGAAGAGGCCGAGCACCGTGCCCCCCCGCCCCACACCCGATCCGGTGGGAGGGTCGCCGTGTCCACTCCCACCCTGCTCGTCCTGGCACTCACGACCGCAGGTGCCTTGATGTTCCTCGGCGCTCTGTTCGGCAGGCGCTGGTCGGGTCTCCTCTCCTCGGCGGTATCGACGTTGCCGCTGCGAAGGTCGCGTGGGCGAGGCCGAGTCCGGGTGAGGTCGCCGTCGTCGCGCGCGGGCGGTGGTTCCCGTACGGCAGTCGGAGTCGGCGCTGAACGAGTCGCCCAACGCGGCCCACGACGCCTCGTCGGATCAGCCATGGCCGGATTCCGCCTGCTGAGACCGCACTCCGGACAGTCGCATGCGTCTGCTAATTGATCACGTGCCGATGGGGTGATGCACGGCTGTGCGACAGGCCGGCGAGGGGCCGGGTCGTCGCCGCGTCGAGGTGTGGGGGGATCGCATGGGTTCGCTGGCTCTGCCGGCATTCCGCTCTACGCGGGTGACAACCACCTCTACAACGTCAGCTCCATCGACAACTGGGACGTGGACACCAGGATCTCGGTGTACCGAAGCCCCTACCACATGGGTCCTTGCTTCAAGATCGCGAATTACGGCTCGGTGACCAACCTGGCCTACATCACCCTGAGCAGCGGCCAGAACGCCAACGACGCAATGGACTCGCACCTCTTCGGCAACAACTGCTCGGGCGTCGTCTACGACTCGTGATCCCCGGCCCATGACCGTGGTGGGGCGGAGGCCAATTCCGCCCCACCACAGCACATCCACTCCATCCAGGGGATCCCTTGCGTTACTCACGTCTTGTCCTCGCCGCCGGGGTCGGCGCGCTGCTGCTCACCGGGTGCGCGGAAGACGCCCCGGAAGGCGCCGACGCCGGCGCTTCCGCGGCCCGGGAGGTCGTCACGGAGGCCGACATCGTCCTTCCGGTGTCCGCCTACTTCTTCACCCCCGAGCAGCAGGCGCTGGTGGACACCGCCCACTCCACGCTGGCCTCCGACTGCATGAAGCGGTTCGGGTTCGACTGGCCGGTCACGAAGGCCGAGCCCGTCGAGGTCGTGAGCCGTCGCTACGGCGTGGTCAGCGAGAAGGTCGCCGCCGAGCACGGCCACCACATGATCCCGTTGGCAGACGACGACCACGCCCGAGGCGCGCCGTCCGGCAGGGCCGAGCTTCCGCCCGAGGCCTACATGGTCTTCGGCGCCAAGGGCCCCAAGGGCGGCCAGGCGGGCTCGGGCAGCTACCGGGGCAAGGACATCCCCGAGGGCGGCTGCAGGAAGGAGGCCGAGCGCAAACTGGGACTCGAGAAGGTGCAGAACCCCAAGAAGGGCAGGATCGGACTGCTCAGCATCGACTTCTCCAGCTTCGAGCAGGCCCAGAAGCTGCCGGAATTCATCAAGGCGCAGGATGCCTGGGTGTCCTGCATGAAGAAGGCCGGCTATCGGCACACGGCCTTCCCGCAGCCCGGCGAGAAGTACACCCTTCAGGGGAACTCCGCGTCCTCGCAGGAGAAGGCCGTGGCCAAGGCCGATGTGACATGCAAGCAGGACGCGAAGCTCGCCACCGTGCTGCTCCGCCTCGAAACGCAGATCCAGAACGACTACATCGAGCGGAACGCCGCCGGTTTCGCCGAGATCAAGAAGGATCAGGGCGCGGCATCAAGTCGGCCAACAAGGCATGGGCGAACTGAATGCCGAACGATGAACAGCCTTCCACGGGCGTGGCCGTGACGGACCGTGGCAACGGGGGCGACGGTGTACGGGGCAGGCGGCGCTGGCTCGCCCTGATCGCGGCGGGCGCGGTCGCGCTCACCGGGCGGGCTTCGGCGCCTCCCTGCTGATCAAGTCGCCCGCCCAGGCGGCGGCGGACTCCCGGCCCCCCGCACCGTCCGTGATCACCGCGCCGGTCGAGTACCGGGCCCTCGCCTCCTCGGTCATCCTCCGCGGCACGGTGGTCGCCGTCCAGAGCGTGGAGATCACGCCCGGCGGCACGACCGAGGGAGGCAGTCCCACGGTCTCCAAGCTGCCGCTGAAGGCAGGGGACCAGGTACGGGCGGGGCGGCTGCTGGTCGAGATCTCCGGCCGTCCGGTGATCGCGCTCCAGGGCGCCGTCCCGCTCTACCGAGACCTCAAGCCCGGCGCCCAGGGCAGTGACGTGGGCCGGCTCCAGGACGCGCTCCACCGGCTCGGCCATGCCACCTCCCCTGACAACCGGGGGCGTTTCGGCGAGGGTACGAAGTCGGCGGTCACCGCGCTCTACGACGCGCTCGGGTACGAACCCGTCGAGGTCGGCGGCTCCGAGGGCTCGGCCACCGTCACCTCGGCCGAGGCGCAGGTGACCTCCGCCGAACGCGCCCTGGACGACGCCGAGGACGCACTGAAGACGGCCGAGGCCGGCTCCCGCTCCGAAGCAGGCGGCTCCCGCTCCGGCTCCGACGGCTCCGGAGCGGACTCGGGCAAGACGGCCGGCTCGGCCACGGGAACGCACGCGGCTACGGCCGGGGGTACGGCCGGGGAGGCGGAAGACGGCGGCCGCGATCCGGAGGGCCCGCGCAAGGCGGTGGCACGTACCGGCGAGGACCTGGCCACCGCACGCGAGGGACTCGTCGCCGCTCGGGCGGCCTCGGGTCCCATGCTCCCCTCCGGCGAGGTCGCTTTCCTGGAGAGCTTCCCGGCGCGGGTGCAGGACCTTCCCGTACGGCTCGGAGCGAAGGTGCAGGGAACCGTGATGACCGTCGCCGCGGGTCCCCTGGTGGTGCACGGTTACGTGCCCGACCACCAGAAGGGCCTGATCAGGGCGGGCCAGAGGGCGGAGATCCTGTCCGAGGTCAACGGCGCGGGCGCCACGGCGTCCGTACGGTCCATCGCCACCACCCGTACGACGCCGCGTCCCGATGGCGACGCACCGGAGGGACAGGCCGCCGGTGGGCAGACCGACGCGGACGGCTATCTGATGACTCTGGCGCCGGGCAGGCCGCTGGAGGCCGAATGGACCGGGCAGAACGTCCGCCTGACCGTCCAGGCCGCAACGACCGGTGGCAAGGTCCTGGTCGTACCCGTCACGGCGGTGTCGGCCGGCGCCGACGGCTCCACCGCGGTCACCGTGCTCTCGAGGACGACGACACGCAGCGCCGGTTCCGGGTGAAGCCCGGCACCGCCGGCGACGGGAATATCGTGGTCGTCCCCCTGGACAGTGGGGCCCTCGGCGAGGGAGACCGGGTGGTGACCGGCGTCCCGGCGGATGCCTCCGCACAGGAGGCGGCCGGATGACCGCGTCCCCGACCCCGTCCGAACCGCCCGTCATCGAATTCCGGCAGGTCGGCCTCACCTATCCGGGGCCCCCGCCCATGCAGGCGTTGCGCCCCAGCGACCTTTCGGTCCACAGGGGCGAGTTCATCACCGTCGTCGGCCCCTCCGGATCGGGCAAGTCCACGTTCCTGAACATCGCCGGACTCCTGGACACCCGCACGACGGGCAGCTTTCTCCTCGACGGCATCGACACCGGCCGGCTCAGGGACACCGAGCGCACCACAGTGCGCGGTCGTCGCATCGGGTTCGTCTTCCAGGCCTTCCACCTGCTGCCGCACCGCAGCGCCCGCGAGAACGTCGAACTCGCCATGGTCTACAGCGGAGTCCCGCGCCACGAGCGCCCCAAGAGAGCCCGCGAGGCGCTCGCTCGGGTCGGCCTCGGCCACCGGACCGACGCCTTTCCCACCCGGATGTCCGGCGGCGAACGCCAGCGGGTCGCCATCGCGCGCGCCCTGGTCGCCCGTCCCTCGCTGCTCCTGTGCGACGAGCCTACGGGAAACCTCGACACCGGCAACGCCGAGGCGGTGCTCCAGCTTCTCGAAGCCCTCAACGCCGAGGGGATCACCATCGTCCTCATCACGCACGACCCGGCCGTGGCCGCCCGCGGCCGGCGGACCGTCACCATCCGGGACGGCATCCTGAGCGAGAGCGAGCGGGCACGCGCATGCTGACCCGGAACCGAGTGGCGGCGCAGGCCGCGCCCCCACCGCCCATCGGGCGCTCCGCATTCGTGCCACGGGACCTGCTGGCCGAAGCGCTGGCCGGCATGCTGCAGCGCCCCACCCGCTCCGCGCTCACCATGCTGGGCACCGTCCTGGGTGTCGGTGCCTTCGTCGCCGTACTCGGCCTCACCGCCATGGCCTCCTCGCAGATCGACTCCCGCTTCAACGTGCTGTCCGCGACCGAGGTGACGGTCGAGGACATCGCCCGCGAGCAGGACGAGTTCGCCGACGCGGCGTTCCCGGACGACGCCTCGGATCGCGTGGAACGGCTCAACGGGGTGCGGCACGCCGGGGTCCTGTGGACGGTGCAGCCCCGGCAGAGCGCCGCCGAACTCACCGTCGCCGCCGCCCCGGTGGGCGACGCCGCGGGGGAACCCCTCAACGTCGTGGCCGCCGCCCCCGGTGCCCTCCTCGCGGCCGGGCCCCGGCTCTCCCAGGGCAGGCTGTACGACGACTTCCACACCGAGACGCGCCAGCGTGTCACCGTGATCGGCTCGGGCATCGCCGCACGGCTGGGGATCACCACCCTGGAGACCAGACCGGCGATCTTCATCGGGGGACAGCCGTTCACCGTCGCCGGCATCGTCGAGGACGTCCAGCGCCAGCCGGACCTGCTGCTCTCCGTCCTCGTGCCGGAAACCACCGCGGTGGAGCTCTGGGGGCGGCCCGCCCAGGGCGCCAGGATGCTCGTCGCCACCGACCTCGGCGCGGCCCGTCAGGTGGCCGGGGAAGCCGCGACGGCGCTGCGCCCCGACCACCCGGAGTACTTCAAGGCCGTTCCACCTCCCGACCCGAAGAGCCTGCGGTCCTCGGTGACCTCCGACCTCGAACAGCTCTTCCTGCTGCTCGCCGCCGTGTGCCTGGTCATCGGAGCGGTCGGGATCGCCAACACCACCCTGGTGGCGGTCCTTGAACGCACCGGGGAGATCGGCCTGCGCCGCGCACTCGGCGCACAGAGGCGGCACGTCACCGCCCAGTTCCTCGCCGAGTCGGGCACGCTGGGCGCGTTCGGCGGACTCATCGGTACGGCCATCGGCACGCTGGCCGTCCTGGCGGTGGCACTGATCAGGGACTGGACGCCGGTCATGCACCCGGTGATCCTGGCCACCGCCCCGCTCATCGGTCTGGCGACCGGAGTCGTGGCCGGAATCTACCCCGCCCGCCGCGCCTCCTCAGTGCAACCGGCCGAAGCCCTGCGCGGCTGACCCACCCTCGTACGGTCAGCGGCGGGACGAGCCCCCTCACGTCAGTCCCACCCTCCCGATCCGGTGCGGGCTTCCCGCCGCCCGTGTCCGATGGCCCGAAGGAACCACCAACTGGCCGCATAGCGGACACACTTCTCTGTCCTTCGGACAACAGATGGTCAAATCCTTGTTGCATACCTGTCAAACAGGCTCGTTCGCTGGCACGCTCGCACCCGCACCACACCCCCCACGATCCCCACGCTTTTCAGCGAAGGAGCCCGCGTGACTCGCCAGCAGTCCTCGCACCGCCGTACCGCCACCGCCACCGCCCTGATCGCATCGGCCGCCATGGTCGTCGTCGGAGTCCAGACCGGCTCCGCCAGCGCCGATGCCCAGCGTGAGGCCGGCGCCACCGCGCTCGTGCTCTCCGGTTCCCAGCGCGCCGCCGCCGTCCAGGAGGCCCAGGCCGGAGCCGCCGACACGGCCAGGGCCATCGGCCTCGGCGGCCAGGAGAAGCTCGTCGTCCGGGACGTCGTCAAGGACGCCGACGGCGCCGTGCACACGCGCTACGAGCGCACCTACGAGGGGCTTCCCGTCCTCGGCGGCGACCTCGTCGTGCACCAGAAGAAGAACGGCTCGCGCGCCACCACCAAGGCGACCAACGCCCGTATATCCGTGGCGAGCACGACCGCCGCGGTCACCGCCAAGACCGCGGGCAAGGCCGCCGCCGCGGCCTCCGACGCGCGCTCCGCCGCCCCCGCCTCCTCCCGCAAGGTGATCTGGGCGGCCACCGGCAAGCCGGTCCTCGCCTGGGAGACGACCGTCACGGGCGTCCAGGCCGACGGCACCCCGAGCCGGCGCCAGGTCATCACCGACGCGACCTCGGGCAAGGAGCTGTACTCCTACGAGGCGATCGAGACGGGCACCGGCAACACGCAGTACAGCGGCCAGGTCACCCTCGGCACGTCCCCCTCGTTCACCCTCACCGACGCCACGCGCGGTGGGCACAAGACGTACGACCTGAACGGTGGCACCAACGGCACCGGGTCTCTCTTCACCAACAGCACGGACACCTGGGGCAACGGCCTGGCGACGAACCGTGCGACCGCCGCCGCGGACGCCCACTACGGCGCGGCCGTGACCTGGGACTTCTACAAGAACGAGCTCGGCCGCAACGGCATCCGGGGTGACGGCGTCGCCGCCTACTCCCGCGTCCACTACGGCAACGCGTACGTCAACGCCTTCTGGGACGACTCCTGCTTCTGCATGACGTACGGAGACGGCACGGGCAACACCAAGCCGCTGACCTCCCTCGACGTCGCCGGCCACGAGATGTCCCACGGCCTGACCGCCTCCACCGCGGGCCTGCGCTACAGCAAGGAGTCGGGCGGCCTGAACGAGGCCACCTCCGACATCTTCGGCACCTCGGTCGAGTTCTACGCGGGCAACGCCACGGATGTCGGCGACTACCTGATCGGCGAGAAGATCGACATCCGCGGCAACGGCACCCCGCTCCGCTACATGGACAAGCCGAGCCGCGACGGCAACTCCGCCGACTACTGGTCCAGCAGCGTCGGCCGCCTCGACGTCCACTACTCCTCGGGCCCGGCCAACCACTTCTTCTTCCTGCTGTCCGAGGGCAGCGGCGCCAAGACGATCAACGGCGTCTCCTACAACTCCCCGACCAGCGACGGCTCCACCCTCACGGGCATCGGCCGCACCAAGGCCTACAAGATCTGGTACAAGGCCCTCTCCACCTACATGACCTCTTCCACCAACTACGCCGGTGCCCGCACGGCCACGCTCTCCGCGGCCACCGACCTCTACGGCGCGGGCAGCGCCGAGTACACCGCGGTCGCCAAGGCCTGGACCGCGATCAACGTCAAGTGACGCAGGGGGTCGCCCTGCCCGTACGAGGCAGGGCGACCCGCCCGAACGCCGGTGAGCCACACCCGCTCACCGGCATCGACGGTTCGACCGGTCGACCCGCGACGGATCTCTTCGGACTGCCCGGCGAAACCACCTTCTAGCGCACCGAACGGCCAGGCCGCGGTGGGAGCGCCGGCACACCTTCACCGGCGCTCCGACTGCCGCGGGTCCCCTCACCGACGGGGTGAGGGTCCCGTGGAACTCGAACGGACCTGGAGGGCCGTCTGCAGCACCACGGTCTGATGGGGCCTGTCCTTCCCGGCGATACGTTCCAGCAGCAGACCGACGGCCGTCCGGCCCAGGTCGTACGACGGCGGCTCGACCGTGGACAGCGACGGTTCGACAAGGGACGCCCAGGGCACGTCGCCGAAGGACAGCACTCCGGTCCGCGGCGGCTGCTTGTCCGCGGCTCGCAGTGCCTTGAGGACGCCGGCCGCCATGAGGTCGTTCGTCACGAACACCGCGTCCGGCGGCTCATCCATCGCCAGCAGGTCGTTCATCGCGTCCCGGCCACCCTCCGGCCCGCAATCGCCGTACCGTATGAGATCACGCACGAGGTAGCGCCGCTCCTTGTCGAGGTCTTCATCGCTGTTGCAGAGGACGACCGAATGGTTCTTCCCCTGTACGGCGTCCTCGACACCGCGCGCGAGTGCGGTGAAGTACGGGTTCTCGATGTCCGGGATGATGAGGCTGATCACGCTGGACCGTTGCATCCGCAGGGCCCGGGCCACCCGGTTGGGGGCGAAGCGCAGTTCGGCGGCGGACCGCAGGACGCGCTCGGCGAGCTCGGCGGTGACCCGCCCGCCGTTGAAGACCCGGGAGACGGTCGCGGCCGACACCCCGGCGGCTCGGGCCACGTCGTTGATCGTTGCCACAGCGGCGGTGGAGAGCCCCTCGTCCGGGCGCGGGAATCGCTCACGCGCAGCATGTGTAATGTCCAGGAACTGTACGGGCGGAACCGCCGGTCTTGGTACGCGGGCGATGGATTGTAGACGACCGGAACCGCGATCCGGCAGGGTGCGCTCTGCGCCGTCCGGTCCAGGCTGGGCCCGTTCCTGGGAGAGGTCCGCCTCGCATTGTCACGCGGGCCGCAGCCGGGGCGCACTGACACGGGGCTGCTCGGGTCGTCGGAGGAGGCCGAGGACGCCGGCGGCCAGGGCCCAGAGCATGAGGGGGAACGCGGCGACCCGCTCCATGCCGTCCAGGCCGAGGCAGTGGCGGGAGAGGAACAGCCCGAGTGCCGTGATCGCCGTGAACCCCAGCAGGACCGTGGCCCGTCGCAGCGGGGGCCGGACGTGGTCCGCCAGGCCGGATCCCGCCAGGACGAGGCCGATGCGGGACGGCCGCCTGGCGGGCCCGGTCCGGACCGGGCCCCGTCAGGACCGGGGCCGGTCGTTGCGGCGGTGCAGCGCACGCCGGAGGCGACCTCACCGGACCCCCCCACGTGCACATGGAGCACCATGCGCCAACCCAAGGCCCCTTATGGGACTGCCTGGCGCTGCGCACACAGGATGCCGTCGAATCCGTTGAACCGCCGCCCTTCTCGTGTCTCAGAGGGCCGTGACGATGTCCTCGACCCGTTGCTTGGCGTCGCCGAAGAGCATGGCGGTGTTCTCCCGGAAGAACAGCGGGTTCTGCACCCCGGCGTACCCCGAGGCCATGGAGCGCTTGAACACGATGACCTTCCCGGCCTCCCAGACGGTGAGGACCGGCATGCCGGCGAGCGGGCTGCTGGGGTCCTCGGCGCCGGCCGGGTTGACCGTGTCGTTGGCGCCGATCACGAGGACGACGTCGGTCCCGGCGAAGTCGTCGTTGACCTCGTCCATCTCCAGCACGATGTCGTACGGCACCTTGGCCTCGGCGAGCAGCACGTTCATGTGGCCGGGCAGCCGGCCGGCGACCGGATGGATGCCGAACCGTACGTCGACACCCTTCGCCCGCAGCTTCGAGGTGAGCTCCGCGACCGGGTACTGCGCCTGTGCCACGGCCATGCCGTAGCCGGGCGTGATGACCACCGAGCGGGCCGCGCCGAGGAGTTCGGCGGCGGCCTGGGCGGTGATCTCCTGGTGCTCGCCGTAGTCGACGTCCGAGGCCGAGGGCGCCTCGATGCCGAAGCCGCCGGCGATCACGGAGATGAACGAGCGGTTCATCGCCTTGCACATGATGTACGACAGGTAGGCACCGGAAGAGCCGACCAGCGCGCCGGTGATGATCAGCAGGTCGTTGCCGAGGAGGAAGCCGGAGGCCGCCGCGGCCCAGCCGGAGTAGCTGTTGAGCATCGAGACCACGACCGGCATGTCGCCGCCGCCGATCGAGGCCACCAGGTGCCAGCCAAGGGCGAGCGCCAGGACCGTCACGACGATGAGCAGCCACAGCTCCGGCGTGATCACGAACCACACCGTCAGGGCGACGAACAGGCCCAGCGAACCGAGGTTCAGCACGTTCTTGCCCGGCAGCACGAGCGGCTTGGAGCTGATCTTCGCCGAGAGCTTCAGGTACGCCACGATGGAGCCGGTGAAGGTCACCGCGCCGATGAACAGGCCGATGAACACCTCGGCGTGGTGGATGCCCAGGGTGCCGAGCGCGTCCAGGGCCTCGGCCTCGTGGCCGCTGAGGTCGTGCTCGACGTTCAGGAAGCCGTTCCAGCTGACCAGCACGGCCGCGAGGCCGACGAAGGAGTGGAGCAGCGCGATCAGTTCGGGCATGCCGGTCATCTCGACGCCGCGGGCGCGCCGCAGGCCGATCAGCGCGCCGATCAGCATGGCCACGGCCATCAGCCCGAGGCCGGCGGTGCTGATGTCGCCGTCGATCGCGAGCACGATCGTCGCGACGAGTGCGACGCCCATGCCGAGCATGCCGAAGGCGTTGCCGAGCCGTGCCGACTCGTGCTTGGAGAGTCCTGCCAGCGCGAGGATGAACAGCAGCGCGGCAACGAGGTAGGCCGCCTGAGCGGCGATGGTCGCAGACATGTCAGCTCCGGTTGAACATGGCGAGCATGCGACGCGTCACCGCGAAGCCGCCGAAGACGTTGATACTGGCCAGGAGGATCGCCACGGACGAGAGCACCGTGACCGTCGTGCTCGCATGCCCGATCTGCAGAAGCGCGCCGACGACGATGATCCCGGAGATCGCGTTCGTCACCGACATCAGCGGAGTGTGCAGCGCGTGGTGCACATGGCCGATCACGTAGTAGCCGATCACGATCGCGAGCACGAAGACCGTCACATGGGGCAGCAGCGCCGCCGGCGCGAACCCGGCGGCGAGGAACAGCGCCAGCGCGCCGAGGGCCACGCCGCCGAACCTCCGAGTCGCCGTCATCGGCGCCTTCTTCGGCGCCGGCTTCGTCTCGGCCGCCGCGGGCGCGGGGGCCGGGGCCGCCGAGACCTGCACCGGCGGGGGCGGCCAGGCCGACTCCCCCTCGCGTACGACGGTGATCGAGCGCTGTACCGGGTCGTCCCAGTCGAGGACGAGCCGGGCGTCCTTGTCCGGCGTCATCAGCTTCAGCAGGTTGACCAGGTTCGTGCCGTACAGCTGCGAGGCCTGCGCCGGCAGCCGGCCCGCCAGATCGGTGTAGCCGATGATCGTCACGCCGTTCTCCGTCAGGACCTTCTCGCCCTTGACGGTGCCCACGACGTTGCCGCCGTTGGCGGCCGCCATGTCGACGATCACCGAGCCCGGCTTCATGCTCGCCACCATCTCCGCGGTGATCAGCGTCGGCGCCGGACGCCCGGGGATCAGCGCGGTGGTGATGACGATGTCGACCTCACGGCACTGCGCGCCGTAGAGCTCGACCTCGCGCGCCTTGTAGTCGTCACCCATCTCCTTGGCGTAGCCCGTCTTGGAGACCTCGGTCTCCGGGGACTCGATCGACAGGTACTCGCCGCCCAGCGACCGGACCTGGTCGGCGACCTCGGGCCGTGGGTCGGTCGCCCGTACGATCGCGCCGAGCGATCCCGCCGCGCCGATCGCGGCCAGACCCGCGACGCCGGCGCCCGCGACGAGCACCTTCGCCGGCGGCACCTTGCCCGCCGCCGTCACCTGACCGGTGAAGAACCGCCCGAACGCGTGCGCCGCTTCGACCACGGCCCGGTAGCCGGCGATGTTCGCCATCGACGACAGCACGTCCATCGACTGCGCCCGGCTGATGCGCGGTACGGCGTCCATCGACAGCGCCGTGAACGGCCGGCGGCCCAGCTCCTCGACCATCGCGGGGTCGAACGCCGGGGCGAACAGCGCGATCACCGTCGCCTCTTCCCGTACACCGTCCAACTGTGCGGGACTCGGGGCGTTGACCCCGAGCACCACGTCCGCGGCCGTCGCGTCGCCGATGCGCGCCCCGGCGGCCTCGTAGGCGCTGTCGGGGAAGCCCGCGGCGACACCCGCGCCGGAGTCGACGACCACGTCGTATCCCAGTTTGCGGATCGGCTCGAGCGTGGCAGGCGTGGCCGAGACGCGGTTCTCACCTGCCCGCGCTTCCTTGAGGACTCCGACAATCACGAGTGTTCTCCCTTCCCTGCTCGGGCCGGCACGGCCGTCATTGTTCTCGACCCTTGATCGAGTCTTGTCGTCCCTCAGAATCGGTCCGCTGCGACCCCGATGGGAAGCGTGCCGGCCGTGATGAATGCCATATGGCCCGTCGTGACTGGCACGGACGGCGGAAGAGAATCGCCACCGGAGGGCGACGAGTCCGGCGCCAGGTTATGCGGTCACATGCCGCCCACATCAGGAGTGAGGCAAGATGACGGCCTCTTCGTAGGCTTTGGCTGTCCTGCCGAAACCGGGGGGCGATGCCGCGCCACGGTTTCCAGCGATTGATGCACCATTCCACGACGTCGCGGACCGTCATCTGCCGGGCGAGGGCCTGGTACGCGCTCGGTTACGGCAGCCGGGGGTGTCGCGCGGTGTGCCGTCCGGGGCACCCGGGTCGAGTTGATCTAGATTGCCGACTCATGGGAAAAAGCGGCAAAATCAGCCGTCGATCGGTACTCAAGGCCATCTCCGTCGTCGGCCTCGCGGCGCCGCCGGGCCGGCTTCTGGCCGGGAGCCGCGCGTCAACGTCGCCCGCGCCGTTTCCGCAGCCGGCCCTGGCGGTCTCGCGGCCCGGGCCGGGCCCGACCTCGCCGGTTCTCGACCAGACCCTCGACGTCCGCTTCACAGACATCTCCATCCCCGGCTACGGCCCTGTCACCACGCGCGCCTACAACGGAGCGATCCCGGGGCCGACCCTGCGCCTGCGCGGTGGGGACACGCTAAGGCTGACCCAGGTCAACGGTCTGCCGCCGAACCCGCCCCATCAGGGCGGCCACAACACGCCGCACCACGCCAACAGCTTCAACCTGCACACCCATGGGATGCACGTCTCCCCGTCGGGGCAGGCCGACAACGTCCTACGGGAGTTCGCGCCGCGCACCGCCGAGGAGGCCGCGGCCGGCGGCGCGGAACCGCAGTACACGACGACCATCCACGTACCGGCCGACCACCCCGCCGGCACCTACTGGTACCACCCGCACCTGCACGGAGCCACCACCGAGCAGCTCGTCGGCGGCATGACCGGTGTGATCGTCGTCGAGGGCGACATCGACGAGGTCCCGGAGATCAAAGCGGCTGCCGACGTCGTCATCTGCATCAACGAACTCAAGATCAAGGACGGCAAGGTCCCCGCGTTCACCTCGGGCAACTGGGTGAAGGGCGTTCCGTCCACCTTCACCGTCAACGGCACGGTGAACCCCACCATCACCCTGCGTCCGGGTGAGGTCCAGCGGTGGCGGCTGGTCGCCGCGACCGCCTTCACCGGCCTGCGGCTCAGAGTCACGGGGGACGGCGGCGGCATGACGGTGCACCAGATCGCGCAGGACGGTGTCACCTTCGGCGCACCGGTCGCACGGGAGCTGGTGGACCTGGCCATGGGCAACCGTGCCGACGTCCTGATCCGGGGTGTGCTGCCCGGCAGGTACGAACTCCGGGCAGAGGCGGTCCCCGGACCGCTGATGACGATCGAGGTGACAGGCCCGCAGGTTGAGCCGCCGATGGAGCTGCCCACGCGCCTTCCGGCGGGCAGGCCCCTCCTCGACGAGAACGACATCATCAACCCTGAGGCCGACCGGGAGGTCGTCTTCCACGCCGACCCCAACGTCTTCACCGGCACCTTCCCCAACGCGTTCCGCATGCTGGGCACCAACGCCACCCCGCCTGCCGACCGTGACGGCGATCGCACCCGCGACGTGTCCTACGGCCTGTTCGATCCCGACTACACCAACCACACCCTGCGCCTCGGCACCGTCGAACGCTGGACGGTGCGCACCGACGAGTCCGTGCCGGCGTTCAACCATCCGTTCCACCTCCACACCAACCAGTTCCTCCTCACCCACAGGAACGGCGAACGGCTGGACCCGCCCGTATGGCACGACACCGTGGGCCTGCCCGGCGGCGCACCCGGCCAGTCCGTCACCTTCCTCGTCAAGTACGAGCACTTCACCGGCCGCACGCTCGCCCACTGCCACCAACTCCACCACGAAGACCTCGGCATGATGCAGACCGTCGACTACGTCCAGGACCAGGACCCCGACGCGGGCCGTTTCGCACCGTCTTCGCGCCACAGGAGTTGAGCCAGAACCCGGGAACGAGGCACAAAGAGATTCTTCCGGCGGGAGGAGCGGGGGGAAGTCTCTGCTCAGACAGATAGCGCAGGTTCTTCCGACTGCGCGTGCGGGGCTACCCGCCGGGGCTACCGGGCGCCGCGTCGTCGACGCGCGCGCTCGAACTCGGCGACATCCGACATCCAGGGACCATGCTGTTCGAGTGCGGCGCAGCCGCCGCGGACGAAGGCACTCACCACGTTCCGGTACCCGCCGATCCCGTCGACCAGGCTGTACTCGACCCGGTACTCCGGATCCGACCTGTCGTCCCCCTCCCGCACCGTCGTGACCCGGGCGAGGGAGTCCGCGTAGAAGTGGAGCTGGATCCCCTCGCCCATCTCCTCGTCCTCGATGGTGAACACTTCGTTGTCCGCGGCAGAGCGATCCGCGACGAACTCCCAGAACTCCGCGGTGGCGGTACGAGAACCGTCCCGTCGCCACTTCTGCTCGACGCCCTTGTCGTCGGTGAACGACAGAGCCGTTTTCCCCCCACGCCCACCGAGGCCGGCGCGGTCGTCGGCAGCCTCCTCGTCGTCCTCGTCGGGTGTGCTCCTGGAGCGGGCCGCAGCCTCCGAACACATCAGGACGCCCACCGTGCGCACCGCGTCGTCGACGAGTTCGGGGTGTGCGCGGCGCACGGCCGCGTCGACCGTCGTCGCCATGCGCTCCCAGGCGTGCTTGTCCGTGGCACGGTGTCCCCGCCGCGGATCGAGGCCGATCCGCATCCCCGCGCAGGCCTGCTCCGCGGTGGCGATCACACGCATGACCTCGGGCAGCAGCGCGGGGTCGACGGCATCGGGCATCCGCCTGGGAACCGTCGCGCCGTGCAGATACCGGCCCGTGTACTTCAGTAGCGCGGCGTCGAGCGGACCGAGGACTACTCCGCGCTCGGCGCGGCGGCGGTTCGCGTGGTACTTCTGAGCACGTTTCTCGTCCGGCTGCTCTGTGGCCGCGCGCATCGCCGCGCAGACCTGACCGCGCTCCAGCAGATCGATGTCGGCCCCATGGGCGATGAGCCGGCTCCTGTCCCACCGGACGCGTCGGAAGAGCCCGTCGACGTCCGCGGGCGAGGAGAGGAGGACCGGGTCCAGGAGTGCGACAGCGGCGTTCTCGTCGAGTCGGCCCCGGGTTCCGGTGGCGTCGCACAGCGGAAGGATCGCGCTCCACAGCAGCAGGTGCCTGGCCAGGTCCTCCCGGATCACCGCGAGATGGGCCTCGGTGATCGAGAAGGTGAACGTGCGAGGCTCATGGTTGGCGTCGGCCCCGGCGCCGAGCATCAGCTTCAGCTCGCCGTCCTCGCGGATCACGTTCGGGATCCAGCCGCTCCCGCGCGTGAAGACGATGTCTCTCATGGACTCAGGCCTCCCTCGAACGGCACCGGTTGGGCATGGTGGCTTCGGGTCCACGGCACGCATCACGGCAATGCCGCAGCCCCACCCCGTACCGTCCGCTCACGACCACCGCGCACACTCGGCGTCGAGGCGTGCGTCGGTGCGCACCCAGACCTCGCCCCCGGCGGCCTCGGCCGGAGCGTCGACTCGTTCCAGACCGAGGAATGCGATCAGCTTGAGCAGTTCGGCTCGTTCGGCGCGGTCGTCGTCGACATCGCGAGAGTCGAAGAAGACGTAGTACTGGTCACTGGGGTCCACGAAGCCCGCATCTCCCCAGATGCGGCCGACCTCTTCGATCGCCGCCGTTTCCGTCGTGAACGTGGCGGCGCGGGCGGCACCGCGGGTCTCCGGTGACGCGTCGAGGTCGGCGAGGTCGGAGAACCACTGGCCGAAGTGGTCGAGGCCGGCGTATCCGTTCTCGAAGAACAGCATCGCGCTCGGAAGGTAGCGATTGCCCCTGTCGACCAGGAGATGTTCCGACCGAGGCTGGTCCGCGTCCGCGTGCGTGATCCGGGAGATCACGCCCTGCCCCGGCATGAGTACCAGGCTCTGCCCCGCCGGTTCATCACTGATGGTGTACGTGTCGGAGTCCCGGCCCCGGAAGAACGCGGAGAACGCCACATAGGCTTCCTGAGGGTCGCCCACGGAGATCTGGTGGTCGTTGCCGTCGCTGGCAGCGAACACAAACCGTTTCGGTCCGGGGTTGTAGGCGCGGGCCATAGGCGTCCTTCGTTCACGTGTGACGGCGCCACCAGCGTAGTCGCACCGGATTCGCCCCAACCTGCGGCTCCTCCCGGACCAGCGGCCAGAGCAACGTGGACCCCTGACGTCAGCGGCGGTGGGTGGCTGTCGCGATGCGGACGAACGAGGGGATGAGAGGGTTCGTGTCGCCCTCGTTCCACGCCACCACCACGCGGCTGGGCGCCATGTCGGTCAGCGGTACCACGGTCAGCCCCTCGGGCATGTCGTGTCCGAGAGGGGTGATGCCGACCGTGCCGTTCCAGAGCACGGCCTGCCGGCACTCCTGGACGGCCCTCACGGCAGGTCCCTCGCGAGCCTCACCGCCAGTCCAGTACGCCCCCCACAACGGGTCGGTGCAGTCCGGGAAGTGGAACCAGCGCCGGTCGGCCAGGTCGGCCAGCTCCACGTGCGCGCGGGAGGCGAGGGGGTCGTCGGTGCGCAGCACCGCGCCGACCGGGTCGGTGCGCAACTGGCGTACGGTCAGGCCGGTCTCGTCGAAGGGGGCGCGGGTGAGGGCGATGTCGACCTGCCCGGTGCGCAGTCCGCAGGTGGGGTCGGTGAGGTCGGTTTCGCGGATGTGGACCTGGATGTGCGGGTGTCGTGTGCGGTAGGCGTTGGCCAGGTGGAGGGCGTCGAGGTCGGTGCCGTCGCCGAGGAGACCCACGGTGATGGCGGTGGAGCCGGCTTCGGCGGCGATGCGTGCGCGGATCCGGGTGGTGTGGTCGAGCAGGGTGCGGGCTTCGTCGAGCAGTACGGTTCCGGCGGGGGTGAGGGCGACACCCCGGGCCGAGCGGCGAAGCAAGGTGGCGCCGAGGTCGGTCTCCAGTTGCTTGATCGCCCGGCTGAGCGGGGGCTGGCTCATGTGCAGTCGGGCGGCGGCCCGGCCGAAGTGGAGTTCTTCGGCGACCGCGACGAAATAGCGCAACGTCCGCAGCTCCATGCTGCGACGATACCCGCACGGCATCGGGCGCGAGCGAATCGGTCTTGGACGGCCGGGGTACCGCGGCGGTGGAATCGCAGCATGAACGACGTACTGCTTCCCGACCCCGCCGTCCACGTGGCCGGCGCCCAGGAGATCGCCCCCGACCTGCTGGTGATCCCGGACCGCGGCATCCCGCTGGTCCCCAACATCGGCATCGTCGGCGGCACCGAGGCCGTCCTCGTCGTCGACACCGGCATGGGCACCGGCAACGCCGAACAGGTCCTCGCCCTGGCCTCCGAGGTCGCCGAGGGGCGCCGCCTGTACCTGACCACCACGCACTTCCACCCCGAGCACGCCTTCGGCGCGCACGTCTTCGAAGGCCACGCCACCTACCTCGCCAACCGTGCCCAGGCGGAGGACCTGGCGGTGAAGGGAGCGGGCTACCTGGAGATGTTTCGCGGCCTCGGCGCGCCGGTCGCCGACCGCCTCGACACCCGCGTCCGCGTCCCCGTCCCCGATGTGGTCCACGACGGTGCGTACGACCTGGACCTCGGCGGCCGCACCGTACGGCTGCGGCCCACCGGCCGGGGCCACACCAAGGGTGACCAGGTGATCGAGGTGTCCGACGCCGGCGTGCTGTTCACCGGCGACCTGGCCGAGAGCGGGCAGTTCGCGATCTTCCCCTGGTTCCCGCCGCACGACACCGACGTCTCCGGCACCGGCTGGCTGGCGGTGATGGAAGGCCTGTCGGCCGACGGGCACCGCATGGTGGTCCCCGGCCATGGCGCTGTCGGCGGCCCGGAGATCCTCGCCGACATCCGCGACTACCTGTGCGAGCTGCGCGACGAGACCTGGCGTCGTCGCGACTCCGCGATGGGCGAGAGCGAGATCGTGGCCGAGGTCCGGGCCCTGCTGATCGAACGGCACCCCGACTGGGCCGGACAGGAGTGGATCGACACGGGCGTCGGATGCCTGTGCACCGAACACCCCACCGTCGCGGACCAGGCCCCGACAGGCTGAGGCGCGTCGTAGGAGTCGAAGCCGCAGCGCGTGGGGGCGATCCCCAAGGGGTGGCGGAAGCCCAGGTGTTGGCGACGTAGGTCACCGGGTCGGGGGCGGGGGAGAGACCCAGGGGGTCGAGGCTGGTGCAGCGGGCGGTATCGGGGTCGTACTGCCGGAGGAAGGTGCAGGGCAGGCCGGGTCGGCGTACCGCCCGGGGATCGCATCGGTACGCCGAAGGCCCGACCAGCCGGAACCCACGCCCACGGGAGGAGGGCGTACGGCGTCCACGCGGGGCGCACTCCGGCGATGCGCTGGGCCGGAGCGGCTCACCACCAGTAGGCGGGGTACCTCGGTGCCGCGCGGCGGACGCGGGACGCGGCGTACGCGGTCAGTACGAGCAGCACCGTGGACCCGAACAACAGAGGGACGAACCTGCCCGGCGCGGGCTGCTGGAGGACGATGACGACGGCGGTGGCGCAGGCAGGCGAGTGCGGGGTCCGGGCCAGTGTCGTCAGGGCGAGGGTGACACCGGCGGCGAGGGCGGCGGCCCATGCGCTGCCGTGCGCCGCGAGGGCCACCGCATATCCGGCGGCGGCGCCGAGGAGGTGGCCGACGACCACGCTTCGCGGCTGGGCCAACGGCAGTGCGGGGGCGCAGTGGACCAGTGCGGCGCTGGCGGCGAGCGGGGGTATGAGCACTGGCTCGTGGAGGGCGGCGCCGATCGCGACGAGCGCGAGGAGGGCCGCTGTGGCCGAGCTGACGTTGTGGGCGGCGGCAGCGGGCGTCGGTCGCGCCGGGGCGCGGCCGGCCACGCGGGCCAGGCGCGGGCGCCGGCTGCGGGGGACGGCGGCGGAGCCGGTCACAGCCGGGGTGGGGTCGGGATGTGCAGCGATGTCGGTACTCATGTGATGCGGGGTTTCCGGGGCAGGCGGCCGTGGGCCGGACGAGACGGAGCGGGGCGGTCGGTCGCCCGGGAGGCCGTGGTCGACAGCCTGCCCGGTCTCGCGCCCGGCCCTGGTGCGGCGGCGCGGCCTCGCACCACTCTAACCAGCGGGTTCTCGGGTGGTCGGCCGGGGGCGCAGTCGGGCTTCCGGCGTAAAATGGGCGCAATGAGCCCACTCCGATACGAGCTGGTGTTCTCCGATGACAAGGGTTCGGCCCAGGACGTCGTGATCGTCGAGCGCACCTCTTCCAAGGGGCCCGGCGGCCATCCCGTCTACGCCGACCCCACCGGCATCATCCGGGCGGAGATCAGCGACCTGGGCGAGGTGCGCATCCTCGCCTCAGGCGGGCACCAGGATCCGCCCCAGCATGTCCTGGCCCGCCGTCTCACCGACGCCGATCCGAACGATCCCGCCGGCCCCTCCACCTCCACTGCTTGACCGGTACGGGACCCGGCAGAGCTGCCGGCCCGCGGTCTCCGCGACGAGGTATGGGGCCGGCCGCTCGGAATCCCTGGACGAAGATTCGAACAACCTGGGGAAGCCGCCCTCCACCGGCCGCGCGGGCCGGTCGGCGTGCTGGTCGATGCCGGGACTCGCCCGCGCGCGACCTCCCGGCGCCGGTTCTCCTCGGCGTCCTGGAACTCCAGCAGCCACTTCAGCAGACACCTCAGCATCGTCCGATGCTTCTCCGACCGAGCGGCTGTCGGCGATCCCCATGGCGAAGTCCCTACTCAGGCCCCTCGCCGCCCGCGACGCCGGCGGCGTCCGGCTGGGCCTTCGGGTGCAGCTTCAGCTCCGTGCGGGCCTTCACCAACCCCGCGCCCTTCTCCAAGGTGGCCCAGTGCGGGTGTGTAGCCACGGCCACCGACAGCTCCCGGACGAGGTCCCACAGGCGCTTCTCCTCGGCCTCCTGCTCCGGCGTATACCCGGGGGACGCGTCGCGGCCGCCCGCGACCTTTCCGGTGTGCGGGTGTACCGCGCCGGGCCAGCCGGGCAGCGGCTCCACAGACCAGGGGAGGGCACGGCACAGGGCCGTGTACTCGGCGCGGGCCTGGTGGAGGCGCTGCTGGATCGCGGTCAGGTCATCAGGGAAGAGAGGGGTGTCAGCCACGTTCGAATCATACGTATGTTCGATTTACTGGTACTGGTACTGGCACACGCCACGACTCGCGGAACTGTCACTCGTGTCCCCTGCCATCGAACCTTGATCATTGCCATCGAAGGTTGATGATCATTAGGTTTGTGTCATCGAAGTTTGAGTGGCACGGGGCGTTGATCGT
>NZ_JBIRMW010000026.1:0-60970 GCF_044331325.1 Streptomyces sp. NPDC017246 | reverse complement strand
ACGATCAACGCCCCGTGCCACTCAAACTTCGATGACACAAACCTAATGATCATCAACCTTCGATGGCAATGATCAAGGTTCGATGGCAGGGGACAAAAGCCCCGGCGTCGTCGGTGTGGTGCGCTTGACACTAAAATCGAACATCCTTTCTCATGGAAGCCCGGCCCTTGGAATCTCGGGGTTGTCGCCGAGTTGTCCACAGGCCGGAGGGGACGTCGGGGCCCATTGTCAGTGGCAGGGGTTAGCGTCTTTCACATGAAGCGATCGACTCAAGCAAACCGGGTGGAACCCATGGCAGGAACCGACCGCGAGAAGGCGCTCGACGCCGCGCTCGCACAGATTGAACGCCAATTCGGCAAGGGCGCCGTGATGCGCATGGGTGACCGCGTCCAGGAGCCGATCGAGGTGATCTCCACCGGATCGACCGCCCTCGACATCGCCCTCGGCGTCGGTGGCCTGCCGCGCGGCCGTGTCGTGGAGGTCTACGGACCGGAGTCCTCCGGCAAGACGACCCTGACCCTGCACGCCGTGGCCAATGCCCAGAAGGCCGGCGGCCAGGTGGCCTTCGTGGACGCCGAGCACGCCCTCGACCCCGAGTACGCCAAGAAGCTCGGCGTCGACATCGACAACCTCATCCTGTCCCAGCCGGACAGCGGTGAGCAGGCCCTCGAGATCGTCGACATGCTGGTCCGCTCCGGCGCCCTCGACCTCATCGTCATCGACTCCGTCGCCGCGCTCGTCCCGCGTGCGGAGATCGAGGGCGAGATGGGCGACTCGCACGTCGGTCTCCAGGCCCGACTGATGAGCCAGGCGCTCCGGAAGATCACCGGTGCGCTCAACCAGTCCAAGACCACCGCGATCTTCATCAACCAGCTCCGCGAGAAGATCGGCGTGATGTTCGGCTCGCCGGAGACCACGACCGGTGGCCGCGCCCTGAAGTTCTACGCCTCGGTGCGTCTCGACATCCGTCGTATCGAGACCCTCAAGGACGGCACGGACGCGGTCGGCAACCGCACCCGCGTCAAGGTCGTCAAGAACAAGGTCGCGCCCCCCTTCAAGCAGGCCGAGTTCGACATCCTCTACGGCCAGGGCATCAGCCGCGAGGGCGGCCTGATCGACATGGGCGTGGAGCACGGCTTCGTCCGCAAGGCCGGTGCCTGGTACACGTACGAGGGCGACCAGCTCGGCCAGGGCAAGGAGAACGCCCGTAACTTCCTGAAGGACAACCCCGACCTCGCCGACGAGATCGAGAAGAAGATCAAGGAGAAGCTGGGCGTCGGCGTCCGGCCCGAGGCGGCGAAGCCCGAGACGGCGACGGACCCGGCGGGCGCCGCGGACGCGGCCGGCACCGACGACGCCGCCAAGAGCGTCCCGGCACCCGCGAGCAAGACCGCGAAGGCGACCAAGGCCACCGCGGTCAAGAGCTGAACCGGTGACCGGTCGCACCGAATGGCCGGGTGACAGCCCCGACTCGTCGAGGGCCGAGAAGGAGCTGTCACCCCAGGATCCGGCTGAGCGGGCGCGGGCGATCTGTCTGCGCCTGCTCACCGGGACCCCCCGCACGCGCAAGCAGCTCGCCGACGCGCTGCGCAAGCGGGAGATCCCCGACGAAGTGGCGGAAGAGGTCCTCTCCCGCTTCGAGGACGTCGGGCTCATCGACGACGCCGCCTTCGCGGGGGCCTGGGTGGAGTCCCGCCACCACGGACGGGGCCTCGCCCGCCGGGCCCTCGCCCGCGAGCTGCGGACCAAGGGCATCGAGCCGGACCTCATCCAGGATGCGGTGGAGCAGCTCGACTCCGACCAGGAGGAGGCCACCGCGCGCGAGCTCGTGGCCCGCAAGCTGCGCGCCACCCGCGGTCTCGACCGTGACCGGCGCCTGAGACGGCTCGCCGGGATGCTCGCCCGCAAGGGCTATCCCGAGGGCATGGCCCTCCGCGTCGTCCGTCAGGCGCTGGAGGCCGAGGGCGAGGACGCGGACGGGCTCGACGAGTCCTTCTGATCCCCGGGGGAGATCAGAAGGACTCCGTCCGAGCCTGCCCCAAGGCTCCGAGCCTCGAGTCTCCGAGCCCCGAGTCTTCTAGCCCGGGTGGGGCAGTGACGGTGTCCGGCGGGGCGGTGGCCGATCCGCGACGCGGCCGAGCCGAGCCGTGGCCGCGCCGAGTCCGCGTCCGGTGGGGCTGTGGCCGGGGCCGAGTTCGACGCGCGGCCGGGTGGGGTGGTGGCCTGGGTCCGTCAGGCCCGTGGTGTCGGGAGGAGGACCGGGAGGCCCTCCGCCTTCCAGGCCTGGAAGCCGCCGATCAGGTCGGTCGCCCGGCGCAGGCCCAGGCGGCGCAGGGACTCGGCGGCGAGAGAGGAGGCGTAGCCCTCGTTGCAGAGGACCACGACCCGCAGATCATGGCTGTCCGCCTCCGGCGCCCGGTGGCTGCCCAGGGGGTCGAGGCGCCATTCCAGTTCGTTGCGCTCCACCACCAGTGCGCCCGGGATGAGTCCGTCCCGTTCGCGCAGGGCCGCGTAGCGGGTGTCCACCAGGAGTGCGTCACCCGCCTCGTACGCCTCGTAGGCGGCCCTGGGCTCGATCCGGTCGAGGCCCGACCTGACCCGTTCCAGAAGGTCGTCGATCCCGATCCGGTCGGCGTCCACCGCTGCCCCCTGTGCCTCGCTCGTGGTGCTCGTCGTGCTCTCCCGCCGCTCGCTCACTGCCAGTCCTCCGGGCGCTCGACCTGCTCGAGGCGGAGTACCGCGCCCGTCCGGCTGAAGCGACGGATCAGCGGCAGCGGCGGGTAGTAGGCGTGTACCGACACCGCGTGGGCGTCCGGTGACTCGTTGAGCACCTCGTGCACATGGTGGCGGCCGAAGGCGCGGCCCCCGCCCTCCCCGAGCCGTCGGGAGCGGTCGAGGCCGTCGGCCAGTTCCAGGGTCTTCCAGCCGCCCGCCGGGAGCCGGACCGCCAGCGCGTTCTCGGTCAGCGTGCCGCGTGCCGTGGCGAAGGCGCCGATCGACTCGGCGTGGTCGTGCCAGCCCGTGCCGGTGCCGGGCGGCCAGCCGATGAGCCAGGCCTCACTGCCGCCCGGGCCTTCGAGCCGTGCCCAGGTACGGCCCTCGGGGTCGAGCGGCAGGGAGTCCACCAGGGCCCGGTCCGCCGCCGTGCGCCGGACGAAGTCGAGCAGGTCCGCCGCCGTCGGCGCACCGGAAGGACCGGTCCGGGAATCGGCGGGGGAGGCGGCAGGTGAGGCGGCGAAGGAGTCGGTGGGGGACGCGGCGGGGGAGTTGCCGGGAGTGCCGGTGAGGGAGCGGGTGGGGCCGTGGGAGGTGTGCGGAGGGTGCGCGGGGGTGGGGTGAGACACGGGTGTCCGTCCTGGTTCGCTGAGAGCGCGCGGCGGCAGCACGGCTCACCGACGTACGTCGGTGGCGGGGCGCGCGCGGGGGAGGGGCGAGATCAGCAGGACGGGCGACACACGCAGCCCGCGTAGCGGACGAGGTCCATATGGACCCTCCGCCACAGGCGCACATCGGTGTCGGTCACGCTCCGGAGTACACCATGTGCGCCTGTGGGAATCAATGGATGTCCGCTGTGCGGTCACTCTCCGCGGACACCTTGGACACCTTGGACACCTTGGCGTCGGCCCCGCCGGCCCCGTCGGCCTCGTCCGCTCCGCCGGTCCCGTCCGTCTCCTCGGTCGCGGAGCCGCCGCGCGCCGCGTCGGCGGCCGCGTACAGCGCCTCGGGGTGGACCCCGGCGAAGGCGGCGACGAGATGCCCGTCGGGGCGTACGAGCAGGACGGCGTGGGCGGGGGCGCCCGGGTAGGCCTCCGTCACCAGGACCTCCGCCTTCGCGGGGAGCGCGTCGACCGCCTCTTCGAGCCGGGGCATCACGCCTGCTCCGCGCCAGTGACGCGGGTCCCAGACCCCGGTGCCCGGGGCGACCAGGAGGACCAGGAGGCGGCCCTGACCGAGCCGGTCCCGGAGCCGTACCGTCGTGCCGTCGGGGGCGGTCACCCGGACGTCCTCGACCGGGGCACCCTCGGGGGTGCCGACGGGGGTCCGCCCCCCGGTGTGCGGAGGCGCGAGGGGGGAGTGGGGGTACGCGGGGGGCGCGCCGAGCGGGCCGCGCCCCACGTGGCCGTCGGTCAGCAGGGCGTCGTGGCCGCGCAGGCTGCCCGGGAGGTACGTCCGCAGGCCTCCGCCGCCGCGCAGGGCCGGCAGCGACTGGTCCGCCGCGCGGAGCCGCGAGGCGACGGCCGACCGCCGCTCGCTCTGGTAGCTGTCGAGCAGCCGCTCGGAGGCGCCGTGGTGCCAGGTGTGGGCGAGTTTCCAGGCGAGGTTGTCGACGTCCCTGAACCCCTCGTCGAGGCCCTGGGTGCCGACCGCGCCCAGCAGATGGGCCGCGTCCCCGGCGAGGAGGACCCGGTCGACCCGCCAGCGCCGGGCGAGCCGGTGGTGCAGGGTGTGGACGCCGGTGTCGATGAGTTCGTATGGGGGTGTCACCCCGTCGCACCAGCCGGCCAGGGTCTCGCGGATCCGGGCGACCAGCGCGTCCGGGGTGACCAGGTCGCCCCGGGGCGGCAGCAGCCAGTCGATCCGCCACACCCCGTCGGGCAGCGGGCGGGCGGTGATCTCGTCGGGGGCACCGCGCCACGGAGGCTGACGGTGCAGCAGGGCCTCGCCGGGCCAGGGGAGTTCGGTGCGCAGTGCGGCGACCGCGTGCCGTTCCACCGCGGTGCGGCCGGGGAAGCGGATCCCGAGCAGCTTGCGTACGGTCGAGCGGGCGCCGTCGCAGCCGACGAGGTGGCTGCCGCGCCACCAGGTGCCCGCCGGGCCCCGGGTGTGGGCGATGACCCCGTCGCGGTCCTGCTCGACGGTGTCGAGCCGGGCCTCGGTGACGAGCCGGATCAGCTTCTGGTGGGCGATGGCGTCGCGCAGTCCGCGTGCCAGGGCGTGCTGGGGGATGTGCAGCGGCGCGGCCGGGGCGGAGGGCGCGTCGGGGTCCTCGGACCACTCCTCCGTGCCGCCGAGTCCCAGGTCGAGGGCCAGGTGGCGGGCCACCTGACGGCGGCGCATGCCGCGCCAGCCGACCCAGCGGACGCCCTCGTCACGGAGGGTGGTGCAGCCGAGCCGCTCGACCATCGCGGCCATGTCGGCGCGCAGCACGACGCTCCGGGCGGGGCGTGGCTCGTCCTTGCCGGAGCCCTCGTCGAGGACGACGCTGGGCACGCCCTGCGCGGCGAGCGCGAGGGAGAGCGCGAGGCCGACAGGCCCCGCGCCCACGATGATCACCGGGTCCACGGCGCGGCTCCTGAAGGCCGGACGGTCATGGGGGCAGCACATCTGAGTGTGGCACGAGCCCGGTGCTTGATCACAGACCGTATGCAACCCACTGAGGGTGCTTGCGTCAAGCGACGGGGTGGGCGCGGTGCGGCTGACCTGAAGTCAGTGCCGCTCCGGCCCACCCCTGTTGTCCCACGGATCCCGTCGGGCCCCACCGCTCACTGGCGGTGGGGGCCGCTCGGGATCAGGCGCCGCTGATGGCGTCGCTCTTCACCTCGGTCGCTCCGGGCTGGGCCGGGATGTTCACCGCGGCGGACTTCCTGCCCCGGCGCAGGCGCCGCTCCAGGCGGCCGGCGAGGTGGGTGAGGATCGCGTTGATGACGATGTAGATCAGCGCGATGACCGTGAAGGTGGCGATCGTGTTGGCGCCGTAGTTGGCCGTGATCTGCCGGTTCTGGCTGAGCAGCTCCGTGAAGCCGAGCAGCGCGCCGCCGAGTGCCGTGTCCTTGACGATCACGACGAGCTGGCTGACCAGGGCGGGGAGCATGACGGTCACGGCCTGCGGCAGCAGGACGTACAGCATGGTCTGGCCCTTGCGCATGCCGAGCGCCTCGGCCGCGTCGCCCTGGCCGCGGGGCAGCGAGAGCACACCGGCGCGGACGACCTCGGCGATCACGGAGGCGTTGTAGAGCACCAGACCGGTGACGACCGCGTACAGCGGGCGGAAGTCGGAGCTGATCGTCGTGAACTCCCGGTACAGGGCGGCCGCGAACATCATCAGCAGCAGCACCGGGATGGCGCGGAAGAACTCCACGACCGTGCCGACGGGCACCCGCACCCAACGGTGGTCGGAGAGCCGGCCGATGCCGAGAAGGGCGCCGAGCGGCAGCGCGATCAGGATCGACAGCGCGGCGGCCTTGAGGGTCTCCGTCAGGCCGGGCAGCAGATACGTCGTCCAGACCCGGGAGTCGGTGACGAACGGACTCCACTTGTCGGCGTCCAGCTGGTTCTTGTCGGCCAGTGCCGCCAGGACCCACCATGCGACCAGGCCGAGGGCGGCCAGGAAGACGATGGTGTAGACGACGTTCCGCCGCTTGGCTCGGGGGCCGGGAGTGTCGTACAGGACGGAACTCATCGCTTCACCGCCAGACGCTTGGCCGCCCAGCCCAGGATCAGGCCGGTGGGGAGGGTGAGAAGGATGAAGCCGAACGCGAAGACACCGAAGACGGCGAAGAGCGCGTCGGCCTCGTTCTCGATCATCTCCTTCATCAGGAGAGCCGCCTCGGCGGCGCTGATGGCCGCCGCCACGGTGGTGTTCTTGGTGAGGGCGATGAGCACGTTGGCGAGCGGGGTCACCACGGTGCGGAAGGCCTGCGGGAGCACCACCAGGGTGAGGACCTGGGTGAAGCCGAGGCCGAGGGCTCGGGCGGCCTCGGCCTGGCCGGCCGGGACGGTGTTGATGCCCGAGCGCAGTGCCTCGCAGACGAAGGTGCCGGTGTACGCGATGAGCCCGAGGATCGCCAGCCGGAAGCCGATGTCCTCCGAGCGTCCGCCGCCGAGCGTGATGCCCAGGGTCTGGTCGAGACCGAAGGAGCAGGCCACGATGACCACGGTCAGCGGCGTGTTCCGGACGATGTTGACGTACCCGGTGGCGAAGGCTCGCATGACGGGCACCGGGCTGACCCGCATCGCTACCAGCGCGGTGCCCCAGATCAGTGAGCCGATCGCCGAGTAGAGGGCGAGCTGCGCCGTCACCCAGAAGGCGCCGAGCAGGTCGTACTGCCCGGAATCAAGAAAGTCGAACACGATGCCCGCGCTCTCCCCTGGTGGTCGGTCGGTGTGGAGGCCGGTTGCGTGGGCAGCGGCCGGTGTCGGTGCGGCGGCCGCCCCGGGTGGGGGCGGCCGTCACGGCCGATGCGGGTCAGGTCAGTTCTCGACCTTGGGCGCGGGCTCGTACTTGTAGCCCGAGGGGCCGAAGTGCTGCTTGACGAGCTTCTCCCAGGTGCCGTCGGAGACCATCTTCTCCAGCGCCTTGTTGATCTTGCCGCGGAGGTCGTCGTCGCCCTTCTTGACGCCGATGCCGTACTTCTCGTCGCTCATCCGGAGACCGGCGAGCTTGAACTTGCCCGCGTGCTCCTTCTGCGAGGCGTAGCCCGCGAGGATGGAGTCGTCGGTGGTCAGCGCGTCGACACGCTTGTTCTCCAGGCCGGTGAGGCACTCGGAGTAGCCGCCGAGCTGCTGGAGGTCGGCCTTCGGGGCCAGCTTGTCCTTGACGTTCTGCGCGGAGGTCGAGCCGGTGACCGAGCAGAGCTTCTTGGAGTTGAGGTCCTCGACCTTGGTGATCGAGCTGTCGTCGGAGCGCACGAGCAGGTCCTGGTGGGCCAGGAAGTACGGACCGGCGAAGTCGACCTCCTTCTTGCGCTTGTCGTTGATCGAGTAGCTGGCGACGACGAACTTCACGTCACCGTTCTTGATCAGGTTCTCGCGCTCGGCGCTGGGTGCCTGCTTGAAGTTGATCTTGTCCTCGGCGTAGCCGAGCTCCTTGGCCACGTAGCGGGCGACATCCACGTCGAAGCCGGCGTACTTGCCGTCCGGGGTCTTCAGGCCCAGGCCGGGCTGGTCGAACTTGATGCCGACGTTGATCTTGTCACCGTTGCTGCCCGAGTCGGAGCCGCCGCCACAGGCGGTGGCGGTCAGCGCGAGGACGACGGCGGCCGCGGCGGCGGCGGGGGTGCGACGAAGCTTCATCGAGGAATGTCCCTTGGTCTAGAAGTGAGTTGGGAAGGATAGGCCCGAACTCGCTCAGTGGTGAAGGATCTTGGAGAGGAAGTCCTTGGCCCGGTCGCTGCGCGGGTTGCTGAAGAACTCCTCGGGCGTCGCCCGCTCGACGATGCGTCCGTCGGCCATGAAGACGACCCGGTTGGCGGCGGAGCGCGCGAAGCCCATCTCGTGGGTCACGACCACCATCGTCATGCCGTCCCGCGCCAGTTGCTGCATGACCTCGAGGACCTCGTTGATCATCTCGGGGTCGAGCGCGGAGGTCGGCTCGTCGAACAGCATGACCTTCGGGCCCATCGCGAGCGCGCGGGCGATCGCCACGCGCTGCTGCTGACCGCCGGAGAGCTGCGCGGGGTACTTGTCCGCCTGGGTGCCGACGCCGACCCTGTCGAGCAGGGCGCGGGCCTTCTCCTCGGCGGCCTTCTTCTCCGTCTTCCGGACCTTGATCTGGCCCAGCATCACGTTCTCGAGCACCGTCTTGTGCGCGAAGAGGTTGAAGGACTGGAAGACCATGCCGACGTCGGAACGCAGCCGGGCGAGCTCCTTGCCCTCCGCCGGCAAGGGCTTGCCGTCGATGGTGATGGTGCCGGAGTCGATGCTCTCCAGCCGGTTGATCGTGCGGCACAGCGTCGACTTGCCGGACCCGGACGGTCCGATGACGACCACGACCTCGCCGCGGCTGATCGTCAGATCGATGTCCTGGAGGACATGCAGTGCGCCGAAGTGCTTGTTCACGCCGGACAGTACGACCAGGTCGTCCGTGGCGTGCGGGGTGTCCGCGGGACCCTTGGACACTGACTCTCCGCTCATCGGGCTCTAGCTCCGTCCTCCTCGGTTGGGGAGGACACTAGAGATCCGATGCGATGCCCGTCATCACATCTGAGCGGAAATTGAGGATAACGATCCGGCCGCAACCGGACACAGTGTGTGAACGGGACGCCCCGGGCCGTACCGGCTGCATAACAGAAACACCGGTGTCACCGGCCGACACTTGACTGCGACACCGCTCGGCACCGATGTTCGGTGTTCATGCCCCGGTACCACCTGGTACACAGAGAGCCGTCGTCGGCACACACGATCCCGGAGGAGGTACGTATGCGACTGCTGCTCGTCGAGGACGACGATCATGTCGCCGCCGCCCTCTCCGCGATTCTCGCCAAGCACGGCTTCACGGTCACCCACGCCCGCAACGGCGAGGAGGCCCTCCAGGCCGTCCTGCCCACCGCGCAGGGCGAGCGGCCCTCCTACGGGGTGATCCTGCTCGACCTCGGCCTCCCCGACCAGGACGGCTACCAGGTCTGCGGCCGCATCCGGAAGCTCACCACCACCCCGGTGATCATGGTGACCGCGCGCGGCGACGTACGCTCCCGGATCCACGGCCTCAACCTCGGCGCGGACGACTACGTCGTCAAGCCCTACGACCCCGGCGAGCTCCTCGCGCGGATCCACGCCGTCAGCCGGCGCAACGCCGGCACCGAGGAGACGGCGGGCACCGGCACGGCCGCCGACGGCACCCAGCTGCGGCTCGGCTCCGTCGTCATCGAGCTGCCGACCCGCCGCGTCAGCGTCGAGGGCGAGAGCGTCGCCCTGACCCGCAAGGAGTTCGACCTGCTCGCGCTCCTCGCCCAGCGCCCTGGAGTCGTCTTCCGCCGCGAGCAGATCATCAGCGAGGTCTGGCGTACCAGCTGGGAGGGGACCGGCCGCACCCTGGAGGTGCACGTCGCGTCCCTGCGCTCCAAGCTGCGGATGCCCGCCCTGATCGAGACCGTGCGGGGCGTCGGCTACCGCCTGGTCGCCCCCGCCGCGTAACCGCCGGACGGCCCCTTCGTGCGCACCCGCCTCCTTCCGCTGCTCATCGTCCTGATGGCCGGCGTCCTGCTCGCCCTCGGCTTCCCGCTCGCCGCCAGCCTCGCCGCCTCCGAACAGCAGCGGGTCGTCGTCGACCGGCTCGACGACGGGGCGCGCTTCGCCGCGCTCGCCCAGTTCGTCAGCGAGACCAACCCGAGTACCGACGAGCGGCGCACCACCCTCGGCGGCGAACTCGCCAGCTACCACGACGTGTACGGCATCCGGGCCGGGATCTTCTACCGCGACAACCGGTCCATGGCCGCCGCCCCCGAGGACTGGGTCGTCCCGTACGAGGGGGAGGGCCGTCGCGCCTTCCGCGAGGCGCTCCTGGGCCGGCGCAGCCACAATCCGCCGCAGGTGTGGCCCTGGCAGGCCCACGCGCGGCTCATCATCGCCTCCCCGGTCGTCCGCGACGGGGACGTCGTCGCCGTCGTCGTCACCGACTCGCCCACCGGACAGCTCCGTGTGCGCATCCTGCGCGGCTGGCTGGTGATCTTCGCGGGTGAGGCCGCGGCCATGCTCGTCGCCGTCGGAGCCGCGTTCCGGCTCACCGGCTGGGTGCTGCGGCCCGTCCGCGTCCTCGACTCCGTCACCCACGACATCGCCACCGGGCGTATGAACTCCCGCGTCGCCGCGACCGGCGGACCGCCCGAACTGCGACGCCTCGCGCTCTCGTTCAACGAGATGGCCGACAACGTCGAGGAGGCGCTCGAACAGCAGCGGGCCTTCGTCGCCGACGCCTCCCACCAGCTGCGCAACCCGCTGGCCGCGCTGCTCCTGCGGATCGAGCTGCTCGCCATGGAGCTCCCCGAGGGCAACGAGGAGATCGCCTCCGTACGGACCGAGGGCAAGCGCCTCTCACAGGTCCTCGACGACCTCCTCGACCTGGCGCTCGCCGAGCACACGGCGGCCGAGCTGCGGCTCATCGACGTCGGCGCGCTCACCGCCGAGCGGGTCGCCTCCTGGCGGCCGGTCGCCGACGACAAGGGTGTCGTGCTGACGGGGCGGTGCGGGGCGGTCACGGCCTGGGCGGACCCCGTGGCGCTCTCCAGCGCGCTGGACGCGGTGATCGACAACGCGCTGAAGTTCACCCCGGCCGGGGAGGAGGTCTCGGTCACGGCCCAGGCCCGGCACGGCGGGGAGAGCGTCGCCGTGGTCGTCGCCGACCACGGGCCCGGCCTCACGGACGAGGAGCTGGGGCGGGTCGGCGACCGTTTCTGGCGCTCGGGCAGGCACCAGAACGTCAAGGGATCGGGTCTCGGCCTCTCCATCACCCGTGTGCTGCTCACGGCGGGCGGCGGCGGCATCGACTTCGCCCCGAACGAGCCGCACGGGCTGCGGGTGACGGTCACCGTGCCGCGGAACGCTCCGCCGTCGAGGACGGCGAAGGGCGACCGGGACGGTCAGGGCTTCACCGAGCGGTAGTAGCGGCTGGCGCCGTCGTGGAGGGGCAGGGGCTCGGTGTAGACGGCGGTCCGCAGGTCCACCAGCTGGGCAGGGTGGACCTGGCTGCCGATCCGGTCCCGGCTCCTGATCACCGTACGGGTGAAGCCCTCCACCAGGTCGTCGTCCGCCTCCACCGTGGTGACCAGCAGGTTCGCCACGGCCAGGGTCTCTATCGGCCGGCCGTCCTGCGCCTTGGCGTACGCGTCGGCCGGGATCATCGCCGACCGGTAGTGACGGGTCGACCTGCCGACGTCGTGGAGCCGGTCGACCAGGGGTGCGTCCAGCGGGATCAGCCGGATCTCGAACCGCTCCGACAGCTTCTGCACCGCCGTCGTGGGCAGGCCGCCCGACCAGAAGAACGCGTCCAGGTCGCCGTGCTCCAGGTGGCCGGGCATGGTGTCGATGCCCACCGAGACCGGCTGGATGTCCCGGACGGGGGCGAGGCCGGCCGCCGCGAGGACACGGTCGGCGATCAGCCGGACACCGGAGCCGTCCTGACCGACGCCGACCTTGCGACCCCGCAGATCCTGCACCTTCTGGATCGTGGACCCCTTGCGCACCACGAGCTGTACGTAGTCGTCGTAGAGCCGGGCGCAGCCGCGCAGCCGCTCGAAGCCCGGCCTGCGCTCGCGCTGGTACTGGGCCACCGCGTCGGCCGTCGCGATGGTGAAGTCGGCCTCGCCCGAGGCCACCCGGGCCAGGTTCTGCTGGGAGCCCTCACTGTCCTCGAGCGATATCGAGACCTCGGGCAGGTCCTGCGCGAGGGCCTGCTTGAGGAGCTCGCCGTACTGCTGGTAGACGCCGGTGGGGACACCTGTACTGAACGTGACCGGGCCGCTCGGGACGGGGGTGCCGAAGGACATCAGCCACCACACCAGCACCCCGCACACCGTGAGCAGCGCGGCCGAGATCGCCAGGAGACGGCGGCGGGCGGCACGGGAGAGCGAGGCGAACATGCCGCGATCCTGCCAGGTCACCGTCGCCCCTGGCCAGGATCGGGCGGTGTGGGGCCGCTCTCCCCGCCGGGTCCGGGGTCTCCGCACGGGCGGAGAGGGCGGAGAGGGCGGAGCGGGGGAGCGGGCGGATCCGGGGCGCGCGGGGCCGGCGAGGGCCCCGCGCACCCGTCGAGTCCGTACGCGGGGAGTCAGTACGCGAAGCCGGACCGGCCGGTCTTCGTCGTCGTGACATGGGTGATCCCGCTGCCCGGGGGCAGCGCGGTGGCCGTCTTGGGCGGTGCGACGGTGCTGCCGTCGCCGAGCTGGGCGTTCGCGTTGGCGCCCCAGCCGATCACCGAGCCGTCGTCGAGCGCGGCGAGGGTGAAGTCCGCGCCGCCCGCGATGTCCTGCACGCCCTTGAGGTCGTCCAGCGGCACCGGGGTCGTCCGGTGGGCCGCGGTGCCGTCTCCCAGCTGCTTCGCGTCGTTCTTGCCCCAGCCGGCCAGGCTTCCGTCGTCGAGGACGGCGAAGCTGGAGGTGGAGGTGGCGAAGACCTTCGCGACGGCGTCGAGGTAGGCGACGTCGACGGGGACGTTGCTGTCGGCGGTGCTGTCGTTGCCGAGCTGGCCCTCGGTGTTCTTGCCCCAGGATTTGACGGTGCCCTCGGCGGTGAGCGCCAGGACGTGGTCGCAGCCCACGGAGACCGACTCGACGTCGACGAGGTCGGGCACCTTCTGCGGGGTCTCGCGGGTGGTGTTGTTGCCGGTGCCGAGCCGGCCGTTGGCGCCGTTGCCCCAGGTCCAGACGGTGCCGTCCTGGCGCAGGGCGACGCTGAAGCCGCAGCCGGCGGCGACGTCCTTGACCTTGTCCAGGCTCTGGACGGCGACCGGGGTCCGCTGCGGGTTGGTGGCGTCGGCGCCGGTGCCGAGCTGCTTGGTGGCGTTGCCGCCCCAGGTGAGGACCCGGCCGCCCTTGACGGCGAGGACGTGGTCGGCGCCCGCGGAGATCTCGGCGACGCCGGAGAGACCGGCGACGGTGCCGGGGAAGGACTGGGCGACGATCGTGCCGTTGCCGAGCTGGCCGAGGCCGTTGCCGCCCCAGCTCTTGACGGTGCCGTCCTTGAGCAGGGCCACGGCGAACGCGGTGCCGGCCGCGCCGGTGCCGTCGGCGCCTCCGCCGGACATCTCGCGGACGTCGTCGCGGGTGATGCCCTGGACCCCGGCGGGGGTCTGCTGGTTGACGATCGAGCTGTTGCCGAGCTGGCCGAGCGCGTTGAGGCCCCAGCCGCGGACCCAGGGGTCGGTGCCGGCGGCGTGGGCGGAGAGGCAGGGGACGGCCAGGGTGGTGGCCGCTGTCAGGACGGCGAGCAGGGTGGTGCGGGGGGACGGGGACATCTGTGGGGACCTTTCGGGGTCAGTAGGCGTAGCTGGCCTTCCACACGGTGGAAGCGGCCACGCGGGTCGTGCCGCTGCCCGGGGGCAGGGCGGTGACCGGGGTGAGGGAGTTCGTGGTGGTGCCGTCGCCGAGCTGGCCGGATCCGTTCTCGCCCCAGGCGAGGACGGAGCCGTCGTCGAGGACGGCGAGACTGTGCTTCCAGCCGCCGGTCAAGGCTTTGACGCCGCTCAGCCCGGGGGCGGGGACCGGGGTGGTCCGGTCGACGGTGGTGCCGTCGCCGAGCTGCCCGGCGGTGTTCCACCCCCAGGCGCGGACGCTGCCGTCGTCGAGGACGGCGAAGGAGTGATAGCTGCCGGAGTGGATGCTCGCGACGTCGTCGAGGTGCTTCACGTCCACGGGTGAGGGGCTGGAATCGGTGCTGTCGTTGCCGAGCTGGCCGTAGGCGCCGCGGCCCCAGGCCTTGACCGTGCCGTCGGCCGTGAGCGCGACGGTGTGGTAGCAGCCGATGGCGACGGCCACGGCGTCCACCAGGCCGGGGACCTTCTTCGGGGTGTTCTGGTCGGTCGTCGAGCCGATGCCCAGCTGGCCGTCGGTGTTCCTGCCCCAGGTCCAGACGGTGCCGTCCTCGCGGAGCGCGGCCGCGTGGTAGCAGCCGGCGACGACGTCCTTCACCCTGTTCAGGCTCTGGACGGCGACGGGGCGGGTCGTCGCGGTGCTTTCGGTGGCTCCGTTGCCCAGCTGGCCGAAGGCGTTGTCGCCCCAGGACAGGAGGCGTCCGCCGCGGACGGCGAAGGCGAAGTGGACGCCGGCGGCGACCTGGGACACGCCCGAGAGGCCCGCCACGGTGCCGGGGAAGGCCTGGGCGGTGGTCGTGCCGTTGCCGAGCTGACCGTTGGAGTTGCCGCCCCAGGACTGGACGGTGCCGTCGTGCAGCAGGGCGAGGGCGAAGGAGTTGACGTTGTTGCCGCCGCCGCCGGAGAGCTCCCGTACGGCGGACCGGGCGAGGCCCTGGACGGAGGACGGCGTCTGCTGGTCGAGCAGGCTGCTGTTGCCGAGCTGGCCCGCCGTGTTCAGCCCCCAGGCCCGTACCCATGGATCACGGGGCTCGGCGGCGTGGGCGGGAGCGGCGGTGGGTCCGGCCAGGACGAGGGCCAGGACGGCGGCGCGTACGTGCGCGTACGTCATGGGAATGCCCTCCCCGCTCAGTACGCGTACGTCGTGTTGCCGCCCAGCGAGACGGCCACGTCCTTGATCGCCGAGCCCTCGTTGAGGATCTTCACCGACTCGTAGCGCGGGACGGTGGTGCCGTTGCCGAGCTGGCCCTCGCCGTTGTGGCCCCAGGTGAAGACGTCGTCGGCCGTGACGGCGACGCCGTGCCGGGCGCCGGCCGCGAGGTGCTGGACGCCCTCCAGGCGGGGGATCTCGACGGGGGCGGTGCGGTTGGTGCGGGAGACGTTGGAGTCGAAGGCCTCGTCGGACTCCAGGAGCTGGCCGTACTGGTTGTTGCCCCAGCCCCAGACGTGGCTGTCGCTCGTCTTCACGTAGTTGTGGTGGGCGCCCGCCTCGATGTCGGAGACGCCCTCGATCCAGTCGACGTCGACCGGGAGGGTGGAGGACTTGGTGCTGGAGTTCCCGAGCTGGCCGTAGAGGTTGTAGCCCCAGGACTTGACCGTGTCGTCGGCGGTCAGGGCGAGGGCGTGGTGGCAGCCGGCGTCGACCTCGACGATGTTCTCCAGGCCCTGGACCTGCCGGGGCACGGAGCTGCTGGCGCGGTTGCCGGTGCCGAGCTGGCCGTGGATGCCGCGGCCCCAGGCGTACACCTTGCCGTTCTCCAGGAGGGCGAGGCTGAAGTCGCAGCCGGCCGAGATCTGCTTGACCTTGGGCATGCCCTGGACGCGATCGGGGACCGTACGGCTGTCGCCGGTGCGATTGTTGCCGAGCTGGCCGTAGGCGTTGTCGCCCCAGGAGTAGACCTGGCCGCTCGTGTCGAGGGCGAGGGCGTGCCGGCCGCCGGCCGCGATGTCCTTGATGTTGCTGAGGCGGGGGACCGTGGTGGGCACGGTCTGGTTGGTGTTGCCGCCGTTGCCGAGCTGGCCCGAGGCGTTGTGGCCCCAGGACTTCACCGTCTTGTCGGTGCGGGCGAGGGCGAAGGAGTCGGCGGACGAGGTGCCGCCGGCCGACATCTGGTCGACGTCACCGCGGAAGAGGCTGGTGACCGAGGACGGGCTGAGGCTGTCGGACAGGGTGCCGTTGCCGAGCTGGCCGGTGCGGCCCGCGCCCCAGCTCAGCACGGTCGGGTTGCCCTCGTTGGCCTGCGCGGCGGGGGCCAGGGCCGGTACGGCGGCGAGTGCGGCGGCCGCGAGGACGGCGGTGGCGAACGTCCGGCCGCGCGTCGGGAAGGCCCGGGGGTCGCGCAGGCGTGTGCGCGGGGTACCGCGTCGTGAACGGGACATGGCTCTGCTCTCCTTCGACGGGGACATACGGGAGCGCGGCGTCCGGCCGGTGGCGTCCGCGGGGAGCGCGGAGGCGCCCACGGGCCGGTCGCGGGTCATGCGAACACGTCGTGCCGGGCCTTTGGGCATGGGGCGCCCACGGCCGGGTGCGGCGGCCGGGACGGGCCGCCGGGCACATCAGCAGACTGTCCGAGAATGATCACCGGGGCGAGTCGGAACGGATGAAACACCCGTTTGTCGGACCTCCGTTCGGGGCGCCGTCGCGGGGGCGCATTCACCCCGCCGCGGGCCTCGGGGGACGACGCCGGGCGGCGCCCGTGGCGGGCCGCCGAACGGCGGCGGCCGGGGGAGTGAGAGCCCCCGCCGCGCACGGCCGCCCACCCGCTCGCCCCCGCTCGGGATTCCATGCCCACGGGTGTACGGGAGGCCCGTGCGGCCCGCTCCGGAAAGCCCTCGTACCGGCCGGTCGGGGCGGTTCCGAGTGCGCTCCGCCGAAGTGGTGAGCGGCCCCCGGGGAGGGCGCCGCGCCGTGTGTCCTGCCGGGGCGCCGGGGCCCCGACGGCTAGCGTCGGAATGCGCTCGGTGATCTTGAGGGCAGTCCCCTGTCCGCCCCTGGCGTCCCCCGCCGAGCCCGTCAATTCACCCCTGTCCCAAGGGAGTTCCCATGCCCGTATGGAAGACATCGGCACGCCGTCTGCTGGGCGCCGGAGTCCTCGCCGCCGCCCTCGCCCTTCCGGTCGCCGTCCCTCTGGCCCCCGTCGCGTACGCCGCCGAGTGCGAGCCCGACGACCAGGAGTGCAAGGACAAGGAGAGCAACGCCGAGGCGGCCAAGAAGATCGAGGCCGACCAGAAGAAGACCAAGGAGGCCGCCGGCCAGGCCGACAAGGACATCAAGGCGGCGGGCGAGAAGCTGGAGGAGTGCCCGCCCGGCTCCGCCTCCTGCATGGAGAAACTGTCCGGCAAGGGAGCCCGCGAGGAGGACGGCCTCAAGGAGATGGGCACGACCATCTCCACCTACAAGCCGGAGCCCGCAGACAACGCCGCCGCGGCCGTCGACTCCACCTGCGCGGCCTTCCCCGCCTCCCTGCCGCAGGGCTCGGGCGACCCGGGACAGTCCCCCTTCCCGGCCTCCCAGCTCTGCTCGCTGCTCGGTCCCTGAACCACCCCCGCTCCCGTACGCCTTCCGTCCCGAAGGGTTCCCCCGTCATGCCCGCACGCCGTCCCCACGCCGTCCCGCCCCTGGCCCGCCCCCTCACCCTCGCCCTCGGTCTCGGGCTCACCGCGCCCCTCGTCCTGCTCGCCCCGCCCGTCGCCGTCGCCACCGAGGAGGGGCCGGGCGAGACCCCCGTCGCCCGCGCCGTCACCGCCGACGGCCGCCCCACGCGCATCGCCGACGTCCTGGAGTACTGCGGGACCAAGAGAACGGCCTGCACGTTCGCCATCGATCCCAAGCAGGACCGGGAGTACGCCACCGCCGTCAAGTCCCTCGGCAACGCGGTCGTCAACTGCACCACCAGTGACATGGGCGTCGACCGGACCGTCACCCTGAAGACCAGCAGCACCGACAACATCGGCGGCGAGATCTCCGGGAAGATCACCGCCGAGGGCACGGTCACCGCCTCCGGCGAGGTCACCACCAACCTCAGCAACGACATCACCAGCGAGAACAAGACGCCCAACCTGAAGGACGGTCCGACCTCGACGGCAGGGACCAAGACGACCGTCGCGGGCGGCGCGAAGGTGGCCGGCTCGCTGAGCGCCAAACTCGCCTTCGAGGCCGCCTTCAAGGCCACGTACTCCAAGTCGTGGACGATCGAGAACACCGAGTCGACGGTCTACAAGACCACCGTCAAGCCGTACGACATGCTCGTCTTCGGCGCGAGCGCGGCCATGCGGCGGGTGGTCGGCAACCTCGTCACGGACACGGGGAAGAAGATCCTCAACGTGAGCGTGGACAGCCCCTCCATGGTCAACACCAGCAGCTTCGTCGCCCAGACGTACGCCGTCCCCGACCGGCTCTGCGGGCGCAAGCGCCCCGCGGGCGACACCGCGCCCGACGCCGACAACAGCACCCCGGACGGGCTTCGGAGCGCCCCCGCCGTACGGGAGGTGCCGGCCTCACGGGCGGTGCCGCCGGGTGCCGAACCGAAGCGCGAAGTCGCCCTGTCGGCCAACAGCTCCTGAGCTCCGGTTCCCGAGCCCGGTCCCCGCTCCAGGTCCCCGATACCCGCCGTGTCCCACGGTTCTTGATCCCGGAGGAGTCCCCCGCCATGCACCGCTCCCTGTCCGCGTCGCTCGCCGTCCTCGGCGCCGCCGGACTTCTGCTCCCCCTCGCCCCCCACTCCGCCGCCGCCCCCGCCGCGCAGTCCGTCCCCGTCCTCAACGGCGACTTCGCCGACCCGGTCATGAAGGGCGACGGCCCCACCACCGTCGGCCTCGACTCCTGGACCGGCCTCAACCAGCGCTACTCGCCCACCGCTTCGGGCCGGACCGACGCCTCCCACGGCGTCGCCCTCCAGAAGGACGGCAACACCCTCCAGCAGCGGCTGCGCGGAGTCCGCGCGGGAGCCAGGGTCACCGTGAACTACGAGGACAGCCCCGCCGTCTCCAAGGAGTGCACCGGCGAACAGGTCGTCGCCGGGCAGCCGTACGCCGTCGTCGCCTCCGGCGGCGCGGTCCAGGAGGTCACCACCGCGGGCGACCCCGACCGTACGAAGGGGAAGCCGGGGCCCGGCCGCTGGACCGCCCGCAGCTACGTCTTCACCGCGAGCGAGAACGAGCCGCTGCTCACCTTCACCTCCCGGGTCACCGACTCCCGTACCCATGTGACCTGTTCACCGATGATCGCCCGCATCCGCGCGGTCGAGGTGCCGCCGGAGCTCGACAAGACCGTGAGCAAGACCGCGCTCGGGACCTCGGAGGCGTACAAGGGCAACGACCGCGAGAGCACCCTCCACAACGCGGCCGCCGCCTGCAACGGCGAGAACGCCTGCACCTTCCGGCCCGACACCCGGATGTCCTTCCGCTACTACGACCGGGCGAGGGTCGTCGGCGAGGCCTTCGTCAACTGCACCCGCAACGCGCTGGAACACTCCCGGCTCCTCTCGTACGCCGAGCGCGGGCACGACAGCATCTCCCAGACGTACGCCGACGCGAACCTGCCGCTCAACGAGGTGGCCAGGCTGCCCACGTCGGGCGTACGGGAGGAGGACGAGAAGCGCGCCAGGGAGCGGCCCATGGCCACCCAGTTCGCCCTCGCCTACGAGAAGGGCTGGCAGCGGCCCTGGCAGTGGTTCAGCAGCGACCAGCGGACCGTCGTGGAGAAGATCCAGCCCGGCGAGGTCAGCTGGGTCGAGATGCAGCCGAGCCGCGAGCGGGTCGAGGGCTGGTTCGTCAGCAAGAAGGACGACTACCGGCTGCACGCCGTCGTCGACGGACCCTCGCGGGCCGTCCCCGACCGGCTGCTCCAGCGCACCGGGCCCATGTCGGAGGCCGAGAAGCAGCGCTGCGCGGCCGCCCGTCCCATGACGACCACCCCGGTCGGCGCGGACGCGCCCGCGAGCTCCAGCGACAAGGGACTCCTCAAGATCCCGGCGCCGACCGCACCCGGAGTGCGGTCGTCGGACCGGAGCATGCCGCTGAACTGACCGTCTCCTCGCGCGGATCCGGCCGCCTCACCCCGCCACGGCGGTGAGGCGGCGCAGCACCTCGTCCGGGCCCAGCGCTCGGGCCACGGCGAACAGGTCGGGGCTGCGGGTGGCGCCGGTGAGCGCGACCCGGACCACGTTCGGGATCTCCCTCGGCGGGCCCGCCCAGCGCCCCGGCTCCCGGCGCCAGGCGGCCGTGTCCGGGGCGCGGCCGTGCCGTGCGGCGAGCGCGCGGAGCGTGCCGTACCACTCCTCCGCCGTGGCGGCCCCGGCCGCCTCCCGGGCGAACTCGGCGGCGACCCGGCGCACCAGCTCCGGGTCCAGGCCGCCGTAGCGGTCGTCGTCGGCGGCCGGCGGCGGGCCGAAGAGCTCGGCGAAGAAGAAGCCGTAGCGGTCACGGAAGCAGGACCAGCGATCCAGGTCCTTCCGGGCGGGCGCGTCCGCGGGCCGTCCCGCCGCCACGGCCGCCAGGGCGAGGTCCCGGTGCCGGGCGAGGACCGAGGCCAGCTCCGGGTCGTGGTCCTCCGCCCAGGCGAGAAGCTGCGCGTACAGCTCCTCCGGAGGCAGCGAGGCGATGAACTCCCGGCTCAGGGAGTGCAGTTTGGGCAGATCGAGCAGCGGCCCCGAGGGGCGCATACCGTCGAGCCGGACGGGAGCGGCGAGCGCCTCGGCCGTGGGCACGTCCATCAGCCGGATGTTGGCGAGACCGCGCAGATAGTGCTGGACGGCGGCCGGCGGATACCCGGCGGCCAGGTAGTAGTCCACCGACGCCTCGGGGTCCTTGCGCTTGCTGAGCTTGCGGCGCGAGGGCCCCTCCGCCTTCATCAGCGGCGCGAGATGCGCGTACGAGGGCGGCTCGAAGCCCAGCGCCGCGTGCAGCTGGAGATGGACCGGCGTCGAGGACAGCCACTCCTCGCCGCGCACCACCAGCGACACCCGCATCAGGCGGTCGTCCACCACATGCGCGAAGTGGTAGGTCGGCAGCGGAAGTTCCTCCTGCGAGGACTTCAGCAGCACGATGTCGTTGCCGTTGTCCTGCATGGTGACCGAGGCACGGATCCGGTCCGTGAACCGGACCCGGCCGGGGAACTCGTACGGGCAGCGGAACCGCACCACGTACGGCTCGCCCGCCGCCAGCCGCCGCGCCGCCTCCTCGGGGGCGAGCGTCCGGCAGGGCGCCCACCGTCCGTAGTAGCCGAGCGGGGAGCGGCCCGCGCGCTGCTCCACCGCGCTCCGGGCCAGCCGGTCCCGGTCGCAGAAGCAGGGGTACGCGCGGTCCCGCCGCAGCAGCTCGCGCACATGGCTGAGATAGACGTCCCGGCGCTCCGACTGGAGGTACGGGCCCCACGCGCCCTCCCCGGCGACCCCGCCCTCGTCGGGGGCGAGCCCGAAGGCGGCGAGCAACCGGGAGAACTCCTCCGCGGCGCCTGTGACCTGGCGTGACCGGTCGGTGTCCTCGACGCGCAGCACGTGGACGCCGCCCGACTGGTGGGCCAGGGCGCGCGCGACGGCCGCCGTGTACAGACCGCCGATGTGCAGATGACCGGTGGGGCTCGGGGCGAAGCGCGTCACCTCGGCACCCGCCGGCAGGGAGCGCGGCGCGAACCGGCGCTCCCAGTCGGACGGTTCCGGGAGATCGGGCGGGAACATCGCGTTGATGACGGACAGGTCGAGCACGGTGGACTCCCTCCTGGGGTTCCTCGATCGATCCACCGTAGGCCCGTGACCGGCCGATTCCAGAGGAGCGGGGACGCGAGGCTGCGGGACTCCGAACCCTCTTCGCCCTTGTGCGCCCCGATCCGGACGCGCGGTCAGTAGCGTCCCCAGGACCGTTCCGTACGACGCGGACGGGACACAGAGAAGAGGGGGCGTGATGGGTGGCACGCGCGCGGTGGCCCTGCTCGCACTCGGCTCCTTCGCCATGGGGACCGACGCCTACGCGATGGCGGGACTGCTCCCCGGCATCGGCGCCGACCTGCACGTCTCCGTCTCCCTCGCCGGCCAGTCGGTCACCGCCTTCACCCTCTGCTACGCCCTGGCCGCGCCGCTCTTCTCCGCCGTCCTCGCCCGCTGGGGGACCCGTGCCGTCCTCGTCACCGCCCTCGTCGTCTTCGTCCTCGCCAACGCCGGGACCGCGCTGGCCGGTTCGTACGCCGGACTCCTCGGCACCCGTGCCCTCGCCGGCGCCGGAGCGGGCCTCTTCACCCCGGCGGCGGCCACCGCGGCCGTCGCGCTCGTCCCGCCCGAGCGGCGCGGCCGCGCCCTCGGCCTGGTCCTCGGCGGAATGAGCGCGGGCACCGTCCTCGGCGTACCGCTCGGGCTGCTCGTCGCCGCCCACTCCGGCTGGCGGACGGCCCTCTGGCTCGTCACCGGCCTCGGCGTCGCCGCCCTGACCGGCGTCGCCGGAGCCCTGCCCCGTGTCGAGGGAGCCGCCGCGCCCTCCCTGCGGGCCCGGCTCGGCGCCCTCGCCCGGCCCCGGGTGGCCGTCGTGGTCACCGTCACCTTCACCCAGACCGTCGCCAGCCTCGGGCTCTACACCTACCTCGAACCGGTCCTCCACCGCATCGCCGACGTCGGCAGCGCCGTGCCGTACCTCTGGGTCTGGGGCATCGGCGGAGTCTGCGGCAGCCTCCTCGCCGGAACCCTCGTCGACCGGACCGCGCAACCCGCCGTCCTCGCCGTCACCCTCCTCGGCACCCTCGGCGGCGCCCTGGCCCTGCTGCCGTGGACCGGAACCGTCCCCGGGCTCGTCCTCGCACCCCTCCTCGTCTGGGGCGCCGTCGGCTGGGCCTTCGTCGTCCCCCAGCAGCACCGGCTGCTCGCCGGGGACGGCGAGGGCGGGGCCGCCGCCGTCGGCCTCAACAGCTCCGCCACCTACCTCGGCGGCGCCGTCGGCTCCGCGCTCGGCGGCCTCGCCCTCGCCCACGGGCTCGACGCCCGCTGGCTCCCGCTCCCCGCCGCAGGGTTCGCGCTCGCGGGAGTCCTCCTCCACCTCACCGCGGTGCGCGGGCTCGCCCGGCGTGACGCCCGGGCCGGCCGCCGCACCGCGGACCACGCCAACGGGACCGGAGCCGCGGGCGCGACCGCGGCCGAGGCCCTGGAAAGGAACGCCCCATGAAGTTCGGCGTCAATCTGCCCAACTACGGGCCCGAGGCCACCCCCGACGCCCTCGCCGACTGGGCGCTGCGGGTCGAGTCGATCGGGTACCACTACGCCATGGTCTCCGACCACGTGGCGCTCACCCCGGACGTGCAGCACCTCTTCCCCGCCCCGTTCTACGACCCCTTCGCGACCCTCGCCTGGCTCGCCGGGGTCACCAGGACCGTGGGCCTCGGGACGACGGTGACGATCCTCCCGTACCGGCATCCCGTGCACACCGCCCGCGTCGCCGCCAACATCGACCGGTTCAGCAAGGGCCGGCTCGTCTTCGGCGCGGCCGCCGGCTGGGCCGCCCGCGAGTTCGCGGTCCTCGACGTCCCGTACCGCAAACGCGGAGCCATCAGCGACGAGTACCTCGCCGCCATCAAGGCCTGCTGGGCGAACGAGGTCGCCTCCTTCGACGGCGCCCACGTCTCCTTCCGCGAGGTCCACACCGGGCCGCTGCCCGTGCAGCGGCCCGGGCCGCCCGTGTGGGTCGGCGGACACAGCTACGGCGCGCTCCGCAGGGCCGTCCGCCTCGGCGACGCCTGGCACCCCACCTCCGTCTCCGGCGACTGGCTCCTCGGCGTCGGACTGCCCACGCTCCGCCAGGTCGCCGAGGAACACGAGCGGCCGGTGCCCGACGTCTGCCCCCGGATCAAACTCCGCGTCACCGCCCGGCCCCTCGGCCCCGGGCGGCTCCTCGGCGAGGGCACCCTGGCGCAGATCGCCGACGACCTCGGACTCCTCCAGGACCTGGGCGCGCGGGCCGTCGTCCTCGACCCGACCTATCCGGGCGACCGGCGCGAGGCGGGCCGCACCGCGCGGGACCTGGACGTCCTGGAGACATTGGCCAAGGAGGTCATCGACGTGGACGCCGGCTGCGTACGATGACCGGACGGCGGCGGTGGGAGGGGGTGCGGGCATGACCGACTATCCGGACCTGAGGAAGCTGCGGGTGCTGAGGGAGCTCAGCGAACGCGGCACCGTCAGCGCGGCCGCCCAGGCGCTCCACCTCACCCCGCAGGCCGTCTCGCAGCAGATCAGCGCCCTGGGACGGGAGTTGGGCGTGCCGCTCACCGAACCGTCCGGGCGCAGGCTGCGGCTCACCGGCGCGGCACGGATCGTGCTCCGGCACGCCGACGCCGTCTTCACCCAGGTCGAGCAGATGCGCGCCGAGCTCGCCGCCCACCAGAGCGGTGAGCGCGGGGAGGTGGCGGTCGCCGGCTTCTCCACCACCCTGTCGGCGCTCATCCTGCCCGCCGTCGCCCGGCTGCGGGAGACCCGGCCGCTGCTGCGGACCTCGCTCGCCGAGGTCGACCCGCCGGAGAGCTTCTCCCTGCTCCAGCGCGGGGAGACCGACGTCGTCATCTCCGCCGACACCACCCGCACCCCGGGCCCGGCCGGCGAGGACGTCCGCTCCGACGGCAGGTTCCACCGGGTCGCGCTCTGCGACGACCCCTTCGACATCGCCCTGCCGGCCGGCCACCGGCTGCTCGGCAGCGAGCGGCTGCTCCTCGGCGACCTCGCCGACGAGACCTGGATCTTCGCCACCACGGGCCTCTGTCACGACATCGGCGTCGCCGCGTGTACCGCGGCCGGGTTCACCCCGCAGGCCTCCCACGCCATCGGCGACTGGGACGCCACGCTCGCGGCGGTGCGGCTCGGCCTCGGGGTCGCGCTGGTGCCGCGGCTGGCCAAGCCGGTCCCGCGGCCCGAGGTGACGATCCGCGCGTTCAGCGAGCGGGCGCCCTCCCGTACGGTCTTCGCGGCCGTACGGGAGGGCAGCCAGACCTCCCCGGAGATCGCCGCCGTGCTGGACGCGCTCCGCACGGCGGCCAGGGCGGCCGTCGCCGGCTGACGCACGGGCCGGGGTCGGTCACCGACACCGGCACCCACCGGGTGGGCGCGGTTCCCGACGTCCGCTCTCACCGGGTGGGGCGCGGTTCCCGACGGGACCGGTTCCCGATGCGCCACGGCTCGTGGAAGGTACCGTCCACCAGACGTTGCTGGACCCGCCCGGCCGCCGCTGCGAGGCTCGTTCCCGTGCCGCGGAGAGCTCCGCCGCGTCCCCTCACTTCCTCTTCCACATCTGGCCGAGCCCTGTCTTCGGAGAGCGGGAAACACCCATGTCCAAAGCCACCTACACGCGGCTCGCCGCACTGAGCCTGATCTGGGGCTCCGTCTTCCTGTGGATCAAGATCGCCGGGTACGGGTTCTCACCCGTGCAGATGGTGCTGATCCGGCTCGCGCTCGGCGCCGTCGTCATCCTCGCCATCGGCTACGCGAAGGGGCTTCGGCTCCCCAGGGAGGCCGCCGTCTGGGGCCATCTGACCGTTGCCGCGCTGCTCGGCAACGCCGTCCCGTGGACCCTCTACGCCGAGGGGGAGATCGCCGGATCTAGCAGCGTCGCCGCCGTGGTCAACGGCAGCGCGCCGATCTGGACCCTGGCCGCCGCCCTGCTGCTGGGCCAGGAGAAGAAGGTCTCCGGATTCAAGGCCGGCGGTGTGCTGCTCGGCCTCGGCGGTACCGCGCTCATCGCCTCACCCTGGAACTCGGCCTCGGCCGGGACGGGTTGGAGCATCCTCTGCTTCGTCCTCGGCTCGATCAGCTTCGGCGCCAGCTTCGCGTACATGGGCAAGTTCCTCGTGGGCAGGGGCATTCCGCCCCTGATGCTCGCGGGCGGGCAGCTCAGCGCGGCCACCGTGCTCCTTCTGGTCGCCTTCCCGTTCCTGGGGCTCCAGAGCATCACCTGGCGCACCGACTCGGTGATCTCCGTCCTGATCCTCGGCGTGGTCTGCACCGGCTTCGCCGCGCTGCTGAACTTCGAGCTGATCATCAAGGACGGGCCGACCGTGGCGTCCACCGTCACCTATCTGATGACCGCGGTGGCCGTCGTGCTGGGCGCCGCGGTGCTGCGCGAGCCGCTCGGCTGGACCGTGTGGATCGGGGCGGTGGCGGTGCTCGCGGCCACCGGTCTGCTCCGGCGCAAGCCGCGGCCGGCGCCCGAGCCCGAACCGAAGCCCGCGGCCGAGGCCGAGGGCGAGGACGGGCCCGGACAGGAGCGCGAGCCCGAGCCGAAGCCCGGGGCCGCCTCCGTACCGAGCGCGGCGGCGGCCGAATAGCCGCCCCGCGCCGGACACCGGCACAGCAGGGCGCCACCCGGCCGTTCTCGGCGGCCGGGCATGCGCCATTCCCCCAGGAATACCGGACCGGCACCCGCAACATTGTGTTCATTAATGGGGCGGGTGGTGGGTGGTAGCGTCAGAAGTGGAAACACCCGGCCTTTATGGGGGAGTCGTACGTGGCTTTTGTGGTCGAACTCGTTTTCCGTGGCAATGAGACGGACCGGTTGAGTTTCGGAGAGGCTCACCGGACCTACTGGAAAAGGATGGCCGCCCGCGGCATCCTGCTCGGTGGCGGTCCCTGGCGGGACGGCACCGGGGAACTCCTGGTCTGTGAGGCACCGGACCGCCGCACGCTCTTACGGGTCCTGTACGCCGACCCGTACGCACAGGCCCAGGTCTTCGGCGAGTTACGGGTCCGGGAGTGGAACGCGGTCATGGGGCACGTGGTGCTCGCCGGCCTCGAGCGGTCCACCGGCGGTGCCGGGACCCACGAGCGAATACGCGGGGGCGTGACGGCCCTCGTCCCGCCGGCCGTCACCGCGCCCGCCCCGCCGGCCGTCCGTGAGGAGGCCGCCGTCCGTGAGGAACTGACCGCCCACGAACGGCGCATCGCCACGATGATGCTCGACGGACTGACCAACAAGCAGATCGCCGAGTCCTTCACGGTGTCGACCCGTGCCGTGGAACTGCACATCACCCGGATCTACCGGAAGCTCGACATCCGCCGGCGCGCCCAACTGGCCGCTGCCATCGACCGGTTCGAAGCCGCGCTGGCCTGCTGAACCCTCCGTCGCACCCGTATCCGCGGTCGCACCGCGCCCGCACCCGTATCCGTACGCACACATGTTGGGGAGTCGTCATGCCGCTGGTCGAGATCACCGTTCCCGAGGGCACCCTCTCCGAGGCCGCCGCGGAGGTCCTGCAGCAGCAGGTCGCCGACTCCGTGCTGACGGCCATGGAGCTGCCGCACACCGACTTCTTCGCCGCCGCCACCTGGGTGTACGTCCGTGAGGCCGCCAAGGGGCTCGCGACCACCGCCGCCGGCACGCCCCCGGGCGTCCTGGTCGTGGTCACCCCCCTGGAGGGCTTCCTCACCCCCGGGCGCAACGAGGCCCTCTCCGTCGAGGTGACCCGGCACGTGCGGGAGGCGACCGGTCCCGACACCGTCGTCTGGCTCGTCGTGAACGAGATCCCGGAGGGCAACTGGGCCGTGAACGGCGGGCTCACCCGCCGCGCGAAGATCGACGAATTCGTCGCCGAAGCCGCCGGGGCCGCCGCGGTCCGGGCCGACTGAATTCCGTTTCCGTATCGCGAGTGTCCCGTAATTCGGACGCCTCGGCGCCGCACCGTATTCACGGTGCGGCGCCGTTCTCGTATCCGCAACACGATCCGGCCACGGGTGCGGAATCCCGTATCGATGTGCGACCCGTTCCGGACATACGGTGATGTCAATGGCACCGACGGATGGGAGAGACTCGTTCATGGCTCTGCATTCGGCGCCGCGACTCGGTGTGGTGGTTCCCTCGGGAAACGCCGCCGCCGAACCCGAGATCGGCAGCCTCGTCAGTCCCGCATTCAATGTCCACACCTCACGATTCCCGGTACTTCCCGGAAAAGACCTGCGCGGTCGGCTGGAGAAGTACAACGACGTACTCCCCGAAGTGCTGGGGAATTTCGGCGGGCTGCGTCTCGACGCCGCCGTCGTCTCCTGCACCGGATCGCACTACCTGCTCACCCCGGACGGCGACCGGGCCCTCTGCGCGGAGCTCTCCGAGCGCGCCGGCGCCCCCGTACGGTCGGCGGCGCTCGCCATCCTCGACACCGCGCGGGCGGTGGGAGCGGACCGGCTGGTCCTCGTCTCGCCGTACGAGCCCTGGCTCACCGAACTGTCCCACGCCTACTGGGAGTCGGCCGGCCTCACGGTCGACCGGGTCGTCAAGATCCGGGCCGGTGACCGCTTCTCCCCGTACGACGTGACCACCTCGGAGCTCGTCGCACAGGTCCGGGAGGCCCAACTCCCCGAGGACGCGACGCTGCTGTTCACCGGCACCGGCATGTTCACCTTCGACGCGCTGGCCGAGCTCGGCCGGGACAGCGGTCGCGTCCTGCTCACCTCCAACCTGGCGAGCGCCTGGTGGGCCCGGGACACCCTCGGCCTCCCGGCCGACGGCCCGGACGCCCACCCGCTGCTGCGCCGGCTGGCCGAGCGCACCGGCACACCCGCCGGCCCGCGGGACGGCACCGCGGCCGCCGGTCGCGATGCCGTGGCCGTGCCGTGAGCGGCGCCACCGCCTCCCGCGGACCGGTCGCCGTCGTCGGCGCCGGGCCCGTGGGGCTGACCGCCGCGCTCGTCCTCGCCCGGACCGGAGTGCCGGTGACCCTCCTGGAGTCCCGGGGGACCCTGGCCACCGAGTCCCGGGCGTCCACCTTCCACCCGTCCACCCTCGACCTCCTCGACGAACTCGGCGTCGCCGCGGCCCTGCGCCGCCAGGGCCGCACCGTCGACCGCGTCCAGTGGCGCGACCTGGACGGCCTCGTCCACGCCGAACTGGACTACTCCGTGCTCGCCGGGCACACCGGTCACCCGTACCGGCTCCATGTCGAACAGGCCCGGCTCACCCCGCTGCTGCTCGCCGAGCTGGCCGCGACCGGGCTCGCCGACATCAGGTTCGGGGCCACCGTCACCGGGGCCGAGGACACCGGCGACGGGGTCCGGCTGCGCACCGAGGACGCGGCGGGGCGGGCCACCGTCACCCGCCACCCGTACGTCCTGGCGGCCGACGGCAGCCGCAGCCGGCTGCGCGAGCTCGCCGGACTCCCCGGAACGGCCGAGGAGTACCCCGACTACGCGCTCCGCGTGGTCACCCGGACGCCGCTCGACGAGCTGGTCCCCGGGCTCGCCGCCCTGGCGTACGTCCGTGACGCGCGGGCCTCGTTCAGCGCACTCGGCATGCCCGACCACTGGCGGCTGATCTTCCGCATCCCGCGGGGGACCGACCGCGACGCCGTGCTCGCCCCCGACGCCGTACGGGCCAGGGTCGAGCAGGCCCTGCCGGGCGCCGCGGGGCGGGCCGTACGGATCGCCGACGCCCACACCTACCGGCTGGCGCGGTTCCTGCTGCCCCGCTACCGGGCGGGCCGGGTGCTGTTCGCCGGGGACGCGGCCCATCTCACCTCCACCGCCGGCGGTCTGAACATGAACTGCGGGCTGCACGACGCCGTGGAGACGGGCCGGGCCCTCGCCGCCGTCCTGCGGGGCGACGCCCCGGGCGAGGCGGCGCTCGACGCCGCCCTCGAACGGCGCCGCTCCGTCGTGGAGACGGCCGTCATCCCGCGCAGCGAGGCCCGCACGGCCGGACTGGACAGCGCGGCCGAACTCCCCGCCCGGCTCGCCTCCTTGAGGCGTACCGCCGAAGACCCCCGCTCGGCCGCCGACTACCTGTTCAAGGCATCACTTCTCGACGTCGCACCACGACCACTGAAAGGTGAGGCACATGCGGATCTGGTTTCACAAGCACACCGTTGAGGGACGTCTGCCGCTGCTCGACGAGTGGTATCGCACGCACCTGGACGCGATCGCCGCACCCGGTACCACCGTCGACATCAAGACCCTGCCGGCCGACACGTACCCCGACGCCACGCCCTTCGGGCTCGTCGGGCACCACTCGGCCCAGGTGCTCTTCAGCCGCCACTTCTCCGAGTCCGCGCTCGTCGCCGAACGCGAGGGCTACGACGCCTGGGTGATCGCCGCGGGCCAGGACCCCGGCCTCCGCGACGCCCGCCACCTCGCCTCCATCCCGACCCTCGGGTACGGCGAGACCGCCTTCTTCCTGTCGGCGCTCACCGGGCAGCGCTTCGGTGTCCTCGGCTTCATGCCGCCGCTCGAGGAGCCCATCCGGGCCAACATCCGGCAGTACCGCCTGGAGTCCTCGCTCAGCTCCTACGAGGTCGTCCCCGGCGGCTGGGACTCCGTACACCGCTCCCTCGAAGGGGACTTCGACCAGTTCGTCGAGGTGTACTCGGCCGCCGCCGAGCGGGCCGCCCGCGCCGGGGCCGAGGTCATCATCCCCGCCGAGGGCATCCCCAACGAGATCCTCTGGCACCTCGGCATCCACGAGCTGCACGGCCTGCCCGTGATCGACCCGGCCGGGCTCGCCGTCAAGCTCGCCGAGACCCTCGTCCAGCTCGGTGAGCTGAAGCTCTTCCAGCGCAGCGGGCACGGCTACTGGTTCAGCCGCCCCGAGGAGCCCGTCGCCAAGCACCTGGAGCAGGTGTTCCTCGGCGAGGCCCTCTAGGAGATGCCGTGTCCGCCGCCCTGCGCGCCCTCGCCGTCCCGCACCCGCACCCGCACCCGCACGTGCACCCGCGCCCGCACGCCGCCACGCCCTCGAAGGAGTCACGCTCATGACGTACGACGCCTACGGCCGCAACACCGCGGCCACCGACCCCGCCGCCCCTTACTACCGCCCCCGCCGGCTGCGCCGCACCCCCGCGCTGCGCCGCTTCGCCGCCGAGACCCGCGTCGGCCCCGCCAACCTCGTCCAGCCCCTCTTCCTCCGCGAGGGCCTCACCGAGGCACGTGAGATCCCCTCCATGCCGGGCGTCTACCAGCACACCCGCGACACCCTCCGCAAGGCCGCCGCCGAGGCGGTCGCCAACGGCGTCGGCGGACTCATCCTCTTCGGCATCCCCGAGCACAAGGACCCCACCGGCACCGGCGCCGTCGACCCCGACGGCATCCTCCAGGTCGCCCTGCGCGACGTCGTCGCCGAGGTCGGCGACTCCACCGTGATCATCGGGGACATCAACCTCGACGAGTACACCGACCACGGCCACACCGGAGTCCTCGACGCCCACGGAGACGTCGACAACGACGCCAGCATCGAGCTGTACGCCCGGGCGGCCGTCGTCCAGGCCGACGCGGGCGCCCAGATCGTCGCCCCCAGCGGCATGATGGACGGCCAGGTGCGCCGTATCCGCGAGGCCCTCGACCGGGCCGGCCACCAGAACGTCGCCATCCTCGGCTACTCCGCCAAGTACGCCTCGCACTTCTACGGCCCCTTCCGCGACGCCGTCGAGTCCACCCTCCGCGGCGACCGCAAGGGCTACCAGCAGTTCCCCGGAAACATCCGCGAATCCCTCCTCGAAGTCTCCCTGGACGTCGCCGAGGGCGCCGACCTGGTGATGGTGAAGCCCGCCCTCGCCTACCTCGACATCGTCCGGCTCATCGCCGACCACGTGCAGGTGCCCGTCTCCGCCTACCAGGTCTCCGGCGAGTACTCGATGGTCGAGGCGGCCGCCGCCAAGGGCTGGATCGACCGCGACCAGGTCGTCCGCGAGAGCCTCGCCTCCATCCACCGCGCGGGTGCCACCCAGATCATCACCTACTGGGCCTCCGAGTTCGCCCAGACGCTGGACCGGTGACCCGGTGAGCCCGTCCTCCACCATGCTGGTCCTCGGCATCAGCCATGCCAGCGCCCCGCTCGACCTCCTGGAGAGACTCGCCGGCACCGACCGGCCGGCCGAGGACCTCGTCTCCGACGTGACCTCCGTCGACGGCATCGACGCCGCCGTCGTCGTCTCCACCTGCAACCGCCTGGAGATCTACGCCGAGACCAGGGCCGGCGCCACCGGACCCGGCGGTCCGGGCGAACTCACCGGTCTCGGGCAGCTGTTCGCCCAGCACACCGGCGTCGACCACGAGGAGATCGCCCCGCACCTCTACAGCCACCACGCCGACGGAGCCGTACGCCACCTCTTCGCCGTGGCCTCCGGACTCGAATCGGTCGTCGTCGGCGAGGACCAGATCCTCGGCCAGGTGAAACTGGGCCTCGAACGCTCCCAGCGGCTCGACCGCACCGGCCGGGTCCTCGCCAAGGCCGTGCAGACCGCCCTGCGGGTCGGCAAGCGGGCCCGCAACGAGACCGGACTCAACGAGGCGGGCCGCTCGCTCGCCACCGCCGGACTCGGCTTCTTCGAGTGCCGGGTCGGCTCCCTGCACGGCAAGACCGCCCTGGTCATCGGCGCCGGCGCCTTCGCCGGGGTCGTCGTGGCCGCGCTGCGCCGCTCCGGCCTCGACCGGGTGCACGTCGCCAACCGCACTCCCGAGAAGGCGCAGCGGCTCGCGGAGACCACCGGGGGAGTGGGGTACGACCTGACGGACGTGCCCCGGCTGCTCACCGAGGTGGACGTGGTGGTCGGCGCCACCGCCGCCACCGGCCACCTCGTCACCGCCGGGCAGGTCGAGGAGGCGCTGGCCGCCCGGGACGGCCGCGAACTGTTCCTGCTCGACCTCTCGCTGCCGCACAACATCGCGCCCGGCGCGGCGGAGCTGCCCGGCGTCACCTTCGTCGACCTGCGCAGGATCGCGGAGGAGGGCCAGGAGGACGAGATCTCGGCGGCCAGTGTCCAGGCCGCGCACGAACTGATCGACGCGGAGGTCGAGCAGTTCCGCACCGGGCTCCGCCTCGCCGGGGCCAAGCCCGTCCTCACCGCCCTGCGGACCGCCGCGACCGAGGCGGCCGAGGCCGAACTCGACCGTCTCGCACGCCGGTTGGAGGGCATCGACGGCACCGTACGGCGGGAGATCGACCGCAGCGTACGGCGCATCGTCGACAAGGCCCTGCACCAGCCCACCGTCCTGGTGCGGGAGCTGGCGGCCGACCCGGACGGCGCCCGGCACATCGCCGCCTTCACCCGCCTCTTCGCGGCGGCGGAGGCCGAATCCGCCGACGGCGCGGACGGGAACGCCGGCGCGGACGGCACCCCCGGCACCACCGCCGACGACCCGAACAGGCACGACCCGAACAGGCACGACCCGAACAGGCACGACCCGAACGAGAAGAACGTGACGAACGAGACGAAGATCGAGGCCATCGCATGAGTGACATCTCGGCTCTCTGGGAAGCCGGATCCATCGCCGTCATCGGCGCCAGCGAGCGCCCCGGCGCCCTGGGCCGCAAGCCGCTCGACTACCTGCTCCGCTACGGCTACAAGGGCCGCATCCTGCCGGTCAACCCGCGCTCCCCGGAGATCCTCGGCGTTCCCGCCTACCCCAGCGTGAAGGACGCCCCCGGCCCCGTCGACCTGGCGCTGATCATGGTCTCCGCCGAGCGGGTCCCCGGCGCCGTCGACGACTGCGTCGCCGCCGGCGTCAAGCTCGCCGTGATCGCCTCCTCCGGCTTCGCCGAGACCGGCGAGGAGGGCGCCCGCCTCCAGGCCGAGGTCGTCGCGAAGGCCCGCGCCGGAGGCCTGCGGATCATCGGACCCAACTGCATCGGCGCCGTCGCCTACGAGAACCGCGTCCTCGCCACCTTCAGCCCCCTCTTCGGCGCCGAGTCCGTGCCCTTCGAACCCGGCACCCTCGCCTTCGTCAGCCAGAGCGGCGCCCTCGGCTTCGGCGCCGCCAGCCTCGCCCTGGAGCGGGGACTGCGCCCCGGCTGGGTGGTCAGCACCGGCAACGACGCCGACGTCACCGCCCTCGAAGTCCTCCGCGAACTCGCCGCCGTCCCCGAGGTCACCGGCCTCCTCGGCTACCTGGAGGACACCCCGGACATCGGGACCCTCCGCGAGCTGGCCGGCTCCGGCAAGCCCGTCGCCCTGCTCAAGTCGGGCCGTACCGAGGCGGGCGGCCGGGCCGCCGCCTCGCACACCGGCGCCCTCGCCACCGACGACCGCGTCCTGGACGCCGCCCTGCGCGGCCTCGGCATCGTCCGGGTCGACGACATCGACGAACTCCTCGACGTGGCGCGGGTCTTCGAGTCCGAGCGGCGCCCCGTCGGCAACCGCGTCGCGGTGGTCACCACCTCCGGCGGCTCCGGCATCCTCGCCGCCGACGCCGTCGAGGCCCACGGCCTGGAACTCAGCGCCCTGGAACCGCGCAGCAAGGAGGCGCTCGCCGAGATCGTCCCGGCCTTCGGGGCCATCGACAACCCCGTCGACATCACGGCCACCGTCCTCAGCGACCCCTCGCTCTTCGACCGCTCCCTCGACGTCCTCATCGCCGACGAGACCGTCGACATCATCGTCGCCGCCTTCTGCGTGATGGCGGGACCGGACGTCGAGAAAGCCGTCAACGCCCTCTCCCGGGCCGCAGTGAAGGGCGGCAAGCCCATCCTCGTCGCCCGGACCGGCGCCGACTTCCTCGCCCCCGACGCCCCGCGCGACCTGCGCGAGGCCGGACTCCCCGAGTACCCGACACCGGCCCGCGCCCTGCGCGCGGCCGCCGCCCTGTGGGAGGTCAGCAGGCCCCGGACGCTGCCGGACGCCCCCCGCCCCGGGACCGTGCCCGGACCCGGCGCCGGGGCGACCGAGCCCGAGCTCAAGCGGCTCCTCGCCGAGGCGGGGATCACCGTGCCCAAGGGCCGGATCGCCGAGGACGCCGAGGACGCGGCGCGGGCCGTGGCCGAGGTCGGCGGTACGGCGGTGCTCAAGGCCGTCGTACCGGGCCTGCTCCACAAGACGGAGGCCGGCGGCGTGGAGATCGGCGTCACCGCCGGCACCGCGCCCGAGGCGTACGCCCGGCTCGCCGCGCTCGGCGGGCAGGTGCTCGTCGAGGAACTGGTCGCGGAGGGCGTCGAGCTGATCGTCGGCGTCCACACCACCGACCTGGGCCCCGTGCTCACCGCCGGACTCGGCGGGATCTTCACCGAGGTCCTGGACGACGTCGGCCACCGGCTCCTGCCGCTCGCCCCCGGCGAGGGGGCCGAACTCCTCGCCGGACTGCGCGGCGCGAAGATACTCGCGGGGACGCGGGGCCGCCCCGCCGCCGACGTGACGGCCGCCGCCGAACTCCTCCACAAGGTCGCCGAACTGGTCCAGGACTGGCCCGCCGGTTTCGAGCTGGACCTCAACCCGGTCCGCGTGCTGGAGCGGGGCGCCGTCGTCCTCGACGCCGCCCTCGGCTTCGAGACCCCCGAGGAGGCCGGCCGATGAGCGGCGGAGGCAGCGCCAGCAAGGCCCTCTTCGAGCGGGCCCGCCGGGTCACCCCCGGCGGCGTCAACTCCCCGGTCCGCGCCTTCGGCGCCGTCGGCGGCACCCCGCCCTTCATGGCCTCGGCCCAGGGCCCCTATCTCACCGACAGCGACGGCAACGAATACGTCGACCTGATCTGCTCCTGGGGCCCGATGATCCTCGGCCACCGCCACCCGGCCGTCGTCGAGGCCGTCACCGGGGCCCTGGAGCACGGCACCTCCTTCGGGGCGCCGTCCACCGGAGAGGTCGAACTCGCCGAGGAGATCGTCGGCCGGGTCGCCCCCGTCGAACAGGTCCGCCTCGTCAGCTCCGGCACCGAGGCGACGATGTCGGCGATCCGGCTGGCACGCGGCTTCACCGGGCGCAGCAAGATCGTGAAGTTCGCCGGCTGCTACCACGGCCACGTGGACGCGCTGCTCGCCTCGGCCGGCTCCGGCCTCGCCACCTTCGCCCTGCCCGACACCCCGGGCGTCACCGGCGCCCAGGCGAGCGACACCATCGTCCTGCCGTACAACGACCTGGCCTCGGTCGAGAAGGTCTTCGCGGAGATCGGCCACGAGATCGCCGCCGTCATCACGGAGGCCGCCCCCGGCAACATGGGCGCCGTCCCGCCGCTGCCCGGCTTCAACGCCGGCCTCAAGGAGATCACCGCCCGCCACGGCGCGCTCTTCGTCTCCGACGAGGTGATGACCGGCTTCCGGGCCAGCCGCTCCGGCTGGTACGGCCGGGACGGCGTCGCCCCCGACCTGCTGACCTTCGGCAAGGTCATGGGCGGAGGCTTCCCCGCGGCGGCCTTCGGCGGACGCGCCGACGTCATGGCGCACCTCGCCCCCGCCGGACCCGTCTACCAGGCGGGCACCCTCTCGGGGAACCCGGTCGCCACGGCCGCCGGACTCGCCACCCTCCGGCACAGCACCCCGGAGGTGTACGAGCGGCTCGACGAGGTCTCGGCCACCCTCGGCCGAGAGGTCTCGGCCGCGCTCACCAAGGAGGGCGTGGCCCACCGGGTCCAGTACTCCGGCACCATGTTCTCGGTCTTCTTCACCGAGGACGAGGTCGTCGACTTCGACGGGGTCCGCGCCACCGAGTCGTACCGCTACACCCCCTTCTTCCACGAACTGCTGCGCCGCGGGGTCTATCTGCCGCCCTCGCCCTTCGAGGCCTGGTTCGTCTCGGCCTCGCACGACGACCGGGCGGTCGGCCGGGTGGTCGAGGCGCTGCCGGCCGCGGCGGCCGCCGCCGCCGCGGCGACACCCTGACCCGGGGCCCCCGGGGCCGTACCCAAGGGAAAAGCAGGAAAGCCCCCGTGGCAGGACCACGGGGGCTTTCCGCTGTCGATTTCCGCAAGCACTAGGCGGCGAGATTCACCCGCACCTCCACATTCCCGCGGATCGCCTTCGAGTACGGGCAGCGCCCGTGCGCCGCGTCGGCGAGCCGTTGCGCCTCCGCGTCGTCGAGTCCGGGAAGTCCGACGGTGAGGACGACCGACAGACGGAATCCGCTGTCCTCCTTGTGCAGGGCCACCTCGGCGACGACCGTGTCGTCCGCGAGCGCGGTCCCGGACTCACGGGCGGAGAGCCGGAGCGCGCTGTGGAAGCAGGCGGCGTAGCCGGCGGCGAAGAGCTGCTCGGGGTTGGTGGCGGTGCCGGACCCTCCCACGGCCTTGGGGCTCGACAGCGGAAGGTCGAGCAGCCCGTCGGAGGAACGCACGGCGCCGTTGCGCCCGTCTCCGGTGGAGGTGACCTCGGCGGTGTAGACGACGGCCATTCGTCATGCCTTTCGGAATAGGGAAAGGGGAATTCCCCCAGTCTCGGCCGCCGCCCCATTCCGGGCGCTACGGATCTCCGCAGTCCCTTCCGCCGACGTGCGCAATAGCGTGGAACGCGTCACAGACCCTCGGAATCAAAGGAGTTGGCCATGGCCGGACCGCTGACCGGAGTGCGTGTACTGGAATTCGCGGGCTCGGCGCCCACCGCCTTCGTTGGCACCGTCCTGTCCGGTCTCGGCGCCGATGTCGTACGGATCGACCGGACGCCCGGCAGGGCCCCCGGCCCCGACGACCCGCGCCCGGCGGAGAACCCCCTCTCCCGGGGCCGCCGTTCGGTCGCCCTGGACCTCAAGAGCCCCGACGGCGTCGAGCAGGCCCTCACGCTCGCCGAGCAGGCCGACATCCTGGTCGAGGGCTTCCGCCCCGGCGTCGCCGACCGCCTCGGCTTCGGCCCCGAGACCGCCCTCGCCCGCAACCCGCGCCTGGTGTACGGACGGGTCAGCGGCTGGGGCCAGCAGGGCGAATGGGCCGGCCGCGCCGCCCACGACCTGGCGGTCCTCGCCCTCACCGGCGCCCTCGACACCGACCCGGCCACCGGCGACCCGGTGCCGCCGCCGACCGCGTACCTCTCCAGCTTCGCCGGCGGTGCCCACACCCATGTCCACGGGCTGCTCGCCGCGCTCCACGAGCGGGAGCGCTCGGGCCGGGGCCAGGTCGTCGACACCGCCCTCACCGACGGCGCCGCCCTGATCTCCACCCTGATCCACCAGTGGCGCGAGGTCCCCGGCAACCACACCGTCACCGACGCCCCGCACTACGCGCTCTACCGGACCGCCGACGGCCGCCACCTCGCGGTCGCCGCCATCGAGGCCCGGCTCTACCAGAACCTCCTGGAGCAGCTCGGCCTCGCCGGCGACGGCGCCCTGCCCGACCGCGCCGACCCGGCCGCCTGGCCCGCGCTGCGCGAGCTGATCGCCGGCCGGTTCGCGAGCCGGGACCGCGACCACTGGGTGAAGCTCTTCGACGGTGTGGACGCCGGGGTGGCCCCGGTCCTCACCGCCGCCGAGGCCGACGAACACCACCAACTCGTCGCCCGTGAAGCTTTTGTGACGGTCGGTGACACCCGCCAGCCCGCCCCGCCCTCCCGCTTCGACCGCACCCCCGCCGACGCCCCCGGCCGCGCACCGCTCCCCGGCGAGCACACCGAGGAGGTCCTCGCCGAGTGGCGGTGACGGCGGCCCCGTCCGCTGGCAACTAGCTGTCAGCGGACGCGAATCCGGAGCGTAACCGGACACGCACCCGCGCCATCTCGGCCTTTGGGACGACGCACCGTCACCGCTTGTGGTCACGGGCGTCGCCCCGCCCTCCGCTCCCGTCCTAGCGTCCTGCCGTGACCACGGCCGCCCGGCCGTGGCCCGAGACACGGAGGAAGCATGACTGCGGCAACACGGAAGACGCGCCTGGGCACCGTTCTGGCGGCGGCCGCGCTGACGGTGCTCGGTGCGACCGGTACGGCGGTCGCCCAGGTCCCGGCGGGCACCGAGCAGCACACGGTGGGCGCGACCGCGGCCGCCGGCGTCGACTACGCCACCTGGGACGCCGACGTCCGCGCCGTCGTCGGCGAGGCCCGCCCCCACATCGAGAGCCGCATAGCCCAGGGCGGTCAGAAGCAGGCGATCGTCCTGGACATCGACAACACGTCCCTGGAGACGCACTTCCACCCGTTCCCGCCGACCCCGGCCGTCGCGCCCGTCCTGGACCTCGCGCGCTACGCCCACGACCGCGGTGTCGCCGTCTTCTTCGTCACCGCCCGGCCCGGGATCATCGAGCTCGTCACCAAGTCGAACCTCACCCACGCCGGCTACCCGGTGACCGGCCTCTACCAGCGGTCTCTCTCCGACCTGTTCGGCGGCACCGGCGAGTACAAGGCGGCGAAGCGGGCCGACATCGAGGCCCAGGGCTACGCGATCATCGCGAACATCGGGAACAACGCCACGGACTTCGAGGGCGGCCACTCCGAGCGCGACGTCAAGCTGCCGAACTACGACGGCCAGCTCTCCTGAGACCGGTGCCGGCGCGGGCGTCGTCCCCCCGCGCCCCGCGCCGGCCCCTCCTCGCCACCCTTCCGCTCCGTCGGCACCCCCGCTCCGTCGGCACCCCCGCTCCGTCGGGAGACCCGCTCCGTGGGGACACGGCCTCCACTCCCCGCCGCGCCAGTCGTTTGCTCCGTCCTGCAACTGTTTGACCCGCCCGGAAAGCCACTCCTACCGTGGTCGTCGTTGCGGATGAACTCAAACATCAGGGGGAGTTGTGCCGAGTATTTCTGTCAATGATCCGAAGGCTGTCATTCCCGCACCCAGGGGAATCGGCGGAAACCCGATACCCGGCGGTGACGTCACCGGCCGCGGAATGTCCGACGGCGAGATAGAACGCATGCTCCTCGAGGCCCGCCGCCTCGTCGAGACCGCCGTCGACCGGCACCGCACCGAAGGCCGGCTGCTGACCGCCCTCGAACCCGACGAGGGCACCGAGACCGCCGAGCGCGTGGTCGGCTCCGCCGCCCGCTCCCTCGCCGTCGCGCTCTCCGGCCACCACGACGAGGAGACCGCACGGCTCGTCGCCGCCCTCGGCCGGGCCGCCGCCCGCGGCGTCGACGTCAGGCTGCTCGCCCGGATCAGCATCCTCGAGAACCGCCTCCTCCTGGAGCGTCTCGACAAGTACGCGCCCGGGGTCGACGTCCGGCTCGTCGGCGCACCCCTCCAGGACACCGTCCTCTCGGACGGCCTGGTCAGCGTCGTGTGGTCGCGCACCAACGGGCCGGTCCGCGAGGCCGTCCTGATGCGCTCCCCGGCCGTCCTGCGCAATCTGCGCACCCTCTTCACGGCCTCCTGGAACGGCAGCGCGCCGCTCGCCGACCACCGCCGGCTGAGCGACCGCACCCGCAGCGACGTCGCCCGCCGCATCCTGCTCGCCCTCAGCTCCGGACGGACCGACGAGGTCGCCGCCCGGGAGCTCGGCATGTCCGTGCGCACCTACCGCAGGAACGTCGCCGAGATCACCCGCGAGCTCGGCGCGAACTCACGCTTCCAGGCGGGCGCCCGCGCCGTCGAACTCGGACTGCTGCCGCCCGTGACGGCGGAACGCCCGGCCCGCGCCGCGGGCTGAATCCGCGGCCCCATGGCAGCTTGCTGTAACCCTCCTTGCCGCGCAGAGGCCGGGGAATGTAGGAATTCGGAGGCATCTCCATTCCGTATCCAACCGCTCTCTGCGAGGAATGACATCCGGTGAACAGCGTGATGATCGAAGCGATGGAAATCAGCCGGTCCTTTGGCAGCACGCAGGCGCTCGGCGGAGTCAGCTTCCGCATAGGAAAAGGGGAGGTGCTCTGTCTCCTCGGGCACAACGGCGCGGGAAAGAGCACCCTGGTGAGCATTCTCGCGACCGCCCTGCCCCCCACCTCGGGCACCGCCCGCGTCGCCGGGCACGACGTGGTGCGCGAGGCCCGCGAGGTGCGCCGGCGCATCGGCCTCACCGGCCAGTTCGCCGCCGTCGACGAGAGCCTCAACGGCCGGGACAACCTGATCCTCGTCGCCCGGCTCCTGGGCGCCAACCGCGCCGAGGCCCGCCGCCGCGCCGACGAACTCCTCGACGCGTTCAGCCTCACCGCCGCCGCCGGCCGCCCCGCCGGCACGTACTCCGGCGGCATGCGCCGCCGTCTCGACCTCGCCAGCAGCTTCGTCGGCGACCCCCAGGTGCTCTTCCTCGACGAACCCACCACCGGACTCGACCCGGTGAGCCGCGGCGCCCTCTGGGACCTCGTCCGCGCCCGGGTCGCCGAGGGCACCACGGTCCTGCTCACCACGCAGTACCTGGAGGAGGCCGAACAGCTCGCCGACCGGGTCATCGTGCTCGGGCAGGGCCGGACCATCGCCGACGGGACCGTGACCGAACTCAAGGCACGGCTCGGCGGCAGCAGCGTCCGCGCCCAGCTCGCCGACCCCGGACACCTGGCCGCCGCCACCGAGGCACTGCGCCGGGCCGGTCTCGACTCCCGTACGGGAGAACCCGACGGCACGGTCCTCGTACCCGTACGGGCCTCCGCCGCCCTCGCCGAGGTCGTCCGAGCCCTCGACGAGGCGGGCGTCGGCATCACGGAGATCTCCCTCAGCGAGCCGACCCTCGACGACGTGTACCTCGCCCTGGCCGAACACACCACGGCCCCCCTGCCCGGCGTCCCCGTCCTCTCCTGACGCCGCCACGGCCGGGAGGCCGTCGCCCCATGAACCTCTGGATCCTCTACCAGATCTCGACCCGACCCCCCGGCCACGTCGGCCCGCCCCCGGATTCGGGACCTGGCACGCCGGCCCGCGCCGCATCCCCTGGGAGCTCCCATGACGACGGTGACCACCGCGACGTACCCCTCGATCACCGAGGCGCAGATGATCCCGCGCCTCGTCCGCCTCGGCCCCAACCTCTACGGGGCCGTCTTCACCCTGATGAAGCTGCTCCCGGCCCACTACATCCTCCAGAGCGCCGACCGGCGCGGTGAACTCGGCGACGACACCGTCGTCGTCGAGACCACATCGGGCACCTTCGGCCTCGCCCTCGCGATGCAGTGCGCCCTCATGGAGCGGGAGCTGATCCTGGTCAGCGACCCGGCGATCGACCCCAACCTGTACCGCCGGCTGACCGACCTGGGCGCCCGCGTCGAGATCTGCCACGAGCCCGCGGCCGTCGGCGGCTTCCAGGAGGCGCGGCTGCGCCGCCTCGCCGAGATCCGCGCCGAACTCCCCGACACCTTCTGCCCGGAGCAGTACAGCAACCCCGACAACCCGCGCTCCTACGGCGTCGTCGCCGAGATGCTCCACCGCACCCTCGGAGACGTCGACTGCCTCGTCGGACCCGTCGGCTCCGGCGGCTCCATGTGCGGCACCGTCCGCGGGCTGCGCGAACACCCCCCCGGCACCCGCGCCATCGGCGTCGACAGCCACCGCAGCGTCCTCTTCGGCCAGCCCGACGGGCCCCGCGGCCTGCGCGGCCTCGGCAACAGCCTCTGGCCCGCCAACCTCGACCACGGGGTCTTCGACGAGATCCACTGGTGCTCGGCCGCCGAGGCGTACGCCCAGACCCGCTCGCTCCACGCCCGCCACGCCCTCTTCCAGGGCCCGACCAGCGGCGCCGCCCACCTCGTCGCCCAGTGGTGGGCCGAGCAGCACCCCGACGAGCTGTGCGTCGTGATGCTGCCGGACGAGGGCTACCGCTACCAGGCCACCGTCTACGACGACGCCTGGCTCACCGACAACGGGCTGCGTCTCGACGGCCCGCCCACCGCGCCCGCCACCGTAACCTCCCCCGCCGACGCGGGAGAGCGCTGGGCGCGCTTCGCCTGGGACCGCCGCGCCTACGACGAGGTGTCCGGCGCCGTCCCGCGCACCGACAGGGCGCTCCCCGAGCGGGCCCTCTCGTGAGCGGCACCGGACGCCTGACCGGCACCCTCGGTCCCCGCACCCGGCGGGTCGTCTACGGCGAGTCCGGACCCGAGGACATCCGCCAGGAGCTCGGCGCCACCACCACCGTCGACCTGGCCCATGTCGTGATGCTCACCGAACGCGGACTGCTGCCCCGCGAGGCCGCCGTCGCCCTGCTGCGCCGCATCACCGAGCTGCGGGCCGAGGGCTTCGCAGCGCTCTACGACCTGCCCGCCCCGCGCGGCCTCTACCTCATGTACGAGGGCCACCTGGTCGCCGAACTCGGCGCCGAGGTCGGCGGGAAACTCCACACCGGCCGCTCCCGCAACGACATCAAGGCCACCATCACCGCGCTCCGGCTCCGCGCCGAACTCACCGAGCTCCTCGGCGAGGTGCTGCGGCTGCAGGCCGTGCTGCTCTCCCGGGCCCGCGCCCACCGCTCCGTCGTCATGCCCGTCTACACCCACTTCCAGCCCGCGATGCCCGTCAGCTACGGCTACTACCTGGCCGGCATCGCCACCGCGCTCGACCGGGACATCGACGCCCTCGGACACGTCCTCGACCACCTCGACCGGTGCCCCCTCGGCGCCGGAGCGGTGGCCGGCACCGACCTGCCCATCGACCCGGCCCGCACCGCCGCGCTCCTCGGCTTCCCGCACGGCCCGCTGCACGCCACCGACGCCGTCGCCGCCCGCGACACCATGCTGCGGGCCGTGGCGGCGGCCGCGTCGGTGGCGCTCACCCTCAGCAGGCTCGCGACCGACCTCCAGCTCTGGAGCACCCAGGAGTTCGCGTTCGTGGAGTTCCCCGAGCGGCTCGTCGGCGGCAGCTCCGCCATGCCGCAGAAGCGCAACGCCTTCCTCCTGGAGCACGTCAAGGCGAAGGCCGCGCTCGCGGTCGGCGCCTGGACGGCCTCGGCGGCCGCCATGAAGTCGACGCCGTTCACCAACTCCATCGAGGTCGGCACCGAGGCCGTCGGCGCCGGCTGGCCCGCCCTCGCCGCCGTACGGGACTCCGTCCTGCTCACCCAGCCCCTCGTCGGCGGGGCCCGGCCGGTCCCGGCGCGCATGGAACAGCGGGCCCGGGAGGGCTTCGTCACCGCCACCGTCATCGCCAACCGGCTGGTGGCCCAGGGGGTGCCGTTCCGCACCGCCCACCATGTCGTCGGCGAGGCCGTCCGGGTGGCGGTCGAGTCCGGGGCCACCGAACTCACCACGATCACCGCGCCGGACCTCGACGAGGTCACCGGGGCGGGACCGTCGGCCACCGAACTCCCCACCCTGCGCGAGGTCGTCGACTCCCACGACCGGGGCGGCGGCCCCGGCGAGTGCGACCGGACCGTCCATGTCCTCACCGACCGGCTGACCGCGCACGGGCGGCGGCTCGCCGCCCACCGCGACCGGGCGGCCCGGGCGGACCGGCTCCTCGCCGAGGCCGTCTCCGCCCTGGTCGCCACGGGCGGAGCCGCGGACGCCCTCGTCGCGGACGCCGTCACCGCGGACGCCGTCACCGCGGACGCCGTCACCGGCGCCACCGCGGGTGCCTTCACCGCCGCCGACACGCATGCCGTCACCGCCGCCGGCGTGCGTGCCGTATCCGAGAGAACGGAGAGTGCGCCGTGAGCGCGACCCGCAGACCCGAACCCCCGGACGGACACCACGAACAGCCCGCTTACGGGCCCTGGTTCGCCTTCCTGGAGAGCAACACCACCGGCACCGGCAGGGAGTTCTGCGCCGCGGCCCGCGCCCGCGGACTCCGCCCCGTCCTGCTGACCCGCGACCCCGACCGCTACCCCTACGTGGCCGAGGACGGCATCGACACCCAGGTCCTCGACAGCGCCGACCCGGTCGCCGTCCTCGACCGCTGCGCCGGACTCGCCGACAGCGCGGCCGGACTCGCGGGTGTCGCGTCCAGCTCCGAGTACTTCGTGGCCGCCGCCGCCCGCGTCGCCGCCAAGCTCGGACTGCCCGCCGCCGACGGCGACGCCGTCGCCCGCTGCCGCGACAAGCAGCGGCAGCGCGAGCTCCTCGCCGCCGGCGGTGTGCCCGTGCCCGCCTTCGCCTCCGCCACCGCGCCGGACGAAGCCGTACGGGTGGCCGAGGCGATCGGCCACCCCGTCGTCCTCAAGCCCGTCAGCGGCTCCGGGTCGATCGGGGTACGGCTCTGCCGGGACGCCGCCGAGACCCGGGCCTGGGCCGAGCGGCTGCTCGACCGGGGCACCGACGAGCGCGGCAACCCCGTCACCGCCCGGCTCCTCGTCGAAGCGGCCGTCCGGGGACCCGAGTTCTCCGTGGAGACCTTCGACGACACCGTGGTGACCGTCGTCGCCAAACACACCGGACCCGAGCCGTACTTCGTCGAGACCGGCCACGACATACCGGCGCCGGTCCCCGCCGCCGACACGGAGGCACTGGGCGCGGTCGCGCTGCGGGCGCTGTCCGCCCTCGGCCTCGGCTGGGGCGCGGCCCACACCGAACTGCGCCTCACCGACACCGGACCGGTGATCATCGAGGTCAACCCGCGACTGGCCGGCGGCATGATTCCGGTCGCCGTCCGGGCCGCCCTCGGCACCGACCTCGTCGACGCGGTCGTCGCGCGCGCGGCCGGCCTGCCGCCGCGCGCCTCGACGGAGGACGGGCGGACGGACCGCGGCGGACACGCCGCCATCCGGTTCCTTCCCGCCGCGCGGGAAGGACGGGTCACCGCCGTCGACGGGCTCGCCGACGCACTGACGGCACCCGGGGTGGCCGCGGCCACCGTCGCCACCGCCCCCGGGCGGACCGTCGGCATCACGCACTCGTTCCAGGACCGGCTGGCCTGCGTGGTCGCCACCGGAGCGGACGCGGCGCAGGCCGCACAGCGCGCGGCAGCGGCCGCACGCCTCATCAGGATCGAGCTGGAGGAGCCGGCAGCGCCGGAAGAAGGAGTCGGGGGCCGATGACCGAGCACGCGAACAACCACCAGGCGTACACCAGGATTCCCCGGTGGACGGCGCCGTCCGCCCGGGAGAAGGGCACCGACGTCCACGGCACGCGGCTCGCCGAGGACCTCACCCGGGCCCTCACCCGGCGGGCCGCCGCCCTCGGCACGGACCTGACGGCCCTGCTGACCGCCGCCCACGCCCGGGTCCTCGCCACGGTGACCGCCGAGCGGGACCTGCTCGTCGGACACGTCCCGCGGGACGGCTCCGGCGAGATCCTGCCGCTCCGGCTGCACGTGGCGAACTCCACCTGGGCGGAGCTGGTGGCCCACGCCGCCGCCGCGCCCGAGGCCACCCGGAACCCGGCCGGCCCGGAGGCGCGGCCCGCCCCGCCCGCCGACGCGCGCCCCGAGGTCGTCCTCGACCTGTCCGGGCTCACGGACACCGCGGAGGACACGGACAGCACCCACCGCACGCAGAGCACGGACGGCGCCGGCATCACCGGAGCGACCGACGGCCTCGGCGCCGCCCCGCTGCTCGGCGAAGGCACCGTCCTGCGCGTCGTCTGGAGCCGGGACGAGTACGGACTCGCCCTGCGGATCCTCCACGACCGGGCCGCCCTCGACGAGTACCACGCCCATCGCCTCGCCGGATACCACCTCGCGGCGCTCCGGCACCTGGCCGCCGACCCCGCCGACCGGCACGACCGGCAGAGCCTGCTCTCGGAGCGCGAGACCGAGAAGCAGCTGTACGGCCTCGCCGGGCCGCGCGCCGAGCTGCCCGACCGTACCTTCACCGACCTCTTCGAGGACCGGGTCCGGGCCACCCCCGACGCGCTCGCCGCCGAACACGGCGGGGTGCGCTGGACGTACCGCGAGCTCGACGAGCGCGCCGACCGGGTGGCGCACGCCCTCGTCGAGGCGGGCGCCGCCGCCGAGGACGTCGTCGCCGTCGTCATGGACCGCACGCTCGACTGGATCGCCGCCGCGCTCGGCGTGTTCAAGGCCGGCGCCGTCTACCTGCCGGTCCGCCCGGACTTCCCGGCCGAGCGGGTCGCGACCCAGTTCGAGCGCAGCGCCTGCCGTTTCGCGCTCCTCGCGCCCGGCGGCGAGACCCTCGTACGCGAAGCCTCCGACGCCGTCACGGACGCGCCCCTCGCCCTGTCCGTACCGGAGATCCTGAACCGCCCGGGGGCGCCCACCGGCCCGGTCGCCGTCACCGTGCACCCCGGGCAGGCCGCGTACATCTACTTCACCTCCGGCTCCACCGGCGCCCCCAAGGGCGCCCTGTGCGAGCACGCCGGCATGCTCAACCACCTGTACATGAAGATCGAGGACATGGAGCTCGCCGCCGGGGAGGTCGTCACCCAGACCGCCTCCCAGTGCTTCGACATCTCCCTGTGGCAGTTCGCCGCCCCCCTGCTCGTCGGCGGCGCGGTACGGATCGTCGACACCGACACCCAGCTCGACGTCGACGCCTTCCTCGACGAGATCACCGACGGCGCCGTCGCCGCCGTCCAGATCGTCCCCTCCTACCTGGAGGTGCTCCTGACCCACCTGGAGCACCACCCGCGCCCGCTCGGCGCCCTGCGCACCGTCTCCGTCACCGGCGAGGCGCTCAAGTACGAACTGGTCCAGCGCTGGTTCGCCGCCCACCCGGGCATCAAGCTCGTCAACGCCTACGGGGCCACCGAGGTCTCCGACGACACCATGCACGAGGTCCTCGACGGGCTGCCCGAGCGGGACTTCGTGACCGTCGGCCGCTCCCTGCGCAACGTCAACACCTACGTCCTCGACGAGAACCTGGCGCTCGTGCCGCTCGGCTCACCCGGCGAGATCGCCTTCTCCGGCGTCTGCGTCGGACGCGGCTACATCAACGACGAGGAGCGCACCCGGCAGGCCTTCGTCGCCGACCCCTTCCGGCCCAACACCCGCATGTACCGCACCGGCGACTTCGGACGCTGGCTGCCCGAGGGCCGCATCGAGTACCTCGGCCGCCGGGACGAGCAGGTCAAGATCCGCGGCTTCCGCATCGAGATCGGGGAGATCGAGAACAAGCTCCTCGGCATGCCCGGTGTCCACGAGGCCGCCGTCGTCATCGACGGCGGCGCGGGCGACCTGCGCAACCTCGTCGCCTTCTTCGCGGGCCAGGAGGACCTGCCGGCCGGACGCGTCCGCGACTTCCTCGCCACCCTGCTCCCCGACTACATGGTGCCCACCTACTTCCACCAGATGGAGCGGCTGCCGCTCACCGAGAACGGCAAGATCGACAAGAAGTCCCTCGTCCGGCTCGCCGGAACCCTCGGCCACGGCGGCGCCCCCTACACGGCCCCCGTCACCCCCGCCGAGCAACGCCTCGCCATGCTCTGGGCCGAGGTCCTCGGCGTCCCCCTCGAACGCATCGGACGCTCCGACAACTTCTTCGACCTCGGCGGCACCTCCCTGGCCGCCGTACGGCTCCTCGTCCGCCTCGACCGGGCCCTCTCCCTCAAGGACCTGATCGCCAGGCCCTCCCTCGCCGACCTGGCCGAGGCCCTCGACGAGCGCGGACGCGGCGCCGCCGCCCCCGCGGCCACCGGCCTCCTCCAGACGCTGTCCGCCGCCCGCGCCCCCCACCACACCCTCGTCTGCTTCCCCTACGCCGGTGGCAACGCGGTCAACTACCGCTCCCTCGCCGCCGAACTGGAACGGGACGGCTTCGCCGTCGAGGCCGTCGAACTCCCCGGCCACGACTTCAGCGGCGCCGGAGAGGAGATGCCGGACATCCCCGAGCTCGCCCGGCGGATCACGGACGAGATCATCGAACGCGTGACCACTCCCGTCCTGATCTGGGGCCACTGCGCGGGCGCCGCCGCCGCCCTGGAGACCGCCCGCCTCCTGGAGGAGGCCGGCCGCACCGTCGAGCGGGTCTTCCTCGGGGCCCTGCTGCTCCCCGAGGCCGAGGAACTGCGCGCCGAGATCGCCGAGACCTCGGCGGCCGACACCGCCACGCTGCTCGCCCGGCTGCGCGCGGGCAACGCCTACGTGGAGCTCGACGCCCTCAAGCCGGAGCGCGCCGAGGTCGTCGGCCGCGCCTACCGGCACGACGTCGTCACCTCCGACCGCCATCTCGCCCGGATCCGCGAGGACGGCGAGCGGTACCGGATCGACGCACCGGTGGACGTCGTCGTCGCCCTCGACGACCCCACCACCGACGGGTACGCAGCCACCCACGGCGACTGGAAGACGATCTCCGACCGGATCACCCTGCGCGAACTCACCCAGGGCGGCCACTACTTCATCAGCACCCGGCCGGCCGAGACCGCCGACGCGGTGCGCGCCGCCTGCGCGCCCTCCGGGCGTCAGGACTAGGAGGGAGCCACGTGACGACCACAACCGACCTGCTCACCCCGGCCGCCCACCCCGCGACGGTCACCGCTGAGGACGGCCTCGGAGCCACCGGGGCCGGCGCCGCGACGGTGACCCCCGGGACACCCGACCCCCGGCCCGGCCGCGGGGCGGCCACCACCCGGGCCGGCGCCGCGACCGTCACCACCGGGGTCAGCACGGCCTTCGGGACCTTCGGCGAACTGCTCCAGGGAGTCCTCCCCGAGGAGAACGGGGACTTCCTCGTCACCCTGCCCGTCGCCCGCTGGGCCATGGCCCGCTTCGAACCCGACCCGACCACCGACGTCCTCCGGGTCTGGCCGCCGCACAAGAAGAAGGCCCTCGCCCTCACCTCGATGATCATGGAGGACGCGGGCCTGCCCGCCGGCGGCCTCCTGAAGATCCACAGCACCCTGCCCGAGGGCAAGGGCCTCGCCAGCTCCTCGGCCGACCTCGTCGCCACCGCCCGGGCCGTCGCCAACGCCCTGGACGAGGCCATGCCGCCGCGCCGCATCGAGACCTACCTCGCCAGGATCGAACCGACCGACGGGGTGCTCTACTCCTCGATCGTCGCCTTCCACCACCGCACCGTGCGGCTGCGGTCCGTGCTCGGCTCGCTGCCCTCCATGGCGGTGGTCAGCGCGGACGAGGGCGGCGCCGTGGACACGGTCGCCTTCAACAGCATCCCCAAGCCGTTCACGGCCGCCGACAAGCGCGAGTACGCCCGCCTCCTCGACCGGATCACCGGCGCGATCGCCCGCCGCGACCTCGCCGAGACCGGCCGGGTCGCGACCGCCAGCGCCCGGATGAACCAGGTCCTGCGCCACAAGTGGTCCCTGGACGGCATGACGGACATCTGCCGTGAGGTCGGCGGCCTCGGCGTCGTCGTCGGCCACAGCGGCACCACGCTCGGCATCCTGCTCGACACGGCGTCCCCGGACTGCCCGGCTCAGCTCGCCGCGGCCGCCCAGGCCTGCCAGGAACTCGTCGGCAACGTCACCGTGTACCGCACGCTGAGCTTCGACTGACCGTCCGCCGCGCCACGAGGAAGGGCCGCACCCGGAGACCGGGTGCGGCCCTTCCTCGTACGGGCGGTCAGGGACGGAACGGCTCGCCGAGGCCGACGACGATCTCCCGCTCGCCGCGGTACGGCTCACGGCTGTGCGCCGTGCGCACGTTGTCGACCACCAGCAGATCGCCCCGCCGCCACGGCTCGCGGACCGTGTGCCGCTCGTACACCTCGTTCACCAGGTCCACCGTCGGCCGGTCCAGCGGGGTGCCGTCGCCGTAGAAGGTGTTGAACGGCAGCCCCTCGGGCCCGAACTCGGCCGTGAGGAACTCCCGTACCTCGGGGGCCATCGTCCACTCGTTGAGGAACGCGATCTGGTTGAACCAGCAGCGCTCGCCCGTCTCGGGGTGGGCGACGACCGCCGGCCGGGTCTGCGCCGTCCGCAGTCCACCGTCCGCGTCCCAGCGCGTCTCGACGCCGTTCTCGGCGCAGTACCGCTCGACCTCGTCGCGGTCGGCGCCGCCGAACGCGTCCTGCCAGCCGATGCCGACGAACGGGTTGTAGTGCCGGGTCAGCCGCCAGCCGTCCCGCTCGAACCGCTCCACCAGCTCCGCCGGCAGGTCCGCGAGCACGGCCCGCGCGTCCGCGAGCGCCGTCACCCCGCCGGAGGCCGGCGGCGTGACACAGGCGAAGGCCAGCAGCCGCGGGGCGCGGGCCGCGTAACTCAGCTCGTGGTGCATGCACATGGGCTGGTCCGCCGGCCAGTGCGAGGACGAGTAGACACCCGGCGGCCCGTACGCGTCGCGCGGGGCGAAGCCCTCGCGTTCCGCCATGCCCTCCTCGCCGAGGACGGCGCCGACGGTCGCGACGGCCCGCTCGCGCCCGTCCAGTTCGAGACCCCGGACGAGGACCGAACCGTGCCGGGCCACCAGCTCCCGGATCTCGGTCCGGTGCGCCGCCGCCCAGGCGACGGGGTCGGCGCCGGACGGGGGTGCCAGGTCCGGACGGGCGGGGGAGTCGGTGCTCACTTCGGTCATGGTGCTGTCTCCGTTTCGTGAAGGGTTCGGACGCGGGTTCGGATGCGGGTCCGGACGCGGGGGAACGGACCAACGGGGAAGGGAGGAGAAGGAGGACGAGCGGGCCCGGCGCTGGGGGTGCGTCAGGCCACCGGACGGCGGAACGCCCACACGGCCGTGGCCGAACCGACGACCGCCACCAGCAGACTCGTGCCCAGGGCCGCCCACACCTGGGTGCCCAGCGGCAGATCCAGGGCGAGCGCCCGCGCCGCGTCCATCGCGTACGAGAGCGGATTGAGCCGCGCGAGCAGCTGGAGCCAGCCCGGCAGCCGGTCCACCGGCACGAACGCGCTGGACGCGAACATCAGCGGGAACGTCACCAGATAGCCGGCGCTCTGCATCGCCTCGGCGTTCCGCAGCCAGGCCGCCAGGGCCAGGAAGATCCACGTCATCGCCCAGACCACCGCGCAGGTGAGCAGCAGCGCCGCCGCCAGACCGAGCGGCCCGCCCGCCGGGTCGGCGTCGAGCAGCACCACGGCCACGACCAGCAGGATCACCAACTGCACGGCCGTACGCAGCAGATCGGCGAAGCTGCGGGCGATGAGCAGCAGCGGGGCGTGGATCGGCAGCGTACGCAGCCGGGCCACCGCCCCGTTGTCCATGTCCCGCACCAGGCCGATGCCCGAGGCCACCGCCGGGCCGATGCCCGTGGTCACGAGCAGCGCCGGAAGCAGATAGTCGATGTAGCCCACGCCCGCCGGAAGATGCCCGCGGTCGACGATGCTGCCGAAGACCTGGCTGAGCAGCAGCAGCATGAACACCGGCTGGAGCATGCTGAGCACCATCGCCCGACGGTGGGTCAGATGCGCCCGCACCGAACGGCCGGTGAGGATGAACAGCTGCGCCGGAGCGCTGCTGCCCTGCCAGAGCGCGCCGGCCGGGCGGTGCGGCAGCGGGGTCGGGACGGTCATCGGATGCCTCCTGGGTCGTAGGTCCTCTGGACACGGGTCAGCGCGGTCAGCAGATCGGCGGAGGTCAGCTTCCGGGCGGCCGCCACCGCCGTGGCGGGCAGCGGCAGCCGCCCGGTGTCCGACCAGCGCAGCCGCCCGTCGGAGTCGATGAAGCTCCGGGCCAGACCGGCGTTGTCCGGATGCAGACAGAACGGGATGTCGAGCAGCCCGCGCCGGAAGGCGAGCTGCAGCGCCTCGCCGATGTCCTCGTGGAGCCCGAGGACGGTGTGGACGAGCGCGCGGGCCTCCACGTACACCTCGGTGTCGAGGGCGGACGGGCCGAAGGGCCGCCGGGCCGCCGACCGCGCGGCGCGCGCCGCCGTCTCGAGGGCCTCGACGTTGTCGGCGATCGTCGGGATACGGTGCGCCTCGGCCGCCGTCTTCACGATGAGCCGTGCGGCGCCCGACTCCACCGCCAGCCGCGCGGCGGCCTCCAGGAGCGACAGCGCCCCCGGTCGGGTCGTGGGGTACACGCCCATGTAGGCGTAGACGACGAGATGGCGGTCGATGTCCGGGAGCAGCTCGTCGGAGAGCGCCCGCAGCGCCGCCATCGCCTCCAGGTCCTGGGCCGGGCTGGTCTGCTGGGCGTAGCTCAGGGAGATGCTGCGCAGTCCGTGCCGGGCGAAGAAGACGCCTTCCAGGACGCTGATCGCCACCAGCATCGACGGCGGGCACAACTGCCCCAGCATGCAGCCGCCGAAGCTTTCGAGGTGCGGCAGCCGGGACGCACCTCCGTCGGCGGCCCATGCGTCCGTCGCGGCGAGCATCGCGCAGGCGGTCCGCCAGCTGGCGACCGCCTCGTCGAGCCGCGTACGGCCGTAGGGCAGGCAGTACGAGACGGGACCGCCCTCGGTCGCGTCGAGCCCCACGGACAGCAGGGCCGCCACGATGTGCTCGGGCTTCGGCGAACCGTGCCGCACCTGCACCGGGAAACCGGGGCCGTGCACACCGTCCAGCAGGTCCCGGGACACGGCGGGGGAGTGAGTGCAGAGGGGATAGCCGTTGAGGGGCACCCCCTCGGCGACGGCCCGCCGGGCGGCGGGCAGGTCGTTGACCCGGGTGTAGCTGTCCAGGGTCAGGGTGCCGACGGTCACCGCCTCGGCCGCCCGGGTGCGTTCGAGCCCCTCGCGCATCAGACCGGGGGCGCCGAAGCCCATCCTCGGCTGCACGACCAGCTCGCCCCGCGCGTACGCCCGGGCGACGAAGGCGCCGAAACTCGCGGAGGCTCCGGGGGCTCCGGCGGTATCGCCGCGTGACCCGGCCGTGTCGTCGTGCGGCCCCGCGGACGCGGGCGCCGTCGTCACGACACGGCTCGGTACGGCGACCGGGCCGCCATCGCCCGGAAGTCGGCGAGCTCCCCGTCGTCGAAGACCCGGTCGTAGCCGGCGGCGGTCAGCCGGCGGACCATGCCCACGTTGCGCAGACCGTCGGTGACCAGTTTCCCGCCGATGACGACGGTCGTACCGGCCAGCTCGGGAACCGCCCGCAGCGCGTGGATCAGCCGCAGCCCGTCGTTGAAGCCGTGTCCGTTGACACTGCTCACCACCACGAGTCCGGGCCGCAGTTCGAGGCAGGCGCGCACCACCAGGTCGTCCGGTGGGCAGGGCCCGAGGTTCGCCACGGTGTGGCCGATCTCCTCCAGGACGAGCTGGAGATAGACCAGATTCCAGGTGTGGGCGTCGGAGGACGTTCCGGTCAGCAGCACGGAAGGCGTCGCACCGGCATGTGAGAAATTCATGGGGTCAGGTGTGGAATTCATGGGACATCCGGTCTCTGGAACGCCGGCGTATTCCGGCGTCAGGACCGGTACGCCGATCGCTCGGCGGATTGGAGGGAATGCGGGAAACAGCGGCAGGCCGTCGGGAACGCGCCCCTGAAGCGGCCCGCGCGCCCGGGGCACTGTCCGGCGAATCGGGCTCGGACAGACCCCCGCGCACCGACTCTACTGGCCTCGGGCCTGGCCCAACGGCCTTGCCGTTGGCCGGTACTGGACCCCCGGGCGGGCTCTCGACAGAGCCCCGGGCGGTCAATCCGGGCCCTGCCGCGGGCCCGGCCGCCGCACCGTGCAGTTTGCTGTCAGGCGCCTTCCCCGGGCCTCACCGGCATCGCTAGAAAGAATCCCGCAGTGCCGGACAGGTGCGGCAGGAATTTCGATTCGGCGAACGATCCGGAGAACGGTCCGGCGAATTGGCCGGCGCACGATCCGGCGCACGAACCAGTGCGTGATCCAACGCACGATCCAGTGCGTGATCCAGCGAACGATTCAGCGAACGCGAAGGGCAGGGCATCGAATATGGCGGCAATCGTCACCGCCCCCAGTGTCACGGCGGTTCTCGTCGGACGGTCGGAGAGCGACCCGGACCGGACCGCCGCGACCTTCGTCACCGACCCGCTCCGCGAGGACGGCGCGAGCCGCCTCAGCTATGCGGAGCTCGACGCCGAGGCCCGGAGCATCGCCGTGCGACTGCACGCCGCCGGCATCGGCCGGGGCGACCGGGTCGTCCTGCTCTACCCCGCCGGACTCGCCTTCCTGACCGCCTTCTTCGGCTGCCTCTACGCCGGAGCCGTCGCCGTCCCCTCCTCGCTCCCCGGCCGGTACCGCCACGAGCGGCACCGTGTCGTGCGCATCGCCGACGACGCGGGCGCGGCCGCGATCCTCACCGACACCGTCACCCGCGGCGACGTCGAGAGCTGGATCGAGGAGGAGGGCCTCGACCGCCTCCCCCTGCTGGTCACCGACGACGGCGCCGGTCCCGGCCCCGACGGCTGGACGATGCCGGCCACCGACCACGACACCCTCGCCGTCCTCCAGTACACCTCCGGCTCCACCGGCGACCCCAAGGGTGTCGTGATCACCCACGGCAACCTGCTGCACAACAGCCAGAACCTCGTCCGCGTCCTCGGACTCGACGAGCACACCCCGCTCGGCGGCTGGATCCCGCACTTCCACGACATGGGCCTGATGGGCATCATCCTGCCGCCGGTCCTCAGCGGTGCCGGCACCGTCCTGATGAGCCCCTCGACCTTCCTGAAGCGGCCCCATCTGTGGCTGCACATGATCGACCGCTTCGGCGTCCACACCTCCGCCGCCCCCGACTTCGCGTACGAGCTGTGCACCCGCCGCATCACCGACGCGCAGCTGGAGGGCCTCGACCTCTCGCGCTGGCGGTTCGGCGTCGACGGCTCCGAGCCCGTCCGCGCCTCCGTCCTCGACGCCTTCCGGGAGCGCTTCACCGCGTACGGCCTGCGGCAGGACATCCTCAGCCCCTGCTACGGCATGGCCGAGGCCACCCTCTTCGTCTCCGGTGCCCTCGACGTCCCGCACAGCGCCCGTCTGGTCGACGTCGAGGCCCTCGAACGCAACGAGTTCCGGCCCGTCGCCGACGGCGAGCCCGGCCGCCCCGTCGCCTCCTGCGGCGTCGTCACCGGCGCCGAGCTCCGCGTCGTCGACCCCCACACCCACCGCGTCCTGCCGGACGGCGGCGTCGGCGAGATCTGGCTGCGCGGCCCCGTCATCGGCCACGGCTATTGGAACCGCGAGGCCACCAACCCCGCCGAGTTCGGCGCGACCACCGCCGACGGCATCACCGGCCACCTGCGCACCGGTGACCTCGGCACCGTCCACGACGGCGAGCTGTTCGTCACCGGCCGCATCAAGGACGTCCTCATCCTCCGAGGCCGCAACCTCTACCCCCAGGACATCGAGCACGAACTCCGGGCCCAGCAGACCGAACTGGGCAGCCTCGTCGGCGCCTGCTTCGCCGTCCCCGGCCGGGACCCGGGCCAGGAGGACGTCCTCGTCGTCACCCACGAGGTCCGCGGCATCAAGGAGGAGGAGCGGCTGCGCGCGCTCGCCGCCGACATGCGCCTCACCGTCGCCCGCGAGTTCGGCGCCCCGGTCGGCGCCGTCCTGCTGCTGCGGCCCGGCGGCGTGCGCCGCACCACCAGCGGCAAGATCCAGCGCTCCGCGATGCGCGAGCTGTTCCGCGCGGGCGCCCTCGAACCCACGTACGCGGACTACCAGGAGAACCTCCTGCGCCCGGTTCCCGCCGCCGCCCAGGAGGCGCTCGCCGGCTCCGGAAAGGCCTCGGCATGACCACCGCGGCACTCCCGACCGGAGCGGCCGGCGGGCAGGGCACGGTCGACGGGGCCGGAACGGCCGCCGGGCAGGACCCCGTCACCGCCTCCGTCACCGGATCCACCTCGGTCACCGGATCCACCTCCGTCGCCGGGCAGGACCCCGTCACCGCCTCCGTCACCGGATCCACCTCGGTCCCCGGATCCACCTCCGTCGCCGGGCAGGACCCCGTCACCGCCTCCGTCACCGGGCCGGACTTCGCCACCGCCCCCACCTCCGTAGCCGGAGAGGGTCTCGCCACCCACTCCGTGGACGCGTTCACCCGGCGACTGCGCGAACTCATTGGTCCCGCGCTCCCGTTCGGCGCGGAGGAGCTCGCGGCCCTCGACGCCGCCGACGCCTTCCCCGCCGAGGCCTGCCGCGCCCTCGACGAGGCCGGACTGCCCCGCTCGTACGTCCCCGCCGAACACGGCGGCGACCTCGCCGACTTCACCGTCGTCCTGCGGCTGCTCCGCGCCGTCTCGCGCATCGACCTCACCGTCGCCGCCGCCCACGGCAAGACCTACCTAGGCGCCGTGTCCACCTGGATCGCCGGGGACGACGACGCCGCCCGGCGGCTGGGGAGCCGCATCGCCGACGGCGAGGTGGTCTCCTGCGCCCTGACCGAACGTGACCACGGCAGCGACCTGCTCTCCGGCGAGGTCACCGCCCGCCCCGCCCCCGGCGGCGGCTGGCTCCTCGACGGCGAGAAGTGGCTCATCAACAACGTCACCAGGGCCGGTCTCGTGACCGTCCTCGCCCGCACGGACGAGGAGGGCGGACCGCGCGGCTTCAGCCTGTTCCTCGTCGACAAGGCCCGCCTCGCACCCGGCGCCTGGACCTGCCTCCCCAAGGTGCCCACGTACGGCATCCGGGGCGCCGACATCAGCGGCATCTCCTTCGACGGGGCCCACCTCCCCGAGGACGCGCTCATCGGCGCCGTCGGGCAGGGCGTCGAGATCATCGTCAAGGCCCTGCACATCACCCGCACCTGCTGCGCCGCGATGTCGCTCGGCGCGGGGGACCACGCCCTGCGCCTCGCGGCCGACTTCGCGGCGACGCACCACGGCGACCCGCGTGACGGCGCGACCAGTGACCTCCCGCTCGCCGGCCGGCCCCACATCCGGCGCGAACTCGGCGAGGCCACCGCCGGGCTCCTCCTCGCCGAGGCCACCGGACTGATCGCCGTACGCTCCCTGCACTCCCTCACCGGCGAGATGAGCGTCATCTCCGCCGTCGCCAAGGCGTACGTCCCCGCCCAGGTCGACGCCCTCGTCGCCCGGCTCCTCCAGCTGCTCGGGCCGCACGGGCTCCTCGGCGCCGGCGACCCCCACGGACACTTCGCCAAGGCCGAGCGGGACCACCGCATCATCGGCATCTTCGACGGCAGCAGCCTCGTCAACCGCAACGCCCTGATCGAGCAGTTCCCGCGCATCGCCCGCGGCTACCGCAAGGGCCGCGCCGACACGGAGGCACTCGCCGAGGCCGCCTCCCCGCACACCGTGCCGCGCCCCTTCCGGCCGGCCGGGCTCAGCCTCCTCTCCACGAGCGGCTGCTCGGTCCTCGCGGGCCTCCCCAGGGCCGTCGAGGCACTGCGGGAACGGGCCGCCGACGAGAGCCGGGCCCGCACCGGGGGCGAGGGCCGGACGGAGCCCGGGAGCCAGAGCCGGGCCCAGGCCGAGAGCCTCGCCCCGCTCGTGTCCCTCGCCGAACGGCTCCTCGACGCCACCCACCGCCTCCACGAGGCCATGGCGACCGTACGGTTCACCCCCCGAGCCGTCCCCGGGGAGGCCTTCGACCTCGCCGAACGGTACGAACTCTGCTTCGCCGCCGCCGGCGCCCTGCACCTCTGGCTGCACGGCACGACCACCGCGGCGGCGGACACCACCTGGCTGCGCGGCTGCCTCGTCAAGGCCCTCACCGACCTCGGCGAACCCGTCACCGCGGCCGAGACCGACATCCTCGACGAGCTCGCCGACCTGCTGCTCGACGGCCCGCCCGGGACCTTCGTCTCGCTGCTCGACCACCTGGAGGCGAGCGCCTCGTGATCACCGCCACCCTCGCCGACAGCCTGGAAGAGACCCTCGGCGACCCCTACGACGACACCAACCCGCACGGCTTCCGCGCTCTCGTCGACGCGGCCGAGGGCCGTCGCCCCCTCGACGGCACCCCCTGGAACCTCCCCGAGGGCTACCCCGAGTCCGTGCTGCACGCGCTGCGCGCCCTCCACCGCCGCTCACCCGCCCTCGCCCCGGCGCCGCCGGCCGGGGCCCCGGCCGCCACCGCCGTCGGCGCGGGAGTCGGCGCCCTCGACTCCGCCCTCCGGATCACCGTGCGCCACCTGCGGAGCCGTCACCTCTACGGTGCCCCGGCGAGCGACCTGCCCGCCCTGCGCACCCTGCTCGCCGGCGCCTTCGCCGACCTTCTCCTCTGCGACGCCCTCACCACCCTCGCCGTACGCGGCAGCGAGCCGCTGCCCGAGCGGCCCGGAGCCCTCGCCCATGCGGCCGAGGCGCTCGCACCCCGGGCCCTCCAGGGCGCCATGGACCGTCTCTCGGTCGTGATGGGCTCGCGCTTCTACATCCGCGAGGGCGCCCACTCCTCCTTCCAGCGGCTCCTGTACGAGACCCAGCGCGCGCTCTTCGGAGCCGGCCGGCCCGTCCCGGACCCGGCGCCCGTTCCGCTCGCGGCGCTCCTCGCGGCCCCGGCCGTCGCCGAGTTCACCGACACGGACCTCCTCGCCGCGGCCCCCGGCCTCGCCCTCACCGGCAGTTCCCGCCGGGTCCCGCAGCCGAGCGGAGCCGTACAGGAGCGCCTGTACGGCGAGCTCGTCGCCCGTTACGAGGCGGGCTCGACGTTCGACCACGCCCGCAGGACCCTTCCCGACCGTCCCTGAGCCGCACGCCCCGACGCGGCCCCGCCCTTCCGACCTTCTCCAAGGAGCACTCATGCCCGGCACGGACATCGACACCGACACGGACACCGACCTCGACACCGGTATCGACTCCCACACCGCCGACAGCCTCCGTACCTGGCTCGTCGACTGCGTCGCCGCCCACCTGGAGCGGCCCGCCGACACCGTCGACACCGCCGTCAAGCTCTCCGACTACGGCCTCGACTCCCTCTACGTGCTCGCCGTCGCCGCCGAGCTGGAGGACTACCTCGACATCTCCCTCGACCCGACCGTCATGTGGGACAACCCCACGATCGACGCGCTGAGCGAGGCGCTGATCGAGGAACTGGCGGCGCAGGACGCCTGATCGGCCCGTAGGGCCTCGGCCCTCGACCCGGCCGCACCGCCCCCGCCTTCACCCATTCCCCGCTCCGCCCCCGCCCCCGCCCCCGCAGGCCGCCACTCCGCAGACCCGAGAGGACCGCTCGTCCATGTCCGACGACGCCCGTACGCTCCGTCGACCCACCACCGCCGCCCAGCTGGGCATCTGGGTCGCCCAGCAACTGCAGCCGGACAGCCCCCTCTACAACTGCGGCGGCTACTACGAGATCGACGGCCCCGTGGACGTCGACGTCCTCGCCCGGGCGGTCCGCGCGGGCGTCGAGGAGACCGAGGCCCTGCGGTCGTACTTCGCCGAAGGCACCGGCACGGGCGCGGGCATGGCCGGGGGCCGGGACGGCTCCGACGCGGACGAGGGCGAACCGGAACTCTGGCAGGTGGTCACCCCGGCCGACGACCGGCCGCTGAGCGTCGTCGACCTGCGCGACACGACGGACCCGGAGGCCGAGGCGCACCGCTGGGCCGCCACCGAGATGGCCCGGCCCTTCGACCTCTCCCGGGGCCCGCTCAGCGCACAGACCCTTCTGCTCCTCGCCGATGACCGGTCCTTCTACGTGCACCGCTACCACCACGCGGTCCTGGACGGCTTCGGCCACACCGTCTACACGGCCAGGGTCGCCGCCCTCTACCGGGCCTTCCTGGCCGGCGAGACCCCGGCTCCCACCCCCTTCGTCTCCCTCGACCGGCTGGTCGCCGACGAGGGCTCGTACGCGGGATCGCGACGCCGGGAACGGGACCGCGCCCACTGGCTCGACCTCTTCCAGGACGTTCCCGAGCCCCTCTCGCTCGCCGATCGCACCGCCGGCAGCACCCACAGCAGCCTGCGCCGGATCCGCGCGCTGCCGCAGGACCTGGCCGAGCGGCTCACGGCACTCGCCGAGCGGCTGGGCGTCCCGTGGCCGGCCCTGGCCATCGCGTCCACGGCCGTCTTCTACCACCGCATGACCGGCCGTACCGACGTCACGTTCGCGCTGCCCCTGGCGGGCCGCACCGGACGGACCGGCCTGACCACCCCCAGCGCCCTCGTCAACGTGCTGCCCATCCGCGTCCAGCCCGACCCGGACCGCACGGTCGCTGAGCTCACCGCGGAGGTCTCCCGCTCTCTCGCCGGCGTCATCCGCCACCAGCGCTTCCGCGGCGAGGACCTCGTACGGGAACTGGGCCTGTCCGGCGGCCGCCAGGCCCGCCTCGGCCCCACCGTGAACGTGATGGCCTTCGCCGGCGAACTCGCCTTCGGCGACAGCCCCGCCGACGTGCACCCGCTCTCCACGGGTCCGGTCAACGACCTCAAGATCAACTTCTACGGCACCGCCGCCTCGCGCGGCGGCATCCGCGTCGAGTTCGACGCCGACCCCGCCCTCTACGACGCCCACGAGATCGAGGCCCACCAGGACCGCCTGGTACGCGTCCTGGAGCGGATCGCCGCGGACCCCGCCGAACTGGTGGGAGACGTGGACGTCCTGGCTCCGGAGGAGCGGGAGCGGGTGTTGGTGGGGTGGAACGGTGAGGTGCGGGAGACGCGGGGTGTGTCGTTGCCGGTTCTCTTCGGGGAGCAGGTGGCGCGGACGCCGGATGCGGTGGCGGTCGTGTGTGACGGGCGGTCTTTGACGTATGGGGAGTTGGATCGTTGGTCGAATCGTGTGGCTCGGTGGCTGATCGGACGTGGGGTTGGGGCTGAGTCGTTTGTGGGGGTGATGCTGCCGCGTTCGGTGGAGTTGGTGGTGGCGTTGCTGGGTGTGGTGAAGGCTGGGGGTGCGTATGTGCCGGTGGATGTGGAGTATCCGGCGGATCGTGTGGCGCAGATTCTTGGTGATGCGCGTCCGGTGATGGTGATCGATGATGTGTCGGTCCTGTCGGAGGCGGATGGTTTCGCTGATGGTCCGGTGTCGGTTCCCATTGCGCTGTCGCATCCGGTGTATGTGATCTTCACGTCGGGTTCGACGGGTCGTCCGAAGGGTGTGGTGGTTGAGCATCGTTCGGTGGGTGCCTATTTGGAGCG
>NZ_JBIRMW010000025.1:4696-78133 GCF_044331325.1 Streptomyces sp. NPDC017246 | reverse complement strand
GTTGAACCTGCTGATGCGCACGCTGGTGGCCAGGATGGCGGCGAAGGCGATGAGCAGGCCCATGGCCAGTCCGTTGAGGACGCTTGTGGGGGTGACGGCGAACGCGATGCGGATGCTGCTCCCGCCGACCGACCAGCCCTGGAAGATCCGCGCGGCCACCACGGCGACGCCCCAGCCGACCGCGACCCCGATGGCCACGCCCGGCAGTGCGGACAGCAACGCGTAGGTCGCGCCTTCGAGTGTGAAGGACCCGACGAGCCGCGAGCGCTTCATCCCCACGGCCCGCACCATGCCCATCTGGGACTTCCGCTCCTCGCCGAGCATCACGAAGATGTTCACCAGGAGCAGTGCGCCGGCGATGATGCTGAAACTGCCGATCATGAGGAACAGTGCGCCGAGGGAGTCCCCGGCCTGCTTCGCGTCGCGCAGGACCGTCTGCTTTGGCGTCTCGATCTCCGTCTGCCCGGCGAGGGGGCCCAGAGCCTGCCGGATGTCGGCTGTCACCTGGTCGGTCAGGGCTTCGCCGCTCTCGACGCCGCCTCGGTTGGAGACGAAGGTGACCGAGCGTGGTTCCGCACCGGCAGCCCGGGCGGCGGAGCCCAGGGTCCCTGGCGCCAGGAACGCGTCGCGGTTCAGCCTGCCACCGAGGCCCACACCGGCCAGCCCTTCTTCCGGCAGCACACGCTCGACCCGGTACGTCCCCGGAACTCCGAACAGGTACAGCGTGACCGGGTCCCCAGCCTTCACACTCAGGGACCGGGCCAGCGGCTCGTTGACCACGACCTGTCCTGGCTTCGGATTCGGTCCGCCGAGACCGGAGTCGCCCCCCGCCGCGCCGAAGCGCGCCGCCTTCTCGAAGTCCATCTGCCAGGCCAGGACGCGTGGCTCGGCAGCTGTGCGGTCGTCGGTGGTGCTGACAGCCGATGCCTGGGTGGCCTGGGCGTTCAGTACTCCGTCGATGTCGGGGTCGCCCGCCAGGGCGGCCAGCCGTTCCGTCACGGCGCGCCCTGTCGGGCCGGGGGGTGCTACGACGCGCTCGTCCACGGGCCCCAGGGTCCGGTACGCCTCCTGCCGTACGGAGAAGTTCAGGGTGTCGCCGACGACCAGGGCCCCGATGACGATGGCCGTTCCGAGCATCGACCCGCCGATCACCAGCGCTGCCTCGGTGCGCCGTCGGGCGACCTGCCGGAAGGCCAGCCGCCGTGACACCGGCTGCCGGACGGCGACCAGCACCAGGGCCGCGAGGGCGAGCGCCAGGGCGGTGAGCAGCGGGATGAGGAGGTTCGGGTACATGCTCAGCCCAAGGGGAGGTCGGGGCTCGGGGCTCGGGCGGTGACGGTCTGGCGGACGTCGTCGACCAGCTGCCCGTCGTGCATCCGGATGAGCCGTGGGACACGCGCGCCGATGGCGCTGTCGTGGGTGACCAGGACGATCGTCTGGCTCTCGTCCTGGTTGAGCTCGCACAGCAGGTCCATGACCTGGTCGGCCATCGCACTGTCGAGGTTGCCCGTCGGTTCGTCCGCCCACACGATGGCCGGGCGTCCCGCCAGGGCGCGGGCGATGGTCACCCGCTGTTGTTCACCCCCGGACAGCTCGCTCGGCCGGTGCTCGACCCGGTGGCCCAGGTCCACCCGGTCGAGCATGTCCAGCGCCCTGCGACGGGCTTCGCGCGGCCGGGTGCCCACGAGCAGGAGGGGCAGTTCGACGTTCTCCACCGCGGAGAAGACGGGGATGAGGTTGAACGCCTGGAAGACGAAGCCCATGGTGTGGGCCCGGTGCTCCGTCCGCGCCCCGTCCGACATCGCGAACAGGTCGTGGCCGTCGACCTCCACCCTGCCGGCGTCGATGTCGTCGAGCCCGGACAGACAGTTCAGCAGCGTGGTCTTTCCGGAACCGGACGGCCCCATGACCGCCACCATCTCTCCGTGGCGCACGACGAGATCCAGGTCGAGCAGGGCGGTGACCTCGACGGAGCCCGTTCGGTAGATCTTGCGTACCCCGGTGGCGACGAGGAGTGCCCGGTCGGCGTTCATGTCTCCCATACCAACCTCCGGAAGGAACGGGTGGCTACGGCCACCCAGGCCCGGAAGCGGGCCGAAAGGCCCAATCGCCGGGTCACCGCGAGGTCCGAAGGAGCGGCCTCGCCGCCGCGGTCAGGCATCCGCGTTCGCCCGGGCACGTCGCCGGACAGCGGTGGCGGCCAGGGTTCCGGCGCCCGTCGCGGTGACGGCGAGGAGGACGAACCCCCACGTGTAGTCGTGCGCGACGCTGTCGACCGCTCCCATCACGAGGGGTGGGAAGAAGCCTCCGAGACCGCCCGCCGCCCCGACCACTCCCGTGACCGAGCCGACCCGCTCGGCCGGAACCAGACGTGCCACGAGCGCGAAGACCGCCCCGGACCCGGCGCCCAGGCCGGCGGCCATACCGAAGAAGGCCGCCGTCCCCACGGGGACCAGGCCGGCCTCGAACGCCGCGACCAGGGCACACACGGAGACGAGCCCGTACGAAACCGTCAGCACGGGCACGGGACCGATACGGTCCGACAGCCAGCCGCCCACGGGTCGCATTGCCACGGCGAGGACGACGAATCCCGCGGTCCTCAGTGCCGCGTCGGAGCGCCCCAGCTCGTAGGCCCTGGTGAGGTAGGTCGGAAGATAGACGCTGAACGCGACGAACCCGCCGAAGGAGACGGCGTACAGGAACGCCAACTGCCACGTGGCCGTTGTGCGCATGGCCGATGTCGTGCGCGAGAACAGCGACCCCGCCGCCGTCGCGCGCCCCGGCCTGTCGCGGAGGAGGAACCAGGCCGCCCCGGCGTACATGGCGAGGCAGCCGGCCACGAGATCGAAGGGGAAGGAACGTCCGACAGCGTCGGCGAGCTGGACCGTGGTGAACGCCGACAGGGCCGTACCTCCGGTGCCGATCCCGAAGATCCCGAGGGCGACGCCCCGCCGTGCGGGTGGGTACCAGGCGTTGACGAAGGGCACACCGACGGCGAAGGCAGTTCCCCCGAGCCCGAGGAGGAAGCCGCCTGCGAGCACCTCGGCAAGCGAGTCGGCCAGGTGGCCCAGGTACAGAACGGGGACGATTGTCAGGGCCGCGACGAGGGGGAAGACCCGGCGTGCCCCCCAGCGGTCCGTCAGAGCCCCCGCCGGGATCCGGCCGAGCGCGCCGATCACCACCGGAACGGCGACCACCAGCGACTGCTCGAGGGAGCTGAGCCCCAGGTCGTCCCGGAGGCGCGGGCCGAGTGGGCCCAACAGCGCCCACGCCCAGAAACAGAGAGTGAACCCGACGGTGGCGAGGAACAGCATCTGCCACGGTCGCGGTGCGTCCGCGACTGGTGGGATCCCCGAGTCCCGGACCATGGTGGCCTCCCGGCAGTGATCCGCATGGGCGGGCGTGAGCCTGCTGTTCCCCACCCTCCGGCCGTCGGGATCCCGGCTCCAGGGGCCGCTTGTTCCCTTCCCTGCCCGTCCGGCCCCCCGCCAGGGACCGGACGGCCCTGTGCTGGGCATCCTGGGGCGGCGCACGGTGGTGTGGCGGACAGGCCGGAGGCAGGGGCATCCGGTTCCTGCCGGTTCTGCCGTTGGGAGGTGTGAGTGACGATGATGTTCTGGTACGGCGACGGCATGAACGGATGGGGCTGGTTCGCCATGTCAGCAGGGATGGTGCTGTTCTGGGGCCTTCTCATCACCGTCGCGGTGATGCTCTTCCGCACCTTGGGCCGGCCTGCGGAACGACTGTCGGAGTCTCGGCCCGCCACGTCGGCCGAGCAGATCCTGGGCGAGCGACTGGCGCGTGGTGAGATCGAGGAGGAGGAGTACCGTCGGCGCCTGGCCGCCCTGCGCAGCGCGGAACCGTGAACCCCATCACCGACCGGGATGCGAGCGGGAGCGTGGCCGGTCACCCTGGGAACATGACCGGTCCGAGGCCCGGGGACCCGGGCAGACTCCCAGACGCGCTCCGTGAGCTGACCGCACGGCACGGAGGGCCTGAGGGTCTGCTGCCGGCCGAGCTGGAACGCGCCAGGTCGGGCACCGTCGAAGGGCCGGAGGCGTGGGCGCCCCGGGCCGCGGCGGCGGCCGGACTGCCGGCCGCCGCGGGGCTCGGCCCCGCCACCTTCTTCGCCGATCTCGCCGCCCCGCGCGGCGAGCGGCACGTGCGGGTGTGCACCGCGACGGCGTGCTTCGCAGCGCGGGGTGGACAGCACCTGGCGGAGGTCGAACGGGCACTCGGAGTGGTGGCGGGCTCGGCCGACGAGACGCGTTCGACCTCGCTGCAGGCGGTGCATTGCCTCGGCTACTGCTACGCGGGCCCCGCCGCCCTCGACGGCACCCTGCCCTGTACCGGCCCGGACCTGGCCGATCAACTCGGCCGGCGGACGGAACCACGTGTGCCGGACATCCCCACGGCCGACACCACCAGGGCGCCCATCCTGCTGGCCGGCATCGTGGGAGGGCACTCCGCCTGGGACGTGTGGCGCGCGGCGGTCGCCGAGCTGCGGCCCGAGGACGTACGGGAGGAGATCGCCGCGTCGGGACTGCGCGGGCGAGGGGGCGCGGGATTCCCGGTGGCGGACAAGTGGGCCGCAGCGGCGGGAAAACCGGACGCGGTCGTGATCGCCAACGGGGACGAGGGGGACCCGGGCTCGTACGCCGACCGGCTGCTCATGGAGGAGGACCCCGATCGCGTCCTCACGGGACTGGCCCTGGCCTGCTTCGCCTCCGGTGCCCGGCGCGGGGTCGTCCTGGTGCGCTCCGAGTATCCGAGAGCCATGGCCCGGCTGCGTCGGGCGGTGGAGCGCGCGACGGAGGCGGGATGCCTTCCCGCCTCCGTCGAGGCAGCCGGTCCGTGGCCGTTCGTCGAGATCGTCGAAGGAGCAGGTTCCTATGTCGCCGGCGAGGAGACCGCCCTCATCGCCCGCCTGGAAGGGGCTCGCGGCTGTGCGCGCCCGCGGCCCCCGTACCCCACGGACCACGGCCTGTGGGACAGCCCGACGGTGGTCAACAACGTGGAGACCCTCGCGGCCGTGCCCTGGATCGTCGCCCACGGCGGCGCGGCCTACGCACGACGTGGAGTACGGGACGAGACCGGCACCAAGCTGGTGTGCCTGTCCGAGCGCTTCGCACGGCCCGGCGCATACGAGGTCGAGCTCGGCACCCCCGTAGACGAGATCTGCACCCGGTTCGGCGGTGGACTCAAGGGCGGCCACGAGCTCGTCGTCCTTCAGATCGGAGGGCCCCTCGGCGGCTTCCTCGCCGGGACCGCGCTCGGCGTCCCGCTCACCACGGCAGCGCTCGCCGAGCGCGGCGCCGCCCTCGGCCACGCCGGCATGGTCGCCTTCGACGCCGACATCGATCCGCACGAACTGCTCCGGCACATCTGGGAGTTCGCCGCCGATGAGAGCTGCGGGGCCTGTTCGCCCTGCCGGGTCGGCACCCGGCGAGGAGGCGAACTCACGCAGGGCCGACGCGGGCCCGGGGAGACCTACGAACGTCTGGCACGGCTGATGGGCGAGGCGAGTCTCTGCGCGTTCGGCCGCCGCGTTCCCGCTGCCGTCCGCAGCCTGGCCCGCGCCTACGGGCCGGCACTGGAAGGATGGGACCGATGACCCGGCTCCAGGTCGACGGCGTTCCGGTCGAACTGCCCGCCGGGTCCTCCCTGCTTGACGCGGTGCGTGCCACCGGAGCCGAACTGCCCACCCTCTGCCACGACGACCGTCTCCGGCCGGTCGGCTCATGCCGGACCTGCCTGGTCCGCGCCGACGGGCGGACCGTCGCCGCATGCGTCACGCCCGTGACGCCGGGCCTCACCGTCGACACCGCCGACGAGGGTGTGCGGAACCTGCGCCGGGACGCGGTCGGCCTGATCGTCTCGGCGCTTCCGCCGCACGCGCTTGCCGACAGCGCACACAGTGAACTCGCCGGAGTGTGCCGGGACTTGGAGATCCCTGCGGACACAGCAGCCGGTGACCTCGCGCGCGGGCGGGACGAGACCCACCCGTACGTCCATCTCGACCAAGACCTGTGCATCGCGTGCGGGCGCTGCGTCCGCATGTGTGCGGATGTCCAGGGCACGTTCGCACTCACCCTCACCGGGCGCGGTGCCGACACGGTCGTCGCCCCGGGGACCGGTGGCACCTGGGCCGACTCCGACTGCGTGTCCTGTGGCAGCTGCGTCGACACCTGCCCGACGGGAGCGATCACCCAGCCGGGACCCGGGCAGGGCCTCACCTCGCGGCAAGCCCCCACCGACCGCGTGCGGACCACCTGCGGCTACTGCGGAGTCGGCTGCGCCCTCGACGTCGTCGTCCGCGAGGACCGCGTCGCCGCCGTGCTTCCCGCCCGGGACGGGCCCGTCAACCGAGGCCACGCCTGCGTCAAAGGCCGCTTCGCCTACGGATACCTCGGCTCCGTCGAACGTCTCACCGAACCCCTGGTCCGCGAGAACGGGGCTCTGAGGGAAGCGAGTTGGGCCGAGGCGGTCGCCCGGGTCGCCGACGGCCTGCGCGCGGCGGTACGGGACGGCGGCCCCGACGCGGTCGCCGCGATCTCCTCCGCCCGTGCCACCAACGAGGAGAACTACCTCGTTCAGAAGCTCCTTCGGACCGTCATCGGCACCAACAACGTCGACAACTGCTCCCGCCTGTGTCACGCGCCTTCCGCCGCGGGACTCACCGCCTCCTTCGGACACGCCGGCGGCACCGACCCCTTCGACGACGTCGAGACCGCCGACTGCCTCCTGGTCGTCGGCGCCAATCCCGTCGAAGCCCACCCCGTCGTCGGCGCCCGCCTCCTCCAGCGGGCACTTGCCGGTGCCTCGCTGATCGTGGCCGACCCCCGTACTGTCGGACTCGCCCACCATGCCGACGTGCACCTGCGTCCGCGCCCCGGAACGAACGTCGCTCTCTTCCACGGCCTTGCCCACGTCCTCGTCGACGAAGGCATGACGGACCCGGGCTTCCTCCGCGATCGCGCCACCGGACTGGACGAACTCGCCGACCTGCTGGCCGACTACCCGCCCGAGAGGGTCGCCGGGATCACCGGCGTCCCCGCCGGCGACATCAGGACGGCCGCCCGACTCTACGGCCGCGCCGAGCGTCCGGCCGTCCTGTACGGGCTCGGTGTCACCGAGCACCTGCACGGAACCGACGGCGTGCGGGCCCTTGCGAACCTCCCCATCCTGCGCGGGGCCGTCGGAGGCACCGGCCGCGGGTTCGGCATCAGCCCCCTGCGTGGGCAGAACAACGTCCAGGGCGCGTCCGACATGGGCGCCCTGCCCGACCTGCTCCCGGGCTACGGCCGGGTCACCGACCCGGAGGCCCGCGCCCGTGCCGAGGTGGTGTGGGGCCGGCCGGTCCCCGAGCGGCCCGGCATGCGCATCCCCGAGATGTTCGCGGCGGCTCGGGAGGGCCGCCTGCGGGCGCTGTGGATCATCGGTGAGGACGTGTGCGCGACCGACCCCGACAGCCGGCGTGTCGCCGAGGCCCTCGACGCCTGCCCGCTGGTCGTCGTCAACGAGCTGTTCCTCGGGGAGACCGCCCACCACGCCGATGTCGTCCTGCCCGTGGCGTCGTGGCTGGAGAAGGACGGGACCTTCGTCAACTTCGACCGACGCTTCCAGCGCGTACGGCAGGCGGTGACTCCGCCGGGCTCGGCGCGCTCCGACTTCGAGGTCGTGCACGCGGTCGCCGAGGCCCTCGATGCCGACCTGGACTGCTCCACCCCAGCGGCCGCGCTCGCCGAGTGCGGCCGTGTGACGCCTCTCTTCGCGGGTCTCTCGCACGAGCGCCTCGACCGTGAGGGGGCTGTGCCCTGGCCCTGTCCCGTGCCGGGCCGGCCGGGCGAACGCACCCTGTACGCTGCAGAGTTCGCGACTTCTGACGGCCGCGCCCACCTGTCGGCGGCTCCCTATCTGCCTCCCGGCGAGGAGCCGGACCAGGACTATCCGCTGGTGCTCGTCACCGGTCGCCGATGGGCCCACTACAACTCCGGGAGCATGACACGGCGCGGCGGCAACCTGCTCCTCGACGCCTCTGACCGCCTGGACCTGACCGCGGAGGACGCCGCCCGGTTCGGTGTACGGGACGGCGCTCCGGTCACCGTCGAGAGCCGTCACGGACAGGCGCGACTCGTCGCCCGCGTCGGGACGGAACTCGCCCCCGGGCAGGTCTTCTGTGCGTTCCACTTCCCGGCCAGCGGCGTCAACTCCCTCACCTCGGAGCACGCCGACACCGTGACCTCGTGTCCGGAGTACAAGGTCACGGCGGTACGGCTGCGTCCGACGGCGCCCCAGAACTGACCGGCACCGATCAGTCGTGGGGAACGAGCGCCACGGGCACCGGGCTGTGGTGCAGGACGGCGTGGGCCACGCTGCCGATGTGTGCGCCGAGCGTCGAACGGCGGGTTCGCCGGCCCACCACCACGAGGGAGGCCTCCGAAGCGACCGCCACCAGTTCGAGTCCGGCCGATCCGACCGCCACGCGGGCGACCGCCTCGACGTCGGGATACTTCGCCCGCCAGGGCTCCAGCATGACCTCCACCGAACGCTTGATCTCCGGCACCATGGAAAGCCTGAAGTCCGGGACCATCGCGGGCCCCATTCCCGCGTGCAGCGGGAGCTGCTGTACGTACACGACGAGGACCTGGGTGTTCCGTCGCGCGGCTTCCTCGAAGGCGAAGCCCAACACGGAGTCCACGGGCTGCCGCACATCGGCCCCGACCACGACGGGGCCCCGCGGAGTGCTTCCCGGGCTGACGGCCCGTACGAGTACAACGGGGCGCGCGACGACACCGGCGACCGTCAGGCCGACCGAGCCGAGCAGGTAGCCGGCCACGCTGCCGAGTGCCCGCGAGCCGAGCACGAGCAGATCGCTCTCCTCAGCCGCGGCGACCAGCCCCGGAACGGGCCCCGAGGGCAGCACCTGGGAGGTCACCGACAGGCCGGGATGGCGCTCGCGCAGTCCACCGGCGGTGCGCGCCATCATCTCCCTGGCCCATGGTTCCTCGGACTCCCACTCCGCGAGCGACAGAACGGCCTCCGGCACCGGCTCCTCAGCGTGCACCAGATGCACGTCCGCGCCGCGGAGCAGCGCCTCCTCCGCCGCCCACTCCGCGGCGGCGTTCGCTTGTTCCGTACCGTCCAGGCCGACCACGATGCTCCGCGTCATGATCGTCCACCTCCTCGTTCGGTGTCATCGACGTCGTAGACGAGACGGGTGCTGGAGACGGAGACCACGCCGTCCACCGTCGCGCACATGCGCTCGATCGCCGGCACCATGCCCCGGAAGGGAAGCCTCCCGCCGAGCTCCACCCGCCCGTCGTGCACCTCTACGGCAAGCGCGGTCGGATCAAGACGCAGCGTGTCACCCAGCACGTCCTCGACGATCTCGAGGCGGATGTCCTCGTCCTCGCGGAGGTAGATGTCCAACAGGTCGCGGCGGCTCACGATGCCCGCCAACCGGTCGTCGCCGTCGACGACGACGAGGCGTTTGACCCCCTGGACCTCCATCAGTCGTGCCGCCTCCGCCACGGTCCACTCCGGGCGGGCACACACCGCAGGGGCGGACATCAGCTCTTCGGCGCGCGTTCCCTCGGCCTTCGCCCGTTCCCACTCCTCCAGGCCTGGAACGGCGGGCAGCCCACCCGGTGTGGCGACCTGGTCAGCGGTCTTGCGCAGCAGATCGCCCTCCGACACCACCCCGACGACCCTGCCGTCGCCGCCCACCACGGGCACAGCGGTCACCTGGTGCTGCGAGAGCGTGCGGGCGACCTCCTTGAACGGGGTGTCGCCGCGGACGCTCACTACATCACGGGTCATCAGCTGGTCGATCCTGCGGTGACGCATCACCCTCTCCTTCCTTGTGCGGACGCACTTGCCCCGACCGCCAGGCGAGCGGCGCAGCCGTCCCAGGTGTCGAGGACCGGATAGTCGTCCTCGGTGAGTTCCGTGCCGCTCTGTTCGGCGAGGGCTTCGACGAACTCGAGGAAGTCCAGCGAATCCATCTCGAACGTGTCCCGCAGGGACACGCCGGGATCGAGCCCGGTGAAGTCGGCGTCGGGGACGACACGCTGCACGGCTTGTCGGACGAACGCCTTTGCCTGGTCGTGGTTCACAGTTCCTCCGGTCGCTGCAGGAGCCGGTCCATGACGGTCAGGAAGCGCGCGCCGGTGGCGCCGTCGGCGGCTCGGTGGTCGGCGGAGAGTGTCGCCGTCACCACGGGACGGACTCCCAACAGGCCGTTCACGGCCACCGGCCGCTCGACTACCCGCCCGAAGCCGACGAGCGCGACCTGTGGCGGGTAGACGACACCGAACACGGCCTCGACACCCTGATCGCCGAGGTTCGTGACGGTGAGACTGGGGTCGGCGGTCTCGGACGCGCGAAGCCCGCCGCCCCGTGCCCGCGCCACCAGGTCCTTGAGCGCGGCCATCACCTCGGCCACGGAGAGCGCGTCGGCGTGGGCGAGGGCCGGGGCGGCAAGGCCACCGCCCCGCAAGGAGACGGCGACACCCAGCCGGACCTCCTCCGCCGGGACGAACCCGCTGTCGCCCCAGTGCCCGTTGAGCTCGGGTACCTTCCGCGCTGCCAGTGCGACCGCCTTGAGCATGAGCGCGGCGGGCACCAGGCGGGCGGACAAGGGCAGTTCGCGGTTGCGGGCATGCATCCATTCCAGGGCCGCCGCCATGTCCACGGTCGTGGAGAGGTAGAAGTGCGGGATCTCCCGCTTGGACCGGCTCATGAGCCGGGCGGTCGCCGCCCGTGCCGCGTCCGGGACGGCCGGCGGTGGTGCGCCCCCGGCTGCTGTGGCGGAACGGACATCCGCTGCGCGGACGGTGCCGCCTCGACCCGTGCCGGTCACCTCGGCGAGGTCGAGGCCGAGTTCCGTGGCCAGCCGCCGCGCGAGCGGTGAGGACTTCACGCGTGGTGGAGCGGGACGCCTCCCGGTCGAATCGTCGCTGTGCACCGGCTTCGCCGACCGTTTCGTCGGCGCGGTCCTCGCCTCGGTCCCGGATGCGATCGGCTTTCGTCGCGCCGGCTCCGCGCCCGACTGCCGTCCGGTCGCGGTGCGACTGGACTCCGAGGGCCGGGCGGACTTGCCGCGCTGCGGTGCTCGTGCAGTTTCCGGTTCCGCGTGTTCCACGTCCGCGCGTGTGATCCTTCCTCCCGGACCCGAACCGTGGACGGCGGCGATGTCGACGTGCCGGTCCTGGGCGAGTCTGCGGACCAGGGGCGTCGACGGGGGCCGGTCTGTGGTCGGCTTCGGCTTGCCTTCGGTGGTCGTGCCGATACGTGCCAGCGGGGTGCCGACGGGCACGGTGATGCCCTCGTCGACGAGGAGGGCGTCGACCGTACCGCTTTGGAAGCACTCCACCTCGATCGCTGACTTCGCTGTCTCGACCACTGCGACGACATCGCCCCGCGCCACCTGGTCGCCAGGGTGCACCAGCCACTGGGAGAGCGTGCCCTCGTCCATGTCGGCGCCCAGCGAGGGCATCGTGAACTCGGCCATCTCAGCTCACCACCCGCCGCGCCGCCGCCACGATTCCGGCCACCTGGGGGAGTGCCGCCTCCTCCAACTGACGGGCGTAGGGGATGGGGACCTCTGCGCTGCACACCCGTTCGACGGGCGCGTCGAGTTCGAAGAACGCCTGCTCGCAGATGCGCGACTCGATCTCGGCGGACAGACTGCCGCTGCGCCAGCCCTCGTCGACCACTACGGCCCGGTGGGTTTGCCGGACCGAGCCGAGGATCGTGGCGTCGTCCAGGGGCCGCAGCGTCCGTAGGTCGACGACCTCCGCGCTGATGCCCTCGCCCGCCATCGCCTCTGCTGCTTCGAGAGCCTTGGACACACAACCGCCGTAGGCGACGACGGTGACGTCGGTGCCCTCTCGCCGGATCGCCGCGCGGTCCAGGTCGACACTTCGGACCGACGGATCGAGGGTTCCGGCGGTGTTGTAGAGGCTCCCGTGCTCGAAGAGCAGCACCGGGTCGGGGTCGGCGAGTGCGGCCGACAGCATGTGGCGGGCGTCGTCGATCGTCGCCGGCGCCAGGACGCGGAGGCCGGGGATGTGGGCGTACCAGACCTCGAGACTGTGGGAGTGCTGGGCGGCCAGTTGCCGTCCGGCGCCCGTGGTCATCCGGATGACCAGCGGCACACCGAGCTGCCCGCCGGACATGTGCCTGAGGGTGGCCGCGTTGTTGAGGATCTGGTCGAGGGCCAGCAGGCTGAAGTTGACCGTCATGATCTCCACGACCGGCCGCAGCCCGGCCAGCGCGGCGCCGATCCCGGCTCCGACGAATGCGGACTCCGACAGAGGCGTGTCCCGGATTCGCTCCGGGCCGAACTCCTCCAGGAGACCGAGGCTCACCCCGAAGCAGCCGCCGTAGCGGCCCACGTCCTCGCCCATCAGGAAGACGCGGTCGTCCGATGTCAGGGCCTCGCGCATCGCCTCCCGCAGGGCCTCCCTGTATGTGGTGGTGCCGCTGTCGGGAGGCGCCCCCGGTCGCATCCGCGTGCTCATGACGAGGCCTCCTCGTGTCGGCCGGTGACATGGAGCAGCAGGTCTTCGGCCGGCTCCTCGGGAGCCTGTTCGGCCGCCTGGACGGCTCGGCCGATCTTCTCCACGACCTCGTGGTCCAGGGCCTCCAGGGCGGCCGTGTCGAGGCGACCGGAGCCACGCATGCCCTCGGCGAGACCTGTGATCGGGTCGTGTCGCTTCCACTCCTCGACCTCTTCCTTCGGCCGGTACCGGTCCGGGTCGTACATCGAGTGCGCGCGGAACCGATACGTCCGCATCTCCAGGAAGTGAGGTCCGCTGCCGGCGCGGATGGACTCGACCGCCCCGCGTGCCGCTTTCTCCACGGCGTGTACGTCCATGCCGTCGACGGCCCAGGCCGCCATGCCGTACGACGCTGCCCGCATCGCCAGGTCGGTCTGGGCGTGTTCGCGGGCGAGGGCCGTCCCCATCGCGTACAGGTTGTTCTCGCAGACGAAGAGCACGGGCAGTCCCCAGAGCGCCGTCAGGTTGGCGGTCTCGTGGAACTCGCCCTCGGCGAAGGCTCCGTCACCGAAGAAGCAGCAGGTCACCCGGGACTCGCCGCGCAACCGGTCGGCGAGTGCCAGACCTGCCGCGAGCGGCAGTCCGCCACCCACGATCGCGTTGCCGCCGTAGAAGCGTCGGCCGGAGTCGAAGAGGTGCATGGAGCCGCCGCGGCCGTGGCTGCACCCGGTGCTCTTCCCGTACATCTCCGCCATCACGGCCTCGGGCGGTACCCCACGGGCCAGTGCGTGGCCGTGCTCGCGGTAGGTGGAGACGACCGCGTCCGACTCGTCGAGCGCTTGGTGGACGCCGACCGCCACCGCCTCCTCGCCGATGTAGAGGTGGACGAAGCCCCGGATCGCCGCGTTGCTGTACAGCTCTACGCACCGTTCCTCGAATCGCCGGATGAGCAGCATCTGCCGCAGCAGGTCCAGGTCGTGGGCCGCCGCGGGAGTGCGGGAGATCGTCGCGGGTCCACGAGCGCGACGGGGGCGCTTCGTCTTCGGTGTCCCGGCGGACGTACCGCCGTGTGCGGTGGCCATCACGGCTCCTTCTCGGAGGGCTCGGCCGTCCCGGCCGGTTCGGGTGTCTCCAGCGTCGACACATCGCCTTCCGGCAAGCCCAGTTCGCGGGCCCGCAGCAGGCGGCGCATCACCTTTCCGCTGCGGGTGTGGGGCAGATCCTCGACGAACTCGATCTCCCGGGGGGCGACGGCCGGTCCGAGGCGCCGGCGGGCGAACGCCATCACGTCGCGCCGTAGACCGGCGTCGGGCGGATACTCGGGGCGCGGCAGCACGAACGCCTTGACGATCGCGCCGGCCAGCGGGTCGGGGCGTCCGATGACACCGGCTTCGGCGACCGCCGGATGCTCCATGAGCGCGCTCTCCACCTCGAACGGCCCGATGAGGTGCCCCGCGGACTTGATGACGTCGTCGGCGCGGCCCACGAACCAGTACCAGCCGCCGGTGTCACGGCTGACGAGATCGCCGGTCAGGTACCAGCTGTCGGCGAAGCACGCCTCGTAACGGCGTGGCTCGTGGAGATAGGCCCTGAACATCGACGGCCAGCCCGCCCGCAGGGCGAGCTCGCCCTGGGCACCCGGCTCCCGGAGGACGCGGACCCGCCCGTCTGTGATGGCAGCCCGGCCGTCCTCGCCGCACGCCAGTACGGCGGCCTCGACACCGGGGAGTGGGCGGCCCATCGAACCGGGCCGCACCGGATCGGCCGCAAAGTTGGCGATCATGATGGCACCCGTCTCGGTCTGCCACCAGGTGTCGTGGACCGGTAGCCCCAGCGCCTCCCGGCCCCAGTGCACGGCCTCGGGATTGAGGGGCTCACCGACACTCGCGACGAACCGGAGCGAAGAGAGGTCGTGACGCTCGGCGGGAGTCGGCTCGCCGCCGCGTGGTGCGGCCCGCATGAGCATGCGGAGCGCGGTGGGAGCGGTGTACCAGACGGTGACGTGCTGGTCGGCGAGGATCCCGTACCAGCGAGCGGGGGCGAAGTCCCCTTCGTCGACGACGGTCGTCACGCCGTGGGTGAGCGGGGCGATGATCCCGTACGACATGCCGGTGACCCAGCCGGGGTCGGCCGTGCACCAGAAGACGTCGCCCTCGTGCAGGTCCAGAGCGTAGGCGGCGGTGACGTGATGGGCGAGGACCGCCTCGTGCACGTGTACCGCGCCCTTGGGGGTGCCCGTCGTGCCGCTGGTGAAGTGCAACAGCGCCGGCTCCGCCGGATCGGTCGGACCCACTGTGTACGCGTCCGGCGCGGCGGCCGTGAGAGCGGGGAAGGAGAGGGTGTCCGGGGGCGGGTCGGACCCGGGGTCGAGAAGCAGAACGTGCCGCAGGTGCGGAAGACGGGACCGTACCGGGGCCACCTTGCGTTCGTACAGCTCCCGGGTCGTGACCAGCGCCCGGGCGTTTCCCAGCTTCATGCGCAGTGCGACGGGTTCGGGACCGAAGGCGCTGAACAGGGGACACAGGACTCGTCCGGCCCGCAGCGCTCCGAGGACGGTGCTGTACAGCTCGAACCGGCGGCCGAGGAGGGTGAACACCCGCTCGCCGCGTTCCAGGCCGAGCGTCTCCAGCGCGTGCGCGAAGCGGGAGCTCTCGGCCGCGAGCCGGGCGAAGGTGACCGTCTGGACGGATCCGTCGCGGGCGACGCAGCGAAGCGCGACGTGTTCGCCGTGGCCCTCGCGCAGGTGCCGGTCGACGGCCTCGTACCCGATGTTGATGCCGCCGTCCGGCAGTCCGGCGAGCCGGGACCGTTCCCGTCGCCAGGAGAAGACGGCCCGGGCGCTGTCGTAGTCGGGCATGACCGGTGCGACCCACAGGGCGTTCATCGCGGTGGCTCCACGTCGAGCGCGAGGTTGTCGTAGGCGTACTCGATCGATTCGTGCAGGGCGACGACTCCGTCGACCGAACGGCAGAGCCGCACGATCACGCGGATGTCGGCCCGCTCGGCGACCCGGCCCGTCAGCCCGACGACTCCGTCGTCGACGGTCACACGGATCGTGTCGGGGGCCAGGCGCAGAGTGTCGGCCAGGACGTCGTGCTCGATCTCGTCACGGATCGCGGTGTCGCTGCGCAGGAAGGGCCGCAGCAGGTCGCTGCGGCTGATGATCCCGACGAGTCGACCGGTCTCGTCGGTCACGGGCAGTCTCTTCACGGCCTTGCGCTGCATCGTCCGGGCCGTCTCGACGAGATTCCAGTTCGCCTGTGCCGTGAGGGCAGGCGAGGTCATCAGTTGGGCGGCCGTCTCCGCGTCGGGCAGCCCTCGCTCCTGCGACAGCAGCCGGACGCCGGCCCAACGGCCCTCCAGGTCCGGGAGCTCGGCGGTGGCCCGCAGCAGGTCGGCCTCCGAGACCACTCCGAGCAGGCGTCGGTCGGAGTCGACGACCGGGACCGCCGAGACATCGTGGTCGGCGAAGAGCCGGGCAATCTGCTTGAACGGGGTCTCTGGGGCCGCGGTGACCACATCGTGGGTCATCACCTCGAAAACCGTGCGGTGCTGCATGACGGTCCTCCTTCGGGAGACGGGGCCGCCCAGGTCTCACTCTGCTGCGCGCAGCTCACCCGGGGCAGTGCCGAACGGTCCCCTTCCGGGACTTTCGGCCCCTACGGAGGCCGGCCGGCCAGGATGCACGGTGGAGAAGAGGAGAGAGCCTGTCCCGGGAGAACCGTGGCAGGGCGCTCGTGCCGGGAGGCGAGAACCATGACCGCGACCGGAGCACGAGAAGGTCAGGAGAAGCCCCGCGCCGGGTTGTGGGCTCGCGTCGGCGACCGGCTGATCGTGGGCGGTGCCACGGTCGGGGACGAGGGACGTGACGGTGAGATCGTCGGGCTCCACCACCCGGACGGCACTCCGCCCTTCGATGTCCGATGGGCGGACACGGGACGGGTCACCGAGGTGTTCCCGGGCCCGGACGCGCGCGTCCAGCACTTTCCGCCGCACGGCACGAGAGAGGCCGGACCCGGGAAGGCTGCTACGCGGTCGTGAATTCCGCCGTCGCGGCCACCACACCGGGCACCGCCCGGGTCAGGCGCAGGGCCAGATCCGCCGGAACGGACTGTGGCAGGCGTCCGGCGAGCGTCACCGCGCCGTTCTGGACCCGTACAGTCAGTGCCGCGTCACCTTCGGGGATCAGGTGCGTGAGGAGCTCGTGGCGCACGTCCTCGGCGAGTTCGGAGTCGGAGCGAAGGTAGACCTTGAGCAGATCGCCCCGGCTGACGACACCCACCGGGCGGCCGTCCTCGTCCACCACGGGAAGCCGCTTGAGGTGGCCCTGCGCCATCAGCCGCGCGGCCCCGGCGATCGTGGCATCGCGCGGAACGGTGACGGGCGGAGCCGACATCAGGCTGCCCGCCGTCACCGATCCCGCGTCGTCCCGGGCCCCTCCCGGAACCTTGCCGAGTACGTCCGCCTCGGACACCACGCCGACCACTCGTCCCTGGGCCGACAGCACGGGGACCGCGCTCACGCCCCAGCGCCGCATAGACCGGACGATCTCCTTGACCGGTGCGTCGAGCCTGGCGGAGACCACCGCATGGGTCATCACGTCGTCGACGGTACGAGGGTGCTTCATGACCGGCCTCCGGTACGTCTGCGCCCTGAGTCCTGTTGCTGCGAGGGTTTCGCCGCCGGGCGGCGGACGACAAGGGCCGAAAGGGGCACGTCGGGACCCGGGCAGCACTGGCACGGACCGCCTGCCGATGCTTTCCTGAAAGTGAGGAGGGGGCCCGCCAGAGGGACGCGGGGACGCGGCTTCCGGGCCGCGCACCACGCGATCAGGATCCGCGAGAAGCGGATGGGCCCCTCCTCCCGTCGTGTCGCCGCGCCGCCTCCGTACGCGGTCCGGGCGGTCCGGGGCCTGGGACCGACCGGCCCTACCCCGTCACTCCAGTGCGGTGCGAGCGTGGCAGCAGGCCACCTCGCGACCCGGAAAGGCGGTGGGCACGATGGAATCGCCCCTGGTGGTAGGAGTCGACGGGTCCGACGCCAGTCTCACGGCCTTGGACTGGGCCGTCGACGAAGCGGTACGGCACGCGCTTCCCCTGCGCATCGTCCATGCCTCCCTGTGGGAACACTACGAAGGAGTCGTGCCGGCCGGGACCACGGACCGACCCTCGGGCCAGGTCCTCGCCGAGAACATCGTCGGCACCGCGGCCGAACGCGCCCGGCGCCGGGCACCCGGCCTCTCCCTCACTACCGACGTCCTCGCCCAGGACGCGTCCACCGCGCTCCTCGGGGAGGGCCGGGAGGGCACGATCCTCGTCGTCGGATCCCGCGGACGCGGCGAACTCGCCGACCTTCTGCTCGGATCCGTCGGCCTCGTCGTGGCAGCCCGGGCCCACTGCCCGGTCGTCGTCGTCCGGGGACACCGGCAAGCCCTCGAAGCACACCACGGGCGCGTCCTGCTCGGCATCGGAGAGCACGACGTCGACTCGCCGGCCGTGCGCTTCGCCTTCCGCGAGGCAGCCGTCCGGGACGCCGAACTCGACGTCGTCCGCACCTGGCAACGGCCGGCCCATGAACCGGCCGACCACCTGCTGATGAGGCGCGCCGGGGCGGCCTACTTCACGGAAGGGTCCTCCGAACTGCTCGACAAGGCCCTTGAGACCGCGGCGTCCGAACATCCCCAGGTGCGCCTGCGCAGGAGCACGGTGGAGGGCCCCGCCCACAAGGTCCTGACCGAGCGCTCCGCCGCCTCCGACCTGCTGGTCGTCGGTGCGCGGCGCCGCGACGGTCTCGTCGGCCTGGAGCTCGGCAGGGTCGCCCACCGCGCCCTGCACCACGCTTCGTGTCCGGTCGCCGTCGTACCCCAGCAGCGCCCGGAGACCACGGAAGGAGACGGGTGATGAACACGGACGGTGACCCGCGCGCCTCGCGCGCCACGAGCGACCTCGGCCGCCGCGTCGAGGCCAGGCGCACCCGACTCGGCCTGTCCTGGGAGGACGTGGCCGAACGAGCCGGCTCGACGCCCGGCTACATCGCCTACGTGGAGGAGCAGGTGCCCACCCCGGGGATCGAGTTCCTCGTCCGGCTCGCGAACGCCCTGGAGACCACCGTCCAGGATCTCACCGGGTACACGGCGGACCTCGCACCCGGAGGAGCCCGCGCCGGGTACCGGGCACGGATGGAGGAGATCGGCGAGGCCGAGTGCTGGGAGCTGCTCGACGGGCACGGGGTCGGCCGGGTCGCCGTCGAAGGACGGGACGGGCTGATGGTGTTCCCCGTGAACTACCAGGTCGTCGACGGGAGTGTGGTCTTCATGACTGCTGCGGACTCGACCCTCGCGCGCGCCTCGGCGTCCGGGGCGGAGGTCGCCTTCGAGGAGGACCACCTGGACGAAGCCTTCAGTCAGGGCTGGAGCGTCCTCCTTGTCGGTCAGGCACGCACGGTGTCGGAGGAGACCGAGGTGCAGAGAATCAAGGATGCCGTCCACTCGGCGCCGTGGGCTGGGGACGGGCGGGAGACCGTGGTGACGCTCTCGCCGCGCCGGGTGACCGGACGGCGCATCCAGGTGCCGGGCGCGCCCGGCGCGCCGTCAGGGGCCGCTGAGTGACGCGCCGTCAGGGGCCGCTGAGTGAGCAGGCGTCGGCGATCGCGTTCGTCGGCTCGGAGGACCTGAACGCGCCCCGGGCTCACCGTGGAGTCGGGGCTTCTCTTCACGGAGGGGGAGGGGGAGGGGGAGCCGGACCGTCGCCAACGACGGGTACCGTCCCAACTCATGCGCGACGGTGGCGCGTCTTCCGCGGCCGGGTTCGCGAGTCGCAGTCCGAGCAGTCGCCGCCGTCGTCCTCTCACATCAAGGGGACGACGGCGACCGGCGCGGGGCTGTGGTGGATGACCGCGTGGGCGACATGGCCCAGATGCGGGCCGAGGGGGACGTTCCGACTCCGGCGTCCCACGATGACGAGTTGCGCCGTCTGTGACGCCTCGACCAGCTGGTACGCGGGCGAGCCCACCACCGTTTCGGCCTCCACTTCCACGCCCGCGTACCGCTTCCGCCACGGCTCCAGCAGGTCGTCCAGCCCCCCGAGGAGGTGGCGGCCCAGCTCCTCGCCGATCCCCGGGTCCACGACGGCCGCGTAGCCGTACGAGGCGGGAAGCGTCCAGCTGTGGAGGAAGCGCAGCGGCGTGCCCTTTCGGGCGGCTTCGGCGAAGGAGAACCCGAGCAGGGCTTCGCACGGGTGGTGGATGTCGACGCCCACCACGATCCCGCCTCCGGGACCTGCCCGTTCGTCTTTCGCGCGTACGAGGACGACCGGCTGTCGTGCCGCGCCGACGACGGCAAGGGAGACCGAGCCGATGATGAAGCCGCGGACGCCGCCGAGTCCGCGCGAACCGAGGACCGTCAGATCCGCCTCGTTCGCGGCGGCTGTCAGTTCCTCGGCTGCCCGGCCATGCGCATGCTCCGTGATGACCTCGAGGTCGGGATGGTTCTTCCGCGCTCGATTCGTCTCCTCCCGCATCAACTTCTCGGTCTGCTCGTCGTGGGCGAGTGTGCGGGCGTACGCCATGGGTACTTCCGGCATGCGCGGCCATTCCTCCACGTGCACCAGCCTGAGGGGCACTTCGCGCAGCACCGCTTGCGTCGCGGCCCAACGGGCGGCGGTGAGGCTTTCAGCAGAGCCGTCCAGACCGACGGTGACCTGGGCTGTCATGGCGTGCCTCCCTCGTCGAGTCCTCTCCGCCCCGTCCCGGGTCCGGATCGGACAGGACATCTCAGGTTCAGGTTGGTGCCATGTCGCTTCCGGCAGCAGGGCCGGGCAGGGCTCGATCGGGGCCGAACGGCCCATGCCGAGGAGGCCCACCCCGATGCCAGTGTGGGAGATGTCGCCCCTCGGGACGCGCTCCCGAGCCTCGGGTGTACCCCGGAGGAGGAGCCATGACCAGCGTGATCCCGGCCCGACCGGAGTTCGGCAACGTCGTCGTGGGAGTGGACGGGTCCCCCTCCGCGCGCGCGGCCGTGCTGTGGGCCGCTGACGAGGCGGACCGACGGGGGCGGTCCCTGCATCTCGTGCACGCCGCCGACACCGACCGTCGGGCCATCTTCTCCAATGCCGAGACGATCCAGGCGGTACGTGAAGCGGGTCGCGACCTGCTGACCGAGACCGCGAGCGCGGTCCGTGACCTCTTTCCGGACCTTGCCGTCACGAAGGAGCTGGGCCGGCAGGAGCCGGTCGCCGGTCTCCGGGCGGCCGCCGGCCACCGGGCCACGATCGTCGTGGGCAACCGGGGGCTCGGCGGCTTCTCCGCACTCATGCTCGGATCCGTCGGTCTGGGCGTGGCGGCCCGCGCCGAGGTGCCCGTGATCGTGGTCCGTGGTGACGGTGACCGGCCGGCGTCGGGCTCGGTGACGGCAGCCGTGCACGGGGCTTCGGATCTGGGCTGGCTGCTTGTCGCGGCCGCCGAGGCCGACGCCCGTAAGGCGGCGTTGCGGCTGGTGAGCGTCTGGAACCTGCTCACCCACGTCGGCAGTGTCGCGACCATGCTTGACGACCTCGACGAGATCGCACGACAACGCGTGCACGAGATCAAGTCGCTCGCCGACCTCGCGCAGGAGTTCTACCCCCAGCTGATCGTCAGCCATCACGTCGAGACGGGCACGAGCACGCCCGGGATCCTGGTGGAGGCGAGTGCCCATACCGATCTGCTGGTGATGGGCAGAGAGCACCGCGCGCTGGGCGTAGGTCCGTCCCTGGGGCGAGTCGCCCACGTCCTGCTCCATCATGCCCACTGCCCGGTGGAGATCGTCCCACCTGCCTTCGCCGCCCGGGTCGAGGAGACGTGAAAGAGATACTGCTCGGTGTCGACCCTCGGGAGCAGTCGGTCCCCGCTCTCGTCTGGGCCGCCGACGAGGCCGTACGAAGAGGACTGGTGCTCAGGCTGGTCGTCGCCGTACCGCCTGCCCACGACGGGCTCCGGTACGACGCGCTCGCCCGCCAGAGCGCCCTGCGTATCCGTGCGGAGTCGGCGATCGCCAACGCGGAGGACCTCGTCCGGGAACTGCACGACGGTCTGCGGATCGCGACGGAACGCGTGAACGGTGTGCCGGCGACCGTGTTGCGCGACATGGCGCAGCACGCCGCACTCGTCGTCGTGGGCTCTCGCCGTCTCGGCAGGCCGGCCGAGATGTTCAGCGAGAGCTCCGTGGTCGCCCCGCTCACGGCACGGGCGGACTGTCCCGTCGTCGTGGTCCGCGCACCTGAGCGCACCGCCGTGCACCCACCGACCGTCGTCGTCGGCGTGGACGGAAGCGAGTCCTCACAGGCCGCGGTCGCCTTCGCCGTCGAGGAGGCGAGCCTACGCGAGGCACGGCTGCGGGCCGTCTGGGTCTGGCCCCGTTCCGTCCTCGCCCACGACGACGGTGAAGAGGGCCTGGCCGAGCGGCGTCGGCTGCTCGCCGAGTCGGTGGCGGGCTGGGCGGAGAGGTATCCGGACGTCGCCATCTCCCAAGAGGTCCTGCGGGGACACCCGGTCGAACAACTCGCCCTGGCGTCCCGAGAATCCCTCTCTCTGGTGGTCGGTCGCCGAGGCCGTGGCGGCTACTCCGGCATGCGGTTGGGTTCGACGGTTCACGGCCTGCTGCACCGTGCCCCGTGTCCGTTGATCACTGTCCCCCTTCCGCAACGCGAGCGCCGGACCGGCGACCCGGCATGGGCCGACCGGTCCCGTCCCGGTACGACCGACCGGCCCGTGCCCGCTGCCCCGCTCGGCACTGGGGCGCGACCACCTCCACGCGGGACGGTGGGGCGAGAGGACGCCCCCGGTCCGTCGGCCGGTTCTGCGGAGAGGTGAGCATCATGCAGCGCATCCGGATCAACCCCCGGCCGGGCCGCCCCCGCGGGCCCGCGCCCCTCGACCTGCGCACGCCGTCCGGCCGGCCCCTGCCGTACTGAGGAGGCCCGAGAGCCGTGGAGAAGACCATGGGACCGATACGACACGTCGTACCGTTCACGGAACTCGGGCGGCACGACGTCGGCCGAGCGGGTGGCAAGAACGCCTCGCTGGGCGAGATGACCACCCGGCTCAGGGGCGCGGGCATCCGCGTCCCTCCGGGATTCGCCACCACAGCCGAAGCGTACGAGGAACTGCTCGGTTCCCGAGACCTCCGCCGTCGCGTTGAGGCACAGATCGACAGACTGCATGAGGGTGCCCCGCTCGATGAGGTCGGGGCGGCCATCCGGTCCCTCTTCCTCGTGGAGCCGTTGCCCGTGCCTCTGCGGGATGCCGTGCTCGCGGCGTACGAGCAGCTGGCCGAGGAGATCGGTCGGGAGTCGCCCGAGGTGGCCGTGCGCAGCAGCGCGACCGCGGAGGACCTGCCCGAAGCGAGTTTCGCCGGGCAGCAGGAGACGTACCTGAATGTCAGCGGCTCCGACGCACTCCTGGAGGCATGCACGCGCTGCTACGCCTCGCTGTTCACCGACCGTGCGATCGACTACCGCGAACGGATGGGCTTCGACCACCTCGCCGTCGCCTTGTCCATCGGCGTCCAGGTCATGGTCCGCTCCGATCTCGCCGGCGCCGGGGTCGCCTTCACCCTCGACCCGGAGAGCGGCTTCCCGGACGTGATCGTGGTGAGTGCCGCCTGGGGGCTGGGGGAGACCGTCGTCAGTGGACAGGTCGACCCGGACGAGTACACGGTGTTCAAGCCGAGCATGAAGGACCCGGCACTCGACCCCGTCATCGACGTGCGCCTCGGAGCCAAGCGGCTGAAGGCCGTGTACGCGGACACCGGGCTGACCCGCACGGTCGACACACCCGACGGTGAGCGGAACCAGCAGGTCCTCGACGACGCGGAGATCCGCACGATCGCCGGCTGGGCGGCGGCCGTCGAGGAGCACTACGGCTGCCCCATGGACATCGAATGGGCCAAGGACGGCCTCACTGGCGAGCTCTGGATCGTCCAGGCCCGCCCCGAGACGGTCCAGTCGCGTCGGCGCACCACCACGCTGACCCGCCGCCGGCTCACCGCCACTCCCGGCGAACCGCTCGTCGAAGGCATCGCGGTCGGCGAGGCCATCGGCCAGGGCCGTGTCGTGGCGCTCGACGCGCCCGTCGACCTCGACCGCTTCCCACCGGGCGGCGTCCTCGTCACCGGCGTCACCGACCCGGACTGGGAACCCGTCATGAAGAGGGCCTCCGCCATCGTCACCGACCACGGGGGGCGCACCTCACACGCCGCCATCGTCAGCCGCGAACTCGGCGTCCCCGCCGTCGTCGGAACCGGAAACGGGACACGGATCCTGCGTGACGGGCGTTCCGTCACGGTCTCCTGTGCCGAGGGAGGGAGCGGACGTGTCTACGAAGGGCTGCTCCCGTACGAGGAGACCCAGACCGACCTCGCGGAACTGCCCGCCACCCGAACCCGGGTGATGCTGAACCTGGCCGATCCATCAGCCGCGTTCCGCTGGTGGCGGCTCCCCGCGGACGGAGTGGGACTGGCGCGCCTGGAGTTCATCGTCGCCCACCAGGTGAAGGTCCACCCCATGGCCCTGCTGCATCCGGAGCGGCTGGACGCCCACGACCGGCATGTCGTCGAGCGGATCACCGAGGGCTACCTCGACCGAGGCGACTACTTCGTCGACCGGCTGGCCCACGGCATCGCCCGGATCGCCGCCTCGCGCTGGCCGGCGCCCGTCGTCGTGCGCACCAGCGACTTCAAGACCAATGAGTACGCCAAGCTCCTCGGCGGCCGACCTTTCGAACCGGACGAGGCGAACCCCATGATCGGTTGGCGTGGTGCGAGCCGCTACTACAGCGACGGCTACCGCGAGGGCTTCGTCCTCGAATGCCGCGCACTGCGTCGCGTGCGCGAGGGGATGGGGCTGACGAACGTGGTCGTCATGATCCCCTTCTGCCGCACCCTCGGCGAGGCCGACCGCGTACTGTCCGTGATGGCGGCCGAGGGACTGGTACGTGGCGAGAACGGGCTGAAGGTCTACGTCATGGCAGAGATCCCCGCCAACATCATCCTGGCCAGGGAGTTCGCGGAACGCTTCGACGGATTCTCGATCGGCAGCAATGACCTCACCCAGCTCACCCTCGGCGTCGACCGCGACTCCGAGGCCCTCGCCCATGTCTTCGACGAGCGGGACCCCGCCGTCGTCAGCAGCATCCAGACCCTCGCCGTCCGCGCCCACGCGGCGGGCCGGCCGGTCGGACTGTGCGGGCAGCGGCCCAGCGACGATCCGGCGTTCACCGCGATCCTGGTCGAGGCCGGCCTCGACTCCATCTCCGTAGCGCCGGACAGCTTCGCAGCCGTCAAACGGCACGTGGCAAGCGCGGAGACGAGACTCGAGAACGGCACCGGACGAAGGGAGGAGTGACCATGCCGAGGAAGACACGACACCGAGTCGTCCGGGACACCGAGCCGTCGGTCCGGCACGCTCGACGGGCGGCCACGGGAGACGCGCTGCCCGGTCGGCCCAGGAACCACCAGCTGCCCGTGGAAGGGGCGAATGGGCGACCCATGCGCCCGGTACACACCATCAGCGTGTCGACGCTCTTCCTGTGAACCAACGGCGAATCAGCCGGATCGCGAACAGGGGGACGGAAGGAGGACGCGGCCATGACGACCGCAAGGGAAATCATGCACGCCGGTGCGAGCTGCGTGCAGGAGAACGAGAACCTCATGGACGCCGCACGCCGCATGAGCGAACTGGATGTCGGCGCGCTGCCCATCTGCGGGCCGGACGACCGGCTGCACGGCATCATCACCGACCGGGACATCGTGGTGAAGTGCCTCGCCAAGGGGAAGGACCCTCACCGGATGACGGCCGGGGACCTAGCCCAGGGCAAGCCGGTCACCGTGGACGCGGGCGCCGACAGCGGAGTGGTGCTCCGCACGATGCAGGACCACCGCATCCGCCGCGTGCCCGTGATAGACGACCACCGCCTGGTCGGCATGATCAGTGAGGCTGACCTGGCGCGGCACCTGCCGGAGGAACGGGTGGGCCATTTCGTCGAGGAGATCTGCCGCTGACAGCATCGGCGCTGTGGCGCCATGGGCCGGTCGGTCCCCTCCTGGTGCGGCCCGTTCGGCCCCGTCGGACAGCCCCCTTGGACACTGCGCCACGCGACCTCCTGGGTGGAAGAGTGGGTTACGGAGTCGGACCGGGCTCCGCAACCCGATCCGCCGCCTGTCCGCACCTACTCGGGTCCACGGCGACCGTCCTGGGCCCCGTACACGAGGAGCAGAAAATGGCCGGAAGCAAGGTGGAACGCAGGCACAGCCTCTTCCCCGACTTCAACGACTGGTTCAACCGGGAGTTCCCCGGGCTGCCCGGGTGGCGACCCGCGACAGCCGCCCACTCCATCCCGATCGAGATGACCAGCGGTGACGGCGTGTACGTGCTGCGAGCCGAGCTGCCGGGCATGGAACCGGACGACGACATCGGCATCACCGTCGACGACAACCTCATCACGGTGAGCGCGGAGCACAGCGAGAGCGAGGAGGACAAGGAGCACTCGGAGTTCCGCTACGGATCGTTCCGCAGGACCGTGCGCCTCCCGGCCACTATCCCCGCCGACGACGTCGAGGCGTCGTACGCGGACGGCATTCTCACCATTCGCGTCCCGATGCCTGACGAGGAGGAGACCACGTCCGTTCGGACCATTCCGGTGAAGCGGACCGACAAGCCAGCCGAGGGAGCGGCGTCATGAACGCCAAACGTGTCCTGGTCGCCTACGGCAGCAAGGCCGGCGCGACCGCCGGGATCGCCGAAGAGATCGGCAAGACGCTCCAGGACGACGGCTTCGATGCCGTCGTCCTGCCGGCCGACACCGTCACCGACGTCAGCGGCTACGACGGAGTCGTCCTCGGCGGAGCCCTCTACGCCGGGCACTGGACCGGCAAGGCACGACGATGCGCCCGGCGCAACGCCGACCAGCTCAGGCGTCGGCCTCTCTGGCTGTTCAGCAGCGGTCCCGTCGACAGTTCCGCGGAACAGCACGACATCCCGCCCGTACGAGGAGTCGCCCGGCGGATGAGGAAGCTCGGTGCTCGCGAGCACATGACCTTCGGCGGCGCCGTGACCGCCGAGACGTCGGACCCGGTCGCCCGGCACATGGTGGCCCGGGGCAAGGGCGGTGACTTCCGGAATCCGGAACGGATCCGGACATGGGCCCACCACATCGGAACGGAACTCGGCGCCACCCCCTGAACCGAGCCGCCAACAGGTTGGCGAGGCCACCATAACGGGAGGTGCGGCATGCTCCACCACGAGCCGGGGAGCGGTACCACCCCGCCCAGGGGACCCGCACGGCGCGCCGCCCTGGTCTTCGTCCTGATGTTCGCTGTGATCTGCGGTGCTGTGGCCGCAGGGAGCCTGTGGTCGGCGGGAGCCAAGGCCGACCGTGAACTCGCCGCGCACCGACATCAGGTGACCGCGACCACCACCGGGCCGACGAAGGACCCGCCCGTCGCCACCCGGTACGGCACGAAGCCGCAGGCCGTCGCACCGGCAGTGTGGGAACAGCCCGAGCACGTCCGCCGGTCTGGGAACATCCACGTCCCGCCCCGGACGCCGGAGGGACGCGCCGTGACGATCTGGGTGGACGACGCAGGGTCCCCCGCCCGGCCCCCCAGCAGTGCTGCCGACCGCGCCCTGACCTCGATGTCGGGCGGTGTGGCGGCGGCAGGCGTCACAGGGACGACAGGCGCCGCCGTGGTCCTACTCGTACGACGGCGGACCGAAGGTCACCGGCTCGCGGCCTGGGAACGCGAGTGGGAGCAAGTGGAACCCGTATGGTCCGGCCGACTCCATCGGGGAAGCGGTGCGGGGAACGACGATGAATGAACGCGCCGGCAGCAGCCGTGCCACCCCGGAGCGGACCGCTCCCTCCACAGAGGCGTTGCCCTTCGACCCCAGCGAACCACTGCCCCGGCTACGTCGTGAACTCGCCACGGGGCCGGATGGTCTCTCGGCCCGCGAGGCCGCCCGGCGCCTCGCCGTCCACGGACCGAACGAAGTGCGGCGCAAGGTGCGCTCCTCCTTCGGGCGCGAGCTGGTCGGGCAGCTGGTCCACCCCCTGGCACTGTTGCTGTGGGCTGCCGCCGCTCTCGCCTTCGTCGCGGACCTGGCGGTCCTCGGCTGGGCGATCATCGCTGTCATCGCCGTCAACGCGGCCTTCGCCCTGCTCCAGGAACGTCAGGCAGAGCGGGCGGTGGAGACGCTCGCCCGCTATCTGCCCGAGCACGCCGTCGCCGTACGCGACGGGCAGCCCCGCGTCGTGGAGGCCCGTGACCTCGTACCGGGCGATCTGATCCTCCTGGAGGAGGGCGACAAGGTCCCCGCCGACGCGCACGTCACCGAGGGTGGGGTCGAGGTCGATCTGTCGATGCTCACGGGCGAGTCCGTGCCGGTGGAACGGATCGCCTCAGCCGGGATCCTCGGCGCCCCCCTGCTTGAGGAGCCGAACCTCGTCTTCAGCGGGACGACCTGTGTCGAGGGGCAGGCCCGCGCCATCGTGTTCGCCACCGGACACCACACCGAACTCGGTCGGATCGCCGCGCTCAGCCAGCGGACGCGGCGTGAGGCGAGCCCTCTGGAACGGCAGGTCAAGCGGGTCGCGTGGCTCATCGCCGGCGTCGCGACCGGCATGGGCGTCGTGTTTCTCGTCCTCGGGGTGGCGGTCGGGCTTCCGGTCACCGACTCCCTGACGTTCGCCATCGGGCTACTCGTCGCCAACGTCCCCGAGGGACTCCTCCCGACCATCACCCTCGCCCTCGCCGTCGGCGTCCGCGCCCTGGCCCGCCGGGGCGCCCTGGTCAAACGGCTCAGCGCCGTGGAGACCCTCGGTTCCACGAGCGTCATCTGCACGGACAAGACCGGCACACTCACCCGCAACAGCATGCGTCTCAGGGCTCTGTGGACGGTCGACCACGGGGCGGAGCCGGGCCCCTGGGCAGAGGAGTTGGCGAGGGCGGGCGCCCTGTGCACCACCGTCACGCGAGAAGCCGACGGCGAACTGCACGGCGACCCCACCGAGGCCGCCCTCGTCGCCGGGGCCGCCGACCACGGGGCTCCGCTGGACCTGGGTCGGCGCGACGCGGGACGGCGGGCGCTGTTCCGCTTCGATCCGCGGCTGCGCCTGATGTCGGTCGTGCAGGGCGGGGAGACGCGGGGCGGGGAGACGCAGGGCCCCACGCGGATCGTGGTCAAGGGAGCGCCCGAGGCGGTGCTGGACCGCCTCCTGCCCGGAACGGGGGCGGATCAGGCCCGCACGGCGGCTGACGAGCTGGCCCGGGACGGCATGCGGGTCCTGGCCGTCGCCGTACGCGACGTGCCGAGTGGCGCGGAGCTGCCGTCACGCCGCCAGGACGCGGAGTCGGGGTTGACCCTGCTCGGGCTCGTCGGGCTGTACGACCCGCCGCGCCCCGAGGTGGCCGAGGCCGTCCGCCGCTGCCACGAGGCCGGGATCCGGGTACACGTCGTGACGGGCGACAACGGCGCCACGGCCGCAGCCGTCGCCCGGGAGGTCGGCATCGGAGTACCCCGCCTGCACGTGGTCGCGGCGTCGGAGTCGCTGGGCGACGACGAACTGGACCGCCTCCTCGTGGAAGGCGACGACGAGATCGTCTTCGCCCGGTCCTCGCCCGAGACGAAGCTCAAGGTAGCGGACACCCTGCGGGCCCACGGCCGGATCGTCGCCATGACCGGCGACGGCGTCAACGACGCCCCCGCACTGCACCGCGCGCACATCGGTGTGGCCATGGGACGCTCCGGCACCGACGTGGCCCGCGAGGCCGCCACCATGGTGCTCACCGACGACGACTTCGCCACGATCGTGACCGCGGTCGAATCCGGGCGCCGTGTCTACGACAACGTACGCAAGTTCATCGTCTACATCTTCGCCCACGCGACTCCGGAGATCGTGCCCTTCCTCGTCTTCGCGCTCTCCGCCGGCACGGTACCGCTCCCCCTGACCGTGCTGCAGATCCTCGCCATCGACCTCGGCACCGAGACCCTGCCCGCCCTCGCTCTCGGCAGAGAACGTTCCGAGCCCGGCATCATGCAGCGGCCGCCCCGGCCGCGGGACCAGAGTGTGATCTCCCGCGACATGCTCATACGGAGCTGGGGGTACCTGGGGCTCACGTCGGCGGTTCTCGTCATGGCGGGCTACTTCTACGTGCTGTGGCGCGCGGGCTGGCAGCCGGGCGACCCCACGGGTACCGGCAGCCCCTTGCACCACGCCTACGTGACGGCCACAACGGCCACCTTCGCCGGCATCGTCACCTGCCAGGTCGGCACCGCTTTCGCGGCCCGCACCGACCATGCGGCACTGCGCGACATCGGAGTCTTCTCGAATCCCCTGCTGCTCGCCGGTATCGCCTTCGAGCTCGCCTTCACGGCCGCCCTCGTCTATGTGCCCCCGCTCCAGGACCTCTTCGGCACAGCCGCGCTTCCTTTGGACGTCGTCCTGCTCATCGCGACCTTCCCGCTCCTGGTGTGGGGCACCGACGAGGTGCGGCGCGCCAGGCGGCGCCGTCATCGGACGGCGGCCGTCCCCGGTTCGTGACCGCCCTGGTCGAGACGGAAGGGCGGGTAGGCGTCCGTCATGAGGCTCGCGTAGGCGGCGACGCGCAGGACCCAGCGGTTCAGGCCGACGATCAGGGCGAACAGGTCACGCGGATACCGTTCGGTGAAGGCCACGGCGAAGGCCGCGATGAGCGTGAGCAGGGTGATCAGGCCGCCGCTCCACCATCCCGCGTGCACGCCGCTGGTGAAGAAGGCGATCACGAGGTATTGGGGGATGGCGAGCAGCCACCACTTGACCAGGACCATCGAGCGGGAGAGCCGCTCCGGGTAGGCGATGTCGAGCCGGGCGGGGTAGTCGGGCTCGGGGCCCAGGCTGAAGGGCGGGTAGCGGTCGGTGCCGAGTGCGCCGTACGAGTAGTACGAGACGCGCCAGGACCAGCGGAGCACGCCGAGGTTGAAGTCGAACAGACCCCGTGGGAACCGCTCGGTGAAGAGGATCGCGAAGAACGCGATCACCGTCACCACGAAGAAGGCGATCCAGAGAAAGCACAGCACGATCCAGTGCGGGATCACCAGGATCCACTTGACCAACCACAGCCAGCGGGACAGCCGGCTGTCGAGTTCGGCGGAGACCGCCACGGGACTGTGCGGGGCGCCAGGGGTGTCCATGATCGTCACTTCCTCGACAGGTCGTCGTCTTCGTACCTGAGCCGGTCGACGACCCCCACGACACCATCGACGCTGTTGCAGAGCCTGAGGAGCACCGGAACGAGGCTGCGGTGGCGGACCGTGCCACTGAGGGTGACCCGGCCGTCGTCGACCTCCACCGAGAGGGCCGACGGGCTCAGCCTCAAGGTGTGGGTGACCACGTCTTCGACGATCTCCTCCTGGATCGCCCGGTCCCGGCGCAGGAAGAGCTGGACGAGGTCGCTGCGGCTGAGCACACCCACGAGGCGCCCGTCGTCGTCGACCACGGGCAGGCGCTTGACGCTGGCCCGGTCCATTGGCCGGTTCGAGCCCCGCCGCGACCAGGAATCCGCGGCCCGGGGGAGGTCGCGGACGAAGAGGCTGAACCTGGCCGGTGCCCGCATGTCCTCCCGCAGGTACGAGAGGGCCATCGTGACCTCGTACAGGTCGGTACTGGTGACCTGGGACATGCTTCGAGCATGTCGGGTGGCCTCGTGACCCGCACCGGAACGGCCGGACATGGCTACGTCCGGCCCTGGGCGGTGAGCTCGCACTGTACGTCCACCACGCCTTCGACGGCGCGGGTCAGGCGGGCTGCGAGCGGGACGAGCGTGCTGTCGCGGACCTCGCCGGACAGCGTCACGACTCCGGCGTCGACACGCACGTCGACCCGGCTCTGAGAGAGCGGGAAAAGGTGCTCGACGACGTCGCGGCGCACTTCGGCGGCGAGATCCTCGTCCGGGCGGAGGAAGACCTTGAGGAGGTCGGACCGGCTCACGATCCCCTGGATGGTGCCGCTCGCGTCGACGACCGGCAGCCGTTTGACGTGGTGGGAGGCCATGAGGCGGGCGGCCCGGGGCAGGGACGCCCCGGGAGCGACGGTGACGGCGGGCGAGGTCATCAGATCCTCGGCCCGGCGGGACCCCGCCTTAGCCGTGGCGTCGAGTCGTCGCATCTGCTCGACGAGTCCGAGGCGGTGATCGTGGAGCTCCTCCTTGAGGAGCAGGTCCGCCTCGGAGACCACCCCGACGACGCGGCCCTCGCCTTCGACGACGGGGACGGCCGTCACCTTCCACCGCTCCATGGCGGCGACGATCTCCTTGAACTCCGCGCCTGGCTGGACGGCGACGACCTTCCTTGTCATCACGTCGGCGACGGTGAACGGCTGAGGTGTCATCGCTCTCTTCCTTGCCCTGAGGGATCGGCGCACCAGTGCTGCCGCAGGGCGCAGCCGGGGACCGGTGGGACCGGGTCAGCGGACCAGGACGGCCTCCCCGGAGCGGGGTACGACGGCCGTCCAGCCCAGTTCGCGGTCGATGCGATCGCGCAGCGCCTCGGACGCCGTCGGCTCGCCGTGGACGAGGTAGGTGGTGTGCGGGGGAGGAGCGCCGCGGAGCCAGCCGATGATCTGTCCGGCGTCGGCATGGGCCGAGAAGTGGGGCACGTCGGCGATCTCGGCCCGTACGGGCACGTATTCGCCGAACATCTTGAGCGTCCGGGCTCCGTCCACCAGGTCTCGCGCCCGGGTGCCGGCCGCCGCGAAGCCGACCACGACCACGGCGTTGCGCGGGTCCGGGAGAAGGCGGTGGAGGTGGTGCAGGACCCTGCCGCCGGTGGCCATGCCGGCCGAGGAGACGATCACGGCGGGCCCGTGCGTGCTGTTGATGTCGATGGACTCCTGCACCGTGCGCGCCGCGAGGAACGGTTCCGGGCTCAGCGCGCCCTCTCCACGTGCGAGGATCTCGGGCCGCAGCTCGGCGGAGTGCTCGCGTACGGCGTCCTGGTAGACGTCGAGCGCGGCGAGGGCCATGGGGCTGTCCACGTACACGGGTACCGAGCGGGGCAGGATGCCCGTGTCGCGCAGGCGGCCGAGTTCGTGCAGGACGACCTCGGTCCGGTCGATCGCGAAGGCCGGGATGACGACGGTGCCGTTTCGTGCGAGGGCGCGGGCGATGACGGCGGCGAACTCCGACCGGGCGGACTCCTGGTCGTGGTGGCGGTCGCCGTAGGTGGACTCCATGAGGAGTACGTCGGCGCCCGAGAACGGCTCCGGCGGCAGCAGCAGCGGGTGCCCTGGGCGGCCCAGGTCCCCGGAGGTGGCCAGGGTGTGGCCGTCCTCCAGCGTGAGGTGCGCCCATGCCGAGCCGAGGATGTGTCCGCCGTGGTGGAGCGTCAGCCGAGTGCCGACCATGATCTCCACGTCCTCGCCGACGGTCACGGGGTCGAAGAACGCCAGGGTCTTCTCGACGTCCGAGTCGTCGTAGAGCGGCTTGGCCGGGCGGTGCTTGGACCAGCCGTGTTCGTTGGCGTGCCGGGCGGCCTCCATCTGGAGCCGTGCGCTGTCGCGCAGCACGATCCCGGCGAGCCGGGCGGTGTGGGCGCTGGTCAGGATCGGGCCCCGGAATCCCTGCCGCACCAGGCGGGGCAGATAGCCGCAGTGGTCCAGGTGGGCATGGGTGACGACCACGGCGTCCACATCCGCGGCGTCGCGGGCGAACCGCTCCCAGTTGCGGTGCCGCAGCTTCGCGAAACCCTGGAAGAGACCGCAGTCGAGGAGGATCCGCGCATGGTCGCTCTCGACCAGGAACTTGCTGCCGGTGACCGTCCCCACGCCACCCAGGAAACTCAGCAGGGCCGGCCGCGGGGGCGTGGGAGCGGGATTCGGGGCTGCCTCGGACATGGCCGTCCCTCCTTCGGAACGTGTACCGGTCTCCACCCTCGCACCCTGACCCGGCCCGCCCCGAGAGTCCGTACGGGCACATCGGGGGGCCGACCGGCCCATGCGTCGCCCCGAGTACCGGACGGAGCCTGGTGGACGAGGACCGCGGCGAAGCACGACAGGAAGTGGGTGGGCGCCATGAAGGCACTCGTCTTCCAGGGCCCGGGGCGTATCGCCTGGCAGGGCGTACCCGACCCGGTCATCGAGGACCCCGCCGACGCGATTGTCCGGATCGACGTCGTCACCATCTGCGGCACGGACCTGCACATCCTGAAAGGGGACGTCCCGGAGGTGACGCCCGGCCGGGTGCTCGGACACGAAGCGGTCGGCACGGTGGTGGAGACCGGGCGCGACGTCCGCACGGTTCAGCCGGGGGACCGGGTCCTGGTCTCCTGCATCACGGCCTGCGGAAGGTGCCGCTTCTGCCGTGAGAGCCGCTACGGACAGTGCCGGGGCGGAGGCGGCTGGATCCTCGGCCACACCGTCGACGGCACACAGGCCGAGTACGTCCGGGTCCCCTTCGCCGACCTCTCCGTCCACCCGCTGCCCGACTCGATCGACAGCTCCGACGCCGTCCTGCTCGCCGACATCTTCCCCACCTCCTACGAGGTCGGCGTGCTGAACGGCGCGGTGCGCCCCGCCGACACGGTGGTCGTGGTCGGCGCGGGCCCCATCGGCCTCGCCGCCGTCATCACGGCGCGCCTCTACAGCCCCGGCCGCATCGTCGCCGTCGACCTCGCCGAGTCCCGGCTGGCCGCCGCCCGCGCCCTGGGCGCGGACGCCACAGTGAACGCAGGGGAAGGCCCCGAACAGCTCGTCGCGGATCTGACCGACGGCCTCGGCGCCGACGTCGTCATGGAAGCCGTCGGTGTCCCGGAGGCGTTCGAGATGTGCACGCGCATGGTCCGGCCAGGCGGCAGGGTCGCCAACATCGGAGTCCACGGCAAGCCGGCGACCCTTCACCTCGAAGACCTGTGGATCAAGGACGTCACGATCACCACCGGGCTGGTGGACACCTCGTCCACGCCCATGCTGCTGCGCATGATGGCCGCGGGGCGGCTGCCGTCGGCAGAACTGCTCACCCACCGGTTCGAGCTGGGGGAGATGGAGGAGGCCTACGACGTTTTCGGCCGTGCGGCTCAGACCGGCGCCATCAAAGTCGCGCTGGGCGGCCCGCAGCACACGGTCGTGAGCCTCCCCGACACGTCGGTGGCCTGATGAACGGCCGAGGCCCGGGCTCTCGGCCGCCGGAGAGCGTTGTCCTCGACACCGACGGTGTTCTGCTCGACTCCGCCGTCGTGCACGCGGCGGCATGGAAGATCGCCTTCGACGCATGCCTCGGCCGACTCGCGCCCGACAGCGGGACACAGCCCCCCTTCGACGCGGACGCCGAGTACCGTCGACTCGTCGACGGAAGGTCCCGGTACGACGGTGCGGCGGCCTTCCTCACCGCCCGCGGCCTTCACCTCCCACGGGGAGAGCCCCACGACGCCCCCGGCTGCGGCACGGTCTGGGCCGTCGCGGCACACAAGGAACGGGCGTTCGTCGATCTGCTTCGTACGGAAGGCGTCACGGCCTTCGCCGACGTAGGGCCCGCCCTCACGGCCCTGCGCACGGCGGGTGTGCCGTGCGCTGCCGTCTCCGCCTCCCGGCACGCCCGGACGCTGATCAGTGCCGCCGGGCTCGCCGGTTTCCTCACGGTGATCGTGGACGGCGAGGACGCCGCCAGGCTCGGCCTCGCCGGCAAGCCGGACCCCGCGCTCTTCCTGCGGGCGGCCGCCCTCCTGGGCAGCCGCCCCCAGGAGGCCGCAGTCGCTGAGGATGCCCTCGCCGGAGTCGAGGCTGCACGAAGCGGCGGCTTCGGTCTTGTCGTCGGTGTCGACCGCACACCGCTGGGGGGCGCAGCAGCCCTCCTGCGGGAGCAGGGTGCTGACATGGTGGTTCCCGATCTGACGACGCTGGTCCGGAGCGTATGGGGTGAGCGCGGATGACCACCGGCTGGACGTGGCGCTACGACCGGTACGACCCGGAACGCGAGCCGCTCGTCGAAGCGCTCTGCACCCTGGGTAACGGCCGGTTCGCCACTCGGGGTTCCGCTCCCGAGTGCACTGCAGGGAGTGTGCACTACCCGGGCACCTATATGGCCGGCTGTTACGACCGGCTCACCTCGTCTGTCGCAGGGCAGCAGGTCGAGAACGAGGATCTCGTCAACCTTCCCAACTGGACGCTTCTGCGCTACCGCTGCCTCCCGGACGACGGTCCGCCGGGCGACTGGCTCACCCCCGACGCCGGCGAACTGCGCCACTACGACGTGCAGCTCGATCTGCGTGCGGGGGTTCTCACGCGACGTCTGTTCTTCGAGGACGCCCACAGGCGCGGCCTGCGCGTCAGCCACATCCGCCTCGTTCACATGGGGCAACCCGGACTGGCGGCCCAGTGCACGCTGTTTCGCGCCTATGGTTGGAGGGGTTCCGTCGAGGTGCAGTCGGTTCTCGACGGCTCCGTCACCAACGCCGGAGTCGAGCGCTATCGGCACCTGGACGGGCGTCATCTCGGCGATCACCGGACCGGATTCGAGCCCGACGGCGTCGCCTGGATCTCTTGCCGTACTGTCGACCCGGGCATCCGGATCGCCATGGCCGTGCGTACGGTGACCCGCCCCGCGCGGCCCGCGCGGGAAGTGGCCACCTCCGCCGGCACCGAGCAGACGTACCACCTGCCAGTCGTTCCCCGCCGTCCGGCGATGGTCGTGAAGACGCTGGCGCTGCACACATCGATGGACTGGCCCGCCGCCGACTCGCTCACGGCAGCCACTGACGTGATCGCTCGTGCTCCGGCCTTCCCTCAGCTGCTCTCCGCCCACAAGGCGGCCTGGCAGCGCGTCTGGGAGCAGGGGGAGCTTCATGTGCCCGGTGAGGCGGGCCGCATCCTGCGGCTGCACGTGTTCCATCTGTTGCAGACGCTGTCCCCGCACACGGCGGACCTCGACGTGGGCGTGCCCGCGCGTGGGCTGCACGGTGAGGCATACCGGGGACACGTCTTCTGGGACGAGCTCTTCGTCCTGCCCTACCTCGACCTCCACTTCCCCGAGGTGGCCCGGGCGCTGCTCATGTACCGGCACAGACGACTGCCGGCCGCCCGCGAAGCGGCCCGCCGCGCCGGTCATCAGGGGGCCATGTATCCCTGGCAGAGCGCGAGTTCCGGCCGCGAGGAGACCCAGGACCTGCACCTGAACCCGCGCTCAGGACGCTGGCTTGCCGACCACTCGCGGCTCCAGCGCCACGTGGGGTCCGCTGTCGCGTTCAACGTCTGGAAGTATGCGCAGGCCACCGGCGACAGAGGATTCCTCCACTCGGCCGGTGCGGAGATCCTGCTGGAGGTCGCCCGATACTGGTCCGGGGCCGCCGCCTTCGACCCCGCGCTCGGCCGCTACCGCATCCGGGGGGTCGTGGGACCGGACGAGTACCACGACGCCTATCCCGATGCGACGGTCCCGGGCATCGACGACAACGCCTACACCAATGCGACCGCCGCGTGGGTGCTCGCCCGCGGTCTCGATCTGTTCGGCGAACTGCCCGAGGCCCGCCGATCGGAACTGGCGGAGCAACTGTCGCTGGACGACGGCGAACTCACTCGCTGGGAGGACGTCTCCCGGCGCCTGCACGTGCCGTTCCACCAGGGCGTGGTCAGCCAGTTCGAGGGATATGGCGAGCTGACGGAGCTCGACTGGGAGGCGTACCGGGCCCGTTACGGCGACATCCGTCGGCTCGACCGGATCCTGGAGGCCGAGGGCGACACCGTCAACCGCTACCAGGCGTCCAAGCAGGCCGACACCCTCATGCTCGGCTACCTCTTCCGGCCCGAGGAGCTGTACGGCCTGTTCGGGCGGCTCGGCTACGCGCTGGACGACGAGACCTGGCGCGCCACCGTCGCGTACTACCTGCGCCGCACCAGCCACGGCTCCACGCTCAGCAGCCTCGTCCACGGGTGGGTGCTGGCCCGGCAGAAGGGCGCCGACGCATGGCGCTACTGCGAGGAGGCGCTGCTTGCCGACGTGGCCGACGTCCAGGGCGGAACCACGGGGGAGGGCATCCACCTCGGGGCGATGGCGGGCACGATCGACCTCGTCGAACGCGGGATCACCGGTCTGGAAACGGGACCGGAAGGGCTTCGAGTGGCTCCGGTGACGCTCACGGAGGTCCCACGGTTCACCTTCACCCTGTGCTGCGGCCTTCATCGAGGGGTGCGCCTGCGGATGCTTCCCGGGCGGCTGGCAGTTTGGGTTCCCGCCTCGCCCGAGGGCCCGCTCGCCGTCGTGCTCCCTGGCGGACGGCGGGTGACCGTCGCACCCGGACAGGAGCGCTGGTTCCGTCTGTGAGGGGCGGCTCAGTCGAAGGTGAGCACCTCGGAGACAGGGCGACGCGGCGTGGCTCGGCCCTGGGGGCCGTAGCCCAGGCGGATGATCATGTGGACGAAGCCCGTCGTAGAAGCCGGATCTCGCACGACGGAGCGGAGTTCGGACCACTCCAGGGGCTGGGACATGAGGGAGGTGGACAGACCGTCGAGGGTGGCCCGGAGCAGGACCCGGTGCAGCGCCTGGCCTGCCATCAGCCACTGCCGCGGATTGTCCTCGACCGTGCCGAGGAGGGCGATCTGCGGCCGCTTCTCGAAGCGTGCCGAAGCGCGGTCCGGGACGTGCCGGGGCGAGTCGAAGTCCCGGACCGGAGAGGTGACGTCGTACTGCCGCGGGCCGAAGGCGTACGAAGGGATGCCCTCGGTCTCGGAGTCCTCGCCGGACGCACCCGTGCGCATCCAGGCAGCGATCTCCGCGCGAACCGCCGCGTCCGCGGCCTCGAACCTTTCGGAGTCGTGGACGATCTCGAGGACGGCGTCGGTGTGCCAGTCACCCGGCACGACCAGCTGGCAGCCCTCCAGGAGGGCCGAGGCCCGTAGACCGTCGATCACCTCGGAGGGGATCCGCTCCTCGGTGAAGGGGAAACGGCTGGTGTGGCGCCGCGACAGGGCCGCGTGGAGCGGGCCGAGACCGCGGTCGACGTCGTCCGCACCGTGGAGTTCCACGTCGGCGAAGTGCCAGGGGTCTTCGGGGCGGGGCAGCAGCCGGACCGCGGCGTGCCGGCCTCTGTGCGCGGCGCCGACGCGCAGACCGAACAGGGCGGCGCCGCAGCCGAGGTGGAGGGCGCGGTGGTCGGGGTCCTCGTGCGGCATGCCGCGCAGCGGATCGCCGTGCAGCTCGATGACGCCGGTACCCGTCTTGCTGACGAACTTCCACGGCTGCGCATTGTGCATCGAGGGAGCCGTGACGGCGTCTTCGATCAGCGACGTCACGAGTGATCGGGTCAAAGCGGTGGTAGACACGGTTCGTCCTGTCTGCGCTGAGTCACCAAGAGATGTTGTGCGGAGTCCGGGTGGAGGACGCGAGACGCGTGTCGTCCTCGTGGAAGGACAGTCGGGCCACGACGGCGACGACGCCGTCGACCTTCTCGGAGAGTCCGACGAGCATCAGGGCCTGACTCCGCCGCCGGACGCGGCCCCCCAAGGTCACCACGCCGTCCAAGACGTGCACGTCCACCACGTCCCCGGGCAGGTCCATGGCGTCCGTGAGGACGTCCTCACGGATGCGGTGCCGTATCTCCGCGTCCGGGCGGAGGTAGACGCAGAGCAGATCGCGGCGGGTCACGATGCCTACCAGTCGTTCCTCCTCGTCGACCACGGGAAGGCGCTCGACTCCGCGCCGCACCATCAGCCGTGCCGCGTCCGCCACCGTCTCCTCGGCGTGCACTGTGACGGCCGGCGTGGTCATCAGGTCCCGCGCAGTCAGCTCGTGGCGGGCCAGGAGGTCGCTCTCGGAGACGACTCCGACGACATGGTCGTCCTCGTCCACGACGGGGACTCCGCTGATGTCGTGCTCGGCGAACAGCTTCGCCACCTCCCGGAACGACGTCGAGGGGACGGCGGAGACCACGTCGTCGGTCATCAGACCGCCGACCTTCATGTGTTTCATCGCCGCGCCTCCTGTTCGAGGGGTCGGACGGTGCTGTCCTGTGTCACCACCCTCCGACAAGCGCTCGGGGTCGGCGAGGGCCGAATGGTCCACCCTCAGGACCGAACGGGCTCGTCACCGCCGGTCCGCGCTCTACCCGCCCGGGTAGGACCTTTGGTCCCGTCATTGGCCCCAGCGGCCCTCCGGCCGCTCGGGACCCGCTGTGTCAGGGTGGAAGTAGTCCCTGGGATCGCATCAGGAGGAGCCATGGACGGAACCACAGCCCGTTCCGGCCTCGGCAGGGTCGTCGTCGGCGTCGACGGATCGGCGTCCGCAGGCACGGCGGTGACGTGGGCTGCGGCGGAGGCGGCCCTGAGGGGCAGCACCCTCTGCCTCGTTCATGCGGCGGACACGGACCCACCGGGCCCGTTTCTGTCCCAGGTGGAGATCGTCACGAGCCGACACGCGGGAAGCGAATTGCTCGACCGGACCGCCGAGGCGATCTCGGCGCGCCACCCCGAGCTGGTGGTCGTCAAGGAACTCGCCGGGGGCCCGGCCCCCGGCAGTCTGCGACGAGCCGCCGCCCTGACCGGCACGATTGTCGTCGGACACCGGGGGCTTGGCGGGTTCTCTTCGCTGCTGCTCGGATCGGTCGGTCTTGAGGTCGCGGCCGGCGCCACCACGCCCGTGGTCGTGGTGCGCGGGGCCGCGGAGCCCGTCGAGGCCGGCTTGGTTCTTGCGGCGATCCGGGACGAGGCCGACATTGGCTGTGCCCGTGCGGCGGCCCGAGAAGCCCAGCTGCGCAAGGTACCGCTGCGGCTCCTGCACATTCGGAGTACGGGGCTGTCCGTCGGCTCACGGGCCGCGTCGCACAAAGACGACGGCGAGATGGCCCGCGATCACGTAGGCGTGCCGTCCTCGGTTCTGGACCGGGTCCGAGAGGAGTTCCCGAAACTCACCGTGCACGCCGACAGCCAGAGGAACCGTAGCGTGCCCGGAGCTCTCGTCGAGGCGTCGCACCAGGCCGACCTGCTGGTCGTCGGCGGTCGCCGGTCACCCGGGTACCTCGGACCCACGATCGGACGGACCACGCTCAGCCTGCTGCAGCACGCCCACTGCCCCGTGGAGCTCATCCCCCGGCAAGGGCCCGGCCACGGGAGCACGTCATGACACGCACCACGGACCGCCGTGACATCGTCGTCGGTATCGACCCGGTCAAGAACTGGCACCTGGCCCTTGCCTGGGCCGCGGACGAGGCCCACCTGCGAGGAGCGGGACTGCGCCTGATGGTCGCCGTACCCCCGCCGCACGACACCCAACACGTCGACGACACCCCTCGTCACCTGGCACGGCGGCAGGCCGGCACGGAAGCTTTGCGTACGGCACTCGCTTGGGTGCGTGCCCGGCAGCCAGGCATCAAGGCCACCTCCTCCCTCCTCGACGGATTCCCGGCAGGAGCCCTGGTCGGCCTGTCGCACGAGGCCGAGATGATCGTGCTGGGCTCCCGGCACCTCAGTCGTACCGAGGAGTTCCTGAGCGCCGGTTCCCTGGTCGTCCCTGTCACCGCGAAGGCGCACTGCCCCGTGGTGGTCGTCAGCGGCGCGGAAAACGTCACGCAGGAGACGCCCTACCTCGTGGTCGGCGTCGACGGCAGCGAATCCTCCCGGTCAGCCCTGGCCTGGGCCTTCGAGGAAGCGGACCTCCGGCGCTGCGCACTGCGCGCCATCGCCGTCTGGCAGCCGCCCGTCTTCTCCCTTCAGAGCGGTGACACGCTGTTCCACGCCGAGCGCCGCCTGCTCTCGGAGACCACCGCGGGTTGGGCGGAGAAGTATCCCGACATCTGGCTCACCCACGAAGTGCCCATCGGGTCCCCTGTAGAGATGCTCGCGGACGCGGCCGAGCACGCCCTTGCGATCGTCGTCGGCCGCCGGGGCCGGGGCGGGTACACCGGGATGCGCGTCGGCTCCGTCGTCCACGGGCTGCTGCACCGCGCTCACTGTCCAGTGATCACTGTCCCTGCCGGGTGAGCGGGCTATGACGGCGTCGGCGGACCGGGCACTCGCCTCGGTGCGGGAGACGACGGGACTCACCGAGGCGGAGGCCGCCCGGAGGCTCACCGACGCGGGCCCCAACGAGGTGACCGCGAGGAAGCCCGTACGGCTGCACAAGCGGGTCCTGGCCCAGCTGACCGACCCACTGATCATGGTGCTCCTCGGGGCCGTCGTGCTGACCCTCGCGATCGGCGACCATCCCGACGCGATCGTCATCGGACTGGTCGTCCTCGTGAACACGACCGTCGGCGTGGCGCAGGAGATCCGGGCCGACAACGCCGTCGCTGCCCTCTCGGCCCTCACCGCCCCCCACGCGCGAGTGAGGCGCGACGGCGCCGTCCGAGACCTCCCGGCGGCGTCGATCGTCCCAGGCGACGTCCTCCTGGTCGGTGAGGGCGACATCGTCGCCGCCGACGCCGAGCTCGCCGAGGCGTCCGCCGTGCTGGTGGACGAGTCCATGCTCACGGGGGAGTCCGTGCCCGTCGACAAGGACCCCGGCGCGACGCTGAGCGCGGGCACGGTCGTCGTCCGCGGCCGGGGCGTGGCCGTGGTCACGGCGACCGGGGCGTCCAGCGCTCTCGGCCGCATCGCGGCGCTGTTGGACGAACGTCGCGAGCCGACCCCGCTGCAGCGCCGCCTCGCCGCCCTCGGCCGCGTCCTTGCGGCAGTGACGCTCGCGCTCTGCGCCCTGGTCTTCGCCCTCGGCCTGCTGCGGGGACTCCCGCTCGGCACGATGGCGGTCACCGCCATCAGCCTGGCCGTCGCAGCGGTCCCCGAATCCCTGCCCGCCGTCGTCACCCTCGCCCTCGCCCTCGGAGCCAGACGCATGGCCGCACGGCACGCCCTGGTGCGGCGGCTGCCCGCGGTGGAGACGCTCGGCTCGGTGTCCGTCCTCGCCACCGACAAGACCGGCACCCTGACCGAGGGCCGCATGGTCGTCCAGCACGTCTGGACACCGCGAGTCAGTGCCGAGCTCACGGGTGTGGGGTACGAACCCGAAGGCGACGCCCTTGTTGCCGGGAGGCCGGCGGAGGCGGACGAGCTCGAACCGCTGACGGAGCTCCTGACCGTCACCGCCCTGTGCAACGACGCCACGCTGCGTCCGGCGGACGACAGGGCGTCCGACGGCCGCTGGACGGCGCTGGGCGACCCCATGGAAGCCGCGCTGTTGGCGGCCGCGGCCAAGATGGGCTGCCAGGAGCCGACGGAACTGTCCGTGACCCGCCCCCGGGTCGGAGAAGCGCCTTTCGACAGCCTCCGCAGACGCATGACCACGCTCCACAAGATTGGCGGAAGCGGGGTGCTCGTCTGTCTGAAGGGCGCTCCCGAAGCCGTACTCGACCCAGCCGTCCTACTCGATCCTCCGGACGCGCTCGCGGCGGCCCGCCAGGAGGCCGCGCGCCTGGCCGCCCGGGGGTACCGTGTGCTCGCGGTGGCGTCGGGCATGCGGAACGACGTCCCGAGCCCGGTCACCGAAGCGGAGTCGGGGCTCATGCTCCTCGGCCTCGTCGCGTTGAGCGACCCGCCCAAGCCGCATGCCGCCGCCACCCTCGCCTCTTGCCGTGCGGCCGGCATCACCCCCGTCCTCATCACCGGGGACCACCCGGCGACCGCGCGGGCGGTGGCCTCCCACGTCGCACTCCTGGGCGACGACGGCGAGACGGAAGGCCGAGTCGTCACCGGGGCGGACGTGGCCGCGGGACGAGTGGCCGACCTCACCTCGGTGAGGGTTTTCGCTCGCACGGACCCCCAACAGAAGCTGGACATCGTGGAGGCGTGGCGCGCCAGGGGAGCGGTGACCGCGATGACCGGCGACGGGGTCAACGACGGCCCCGCCCTGCACCGCGCCGACATCGGCGTCGCCATGGGCGCGCGGGGAACGGAGGTGGCGCGGCAGGCGGCGGACCTCGTCCTCACCGACGACGAGCTCTCGACGGTCGTGGCGGCCGTCGAGGAGGGGCGTCGTGTCTACGACAACATCCGCCGCTTCCTCGTCTACGGGATGGCCGGCGGCGCGGCAGAGATCCTCGTGATGCTCATCGGCCCGCTCCTGGGACTTCCGCTGCCCCTTCGCGCGGGCCAGATCCTGTGGATCAACCTCCTGACACACGGTCTCACCGGCGTGGCGATGGGCGCCGAGCCCGCGTCACCGGGAGCGATGCACCGCCCGCCGCGCCCACCTGACCAGCACATCCTCGGCGGTGGTGCCTGGCAGAGGCTGCTCCTTCTCGCGGCTGTCGTCACGGCGGCCTCCCTGGGCGCAGGACTCGCCGCCGAGGCACTGGGGCTCGCCTGGCAGAGCGTCCTCTTCCTCGCCCTGCTCGCCGCGCAGCTGGGCGTCGTACTGGGGCTGCGCACCCGACTTCTGACCAAGGAGAACCCGTTCCTCCCCCTGTCCGTCCTCGTCTCTGCCTTTCTGGCGGCGGCAGCGCTGTACGTACCCTTCCTGGGCTCGGTCCTGGAGACGGAGCCGCTCGGCTGGGCCGGCGCCGGGATCGCTCTCGCATGCACGCCCGCCGGATTCGTCGCGGCCCGCGTCGTACGGACCGCCTTCCACCCAGGGGGCCCGACAGGAACGGGTGGTTCATCCGGACTACGGTGAGAGTGCGCGCTTCGGGTGCAGCCCGTGCGCTCGATGCAGCCGGAGGTTTCGATGGGCCGGGAGGACACCAAGTCCGCGGGTACACGGCTGCCACGGCTACGACTCGACGAGCTGCTCGACGAGGTCCAGGTGCGTATCGACGAGGTGCGTGGCACCAGGGACCAGCTCAACGGGCTGCTCGAAGCCGTCATGTCCGTGGGCCGTGAACTCGACCTGCCGCAGGTGCTGCGCGACATCTTGGAGTCCGCCGTGACTCTGGTGGACGCCGAATATGGAGCCCTGGGCGTCATCGGTGACGACCGGAAGCTCTCCGAATTCCTTCCCATCGGCATCGACGACGAACTCCGTGAGCGGATCGGCGCGCTACCGTCCGGACACGGCATCCTCGGCGAACTGATCCGCAGCCCCAAGGCGCTGCGCCTCGCTGAGCTGTCCGAGCACCCGGCCTCGTACGGCTTCCCGGCCCATCATCCGCCGATGCACACGTTCCTGGGTGTCCCCATCCGGGTCCGCGACGAAGTGTTCGGCAACCTCTACCTCACAGAGAAGCGTGGAGGAGCCGACTTCGACGCCGAGGACGAGGCCGTCGTGACGACCCTGGCCGTCGCGGCCGGCATCGCCATCGAGAACGCCCGCCTCTACGAGGAGGGCCGCCGGCGACAGCGCTGGCTGGCGGCCAGTTCCGACTTCACCAGTGCGCTCCTGTCCGGTGCGGAGGAGACCGAGGTCCTCGGTGGGATGCTGGAGCAGGCCGTGGACATCGCGGGCGCCGACATGGGGGTCTTCTACCTGGTCGGACCGTGCGGCGAGCTGCGGGGCTCGCTGGCCCACGGCGAGGGATCCGAAGCGCACCGGGGCGTCGTCCTCCCGAACAGCGAAGGAACCCTGGTCGAGTCCGCCCTCGCGCAGGACGGTCTGGTCACGGTCGTCGACGTCGAGAACGAGCCGCGCATCACGGTGCAGTCGGAAGGGTGGAAGGGGTTCGGACCGGCAGTGGCTGTCACGGTCGGCACCAAGGAGCGACTCAGCGGGGTGCTGATCCTCGCGCGGCGCCACGGGCGGCCCCTCTTCACGACCGCCGAGGTCACCGCTCTTCCCGGGTTCGCGGGGCAGGCGGCGCTGGCGCTCGAACTGGCCGAGCGCCGTCGTGACGCCGAACAGGTGAGTCTTCTGGAGGACCGCGACCGGATCGCCCGCGACCTCCACGATCTGGCGATCCAGCGCCTCTTCGCCACGGGGATGACGCTGCAGAGCGCCCGGCGCTTCGTCGAGCACCCGGAGGCCGTGGACCGGCTGACCCGGGCCATCGACGATCTCGATGCCACCATCAAGATCATCCGGTCGACCATCTTCGGCCTCCGGGAACACGGCACCCCGGGAACGGCCCCGAAATTGCGAAACCGCGTGGTCAAGGCCGTGGATTCGGCTGCGTCGATGCTCGGATTCGCTCCGGCGCTGCGTATGGAGGGCCTGATCGACACCGATGTACCAGCGGAAGCGGCCGAGGAGGTGCTCGCCGTTCTCGGGGAAGCGCTCGCCAATGTGGCGCGGCACGCCCGGGCCCGAAGGGCGGATGTGTCGGTCGTGGCCGACGAGGGCGTGCTGGCGGTGACGGTGAGCGACGACGGGGTCGGCATTCCGCAGGGTGGCAGCCGCAGTGGACTGCGGAATCTGTCCGAACGGGCCGAGCGGCTGGGCGGCAGCCTGTCGGCACACGCGCGAGCGGCGTCGGGCCGCGGTACGGTCCTCGAGTGGCGGATCCCGCTCCCGGCCGAGCGGGCATGAAAGCCTCTACGTCTCCTCGGTGTCGTGCTCGTGGACCTGCGCGGCAATGACGGCCGCCTGTACGCGGCGTTCCACACCGAGCTTGCCGAGCAGCCGTGAGATGTGGTTCTTGACGGTCTTCTCCGACAGATAGAGCCGCTTGGCGATCTGCCGGTTGGTGAGACCCTCGCCGATGAGATCGAGTACGGACCGCTCCCTGTCGGACAGCACCGTGAGCCGCTCGTCCTCCGGCGGCTTCGCCGCCTCGGGGTCGCGCAGCGAGTGCATCAGCCGGGCGGTGGTGGCCGGGTCGAGCATCGACTGCCCGGTGGCCACGGTCCGCACCGCCGACACCAGATCCGACCCCTTGATCTGCTTCAGGACGTACCCGGCCGCCCCCGCCATGATCGCGTCGAGCAGAGCGTCCTCGTCGTCGAACGACGTCAGCATCAGGCAGGCCACGTCAGGCATCCGAGACCGCAGCTCCCGGCACACCGAGATGCCGTCCCCGTCGGGCAGGCGTACGTCGAGGACCGCCACGTCCGGCCGCAGGGCGGGGCCCCTGGCCAGCGCCTGCTCCGCCGTCGCGGCCTCGCCCACCACTTCCATGTCGGGCTCGTCGTCGATGAGGTCACGAAGGCCCCGGCGGACGACCTCGTGGTCATCGACGAGGAATACCCGCGTGGGTGCGGTGGCTGCTGGCAGATCGGACATGGCGACCCCTGTGGTCGGTGGGTGCGTACCTGCCCCCACAAGGATTGTCCGTCATGCGGCGTCTTCGTGGGCGCCGAGATCCATCCGTACGTCGACGACACCCTCCACCGTTCGCACGGCGCGGGCGAGCAGCGGAACCAGCGATCGGTCGGCGAGCTCACCGTGAAGGGTGGCCACACCCTCCAGCACGGACACGTCAAGCCCTGCCGGGGCAGCCGACTCGCCAAGGACGGAGCGGCGGATCTCTCCCTCGATCTCGCCGTCCGTACGGAGGAACACCTTCAGCAGGTCGCTCCGGCTGACGACCCCCTCCAGCATCCCGATCTCGCTCACGACCGGCAGCCGCTTCACCTTCCGCGTGGCCATGATCCGTGCCGCCTCGGCGAGCGAGGCGTCCGGGTGGACGGTCACGGCCGGACTCGACATGAGTTCCCCCGCCCGCAGGGCTCCGGCCTTGGCCGCCTCGGCGAATTCGTTCGGGCGGGGCTCGTCGAGCCGGAACTCCTCCTTCGGCAGAAGATCCGCCTCCGACACGACTCCGACGACACGGCCCTCTCCCTCGAGGACAGGAAGGGCACTCACCTTCCACTGGTCCAAGAGCGCGACGATCTCTTTGTAGGGCGCGTCACGGCCGATCGCGATGGCGGTGTGGGTCATGACGTCGCTGACGGTGTAACGCGAGGCAGGCATGACGTTCTCCGGGGTGTGGACGAGGGCCTACAGGCCGCTGCCGTGCGGGGCATACAGATCGAGCAGCCGCACTCGGGCGGAGACGAGACGACGAGCGAGGGTCTGCCCGACGAGGTGCCCGAGGGCGGAGCCAAGGCCCGGATCGGCGTCCATCATCATGCGCACGGCCACCGCGTCGAACTCGTACGCCCGCACCCGTGTCATGGCCTCCGCCCCGGAGTGCCAGCGATAGGGGGCGAACAGCCATGACCATCCGAGCAGCTCACCCGCGTTCACGGTGTCGATCACCGCCGGCTGTGCGCCAGGCACCGAGACGTCCAAGGTGACCGTGCCCGTCCGCAGGATCCAGAAGCGCTGGGCGGGATCGCCCTCCTCGAACAGCCGGGTGCTTTCAGGGAGGTCCACCGGGCGGGCGCATGCCATCAGGCGGTCATGTTGGTCGGCGGACAGAGCCGTCGCGAGCCGAGGGGAAGGAACAGAGTTCATCGGGGACCTCCTCGTCGGTGTCCGCATCCAGTTTCTGCTCCACTTCACGGGGAGAGGGAGGGCCGGATGGCCCCCTCTTCGTACCTCGTGGCGTGGGAGCTTCTGCGGCTGTCGATCTGATGCCGTACACCGAAGCCGACGCACTCGGGTGGCGCGGTCGTCGAGGCCGGCGCCGATGCCCGGGCGCTTGTCGATCAGTCGGGTGGTGGCGTGGCCGACAACGTTGACGTGTGGGGGAGTGCTCCAAGGTCACGCAGCGGTCGAAGGCGTCGATGAACATGCTGGGTCAGTCTCAGATCGCGGCCGGTGCTCAGTTCGGTGCCGCGCAGCAGCCGCATCGGGTGGTGTCTGCCGTCCTGCACGGGCCGGCCGGTGCATGGTCGACGGCCGCTTGGTCCGGCCGCTGGGCGCCCGCTGTCATGCCCCGCGTGAACGGCTGCCCGCGGAGGGCGGCCCGGGGGGTTCCTCGAGGATGCTCCAGGCGACCGGGCCCAACAGGTCGGCCAGCCGCTGGAACACGTCGATGAGCATGTCGTCGACGGTCAGCATGCCCACGACCCGCTGACCGTCGAGTACGGGCAGACGCCGGAACCCGGATCCTCGGAAGGTCCGGTAGGCCGCATGTCGTCCGTGACGCCTACGGTGACGACGGGCGAGGTCATCAGCGAATCCACCGCGTCGTTCGCGTCCAGGCCCCCGGCGAGGGCACCCAGCGCGAGGTCGCGGTCGGTGACGATGCCGCGGAGGGTCCCGCCCTCGGTCACCAGTACGGAGCCGACTCCGTACTCGGCCATCTCACGGGCCACATGGCGCAACGGTGTTCCTGTCGGTACGGACACCGCCGGATGGCTCATCGCCTCGGATACCGTCATCGGCCGGCTCCTACAATCCGTGGGACAGCAGGAGTTCGTGCGCCAGCCGGGCTCGGATGTTCCCGGGCGATGGGTGAGTCGTGGCGTGGGCCTGGTCGTGGACGGCCGCATCCGCGTCGTCCTAGTCCGCCGTCATGTAAGGCCGCCGGAAGACCAAGGGGCTGGAGCCGAAAGGGCGTACCGCCGACAGCGCTTGGGCGACAGCGGCCTCCAGGGGGCCGCTGGTGTCGATCGCGACAGCCTCTGCCCAGGGCGGCTCCTGCTCGGCCATGGCGGTGGCTACGCCGAGGTCGGCGTCGGACGGTCCGGCGGCCCGTGTGCCGAGGCGGGCCGCCGTCGTGTCGTACGGGACCTGGCAGTGCAGGGCCACGAGGTCGGCGCTTGTTCGTTCGGCCACGAGCCGGGCGGCTTCGCGCTGCCTCCCGTCCGACCAGCTGGCGTCCAGGACGACGGATTCGCCACGGGACAGCAGGGTGGATGCGCGCTCGAGCAGGGCCGCGTAGGTGTGGTCGCTCCATTCGGGTGTGTAGAGGCCCTCGCCGTACGGAGCGGGAGCGGGCCGGTCGGCAGGGATGCCCGCGAGTTCCTTGCGGAGACGGTCGCTGCTGAGCAGGGTGACGCCCAAGCGGTCGGCCAGCGCGCCGGAGAGCGTGGATTTGCCGCTGCCGGGGAGTCCTCCCACGAGCGTGAGGCCGATGACGGAGGCGCGCAGGTGACGCAGAGTCGTCGTGATGAGGTGCTGTGCGGCGGGGGCGGCGCCGGGCGCGCCTTGGCCTGCTTGGATCAAGGCCACCTTGGCGCGGACGAAGGCGCGGTAGGCGACGTAGTGGTGGCCCAGTGAGGGGGGTGAGGTGTCGCCGGAGTACTCGCTGTAGCGGGCGAGGAAGAATGCCGCGGCCTCGGGTGCGTCGAGCTGTTCGAGGTCCATGGCGAGGAAGGCGGCGTCGTCGAGGGCGTCGACGTAGCGGAGGTGGTCGTCGAACTCCAGGCAGTCCAGCACCCGGGGGCCGTCGTCGAGGCAGAAGATGTCGTCGGCGAGGAGGTCGCCGTGTCCGTCGACTATCCGGCCCTGCTCGATGCGCGTGTCGAACAACGACTCGCGGCCGGCGAGGTAGCGGCGGACCAGCTCCTCGATCTCCTCCACGCCCTCGGGCGCGTGGCCATCCGCGTCGAGCGCACGGACCTGTGCGAAGCTCGCCTCCCAGCGGGAAGACAGTGCGTCCCGCGTGCCCTGCGCGTCCACGTCCGGCGTGCGGACCGCCTTCGCGTGGTGGGTGGCGAGCAGCCGGGCGACGGCCCGCAGATCATCGTCGACCACCGCGCCCTCCCGTACGAGCCGAGCCAGGCGGCGCTCCGCCGGCATGCGGCGCATCACCACGAGAGGTTCGGGTGATGCCGAGTGCGGGACGCTCAGCTCACCCACGCCCAGGTAGACGTCGGGGGCGAAGCGACGGTTGAGAGCGACCTCCCGCTCGCACGCCACCCGCCGCGCCTCGACGGTGGTGTAGTCCAGGAACGTCAGGTCCACCGGCTTCTTGAGTTTGTAGGCCCGCTCGCCGACGAAGAACACCACCGCGGTGTGGGTCTCGCGCACCTCCGCCCGCGGAAGCGAGCCGGCGCTGGTGCCGGAGGCGGCGGTCCGTAGCACGGACGCGTTGTCCTGACGCGCTGACGTGATCGCCTCCCCGAGGCGGTTCGACTCAGCCATGGGGACGGCTGAATGAACCGAGCACTGTCGGCGCGAACTCCGAGGCCGCCTTGAGCAGGGCGTGCCGGGCGTCGTCGGCAATCGGGTCGCCGGTGATCACGAGGCCCGGGTGGAGCTCCTGGTCGGCGGCCCAGCGGGCGGCGGCCATGCTTTCGGGTGAGCCGTCGAGGCCGACCGTGACGAATGGCTCCATGGCGACTGTCTCCGTCTCGTACGACTCCGGGATGGACGGACGGGTGGACATCGGCAGCCCACGGCCGACGCTCACGTCCCTCACCCCCGAGGAGTACCGCACATCGTCGTGCCGCGCATGCGGGCGGCGTGGAGACCCGGCTCGGAAGCGGGGTGGGCCTGGTCCCGGGCGCTGCCGTGCGGGCCTTTGTCCGGGCAGGCGAGGCCGGGCACTCCACGGTCGGCATCGTCCTCGCAGCCGTCGCCCTGGCCCTGATGCCGTTGCCGATGATCTGAGCGCCGTTCCTGGCCAGACGGGCCAAGTGCGGCGCCCAGTCACAGCCGCCCGGCACAGCACCCGGACGGCGCATCACATCACAACAGGGCTAACGATGCCTGATTCGGCACTTAGGCGGCGTCTTCAAATGATCATCACTGATGGATCATGGTGTCGTGATACGTCGTCATGAACTGTCGGATGCCGAGTGGGAGTTCGTCCGGCCGCTGCTCCCCGAGTCGTTGCGGGGGCGGAAGCGGCTGGACGACCGCAGAGTCCTGAACGGGATCGTGTGGAAGTTCCGGACCGGGACGGCCTGGCGGGACGTGCCCGAGCGATACGGGCCGTGGGCCACGCTCCATACTCGTTTTCGCAGGTGGGCGGCGGGCGGAACGTTCGACCGGATGCTGCGGACCGCCCAGGCCAAGGCGGACGCCGCGGGCGACATCGACTGGCTGGTGTCCGTCGACTCCACCATCGTCCGGGCCCACCAGCATGCTGCCGGGGCCCGAAAAAGGGGCTCCGCGACCCGGCCCTCGGCCGGTCCAGAGGCGGCTTGACCAGCAAGATCCACCTGGCCTGCGACGGCCGCGGCCGTCCGCTGTCATTCTCCGTCACGGGCGGCAACACCAACGACTGCACCCAGTTCACCGCCGTGATGGAAGCGATCCGAGTGCCCCGGATCGGACCAGGGCGGCCCCGCACCCGGCCCGATCACGTCCTGGCGACAAGGGCTACAGCTCGAAGGCGATCCGCGCGTGGCTCCGTCGCAAGGGCATCATCCACACGATTCCCGAGCGGGCCGACCAGATCCGCAACCGACCCGGCGAGGCGGCCAAGGCGGCCGCCCGCCGGCCTTCGACCGCGAGGCCTACAAGCACCGCAACGTCGTGGAACGCTGCTTCAACCGCCTCAAGCAGTGGCGCGGCATCGCCACCCGCTACGACAAGACCGCCCAGTCCTACGAAGCAGCCGTCACCCTCGCCTCACTCCTGATGTGGGCGTGACATTTGACGACAGGACCTAGAGCAGGTGCAGGTTGGGTGCCTGTGCGGCATTCCCGTATTCCGGCAGTACGACGACCGTGACGCCGGCGTCTTCGAGGATCCCGGTGCCGTTGGCGTCGGCGACGAAGGTGTCGGGTTCGGTCCAGGCGGTGACGACGCGGCGGAGGCCGGCGTCCTGGATGAGCCGGGTGCAGGGGCGGGGGCGGGAGGCTCGTTTGGCGCAGGGCTCCAGGGAGCTGTAGATCGTGGCGGTGGCGAGCCGGGGGTCCCCGATGGGGAGCTTGGCGAGGGCGCCTTCCTCGGCGTGGTCGTGGGGGTCGTTCTCGCGGGAGTATCCGCGGGCGAGTTCGCTCCCATCGGCCGCGACGATGACGGCTCCCACGCTGAAGGCGGTCGTCGAGGGTGGGCAGAGGGCGGCCAGCCTGCAGGCGAGGGTGATCCAGTTCCGGTCCGCGGTGTTGGGCTCGTGGCCGGTGCCTGGGGCAGTGGGGGAGGGTGTGGTGCTCATCGGGGCTCCGTCGAGGTGTCCTTGGGGGCGTACCTCAGGAGTACCACGTCGCCGATCTGGCGGGTCTCGAGGAGGCGGAGACGGGCTGCGGGGCCGCCGGGGTAGTGCGCCGGGCTGAGCATCCGTACCGCATCGGGCTGGCCGACCAGAAGCGGGGCGATGACGAGCTGCAGCTCGTCGGCGAGCTCTGCCTCCAGGAGCTGCGTGTGGATGGTGCCGCCGCCTTCGACCATGAGCCGTTCGACGGCGTACTCGTCGCCGAGGAGGTCGAGCGCGGTCGGCCACACGGCCTCGACGGGGACGCTCTGTACGGTTGCCAGGTCGCCGAGGTTGGCGCGGGCCTTCGCGGCGGCTGCGTCGCCGACGGCCAGGACGAGCTTGTCCCCGCCGTGGTGCCAGAACTTCCAGTCGGGGTCGAGATCACCGGTGCCGGTGATGGTGACCTTGAGCGGGTACTCCGGCTTGCCTGCTGCGATCCGTGCCGTCCTGTGCTCTGCCGAGTTGACGAGGAGGCGGGGGTTGTCGGCACGGAGTGTCCCGGCGCCGACGAGGATCGCGTCGGCGCTTGCCCGTACGGAGTCGACGCGGTCGAAGTCCTCCTTGTTGGACAGCAGGAGCCGGTCCTCGCCCGGACGGGTGTCGAGGTGGCCGTCGAGCGACACGGCTGCGGACAGCAGTACGTACGGGCGGGGCACGCGATCTCCAGAGGGTGTGTGCGGTTGGGTCAGGCGGGATGCAGGACGATGCGATCGAGCGCGGCGCGGAACTCCGCGACGCCGTCCTCCGCAGCTGCGGGGGCGAGCATCCGGTCGAGCCGGTCGAGCTGGCCGATGACCGTGCGGATCCGGTCTCGGCGGCAATCCCCACGGCCTGCGCGCCGATACGGGCAGCCAGGGGCATATTGCCTGTGCCCGCATGGGCACGTGCTGCGCGGGCGAGGTAGACACCGCGATCCCGGCGATAGGAGGGGGGGGAAGCGCCGCGATGGCGCTGTCGAAGCCGGCTGCGGCCTGCTCGTATTCGCCGAGTGCGGCGAGGGAGCGTGCGCGGGCGGTGTTGACATAGGCGGTGTCGAGCCAGGAGCCCCAAACGCCGTCGGTGTCCGCGCTACCGAGGAGGGTGAGTGCGGAGTCGTAGGCCCTGCGGGCTTCGCCGCCTTCACCCAGCATGGCGTGGGCATGGGCCTCGTGCAGGATGGCGATCACTTCGAGACGACTTCCGGCCCGGGCGGTGCGCCGGGCAGCGGTGGCGAGGCCGAGGGCGTCGGAGGGATGTCCGGTGTCGACCGCGAGCTGTGCCTTGCGCCCGAGGATGTACGCGGTGAGGTCGGAGTCTCCGGCGATGTGGGAGGCGTCGAGTGCCTTCGCGGTATGGCCGCGGGCGGCGCGCTCATCGCCTATGTCCTGGGCGAACCAGCCCGCCAGTTCCTCGTATCGCGGCTCCAGGGCGAGGAATGCGACGGCGTCGGCGCCACGGGCCGCTCGGCGCCTAACGGCCAGGGAGACGAGGTGCTGCTGGAGCGCGGGCAGCACGTGCCGGGGGCCGATCAGGGCCTCTGCCTGGATCATCACCCGGCGGAGCTGCGCGAAGTACTCGAAGGGGGATCCCAAGTCGGCGAGTTCGGTGGCAGCCGTTGCCGTCGTGGCCGGGATGGCCGTCGCAGCCAGGCCGGCGAGCCCGGAGGCGAGAACAACACGGCGGGGCACGGGCACGAAGAGGATCCTTCCGTGGATGCGGGCGGGGACGACGACCGTGTCTTCGTCGTCTCCGCCAGAGCCTGCCTGCCCGAACTCGCTCACGGCCAGTGTTCCCGGGGCACTGGCCCCATAGTCCCGTGTTTTGGCCCCATGATCAGTCGTCCTGGCCCTGGACACGACACCGGAGTCGTCCTGGGGAGCCATGCGCTCCGCCTCGTCCCAGCACCGAACCAGGGCGCCGGTGGCGTCGAGCACCTCGTCGAGGACGACGGCTACGTGCCGGGGGACGGGACGCTCAGCACGCTCGAAGCGCCCTAGATGCGAGCGGTCGATCAATGCCCGGTGCGCGAGCGCCTGTTGTGACAACCCACGAGCCTCGCGGAACTGGCGGAGTTCGTAACCCCAGCGATGCCACGGGCCGGCATCCGGAGTCAGCTGGTTCGGCTGCTGCCCCATGCGTTCCCCCTCACCGTCAACGTCGGCTCGCCCCATGGTCGCAACCGGCTGCACCGGCTCTCGTCGAAAGGGGCCTGCGGAGCCAACGAGCGAGGCTCCATCCAGGGGCTCCCGCCCGCGGCCCCGCTCGGATTCCATCGCGCTCCGGAGCTGACCATCTGCCAGCGCCATCAGCGCACCGCGCACCTGGTCCGCCGCCGTACGACCGGCCACCGGGGTGTCGGCCCGGCCGTGCTCCTCCCAGTAGCGGCGCAGGCTGTCACCGGAGTCCGGGACGGTGCGCTCGATCACCTGGACGCGGGCGACCTGCCCGGTCCGGGCGAGCGCGGCCAGAGCCCGCCCCCACCCGCTGACGTTGGCGTGCTGGGTGCCCGGGTCGAGCAGGGCGTAGGCGCGGGAGGAGACCTTGACCACGGCGGTCAGCGTGCCGTGGTGCGGGTCGTGGACCGCACCGTACCGGCCGTCGGGAGCGGTGGCCACGCGCAGGCTGGCGGCGGTGCCGGGCAGGTGGAGCAGTCCCTCGCGGGTCGGCCGGCGCGAGGGGCGGGTGAGCCAGACGAGCTGGCCGCGCATCCGGCGCAGCGCGTACCGGACGACGCTGGAGCCCAGTCCGCCAGGGCACGGCCCCGGTGGCGTACGAAGACGAACAGGGCGATGACGGCCCACAGGGGGATGAGCGCGAGAGCGCCGACCACGCCGCGGGCGAGGATCACGGCGAGGAGGAGAAGGCCGGTGAGTCCGGCGACGAGGAGCTGCGGGGCGGTCAGGCCGAGCAGGACGCCGCGCCTGCTTCGGTGGGGGAACTTCACGGTGGCCGAGGGGACTTCGGCCTGGTGCTTGCCGGACATGGGGGTTCCAGACGATGGGAGCGAACGAGGGACGGCGCGTGCGGCGCTCTTCTGGAGGACATGACGGAACTCCTTTGATGGTCGGGTCGAGAGGGGGGCGGACTGCGGAGGGGCAGTCCGCCCCCGGTGGTGACGGGTCAGGAACCCGAGGGCGGCTGGGTGGGGTACACCCAGGTGGTCGGTGTCGGGGAACCGACGGCCGGTGGGGTCGAGGCCGGCGGGGGTGTGGCCGGCGGCGCGGCCCGGGCGGCGAACCACGGGGATCCGGGGGCGGCGGACGGCACGGAGACCATGCTGCCGCCTGGAGCCGACGCGCCGGTGAGAACACCGGAAGGGGCCGCCGGGGCCGGGATCTCGTCGGCGGACGGGGCTGCTTCGTCCCCGCCGGGACGGGTGATGAGCGGCGGGATGCCGGGGCGCTGGATCAGGGCCCGGCCCTTGTCGCCGGGGGCGTTCGGGTCCTCGCCGTACCGGAAGCGGGTCTGCTGCTTTGGTGGGCCAGCGTCGATGCCCTCCTTGCTGAGGTTGCCGCCGGCGGGGTTGATGCCGGAGGCGACGCCGTCGGCACCCGCGCCGGGAACCTGGCTCGGTCCCTGGGGAGCGGGGGCTCCGGTGCCGACCTGCATCGCCAGGCTGGCGGCGGTCTTCGCCGCCCCGGCGGCGATGGCCATGCCGGCGACGCTGGTGCGGTGCAGGTCGTCGTGGCCGCTGCCGTCGCTCGCCCAGTGGATGAACTTGTACGTCGCGTAGGGGCAGAGCAGCACCAGGACCATCACGACGATGCCGGCCATCGCGTCGGACAGGGCCGACAGGCCGTCGTTGGCGTCGCTCTTGCCCATGGCGGAGACGCCGATCAGGAAGACGATGGTCATCAGGAGTTTAGAGACGACCAGGGTGGCGGTGGCCTCGATCCAGCCGCGCCGCCAGCGCTTTGCGACCTCCCAACCGCCGCCCGCGCCAGCGAGCACGGCGAGGGAGACCATGATCAAGACGCCGACCTTCCGGGCGACCATGACGCCCCAGTACAGGAAGGAGCCGATCGCGCACCCCAGGGCGACCAAGGCGGGAACGCCCCAGCCCAGGCCGTATATCGCCCCCAACTCATTGATCTTCACGACGCGGCGGATCGCGTCGTCGACCGAGGTGTTGGCGGCTTGGAACAGGCCGTCGGACAGGGCGTCGACCACGGTGATGGCGACGGTGGTGAAGGTGATGGCGCAGAAGCTGAACAGGACGCCGGTCATGGTGCCGATCGCGGCCTGGGCCAGGGCCCGCTCGTCGCGCCGCCAGGCCGCGAGCATGAGCTGGATGCAGAACGTGCCGACGGTCAGGGCGAGCCCGATGGGCAGCAGAAGCTGGTAGTTGTCCCGGAACCAGCCGGCGTTGAGGTCGATGGCGGTCGTCTGGTTGACGGCCTTGGTGGCGAGGTCCGCCGCGCTGGCCGCCAGTTCTCCTGCCGACTTCGCGATCCACGCGCCGATGCCGTCGGTGACGGCCCCGGCCGGGTTGGTGGCGAAGTCGACGGCGGTGCACACCTTGTCCATCAGGGGAAGGCCGCAGACGTCCATGGTGGTACCTCCTTTCGTGAGCGGGGGTCAGGGCGCGACGGACGGCATGACGCCGGCCAGGGCGCAGGGCTGGTTGGGGCGGCACTGGACCGCGAGGGTGGTGGAGCGGCTCTCCGCGCCGCCGGCGGGCGAGCCCTTCCAGGCGATCGTCTGCTTGCCCGAGACCGTGACGGCGTAGATGTACGCCGTAGTGATCGCGCCCGGGTCCTCCTGAAGGGCCCGGGTGAAGGCGTTCGGGAAGTGCCCCTCGTTCACCGTGGCGGTGGCGAACTGGCCGTTGGCGGCCATCTCCTTCCACAGCACCGGCGAGGGGATCCCCCGGTCGACGGAGGCCGCGTCGGCGTACTTGGCCTCCGGGGTCAGCCACGCGTGCAGAGCGCGTCGCAGTTCGGCCTGCGGGTACGCGCGGGTGTCGTACGACCACAACGCCGTTGCGGCTGCCTTCCCGAAGGCGATCGGGTCGCTGGTCTTCGGCGGAACCGGCAGGGCGCGGGGACGGGTGGTCACCGTGGGAGGCCCGGACGGCGCGACGGCCGAGGAGGAAGACGTCGGCGAACTCGGAGGTGCCGCCGCGGTCTTGGCTGGGGGCCTGCCGTCGCGGGTGAGGTAGGCGGCCAGGCTGGCGAGGGCGACGAGCAGCGCCAGGACGACGGTGCCGAGCAACGCCCGGCGGCGCACGCGAGATGCGCCGCCGGGGTTGGAGGAGTGGGAAGGCATCAGTGGACCTGCGTCCCCAGCGTGCTGAAGAACGCCACCACACCATTCGCCGCGCCGAGCAGAAGGGCCGCGCCAGCGCTCACCAGGACGCCCTTCTTGCCGTTGGCCTCGGCCTGGTGGCCGCCGGAGTGGTGGCCCCAGGCCCACACGCCCGCGCTGACGGCGAGGGCGCCGACCACGGCGACGAGCCCGAAGAGGTTGATGGATCCCATCACCTGCTTGAGGACGTTCAGGCCCGGCAGCCCGCCCTCGTTCGGCTTGATCCCGGGGTCGTAGGCGAGCTGTATGACCTGTTCGGCGAGATACACGAGAACTCCAGTTCGAATGAATGCGCGCCGAAGCCCGTGAGGGCGGAGCGGCGGCGCGGGAAAGGGGGAAGAGGGGTGGAGAAGCGCCGGTCAGACGACTCGGCGGACCGCGAGAATCCCTGGCTTCCAGGCGGCGACGGTCGTGATGCGGACCACGTCGCCGGGGCGCGGGGCGTGCACGATCAGACCCTGGCCGATGGCCATGCCGACGTGCTCGGGCACGGCGGCCGTGCCCTCGGTGAAGATGAGGTCACCCGGCCGAAGGGCGTCGGCCGACACCGCCTTGCCCTCCTTGACCTGCGTGTACGTCGTCCGCGTCAGCGTGACCCCGGCGGCCCTATACGCCTGCTGCATCAAGGAGGAGCAGTCGCACCGGGCCATCGCCGTGTCGCCATGGGAATCGGTGCAGGTTCCGCCCCACTGGTACGGCGTGCCGAGCTGCCCGAGCGCCCACCGGATCGCCGTCTGGACTTCTCGCGGAGCGTTGGCGGGGATGCTGTAGTCCTTGGGCAGCGCGCCGGCCGGGATGGTGCCGAAGTCGGTCCCGTCCCCGTCGGCGCTGCAGCCGCCCGCAGTGCCGGGCGAAGGACCGCCGGCACCGTCTGGCACCGGATCCGGCGACACGCCACCGCCACCGGCCTTCGCCAGCAGGGGCTCGATGGCCTTCTGCAAGGCCGTGGCCAGCGGCTCCCACTTGGCGTACGCCTCCGGGAAGCCCGACCGCTGCACCGCCTGGGCGGCCTGGGTGATCGACAGGGACTCCCAGCCCGAGACCTTCTTGAGCCCCTCGTAGAACTTGGTGCTGGCGTGCACCGGGTCGAGGATCTGGTTCGCCGTACCCCAGCCCATCGAAGGCCGCTGCTGGAACAGGCCCAGCGAGTCACGGTCGCCCCAGGTCAGGTTCCGCAGCCCGCTCTCCTGCAGGGCGGTCGCCAGGGCCACGATCTGCCCCCGGGCCGGGATGTTCATCGCGACGCCGGTGGCCTGGATCGTCTTGGCGAAAGGGATCTGCTCGGCCGGATTGTCCAGACCGGGCACGGAGACCGACGCCCTGCCGCCGCCTTCCAGGATGGCCTTCACCTGGCCGGCGACCGCCGCGGTGTCCACGGACTGCGCGCCGCCGGTCGGGCAGGAGGCCGAAGCGGTACCGGCGCCGAAGGCGAGGACCGGCACGACCAGCAGCATCGAGCCGGCAGTGAACAGTCCGACGACGCCCTTCGCGGTCTTCTTCATCGCCGCCGCCGTTCACCGGGGCGGCGGGGCCGGCCGGGTGACGGCGTCGGGTCGGGGCGCGGAGGTATCAGGACATGCTGCATCGCAGCGGCTCCTCGATGTTCGTAGGAGGCGCGGTGCCGGCTTCTCGTGCAAAGCCGCCGGCACCGCGCCGGTGTGCATCCGCCGCTCGGGCGGGCCCGGGGTCAGGGGAGTTGGCGGCTCCCGGACGCCGGTCTCAGGTCACGCGCGGCAGCCGGCCGCGCTCGTAATCTCAGGCAGAACACCAGGGGCTCCTGACGGCAGGGGACACGAGGGGAACACGCTTATCCGTGCGCTGCGGAACGGATAAGCACAGGTCAGCGGGGGTGGAGCGAGGCTTCTTCCCGGTGACACGGCGAGACAGTAGACCGCGATTCCGGCCGCGCCAAACGACCCCCGACCCTGGCCCCGAGCCACCGCCGCTTCGTTGGGTTCGGCCGGACTCCACGGCTAACCTCCGGCACAACCCCGCCAGGAACGAGCGCCGTTGCGCGCTGTCCGGTACGGGCTCACGACCCTCCGCGTCCAGAAGAAAGGCCCTCCCATGAGCTACACGCTGCACCGAGGCGACGCCCTTACCGTGCTGAAGTCCCTCCCGGACGAGAGCGTCAACGCCGTGATCACCGAGCCCCCGTACAACTCCGGCGGACGTACGAGCTCTGAGCGCACCGGACGCACCGCCCGTGCCAAGTACGTCACCAGCAACTCGGCGCACGGTCTCGCCGACTTCCCCGGCGAGAACCGCGACCAGCGCTCCTACCGCTCCTGGCTGACCGAACTGCTCACCGAGGCGTACCGGGCCTCCACCGAGCACGCGGTGGCCATGGTCTTCTCCGACTGGCGCCAGGAACCGACCACGACCGACGCCCTGCAGATGGCCGGCTGGACCTGGAGCGGCACCCTCCCGTGGATCAAGCCCGCGAGCCGGCCCCGCAAGGGCGGGCCGAAGCAGGACTCCGAGTTCATCGTCTGGGGCGTCAAGGGATCCCTCGACAACACCCGCGACCTCTACCTCCCCGGCCACTACATCGCCTCCCAGCCCCGCAAGGGCCGGGTCCACATCACCCAGAAGCCCGTCGGGATCATGCGGCAGCTCGTCCAGGTCTGCCCCGAAGGCGGCACCGTCCTCGACCTCTTCACCGGAAGCGGCTCCACGGGCGTCGCCACCCTCCGCGAAGGCCGGAACTTCGTCGGCGCCGAACTCTCCCCGCACTACGCCGACATCGCCGAACGGCGCCTGCGCGCCGAGCTGGAACAGGACGACTTCACCCTGGCCGGACCGGAGAACTAATCATGAGAACGAACAACCCGGGGCCGGCGGGCCGCAGACGCCGAAGGGCGGCTGGAACATCGAGAAACCGATGCTCCAGCCGCCCTTCCGCTTGTCTCAGGCCGCCTCGAACGCCCGCCGGATCAACGGCGCCGCCTTCTCCAGGTCCTCCACCGAAGCGATACGCACCTCCAGGTCCCCCGTCCCGAGATGCCCGACACCACGCATGCCCCGGGTGAAGCCCTCCTCCAGCACGACCGAGTCCGGGTCGAGTCTGAGATAGACCAGGATGACCTGGCGCTTCGGACGGAAGATCACCGACGCCACGTTCACCAGCCGCCGGTAGGCGATGTAGTGCCGCAGCGCCGCCACCTCGACCTCGCCCCACGCCGTCAGCGCCTCGTCCACCTCCGCGAACAGGTCCCGCAGGCACTCCGGGACGAGACCAGCACCCGCCGGCGCAGGAACGGAGACGGGCGGTTGACCTACCGCCTCTCCACCCTCGACGTCGTCGGCGAAACGGATCCTGTCCTGGTCACGGTCAGCTTCTACGCCGATCCCCGGTACGACACGTACGGGCAGCGGCCCCAGGACTTCCCCCGGGTCCACGCCAATCCGGGTGCCGCGTCCAAACATCGCTACGCCACGGACAATGCGCTGTGCCTGTGGTACCCGTACGATCCCGAAGACCTCCGTGTTCTCGACGGTGTGTTGTGGCCCCACTGGAACGGTTTCGACTGGCCCCACTTTTGGGCCGTGTGGGTGACGGGTCGGGGCGGTGTCGCAGAAGAACGGTCTGAAGTGGCCCCACCCCTCGATCGGGTGACGTTTCGCGGACGTCCTAGGTCGACGGCGGTCAGGTGCGGATGGTGATCCGCAGCGGCCGGTAGCGTGTGGCCCACGGAGCCCGCCCGGCTGCTTCCCCGGCCTCGGGGCACATCGGTACAGCGGTTATCGACGAGATTGATCATGGGATCTAGCTGAGGGTCTTGGTGTTCAGGTCGTCTTCGACCGTGGCGGCTTCGGCTTCGGCGAGTGCCCGGTAGAGCGAGGCGACCGAGGGCGACTTGCCCGCGTTCTTGCCAACCTCGGCCATGGGGGCCAGCGGTACAGCCGTTGGCGCTACTGACTTGAGCTCGTCGGGGTGAATCTTCGCGAAGTCCCTGATTCGTGTGGGTGGGTGGCTGTATCGGTGGTGTGTGAGAGATGCGGATGGGGGCGGGCTGACGCCTGCGGGGCGTCGGCGCCGGGAGACGGTACGGATGCAGGCGGTTGAACTCTTCGAGCAGAGAGTCAAGCCGTCGGAGGTTGCGCGACGGCTGCGGGTGAGCGTGAAGTCGGCCTATCTGTGGCACCAGTTGTGGCGAGACGGTGGTGTCCAGGCTCTGGCCTCCCGGGGGCCAAGTGGGTCGCGGTGCCGTCTGTCCCAGCGGTCTTTGGAGAAGCTGGCCGTGTATCTGGAGCAGGGTCCGGCCGTGCATGGGTGGGTGGAGGACCAGGTGTGGACCGCAACGCGGGTGGCCACGCTGATCGGCCGCAAGTTCCACGTCTCCTACAGCGTCTCGGGTGCCACGCGGTTGATGCACCGGCTCGGTTTCTCTCCGCAGGTCCCCGCCCGGCGGGTGGCTGAGCGTGATGAGCAGGTTGTCACCGCGTGGAAGGAGGCGACCTGGGCGGAGGTAAAAGAGCGAGGGCGGCCTGCGGGGGCTACGTCTGCTTCGAGGACGAAGCAGGTTTCACCCGCAGGCCGCCGAGGGGACGGACCTGGGGCCGGCGCGGGGTGACTCCGGTCGTCACCATCAGCGGCCGGCGTTCGGGACGGCTCTCGGTGGCCGGGCTGATCGCGATGCGACCGGGGTCCCGGACCCGGCTGTGTCACCGCCTGCGGAGCCATCCGGCGGGGAAGGGCACACGCCGCAGCATGGGCGAGCGGGACTTCATCGCGCTGATCGATGGCGTGCACCAGCTGGTCAGGGCGCCCATCGTGCTGGTCTGGGACCGGCTGAACACCCACGTCTCGCGCAGGATGCGGGACCTCGTCGCCGAGCGGGAATGGCTGACGGTGTTCCTGCTGCCCGCCTACTCGCCTGATCTCAACCCCGTCGAGTGGGTATGGGCCCACGTCAAGCGGAGCCTCGCCAACCTCGCCGTCATGGCCCTCGACCAGCTCGAAACACTCGTTCGCAACCGCCTCAAACGCCTCCAATACCGGCCCCACACACTCGACGGCTTCATAGCCGGCACCGGCCTGACCCTCGACACACCAGCTTCACCCTGACAAGCCGAAGTCAGTAAGCCTTGATTGCGGCTCTCAACTGCGACTCTCGGCGTTCGGATGGGGCTGGGACTGAAGCCGTTCGCGGAGGTCGATCTCCGCGGCGGTGAGTGGGTCCTCGGGGCGGCGGATGCGGACGGGCTTGGGCCGCAGCGGCAGGTGGTCGTCCGCCGCGGCTGCCTCGCCTTCGGCGAGTGCCCGATAGAGCGAGGCCACTGAGGGGTGCTTGCCCGCGTTCTTCCCGGTCTTGATGGTCAGCTTCTTCGCGATCTCGGGGACGGGGACACCTTTGTCCTTGAGGGCGACGGCGAAGGTGAGCATGTCGTCGTCGATGACCTTCGGGCGTCCACCGTGGTTGCCCTTGGCCGCTGCGGTGACCTGGCCTTCGAGGGTCTTCTCCCGGATGTAGTTGCGCTCGATCTGCCCTGCGACGGCCAGGACGGCGAAGAACATGGCACCCATGCCGTTGGGGTCGTAGATCCCGGTGAGCGGGCCGGTGAGGAGTTCGAGCTGGATGCCGCCGGCTTGGAGGTCGGCGGACAGCGTCATCAGCTCGGCGGCGTTCCTGGCCAGGCGCTTAAGCTCGTGCACCGTAAGGATGACGGGCGCCTCGGGGGCGGCCTCCTTGAACTGGTGGGCCAGCGCGAGCGCCTTCTCCAGCTCGGGCCGCACCTTCACCCGGGTGCTGATCTGCTCCTTGAAGACCTTGTGGCACTCGGCGCGGTGGAGGGCTTCGAGCTGGCTCGCCAGCTCCTGTCGCGCGGTCGACGTCCTGGCGTACCCGATCCGCACCAGCCGCTCGGTGCGCGGGGCAGGTACGACGGCGAGCGCCGGGCCCTGCTTCCACCCGCGGCCGGGCCCGCGGTCGGCGGGGACAAGGATCTCCAGTTCCTCGCGGAGCGCGGGTACGAGGACGAAGCGGGAGGTGTGGTACTTCGCGGCGGTCTTCCCGCCCCGGGTGCGGCAGGCGCTGCCAGCGAGCGCGTCACAGTTTGGGCAGTCGTGACGCTCTACCGCCAATGCGGCCTGATCGGGCGTGAGATCCATGCCGGGAGTCTCTCAGAACCCCGTCGCACAACATGCGGGTTTCGAGAGGACTTTTGCGAACGGCGACCTGCGGAAACGCGAGCACTCCCGGGACTGTCGCGGAACTCTCACAGATGGTCATTTGTGAGAATCGAGGGCGCCTGCTGCTGGGTGGGAGGGCGCACGGCGCTTCCCTCCCACCCAGCGGGTCCTGACCTGAGAAGCCGTTGTCTTTCCGAGCGTGATGGGTGTGTTTTCGCTGGTCAGGGATGGGGCCGGTGTTTCGGTGGCAGGGACGAGATGTCGTGTCGTCTCTTCGGTGGAGGTGCTGGATGCCGTCGGTGATGGGGCTGTTGGAGGAGCGTGAACGCGTCGCGCGGCAGCGGGTGGACGTCCTTCAGGCCGAGCTGCGGGAGGCAGAGGCTGTGTGGGAGCGGTTCGTAATCGCCCGCGAGACGGTGGCCGAGGTCCTGGCGGAACCGTGCGGAGGCCAGGAGGTGTCACCGGTCGTGGTGGTCGGCGAGGGGCCGTCGCGGGTGATGGGTGCGGTGGCCGGCTCGGTGGTCCCCGTGTGGCGGGAAGGGCTCGCTGCTGCGGTGCTGGCGCCGGATTACCAGCAACTCGTGGATGCTCTGACTGGTGAGAGCGGGTCGGGTGCCGGGGCGATGGACTGTCGGCAGCTCGCGGTGGCGGTCGGGCTGGAGCCGGTGCCCGCGAAGGTGGAGGGCGTCCGGTCGAAGGTGAAACGCCTGGCCGCGCGAGGCTGGATCGCGGAGGGACGACCGGGGATGTTCAGCGCCGTCGCCGGGCGAGGCGGCGGCTCATGACCATGCTCATCGACCACCTGATCATCGCCTCGGCGCTGTCGGTGCGGGTTTCGTAGTCGCGGGCCAGGCGGCGTGAGTGCATCAGCCATGCGAACGTGCGCTCGACAAGCCATCTTTTCGGCAGGACGACGAAGCCTGTGGTGTCGTCGCTGCGTTTGACTACCGTCAGCGCGATCCGCAGCACGTTGCGGGCGAAGTCGACGAGTTGGCCGGTGTAGCCGCCGTCGGCCCAGACCAGCGTGATGCGCCAGTGCCGCTCGCACAGCCGGGCCAGCAACTTCTGTCCGGCGTCCCGGTCGGTGACGGACGCCGCCGTGACCACGACGGCCAAGAGCAGGCCGAGGGTGTCCACCACAATGCGGCGCTTACGGCCGTTGACCTTCTTGCCGCCGTCGAAGCCCCTGGACGCGGCCGGCACCGACGCGGCCGCCTTCACCGACTGGGCATCGATGATGCCCGCGGTCGGCTCCCGGTCGCGTCCGGCCACTTCACGGATCCGGTCCCGCAGCCGATCATGGAACTCGGCCGTCCAGCCCTTGTCGCGCCAGCGCCGGAAGAAGGCGTAAACCCGGTCCCACGCGGGGAAGTCCACGGGCATCGCCCGCCAGGAGATACCGCCCGCGACCAAGTATCGGACCGCGTCGACCATCTGCCGGTGGCAGTAGCCCTCCGGCTGCCCGCCCCGGCCCTCCAGCCAGGCCGGCACCGGAAGCGCGGCACGGACCTCAGCCCATTCCGCGTCCGTCATGTCCGACGGATACCGAGGCTCCCGGCTCGGACGATCAACCGCATTCCCGTACACGTGGGCGAGGCAGTCACACGACCGGGAAGACGAGTTGGACGACGCGGTGGACAACACGAAAGACTGCGGCACCAGGGTCTCCTGACGCTCGGATGGATTCGACACCCACGAGCTGTTCGGGAGGCCCTGCCTTCATGCCCAGAGCACCAGAAGATCACCCGGCCGGGCAACCACACTCGAACTCACGCCCACCACGATCGATAGAACAACGGCCACTGAGGTCAGATCGTGACGGCAGCCGGTTGCCGGTCGGCCAGCGCGGCGAGGTAACGCTCGGCGTCGAGGGCTGCGGCGCAGCCGGTGCCGGCTGCGGTGATGGCCTGGCGGTAGGTGTGGTCGACGACGTCGCCGGCGGCGAAGACGCCGGGCAGGCTGGTGCGGGTCGAAGGGGATTCGACCTTGATGTAGCCCTCGTCGTCGAGGTCGAGCTGGCTGGTGAACAGCTCGGTGCGCGGGTCGTGGCCGATCGCGATGAACAGGCCGGTGACGTCGAGGTCTCGGGTCTTGCCGGTGAAGGTGTCGCGCAGTACGACGCCGGAGAGCTTGGTGTCGCTCTCCTTGATCTCGGCGATTTCGCTGTCGAAGGCGAAGGAGATCTTGTCGTCGGTGAAGGCCCGGTTCTGCATGACCTTGGAGGCGCGCAGGGTGGAGCGGCGGTGGACGATGGTGACGGAGCGGGCGAAGCGGGTGAGGAAGGTGGCTTCTTCCATGGCGGTGTCGCCGCCGCCGACCACGACGATGTCGCGGTCCCGGAAGAAGAACCCGTCGCAGGTCGCGCACCAGGACACGCCCCGTCCGGAGAGTTCGTCCTCCTTGGGCAGGCCGAGCTTGCGGTAGCCGGAGCCGGTCGCGATGATCACGGTCTTCGCGCGGTGGACGGTGCCTTCCGAGTCGGTGAGGAGCTTGATGTCGCCGGTGAGGTCGACGGCCACGATGTCGTCGTCGATCATCTTGGCGCCGAACCGCTCGGCCTGGGCCCGCATGTTCGCCATGAGGTCCGGTCCGTCGACGCCCTCAGGGAAGCCGGGGAAGTTCTCGACCTCGGTGGTGGTCGTCAGGGATCCGCCGACGAAGATGCTGCTGCCGAAGAGCAGGGGCTTCAGCTGGGCGCGAGCGGTGTAGAGGGCGGCGGTGTATCCGGCGGGGCCGGAGCCTATGACGATGACGTCGCGCACGTCGCCGGCCTGGGTCGTTATGGTCATGGCGGGCTACGCCTCCGGCTTCGCGTCGATGTCGGCGATCAGGCCCTCGATGAGGGTCTTGATCTCGTCGCGGATGGGTCGGACGGCCTCGACGCCCTGGCCCGCGGGGTCTTCGAGCCGCCAGTCGAGGTAGGTCTTGCCGGGGAAGTACGGGCAGGCATCGCCGCAGCCCATGGTGATGATGTAGTCGGACGCCTGGGCGGCCTCGGGGGTCAGCACCTTCGGCTGCTGGTCGGAGATGTCGATCCCCAGCTCGGCCATCGCGGCCACCGCGGAGGGGTTGACCTTGTCGCCGGGCACGGAGCCGGCGGAACGGACCTCGACGCGGTCGCCCGCGAGGTGGCGCAGGAACCCGGCGGCCATCTGGGAGCGGCCTGCGTTGTGGATGCAGACGAACAGCACGGACGCGATCGGGGTGGCGGACATCGACTCTTCCTTCGTGTGCGAGCGGGGGATTTCGAGACCGTCCGGTCCCGATCCGACCATCACAGGTCAGGCCGGACTGGTGTCAGCCTGGAGTGATGTGACAGTATCAGTCCATGATGACGTCAGTCGACACTGAAGTGATCCGAGTCCTGGCCGACCCCCTCAGGCTTCAGATCGTGACCCTGCTCGCCCGCGAGACGCTCTGCCTCACGCACCTCGTGGAGGAGACCGGGGCCAAGCAGACCAACCTCTCCAACCACATGAAGGTGCTGCGGGAGGCCGGGGTCGTGGAGACCGAGCCGTGCGGCCGCTTCGTGTACTACAAGCTGCGCCCGGACGTCATCGCCCAGCTCGCCGGCCAGTTCGCCGACCTGGCCGAGTCCGCTCGCACCGCTGCCGAGAACAAGAGGGCCTGTCCGTGACCCCCACCCAAGCTCCCGCCGCCGAGGACTCCTCGGTCGTCCGGAAGCTCTCCACCCTCGACCGCTTCCTCGCGGTCTGGATCCTGCTCGCCATGGCACTCGGCCTCGGGCTCGGCCGCCTGATCCCCGGCCTGAACGACGCCCTCGCCAAGGTCGAGATCGGCGGGATCTCCCTCCCGATCGCGGTCGGCCTGCTCGTGATGATGTACCCGGTCCTGGCGAAGGTCCGCTACGACAAGCTCGACGCGGTGACCGGCGACCGCAAGTTGATGATCTCTTCGCTCGTCATCAACTGGATTCTGGGCCCCGCGTTGATGTTCGCGCTGGCCTGGATCTTCTTGGCCGACCTGCCCGAGTACCGCACCGGCCTGATCATCGTGGGCCTGGCGCGCTGCATCGCCATGGTCATCATCTGGAACGACCTCGCCTGCGGCGACCGCGAGGCCGCCGCCGTCCTGGTCGCCCTGAACTCGGTCTTCCAGGTCATCGCCTTCGGCGTGCTGGGCTGGTTCTACCTCGACCTGCTGCCGGGCTGGCTGGGCCTGGGCGACGGCGAGCACCTCGACATCTCCATGTGGAAGATCGCCCTCAACGTGGTCATCTTCCTCGGCGTCCCGCTGCTGGCCGGGTTCCTGACCCGCCGCATCGGCGAGAAGAAGCTGGGCCGCGAGACCTACGAGGCGAAGTTCCTGCCGAAGATCGGCCCATGGGCCCTGTACGGGCTGCTGTTCACGATCGTCATCCTCTTCGCCCTCCAAGGCAAGACCATCACCTCCCAGCCGCTGGACGTGATCCGGATCGCACTGCCGCTCCTCGTGTACTTCGCGGTGATGTGGTTCGGCACCTTCGCCCTCGGCAAGGCCATCGGTCTGAACTACGACCGAACCGCCACCCTTGCGTTCACCGCGGCGGGCAACAACTTCGAGCTGGCCATCGCCGTCGCCATCGCCACCTTCGGCGTCACCAGCGGGCAGGCCCTCTCCGGGGTCGTCGGCCCGCTGATCGAGGTTCCGGTCCTGGTCGCGCTGGTCTACGTATCGCTGGCCTGGCGCAAGAAGTTCACGGCGGTCGCGTGACCTTCCGCACCGATGTGGTGGTGATCGGCGGCGGCCAGTCCGGGCTCGCCGCCGGCTACCACCTGCGCCGCCTGGGCGTCGAGCACGTCATCCTCGACGCCCAGGCGGACGCGGGCGGGGCCTGGCGGCACACCTGGGACTCCCTCCACCTGTTCTCCCCGGCCCAGTGCTCCTCCCTGCCCGGCCGGCTCATGCCGCCCCAGCCCGGCGAGCTCTACCCGGACGCGGCGCACGTCGTCTCCTACCTCGCCGACTACGAGAAGCGCTACGAGCTGCCGGTCCACCGCGGTGTATGGGTCTCGGCCGTCCACCGCGACGGCGCCTTCCTGCGCGTCGAGACGGACGGCGGCGACTGGAAGGCCCGTGCGGTCGTCAGCGCGACGGGAACCTGGACCCGGCCTTTCCTGCCCGCCGTCTCCGGCCGCCGGGAGTTCACCGGCCGTCAGCTGCACACCGTGCAGTACCGCAGCCCCGCCGAGTTCGCCGGGCAGCGCGTCGTCGTGGTCGGCGCAGGTAATTCCGGCGCCCAGATCGCCGCCGACCTCACCGGCACGGCCCAGCTGACCTGGGTCACCCAGCGGCCGCCCCGCTACCTCGCCGACGACATCGACGGCCGGGCCCTCTTCGACGCCGCAACCGCCCGCCGCCAGGCCCTCGACGCCGGACGCACCGACAGCGGCGGCGTCGCCTCCCTCGGCGACATCGTCGCCGTACCCCCGGTCCGTGCCGCCCGCGACGCCGGGCTACTCCGTGCGAAGCCGATGTTCGCCCGCCTCACCGCCACCGGCGTCGAATGGGCCGACGGCACCCGGGCCGAGGCGGACGCGATCATCTGGTGTACCGGCTTCCGGCCCGCCCTCGCCCCCTTCGCCGCCCTGCGCCTGCGCGGCAGCCGTGGCCACATCGCCACCGCCGGCACCCGCGCCGTGGACGAGCCGCGCCTGCACCTGCTCGGCTACGGGGACTGGACCGGCCCCGCCTCCGCCACCCTCATCGGCGCCGGCCGCCCCGCCCGGGAAGCCGCCCGCCAGATCGCCGACCTTGTGCACTGACAGATTTCGCAAAGATCAGGACACCCTGGCTGAATATTGCGTCTAATGGCCACGTGACGCGACCTCCTGCACCCGGCCTGTGGCTTCCCCTTCAAGACGATGACCCTGATGCGCTCACGCTCATCGTGGACACCCCCGCCGGCACCCACATACGTCGCATACCACCCGCCCTGCCTCTGCCATCCCACATCGAGCACGGCCCCGGAGCCGAAGAGGCGACCCACACGGCAGCGGCCGTCTGGGGCATGCCCGACTTCGTGTTCCGGCAGGCCGCTCACGCCACCAAGGGATCAGGCCGCCGGGAACTGGGCGACCGGCTGCTCCTGGCCGGCAACCGCGGCGCGGTCGTGCAGGTCAAGGCCCGAACCATCAACCCCAAAGCCGACGCCCAGGAGATCATCTGGATTCAGAAGGTGGCGGCCAAGGCGATGAGCCAGGCCAAGGGCACGGTACGGCAACTGCGCATGGTGCCTTCGGACATGGTCAACGGCCGCGACCGGACACTGCGCGTCGACGGCAACGCGTTCGAATGGATTGCGGTGTTCCTGCTGGACCACCCCCGCGTACCGCGGAACGCCGTGGCCACATGGCAGACACTCGGCATGCCCGCCATCGCGCTCACCCGCCGTGACTGGGACTTCCTCTTCGATCAGCTGCGCTCCACGACCGCCGTACTCGACTACCTCTTCCGGGCCGCCGACGAACCTGCCGTACCCCTCGGTGACGAGCCCGTGCGGTACTACGAGTTCGCCGCCGCAGACGCTGCCGCACCCCCTGCGGACATCGACACCGAGCTGGTCGGGGCCGGCGGGACGTTGTTCTCCGCTCCGCGGCTGCCGCAGGCTCCCGCGGGCAGCGACGGCACGAACGTCCACCGGATGATCCGCATCATGCTCGAAGACATCGCTCTCACCCGGCTCGGTGACTCGATGACCGAGCTCAACCGCTTCACCGTGCTCTCCGACCTCGACCGGCTTCCCGTATCGGCCAGGGCGGAGTGGGGTCACCTGCTGCTGGACATGCTCCGCGATGTCCCGTACGTGCCCGATGAGCACTGCAAATGGCGCTTCCGGCGCCTCCTCCACGAGGACGGAACACGCCAGCTCATCGTCGGCGCGGCCACCCGCTTCGACCGCGACGTCCAGGCCGCCTTCTCGGCCTACGTGCAGCTTCGGCACCACGAGGTCACCTCACGCACCGCCCGAACCGACGAATCCTCCACACTCGGTGTCCTGCTCACCCCCCGCCGCGACGGACGGCCGTGGGACACCACCACCGTGCGCGTACACGGGGACCTCGAACTGCCTGCAGAGGACTTGCAGATCTACAGCGAAGCCTGGAACCGGGCCTTCGAAGAAGGCACCGTGGTCGGACACGACCGAGCCGGACCGCCCCCGGCACCGTGAACCGGTCCCCCGACCATGGCCTGACCTCACATCACGCGGGGGCTGCGGCGCTCCAGCAGGACCACATCACGCCAGATGCCGTGGTGACGGCCGATGCGCTCACGGGTGCCGATGACCCGGAACCCGGCCCGCACGTGGACGGCGAGGCTGGCGGCGTTCTCGGGGAAGACCCCGGACTGGATCGTCCAGATCCCCGCGGCCTCGGTCGACTCCACCAGGGCGGCCAGGAGCCGCCCCGCCACGCCGCGTCCCCGGGCTGCGGGGTGGACGTAGACCGAGTGCTCCACGACTCCGGCGTACGCGCAGCGGTCGGACACCTTGGTGGCGGCCGTCCAGCCCAGCAGCTTGCCGTCGGTGTCCAGGGCGGCGAAGCGGTGCTCGGGCAGCTTCGCCGCGTCGAACTCGGCCCAGGTCGGTGCGGTGGTCTCGAAGGTGGCGTTGCCCTCGTCGATGCCCGCCTGGTAGATCGCCAGGGCCTCGTCCGCGTGCGCGCTGGTCAGCGGCGCGACGGTGAGGGTCATGCGGCGGCCGCGCGGGTGAGGAGCTGGCCCATGGCCCCGAGCACCGCGGGTTCGACCCGGTAGTACACCCAGGTCCCGCGCCGTTCGGAGGAGAGCAGGCCCGCCTCGCGGAGCTTCTTCAAGTGGTGGGAGACGGTGGGCTGGGAGACGCCTACGTCGGAGATGTCGCACACGCACGCCTCGCCGCCCTCGTGGGAGGCGACGGCGGAGAACAGGCGCAGGCGTACCGGGTCGCCGAGGGCCTTGAACATGAGCGCGGTCCGTTCGGCCTCCTCGGCCGTCAGCGGGCGCTCGGTCAGGGGCGGGCAGCACGGGGCCACGGCCTCCGGCTCCAGCAGCGGCAACACCTTCACAGTGGACATGCCCCCATCATCCTTCGAACTTCGACAGATGTCTATGTTGACGAACGTCGATACCGGAGGCATTCTTGAGGCGTCAGGACATCGACAGACGTCGAATCAATTGGGGAGCCCGCCGTGAACGCATCCACCGAAGCCCTGCCCGTCGCCGTGATCGGAGCGGGCCCCGCCGGCCTGGCAGCCGCAGCGCACCTCACCGGGCGCGGCATCACGCCCCTGGTCCTGGAAGCCGGAACGGCCGCCGCCGCGGCGGTACGCGAATGGGGCCACGTACGGCTGTTCTCCACCTGGTCCGAGCTTGTGGACCCGGCCGCCGAGAAGCTCCTGGCCCCCACCGGCTGGAGCGCCCCCGACGGTGCGAGCTACCCGTCCGGCGCGGACTGGGCCAACCTGTACCTCCAGCCGCTCGCCGACGTCCTCGGTGTCAAGGTCCGCTACGGCGCCACCGTCACCGGCGTCTCCCGCCAGGGCCGCGACCGGATCGTGGACGCCGACCGCGAGCAGCAGCCCTTCACCCTCAGCATCGTGAACGCCGACGGCACCGAGGAACGCATCCTGGCCTCCGCCGTCATCGACGCCTCCGGCACCTGGTCCACGCCCAGCCCCATCGGCGGCGACGGCCTGCCCGCCCTCGGCGAGAAGGCCGCCTCGGACCGGATCTCCTACCGGATCCCCGACCTCAAGAACCCGGCCGCCCGCGCCCGCTACGCCGGCAAGCGCACCGCCGTCATCGGCTCCGGCGCCTCCGCCTTCACCGCCCTGGCCTACCTCGCCGAACTCGCCAAGGAAGCGCCCGGCACCCACGCCGTATGGATCCTGCGGCGCGGCATTTCCGGCTCCACGTTCGGCGGCGGCAGCGCCGACCAGCTGCCCGCCCGCGGCGCCCTGGGCCTCGCCGCCAAGGCCGCCGTCGACGACGGATACGCCGACGCGGTCACCGGCTTCCGCACCGACACAGTCGAACGCGACGGCGACCGCCTGGTCCTGGTCGCCGAGGACGGACGCCGCCTCGACCCGGTCGACGAGGTCATCGTCCTCACCGGCCTGCGCCCCGACCTGTCCTTCGTCTCCGAACTGCGCCTCGGCCTCGACGAGCGCCTCCAGGCCCCCACTGAGCTGGCCCCGCTGATCGACCCGAACCAGCACTCCTGCGGCACCGTCTACCCGCACGGCGTCAACGAGCTCTCGCACCCGGAGAAGGGCGTGTACCTGGTCGGAATGAAGTCCTACGGCCGCGCCCCGACCTTCCTGGCCATGACCGGCTACGAGCAGGTCCGCTCCATCGCCGCCCACCTCGCCGGCGACCAGGAAGCCGCCGAACGCGTGGAGCTGACCCTCCCGGAGACCGGCGTGTGCGGCGGGGCGGGTCTCTTCGACCAGCCCCAGGCCGCCGAAGAAGCCAGCGGCGGGGGCTGCTGCGCGGCCCCCGCGACCCTGACCATCGGCGCCCCCGCCTCCGGCGGCTGCTGACCAACATGCCCAACACCAAGGCCGGCGTGGGCGCGCCCCGGGCGGGGGGGGGGGGGGGGCCCCCCCCCCCCCCCCCCCCCCCGGCCGCCCCCCCCACCACCCCCCCGGGGAAAGTCTAAAAAGCCATACCCCGCCAGAAAACCCCCCACAACCCCCCCACC
>NZ_JBIRMW010000025.1:0-4688 GCF_044331325.1 Streptomyces sp. NPDC017246 | reverse complement strand
ACGGGGGGGGGGGGGGGGCGCCCCCCCCCCCCCCGGGGGGGGGGGGGGCCGGGCGGCGGGGGCCCCCCCCCCCCCCGCGCGCCCGCGCGCGGCGGGGGGGGGGGCCCCCCCCCCCCCCGCGCCGCACTGCCCGCCCTGTGCGTCACCCAGATCACCAGCTGGGGAATCGTCTACTACGCCTTCCCCGTCCTGAATCCCGCCATCACCGCCGACACCGGCTGGAGCCCAGGCGCCACCACCGCCGCGTTCTCCGCCGCCCTCCTCGTCTCCGCCCTCACCGGCATCTACGTAGGCCGCGTCCTGGACCACCGCGGCCCCCGCACCGTCATGACAGCCGGCTCCGTCCTCGGCGTACTCAGCCTGCTCACCGTGGCCGCCGCCCCCAACCTGGTTGTCTTCGCCGCCGGGTGGCTGCTCGCCGGCGCGGCGATGGCCGCCACCTTCTACCAGCCCGCCTTCGCCGCCCTCACCCGCTGGTGGGCCCCCGACCACATCCGCGCACTCACCATCGTCACCCTCGCCGGCGGCCTCGCCTCCACACTCTTCGCACCCCTGACCGCCCTCCTCGCCGAGCACCTGAGCTGGCGCGCCACGTACACCGTGCTCGCCACGATCCTCGCGATCGTCACCGTGCCCGCCCACGCCCTCGCCCTCAAAGCGCCCTGGCCGCCCGCCCCCAAGGGCCCCGTACATGCTGCCCGCGGCAGTGAGTCCGTGGTGCGCAGCAGAGCCTTCTGGATGCTGGCCGCCACCTTCACCCTCTCCGGGTTCGCCATGTACGCCGTCGTGATGGGACTCGTACCGCTCCTTCTGGAGCGCGGCTACACCACCACCCAGGCCGCCTGGGTCCTCGGACTGGGGGGCGCCGGACAAACCCTCGGCCGCACCCTGTACGCCACCCTGGCCCGCCGCACCGGCGCCACCACCCGCACCACCACCCTGGTCGGACTCGGTGGCCTCACCACCGCAGCCCTCGCAGTCACCGCCGGACCCTACGCCCTCCTGGTCGCGCTCGCGGTGGTCGCCGGAACGGTACGCGGCAACCTCACCCTCCTCCAGGCCACCGCCGTCACCGACCGCTGGGGCACCACCCACTACGGCCGCCTCTCCGGACTCCTCGCCGCACCAGCCCACACCGCCGCCGCCCTGGCCCCCTTCGCTGGCGCCGCCCTTGCCGCACCCCTCGGCGGCTACCCGGCCCTGTTCACACTCCTCGCCGCTCTCTCCGCCGTGGCCGCCGTCACCAGCCTCGGAAGCCGCCCACCTCGACCGCCCGCGTGACCCCCGGTGCTCCGTGGGCTTCTCGGCGGCCTTGCAGGGCGGGTCATTCCTGCCCGTCCTCGTCGTCATCGAGTTCGACGGTGTCAGGGTTGCGCAGCGGACGCAGGCCGCCGCCCGCCGGAGTGGAGGCGGTGAAGCTGTAGCGGCCGAGCACGTTGAGGTTCCCGTGCTTGAGCGGGGAGAGCCGGGCGATGTCCTCATCTCGGATCTCGTGACTCTCCGCGCGCAGCTGGGCGACTGCCGCGTCGATGTAGCGGGTCGTCCACAGCACCACTGCGTTCAGGACCAGACCGAGCGCGCCGAGCTGGTCCTCCATCCCGTCCCGGTACGCCTGATGGATGGTGCCTCGCTTGCCGTGGCACAGGTCGCGGGCCAGCTTGTGCCTCGACTCCTGCACGGTGAGCTGCCGGTTCATCTGGCGGCGGTAGGTGTCGTCGACGGGGTCGACGACGCGCAGCAGGTGCTCGGTCTTGGCGATCCGTCCGTACTCGGCGAACGCCTGCCCCAGCGGGGTGGGGTGGCCTTCGCGGCCGAACATCCGCAGCAGGTCGTAGGCGCGGACCTGGTTGGTGACCAGGGAGCCGGCGACCCGCAGCATGTCCGGCCAGTGCGTGATCACCTTGTTCAGGTTGACCCGGTTGCGGGCCAGTGGCTCCAGGGGCCCGTACGTGCCCGTCTCGATGCCGGGAAGGGACGCGCGCCAGAACCGCTGGTCGTCCAGGTCCTTGAATCGGGGGCTGAAGTTGTAGCCCAGGATTTTGAAGATGCCGAAGACGATGTCGGAGTACGAGGCGTTGTCGGTGGCCACCATCTCCGGCTTTACCCCGCCGTCGAGGTTGAGCAGGGCATCCAGGATGTGCAGGGAGTCTCGCGGGGTGCCCGGCACGACCATCTGCCCGATGCCCGCGACCTGGTCGTTGACGGCGTTGAGCCAGGTGATGCCCCGCTTGAACCCGTAATACTTTGGGGAAGGGGCGGCGTTGATGGTGCGGACCGGGACGACGAACCGCAGTCCGTCGACCGAGGCCAGCAGCCCGTCCCCCCAGTACCGCACGATCGGCACCTGGCCCTGCGCTGTGATCAGCGCCGCGTTCGCCGCGGCGATGGTGTCGGCGCGCAGGTAGAACTGGTCGACGTGTACCAGCCGGGCCCGGGTCAGCGCCTCATGTGCCGGGTTGGTGACCGGGGTCATCCCGATGTTGCACGCCTCCGAGACCAGGAGGGCCACCAACGAGGTGGTCAGGTCCTTCATGCGGGTCGTGCCGTCGCCCAAGTGCACGAAGGCGTCCAGGAACCCGGTCCAGCCGCGCACCTCGAACAAAAGCTCCGGCAGGTCGATCTTCGGGAGCATCTTCGCCACCCGGCCTCGCAGCCAGGCCAGGGACTTGGGCTCGCCCAACGCGCCGAGCTTGGACACGTTCAGCTTCGCCCGGCCACCCGGCGGAACCTCGATGGTGACCTTCGTGTCGGGCCCGGCCGCTTCCAGGCGGTCCGCCATCTGCTTCCATGCCGCGTCCAGCGCCCCTACCAGCGCGGCCAAATGCTCCTCGACAGGCATGTCCAGGCTCAGCCCGGCCAGGACGTCCTCGCGGACAGCCTCCCACGAAGGGCCGTCCAGCAGCCGGGCCCGCGGGTCGGACCAGCGGTGCGAGGGAGAGGCGAACACATCCAGGCGCGCAAGAGCGCGGTGAAGCTGCTCCAGCACGCACACCACGTACGCGTCCCGATCCACGGCCCCTTGCGGCAGTTCGGCGTTCGCGTACACCGCCTTGCGCCACGCGGCCGGCACCAGCTTGTCATCGACCTCGCGCGGCAGCAGCGGCTTGTCCTTCACCCGCCGCCGCGCCAGCGCCGGCAGCCGCCTCACCCCGGCCAGCACCCGCGCCCCGCCCGTCGCCGCGTCCAGCGCCTTCGACTCGCCCAGCAGCGACAGGAACGGCCGCACCGTGTTGTACCGAGTCGCCAGCGCCGCCCGCATTGCGACCGCCGCTGTGTCCTCGTCCTCCGGCACCAGCGAGACCACCAACGCGGCCGCGCTCATCACCACTGCCCGCGGCGCGACCTCCTCCAACGCCCGCCAAAGTGCCGTCGCGTCCAGGTCTGCGCCGTGCTGCTCGACCAGCTCCAGCTCCTCGAACAGCACCTTCGCGGCCCGTGCCAGCGTCCGCGACGCCTTCTCCAGCTGGGGCAGCGTCGAAAGCCGGTCCTTGTCGGTGGCTCTCTTCGCCGTGCTGAGCAGCCGCGTCGCCATCAGCACCGAGAACAGGTCCAGCGCCTCGTCGATCGCCTTCGCCTCAAGGTGGCGCATCACCGCGGTGAGCATCGCGGTGCGCTTGGGCTCCGCGGCCCGCTCCAGACTCGCCGCCTTGGAACCCAGCCCGTACCGGGCCAAGGACGCCAGCCGGTTCGCAGGGATCTGCGACAGCTTCAACCGCCCCAGCTGGAACGCGCCGATCTCATCGACGCGCTCCAGCGACCGGGCGAATGCGGTGCCCGTCGTCCGCGTCGGCGGCCGGCGCAGCCGCTCCAGCTCCGAATACCGGCCGCCCTCCGGAACGGACAGGGTGGCCACCAAGTCCGTCGGCAGTGCCGGGTCCGCGCGGCGAGCAGCTCTGGCTACGGTGGTGTGCAGCCGCTTCTCCGCGATCGTGCGGACCTCGGACACCTGCCGGGCCAGCACCGATACTCCCGGCAGCAGCACCCGGTTTCGTCGCAGCCAGCCCACCGCCTGGTTGAACAGCGCGACGGGTCCCTCCGCGTGTGTCCAACCCCGGCCGTGCAGGAACGTACGGAACTTCCGCCCCCACTCCGGGTCCTCATACGGGTGGTAGCCGTAGGCGTCCCGGATCTCCCACGCGTGGTCATACAGCGTCTGGCGGCGCTCGGTGTACCGCTTCACGCACGACGGGTCCTCGACACCCAGCTGCGCGGCCAGATGCTCGACCACCGGCCACGGCACCACGAGGGGGTCCTCCAGGAACAGCCCCACGTACCGGACCGTGCACATCTGGAGAGCGAAGCCCAGCTGATGATGCTTGGTACGCCGCAGCGCGATCAGATCCCGATCGACGTCGTCCAGGAAGAAGAACCGCTCCAACTCAGGTCTCGTCGGCTCCTCAGCGAACTTCCCGTACGCCTCGGCCTGATCATCAGTTAAGAACTCCACCGGCATGGCGCGACCGTAGTCAGCCTCCGCCCATGATCGACGATCTTTCGGCGATCCCCAGCACCGAGGACGATCACCGTGCTAGACGTCCATGATCAATCTCGTCGATAACCGCTGTATCGATGTGCCCCGAGGCCGTTCCCCTGAGAGGCTGTTGTCTTTCCGAGTGTGATGACGGCGTTTTCACTGGTCAGGGGTAGTGGTGGCGTCCGTGTGGGAGTGATGGATCGTTGTTTCGTCG
>NZ_JBIRMW010000024.1:0-79946 GCF_044331325.1 Streptomyces sp. NPDC017246 | reverse complement strand
CGACAGCCGGGCCATCAGCGTGCCCGCCACCGACCCGAACAACCGAAACGGCCCGCCGAAGAAGCCGACGGGCCGTCACGAAAGATCGAGGCTAGCCACTCCACAGCCCGAAACAGGCGTGACTGCCCGCCCCGTGCCCGACCGTCCTTCGCTCGCGCCACCCGCGGGCACGGTCGTCCGTCTCGTTCATTGCAAGTACTCATCAAAAGTCGGTGCCAGCATGGCCTGGGACTTCGCTCGCCCTGGGCTCCAGTACGCCTTTATGGAGGACTTGCGGCGGGGAGTGCCCACGAAGGAGAGCAGAGCGACACCGGAGGCGCTTGTCGATCTCCGCAACGAGCACCGATCGGCCTGCCTTTCTGCGTTCCTGGCCTGCGAAGATCCAGAGACGCGCCAGGACCTCGCGCTGGAACTCAGCCTCGACCCGGCGGACTATCCTGCCGAGCTCCGAACCAGCCATGAAAAGGCCAGGCTCATCATCTGGGCAGACCCTGAGCGGTATCACCGGCTTCTGGAACGGTGCACACACATGTCACCGCCGGCATAGGACCGACAAGATCAACCGACGCGTCACACGCTTGACAACGACGTCTGGGAATCAGTCGCAGGTGACAAAAAGCGTGCCCAGGGGACACCTGACGTGTCCCGGCGCAGTGGGAGAGCAGCTCGTTCTCCTCGGTGACGCCGAGTTGCACGGTTCTCATCTGGGCGCAGATGCTCCAGCTCACCTTCCGGAAGTAGATCTTCCCAGCGTCGAAGAACGTCGGCTTCGGTGGCCGGACGGCGATGGTGTAGGTGGCTGCCGGGGTCGTGATGGGCGGCACCGCAGCCGATGCCGCAACGGTGGACGTTGACATCCTCCGACTTCACGTCCTGCACGACGCCGTCGACGACGAGGGCGGCACCAGAGGCGGGGACGAGGACGCCGGGTTCGGCGGGGACGGCGACGGGGGTGCAGGCCGGCTGGTACTGGCACATGTTGTAGGGGCCATGGAGTCGACGATGGCGCGCTCCTGGGCGAGATCGCGCCGCAATCTATCCGGCCCGCAATGCCGCGCATACGCGACGTTCTCTTGAGGCAGACGATCGTGACACCCGGCTCGTCGAGGCGGTCCGAGAAAGGGAGGTGGAGACACCTCTCGCCGGGCCGGCCCGCTGGAGCGGGCGCGACCGCCCGCTCCGGGAAAGCGGTTGAGCATGCGCCGGGGCGGACGGCCGCCCCGATCGCGGTGTGACTAGAAGGCCTTGGGCCACGTGTACCTTCCGGCCCAGTGGGCCCAGGCCACGAGGACCATCAGGACGGCTGCCAGTCCGCCCGGGACCATGACTGCGGAGGGCGAGGAGCGGTCGAGGACAGCTCCTCCGACCAGGGCTCCGATGGAGATCGTGGCCTGGAAGGAGGCGGTGAAGAGGACCGAGGAGGCCTCGGGGGAGTCGGGGGCGGCCTTGGAGAACCAGGTCTGGGAGCAGACCGGGACAGCGCCGTAGGCGACGCCCCAGACGACCAGTAGTGCCACTGCGCCGGCGTCCGAGTGCCCCAGGACGGGCAGGAGGAGGGTCGCGCCGGCGATCAGCGCGGCGGCCGCGGCGAAGGTGGACCGCGGGTAGCGTCCCACCGTAGCTCCGCCCAGGAAGTTGCCGGCGACGCCAGCCGCTCCGTAGATGAGCAGGTAGACCGTGATGAGACCCGAACTGACATGGGTCACCTGCGTCAGGAACGGGGTGACGTAGGTGTACGTGCCGAAGTGGGCGAGCACGACGAGTGAGGTCATGACCAGGGCGAAGCGGGTGTTGACGCTTCGGAGCATGCCACCGAGGACGTCGAGGCGCGTCGCCCGGTCGGAAGGCAGGGGCGGGACGACCACGAGGAGCAGCACGAGGACGGCCAGCGTGAAGCCGCCCATGAGGAGGAACGCCGTCCGCCAGCCTGCGATGTCTCCGATGAACGTGCCCAGCGGCACGCCGAGTACGGAGCCGAGCGGTACGGCGGAGAAGATCACCGAGGTCGCGCGGCCCACGGACTTCGCGGGGACCAGCTGGCCGGCGAGTCCGGCGCCGATGGACCAGAAACCGCCGATCGTGACGCCCACCATGACGCGGGAGATGAGGACCAGCCAGTAACTCGAAGCGACGGCGGCCAGGAAGTTGGCCAGCGCCAGCAGCAGGATGAACATTCCCAGCATGACCCGCCGGTCGATACGCCCTGTGGCCACGGTGACCACGGGGGCCGAGATCGCGGCGAGGAATCCTGGCATGGTCATCATGAGACCAGCCATTCCGTCCGAAATGGTGAAACTCGATCCGATCGACGTCAGAAGGCCGATCGGAAGAATCTCGGTCGTGACGATGGAGAAGATTCCCAGCATTACCGAAATGACGGCCAGCCAGGAGATGAACGGCGAGCGGTCCGTCGGTGCGGGGGATTGGACAGAAGTGGGGGTTGCTGTGGACATGAATCCCGTCCTGAGTTGGGCATCACATGCAGAGTTGCGTGATCTCCAGTCCAGCAGGAACGGGCACCATCTTCTGGCAGGTTTCCGACACCAACAACCGGACCCTCGCGAGATCGAGAGTGATCCGCTTGCACCCACGGAGTCGCCAGTGCGATGTGTTCGCAGGTCGCTGGGTTACTTCAAGTGTCGGAGCGGGCCGTTCGTCATGATGCGGCGCGCGGGAGGCGCTGTGTGGCGCGCGACGACTTAGCCACGTCGAGAAACTGCCCGCGCTGGAAAATCGTCGCGTGATGGTTCACGTCGCAAACCTGCCAGACTGCGACTCGATTCGATGCTTTTCTGGTTCTCTCGCACTGCATACCGTGCCGCTGCGCCGCAGCAGTGGGCGTGACGGTCCGGCGAGGTCGTCTTGCTGAATTGAGGAGAAGAGTGTTCGAGTCTGAAGAGGTAATCCGAAAGAACGTGCAGGAGAAGGCGGCGGGACTCGACCGCGGCGGCGTCTCCGCACAGAGGCGAGAGGCGCAACGCAGGTACGACGCAAGTACGCCGGGGTATTGCGTCGAGCTGGTCATGCGACGGGAACAGCTGGACGGGTACGTCAAGGAATGGCAGCGTGTACTCGACGAGATGACCGAGCGCGGCATCGAACGCTTCCTCCCCGTCGACGAGAAGGCCTGACGGGGCGACATCGTGTACCAGTGGGGAGTGTCCTTCTGACCAGCTTGTTGGCGCCGGACAGTTTCCATGCCTTGCAGTCGTTGTACGGCTCCTGATCCCCGCGCCGGCTCCGACGCGGGGATCACGGATTCCGGTGCCCGCCGGGTAGGGCTGCCCGGCTCTCGGCGGTGCCGGGTGGACTCGGTGAGGGCTCACCCGCCGCGAGGTGCTCCAGGACCTCCGCCAGTTCCTGGCAGGCGCGGCGCACCGACCGGCGGGTCGCACGCTGCTCGGTGATGATGGAGGCGAGAAGCAGGGCGGTCAGGGCAGCGGAACCGTTGAACGCCTGGAGCTTGGCCATGATCTCGACGTCCGTCAGGTGGAGGAACGCGCCCCGTCCGGAGGTCGCCTCGAAGGTGGCGAGCACGGAGGCGAAGAGCGCGCACAGCATGCTTCCGGCGAGCTGGAAGCGGAGCGCTGCCCAGATCAGCAGGGGGAAGACGAGGAAGAGCATGCTCATCGGGCTGAGCACGGCCATGGGCATGAGGATCAGGGTCGTCAGCCCCAGAAAGGCCGCCTCTTTCCAGCGCCGTACCCGGAACCGTCCGGCCGGCCCCGCGAGGACGAGCAGGAGCGGGGCGACGAGCAGCACCCCCATCGTGTCGCCCACCCACCAGGCCAGCCAGACGGGCCAGAACTCGCTCTTGTCCAGGGAGCTCTTCGCCACCTGCAGTCCGACCCCCGCGGTCGCGCTGATCAGCATGGCGCCGAACCCGCCGAGGAAGACCAGGGAGAGTCCGTCCCGCAGCCGCGCCATGTCGAGCCGGAAGCCGGCCCGTCTCAGCAGCAGGAAGGCGCAGAGCGGCGCGACGGTGTTGCTGACCACGGTGACCACTGTGGTGGGCCCCGGAGTGGTGAGGGAGGCGATGACGAGGAAGGAGCCGAGGGCGATCCCAGGCCAGACCCGGGCGCCGAGCAGCAGCAGGGCGGCGACGGCGACGCCGGTGGGAGGCCAGATGGGCGTGACCACCACGCCTTCGACGACGAGGCGGCCCATCAGGCCGAGTCGTCCGGCCGCGTAGTAGCAAACCGCCACGGCCAGCGACATCAGAGCCGCCTCCGTAGTGGACCGGAACTGCCGAGTATCCAACACGTCAGCCATCAGACACCGGCCGGGCCGCCACGACCGGGCAAGGCCCCTGCGTGTCGGGCGCCGCCGTCCGGCACGGGTCCGGGCGGGTCCGGGGACCGACCCGGCCCGAGGCGAGCCCCTCCCCTCACTCCTCGGCCGCCGGCCGGGCCGGACCGCCGTCATGGCCGACGACCAGGACGGCCGCGTCGTCCTCGTGCCCCACCGTGGCCGCCAGCTTCATGACGGCGGTGGCGAGCGCGTCGACGTCCAGCCCGGCGACGGCGGTGATCCCGGCGAGCCGCGTCACCCGGTCCAGACCCTCGTCGACGTGGAGCGAGGGCCCCTCCACCACCCCGTCGGTCAGGAGGACGAAGACACCGTCGGCGGTGAGCCGGTGGCGCGTGGCCGGGTAGTCGACGCCGCGCAGCACACCGAGCGGAGGCCCGCCCTCGCTGTCGTCGATGCCGGAGCGGCCGTCGGTGGTGGCCCAGATGTGGGGGATGTGACCGGCCCGGGCGCACTCCAGGGTGCCGGCGGTGGGGTCGAGCCGCAGGAAGGTGCAGGTGGCGAAGAGGTCGGCGCCCAGAGAGATCAGCAGGTCGTTGGTGCGACCGAGCAGCTCTCCCGGGTCTCCGGTGACGGAGGCCAGCGCACGCAGTGCCACGCGGACCTGTCCCATGAAGGCGGCGGCCTCGATGTTGTGTCCCTGCACGTCACCGATGGACATGCCGATCTGCCCGCCGGGCAGGGAGAAAGCGTCGTACCAGTCGCCGCCGACGTTGAGCCCGTGGTTGGCGGGCTCATAGCGGACGGCCAGCCGGGCGCCCGGAAAACTGGGCAGGTCCGAGGGCAGCATGCCGCGCTGAAGGGCCACGGCGAGCTCGACACGGGAACGCTGCGTCTCGGCCAACTCCCGCGCCCTGGCGGTCAGCGACCCGAGCCGGACCAGAAGGTCCTCGCTGCTGTCGGCCGGCCGTCTGCGGAACATCGATCACTCCGACGTCACGACAATCCTCGCATCACTCCGTCCCGTCTCCAGCACGCGGGACCACACGGGACCACCTCGGTACGAACAGGTCCTTCCCACTCTGCCCGGAGGGGACAGCGTCCGCATCTCATCGGCGGAGGACGCGGCGGATCCCAGGGGGCCACCCCACACCGCCGGAGACGAGCAGCGGTTCGGCGAGATCGAAGGCATCGCCCCGCCCCTGACCTGCGTCCGGACCGAGCAGGCCGACGCCGCGCGACTCGCAAGACACCGGCGGCCCCAAGGACGCCAGGCATGAACACGAACCACACCCTCGTCCCCCGGTGCGAAGAGTTCTGCGCCGGTCCTCCTCGCCGCCGACGCGGCCAGTGGCCTGCTCGACGCGCTGCCGGGCGCGCCGGCCGGTCTCGCGGGCGCCGCTCAGCACACCTTCCGTAGGGGATGCCGGGCAGGTACGTCCCCCTCGGCAGGCGAGAACGTCCCTCCGGCGCGGCGCGCCGATCCTGGCAGGGGAGGTCGTTGTGACAGGACTCGACTCCTTCACCGACGTTCTCGACGGCCCGATGTACGTGGTCACGGCCGACGCTTCCGGCGGCGAGCGGGCGGGCTGCCTGGTGGGCTTCGCCTCGCATTGCTCCATCGACCCGCCGAGGTTCACGGTCTGGCTGTCGACCGCCGACCACACGTACCGGGTCGCACTCCGGGCCGAGTACCTCACCGTGCACCGGCTCCATCCTGGTTCACGGGCAGGATCGAGAGACGCATCAAGGGCGGCGACCACGTGGGCTTCCTCCTGAGACCCGTCGCGGCGGGTCCCCGGCCCGAAGGGCGGCCGCCCCTTCTCCGGTACCGGGAACTGCGCGACCTCAAGCCCGGCCGTCCGGCCTGAGGTCTCAGCTACGGATCTGTCCGGGACGATGCCCGGGCGGGGAGCGGCGGCGTGTGTGGGATGCATACAGCGACCAGCGGCGTGCCTGGGGCCCGCACCCTTGCCTGGTGCGGGCCCCACGCGGCTGCAGGCGCGTTCACGGCACGGGGGCCGTGGATCGCGCTGCGCGAGCGTGTTCCTTCGCTCAGGGCTCTTGTGCCCCGGCTCCGCAATCCACGCCTGCCTTTTGGACGGGTCCAACCGGCGACGGGCCGACCCTCCCCGACCTACGGCAGGTTCTCCTTGATCTTGGCGATGGCGAAGCCCCAGCCCTGCGACACCGTCGGTTTGCCCGGCACCGCCACCTCGTCGGGATTGGTCACGACGTCCAGGAGCACCGGGCCGGGAAGGGCCAGCGCCCGGCGCACGGCCTCGTCCAGCTCGCCGGGTTCGGTGACGCGGATGCCGGTCAGCCCGAGGGCTTCCGCGACCGCGGCGAAGTCGGGGTTGTCGAGCACGGTCCCGAATTTCGGGCAGCCCGGCCTGCTCCTGCTCCAGCTTGACCATGCCGAGACGGCGGTTGTCGAAGACGACGAGCTTGACCGGCAGCTGTTCCGAGCGGATGGTCATCAGGTCGCCCAAGCAGCATGCCGAGGCCGCCGTCGCCGCAGAATGCGACCACCTGGCGGTCGGGAGCCCAGAGCTGGGCCCCGATGGCCTGGGGCATCGCGTTGGCCGTGGACCCCAGGTTGTAGGAGCCGATCAGCCGGCGGGTGCCACGCATCCGTACGAGCCGCGACAGCCACACCGTGGTCATGCCGGTGTCGGAGGTGAAGATCGCGTCGTCCGCCGCGTGCCGGTCGACCGCGACCGCCAGGGCCTTGGGGCGGAGCTGTTCCACGCGGTTGTCGAACATCGCCCGCACGCGTCTGAGGAGACGTGTGTCGTGGGCGGGGTCGGCCAGGTCCGCTTGGCCCTTCTGTCAGCGTGTGAACCGTTCGCGTGCCTCGTCGAGGTGTTCCCGCGACGAGACGGGGGTGAGTAGGGGCAGCAGAGCCCGCAGGGTCGCGGCCACGTCGCCGGTGAGACCGATCTCCACCGGGACGCGGCGGCCGAGTTGCTCCTCGCGCACGTCGATCTGCACGACACGGCAGTCCTTCGGGTACCAGTCCCGATAGGGGAAGTCGGTGCCCAGCATGATCAGCGTGTCGCAGGTGTCCATGGCCTGGGCGGCGTCAGGGTTTCCGATCAGGCCGTTCTGGCCGACCTCGTACGGATTGTCCTCCTCGAAGCCCTCCTTGCCCTTCAGGGTCAGCATCATGGGGGCCGCGAGGAGCTCGGCGGTGCGCAGCACCTCCGCGCGGGCGGCCTGCGCGCCGCGCCCCACGAGGAGCGTGACCCGGGAGCCCGCGGCGATCGCCTCCGCCGCCTCGGCGAGCGCCGGGTCGTCGGGACGCGTACGCCGATACTGGGCACTGTGCGAAGGACATGCCTCCCGCGCTGTTGTGCGTTCGGGACCGGTTCCTGGCAAGTTCAGCCGGCGCCCGGCGAACGGGATGACCCACAGCTGGGCATGGCTTCTGAAGGAGCGTCTGCGCCTGCGGCGGGATGAGTCGGCGGCGCCCTGGCTCCGGCGGGTACGGGGCCAGGGCGCGGAGCGGCTTGTCGAACGCTGGAAATGCGCCGGCCCAGACCGACGGCGGCGCCTTCCAGGGCTCCGCGACAGGGCACCGTTGTTCCCTCACTCGCGGGGTGTTCCGCGTTGCCGTCGATGCGGTACGGACCTCAGCGGTCCCGGTAACACCAAGGACTTGTCGCCTGGATGATGGGGCTCTGGTCACGCTGATCGGCCGGAAATCCCACTCCCGCAGGCCACGCCACGCCCTAGACTGCGACCGCTCCAAGACCTGGAGATCATCGGGAGGGCGTGCAAGATGAGACGAGCACTGATCAGTGCATTCGCGGCCGCGGCGTTAGTGGTGACCGGCGGGAGCGTCGCCACCGCTTCCGACAGTGCTCCGCCGCGCACCACGCACGGTCCTTGCCAGTACAGCCAGACCCCGGACGAGCCGCCGGCGCGCCGTGTTCCGCTGCCGCCCGACCCACGGCGCACCCCTGCTCGTGGCACGGTCGACTTGGCTGTTCCGACCAGTCAGGGCCCGCTTCCGCTGCGCTTGGACCGGGCCAAGGCGCCGTGCACGGTCCAGAGTTTCCTGCACCTGACACGGCACGGTTTCTACGACCGTACGGTGTGTCACCGCCTGACGGCGTACCCGACGCTGAAGGTCTTGCAGTGCGGCGACCCGACCGGCACCGGTGAGGGCGGGCCCGGGTACAAGTACAAGGACGAACTGCCGGTGGACCTGCCGCCCGCGGCCACCGATCCCACGGGCACGCGCCGGCTCTACGGACGCGGCCTGCTGGCGATGGCCAACGCCGGCCCGAACACGAACGGCTCACAGTTCTTCGTCGTCTACGGCGACTCCGCACTGCGACCGAACTACACGGTGTTCGGCACGGTCGGCCCCGCCGGTCTGGCGACACTCGACAAGGTCGCCGCCGGAGGCATCGAGCCGACGGCGGAGGACCCGGCACCGGTCGACGGCACACCCGCGCTGCGGACAGAGCTGCTCCACGTCCGGCTGTCCTGTCGGTCCTGACGCACCGCGATGTCGCCGCGTCCACGACGACATGCCTGGCGGCTTGCGGGGTCGGCTTGCGGCGACACTCGAAGGCTCAGCGAGTCCCCTGGCTCCTCCATGGAGTCGGAGCGATCGCGTCGCCTTCGCGTCACATCCGGGTCGGCAGCCGACCCTGGTCCTTGATCCGGTTCAGAGTCCACACTGCTCGATCAGCCCTCGGGCCGAAGCCGCTGACGGGCCGCCTCAAGCCGCTGGTCATGGTCAGGCGCGAACAGCTCAGGGACGAATGCCGCCACCGTCGGCGGGGGCGCGGCCGGTCTCGCGCTGGGGCTGCTCGGCGGCCCGGTCGGTGCCCTGCTGGGCTTCACCGCCGAGGCGCTGCGGGGCAACGCGGCCGAGCAGCACAACCTGGAGGCGGACGGCGAGGCGCTGATCACCTTGAGCGCCCGGGTCCCCGACGGCGGCGCCATGCTCGTCCTCTACCTCCACGAACGCACCCCGAGCCCGCCGACGAACTCGCCGCCCGCCACGGCGCCTCGGTAGCGCGGCTGAGCGCCGGGGAACTGGACGCCCGAGGTCGAGGACCTGAAGCGGCGGTCGTCGAGTAGAGCGGTGCGGTCGACGCCCGGGGTGGGCGTCGGCCGCTTCTCCTGCCTTTCGGGCTACTGCCAGGCGCAGTGGACGTGGTTGCCCTCGTCCAGGGCTTCCGTCGCGCCGTACGCTCGGCAGGCGCTGACGAAGGTGGCGTTGCCGACGGACATGGTGTCCGCGTCGAACGCGATGCCCTTGTAGTGGTTCGAGTTCGACGAGTGGTCGCCGCCCGCGATCTCGGTGACCAGGTAGGTGTAGCCCCGCTCCGTGGCCAGCTTCAGCATGCCGTTGAGCATGGCCGTGGAGAGCCAGGCCTCGCGCTCGCCGACGTCGCTGTAGTTGCTGGTCTCGGCGGTGGTGCCGTTCTTCGTGTCGGTGATGTTCGCCTGGGCCGTGGAGTCGGCGTCGACGACCCCGCTCACGTGGTAGGGGAGGGCCCGAGTCGATCCAGCCCCGCGCGTCCATGTGGTCGGCCTGGATCGACCGGGACAGCTCGAAGGCGTGCGCCTGCGAGTAGTCGGTGCTGTTCGGGGTCGCGGTGTGATGGACGATGATCTTCTGCGGCCCGGTGGCCAGCAGCTTCACCGGGGTGCTCGGCCCGCGGGCGCCCCAGGCCACGCACCCGGAGAGCACCGGTCCGGCGAGCGCGGCCCCCGCGGCGGCGCGCGCGGTCCCCGGCAGCGCCCAGGACCGCTCCGGCACCGAGGGCGAAGGCCCCGGACAGCAGCGCGCGCCGTCGCGGACGCGGCATCGGCAGGTCGCTCATCGTCTCTCCCCATGTATTCGGCAGCCGCCCCGCACAACGCGGAGCGGCGGCCGAATGCTATGAGCAACCCCCCTGTCCCAGCAGGGAGTCCCGCACCTCAGACTTGGTCGCGTCGGCTTCCCGGGACGCCCCGGGATCCCGCCGGTCGTCGCCGCCTCAGCGCTGCGGGGCGTCCTGCGAGGGGGCGCACTCCTGCTCTTTGACCTTCGGGATCACTCCGCGGATGGAGATGGTCGAAAGCGGGTACTCGGCCACCGACAGCATCCGCGTGTAGGTGGCGCGGTCCACTCGGATGGTGGACTCCACCGTCCGGCCGCCCTTGTCGGTGATGATCACACCGTCGCCGATCGCCCCGTTCTCCAGCCGCCCCCAGACCGCCTGGCAGGCGGCGCCGTGCCGGAGCCGGATCCGCAGCCCGCGCAGGTGGAGGAGCCGGACGGTCTTCGCGTCCCACTGGCAGTTCATTGTCTGCGGTTCGCGCCCGGGGCAGGACTCCCCGGAGCAGCCGGGAAGCGGGTCGGACTCGGCGCCGGGCGTGCGCTAGGCGGCGCCCTGGGCCGTCACCGCCGAACTCTCGCCGCCGTCGGCTTACCCGCGTCCGACCGCGCGCCGTCCGGAGCGGACTTCACTCCGAGGACGTCGATCACGATCAGGGTGCCCACGACCGCGCCGATCGCCATGTGGACGAGCGGCCGCACCCGTACGGCGAGGCGGGGCCCGGGCCCGGCGGCGCGGTCCGGATCCGGCGCGGCGCCGGAGGCCGTGGCCGCGCCTCCGGCGGGCTCCGCGGCCGGGCCGGCCCCGGCCCGCGCGGACCTGTCGGAGCCATCGGGTTCTCGGGGCGAGGCCGACGCGCCACCCGGCGCGGGCCCCCTCTCCCGTACGGGCCCCCTCTCCTGTACGGTTCCCCGTCCCGTACGGGCTTCCCCCGGCCCGCCGGCTCCTCCGGCACCAGCGCCGTCACGTCCCGGCCCTCGTCCTGCCCTTCGCTCAGGCCTTCCGGGCCCAGGCACTCCGTCCCCTCTCGCTCGACTCGCCCTCCCCGCTCCGGCTCCCCCTGCATCTCTGGCCCGGCTCCCTCGCGTCTGCTTCTGCGGGCCAGCTTCTGGCGTGTTCCCAGAAGGCGATCAGGGGTGTGGGGTCCTGCCCGACCACGTCCGCGAGCTGCTGGATCGCGGCGCGGCGCGGCTCGGCCACTGCTTCCCACTGAGGTGGCGCTCCCAGGACGAGCGGCTGTAGTGCGTCTTCTAGGCGAGCCGGCCGTAGCTCAGACCGAACTCCTCCTTGATCCGGCGCGCATCCCCGCCAGGACCCGTTCGCGGACGGTGCTGAGCTCGGCGTCCCGCCGACGCCGCTCGTCCCGGGCCTGCTTCTCGGCAGCAGTCGTTCGAAGTCTCTCTCCTTGATGAACTTCCTTTGCATGCAGGAGAGTTCATGAACGACTCGCCGCTACCTGCGGCAGGACTTTGTCACACCGGGACACCGCAATACAGCGGTCTCACAGACCTCCAGGGCCCGCGCGAGTGATCTGCGCCAGAAGCAGCCGCGTGACGCGAGTCGTCCCGCCCCATCCCGTCCCGCACGCCCCCGGTGTCCCGCGCGTCCCGGTCCCGTCCCGTATCGCTGGCGAGAGGCTCCGAAGCAACCGCGCCGGCAGCACCATGACTTCGGCCGCTCCCCGATCCACCGCAAAGACAAGGACTCCGAGTGATACCCACCCGAACGCCGGTCCTCCGGCGCCGCCTGCCGCTCGCCCAGGCGGCGCTCGTGTTGGCCGCCGCCCTGCTCGCCGTGCTGGCGCCCTCCGTCCCCGCGCACGCCCTGGACTCCACCACCTGGATCCAGCGCAACCTCGCGGGCATCGGCTATCTGCCGACCGGGGGGATCGACGGCGTCTACGGCGCGCAGACGACAGCCGCGGTCCGCTCCTTCCAGCAGGACAACGGGCTCGCCGAGGACGGCGACTACGGCAGCCGCACCGAACTCGCCCTGCGCAACAAGGTGAAGGAGGTGCAGCGCAAGGCCGGCGCCACGGCCGACGGTGCGTACGGCGACGGCACCAAATCCAAGGTGACGTCCTGGCAGCAGGCGAACGGCCTGTCCGTCGACGGTGTCGCGGGCCCCGCGACCATGGACGCGATGCGGGTGGCCCGTACCGTGAAGATCACCGCACAGTGGAAGATCACCGAGCACGGCTGGTCTGTGAGCGGCCAGTTCGGCTGCCTCGACAACCTCTGGATCCGAGAGAGCACGTGGAAGGTGTACGCGACGAACCCCTCGTCCGGCGCCTACGGCATCCCGCAGTCCCTGCCCGGCGACAAGATAGCCGCGGCGGGCCCCGACTGGCAGACCAACCCGGCCACCCAGATCGAGTGGGGACTCGACTACATCAAGTCCCGCTACAGCACTCCGTGCGCGGCATGGTCCTTCTGGCAGTCCCACAACTGGTACTAGAAAAAGAGGAGTTCACCATGACATCGGCATCCGACCTGTCCCGCCGTTCACTGCTGCGCTTCGGCGCCGGCGCGGCTGCGGCCACCGGTCTGGCCGTCGGCGGCGGTCTGGTCCTGGCTTCCCCGGCCGCCGCGTACGGCTGGCCCTCGCAGCTCGCCCAGGGCGCGAGCGGCGCGGCCGTCACGGAGCTCCAGATCCGGATCGCGGGCTGGGCGGCGAGCTCGGTCCAGCAGACGTACGTCACCGTCGACGGCCAGTTCGGCCCCGGCACCGGCGCGGCGCTGCGCCGCTTCCAGGCGGCGTACGGGCTCTCCGCCGACGGAGTGGCCGGGCCCCAGACCTTCAGCCAGCTCAACGCGCTGGAGAGCTCCGACGGCTCGACCGCGCACTTCGACTTCTCCGAGTTCCAGAGCAAGGACGGCTCAGGCTTCTCGGGCGGCAAGGTGGGCGCGGCGACCGTGAAGGAGAACGTGCGCCGCAACATGTACAAGCTGGAGGCGCTGCGCAAGAAGTGCGGCGACCGGGCCGTCACGATCAACTCCGGCTTCCGCAGCATCTCCCACAACTCCTCGGTGGGCGGCGCCTCGAACTCCATGCACCTGTACGGCATCGCCGCGGACGTCGCCATCTCCGGGCTGTCCACGAAGAGCATCTACCAGAAGGCCGAGACCTGCGGATACTCGGGTCTGGAGACGTACACGGTGTCGTGGCAGCACGTCGACTCCCGGGTCGAATACGCGTACGGCTCGCAGTCGTGGTGGTGGGAGGACGGCGTGGCCTGAGCCCGGACGCGTGCCCGCCACGGCGGGCACATGAGGTGCGACGCGGATCACCGTCATAGGTGGTGCGGAGTGGAGCCGGATATTTGCGCTTCCCCTCTCCACGTCTCGTAATGCCGTGCGGGCCCACCCCCCCCGGGTCCGCACGGTCCTCCACTCCGCCCTGTTCGTCACGTCCTGCTCCCAGGGCGACGGGCACGTCCGCTTCGTCGACAAGCCGGGCACCGCCTCGGCCACTCCCTACCGCTGTCATGGCCGACGTGACAGGACCGGCCGCGCAGCACGTCCTGCTCGCGGAGGCAGGGCTTCTCAAGCGACGCAGGGCTACTACGGCATGGTTCCTCGCCGACGAATTGGCTCGACGCTGTCCGGAGACTGATGTCCGAGCCGAACGTCTGGTCGTCACAGACAAGGGGGGTGACGACGACGGCGGACTTCAGCGCCATGTACGACTTCGCACTGGAACTCATCCGCCGACACAGCGGTGCCGACGTGGCACGGACAACCGCGCGGGTGGCGCTCGTCGACACGCGCGGTCGTCCCAGACTTTCTATGTCGACGCGCGACTTCTTCCGCAGCCCGGAAACGAGGTCTCCTGCATTCAGCGTGCCCGGCCGTAAGAGGTGCGCCCGCGTCAGGAGAAGGCCCCAGTGGCATCCCTGGGGTCACCTTCGAAGCCATTACACGCCATGATCGAGTAGTCGACGACGATGATCGTGTATGTGCCGAACAGTTCCCTCGGATCCATCACCTCATAGCCTCGTGGCATTTCGTCCCTGCTCGCTGTCTTCAAGATGTCGGGCCATCGGAAGGACCATGTGCGGTTCCCCTGGGGCATCGCGAGCGAGATGTCCTCACCCTTGGGCAGTTGCACGTGAACCACTGGCGGTTCGTCGGCTGCCTGGCCACGGTCGTTGGTGATGCTGATGACGGCCTCGCTGAGCCAGCCGCGGCGGTAGGCCACGGGAGTCACCGAGATACTGAAGCCCTCGCTGGCCGTGTCCAGACCCAACCCCTCGCCGATGACGCACTTCTTCGCCGTGGGACTGAACGAGAGCGAGCCTGGCAGGCTCCTGAACGGGTCTGCCTCCGTCGTCAGCTCTTCCGTCGGATCCTCCACCGTCGGTTCCACGGTTGGTGCATCGTTCAGCGCGGTGGCCGGCGAGGTCGGCGGAGAGACCAGTCGCCCGGCGGCCGCTCCGGTGGCCAGCAGGAGCGCGCCGGACACGGCGAGAACTGCCCACCTTCCCGTGCGGCTCCGGGAAGCGTGGGTGGGGATGACTGTGGAAGGCGCGTCAGCAGGCGCCGTTGGCCTCGGGCCCGTGAGACGTGACCTGCGAAAGGCCGCCGCGTTCTTCTTGTGTCCGTAGGAGCGCAAAGAGGTCAGGTGGGCGAGTATGTCGCTGAGGGGTGGCCGTTCATGAGGCTCCTTGCGCATGCACGCGGCGATGAGGTCCCTCAGTTCTTCGTGTGCGTCCGATAGGCGTGGCTCCTCGTGGACGATGTGGTACTGGGCGGTGAGAGCTGTGATGCCCGGGAAGGCGTGATCTCCCGAAGAGGCGAAGGTCAGGACGGCACCGAGAGCGAAAACGTCCGATGCCGCGCTGACCGGCTGCCCCTGTACCTGTTCGGGGGAGAAGTAGCCGGGGGTGCCCAGAACGGACTCGGTACGGGTGGCGTGGCTGAAGTCCGTGGCGTAGGCGAGGCCGAAGTCGATGATCCTGGGCCCGTTGTCCGTGAGGAGCACGTTCCCGGGCTTGAGGTCGCGGTGTACCAGACCTGCCTTGTGGATGGACGCCAGACCGAAGGAGAGCCCGAGGGCGAGTTCCACTGCCTCGGGCAGGTCCAAGGCGCCGTGCTGCCGTACATGCTCGCGCAGCGACAGGCCCTCGACGTACTCCGTGGCGAGCCAGGGCTCGCGCGCCTGGGTGTCGAATCCGACCACGCGAACCGTGTACGGGCTCCGGACCGAACTCGCCGCCTTCGCCTCCCGGGTGAACCGCCTTCGGAAGCCCTCCTCCTGAGCGTATTCACTCTTGATCGTCTTGAGGGCGACATGCTTGTCTCGTTCCTCCTGCGTGGCGAGGTAGACCGTTCCCATCCCCCCGCTACCGAGCCGCGCGACGATCCGGAACGAACCGATCGTCCTCGGGTCGTCCTTGTTCAGGTCCCACATGTGGCCACTCTCCTCCCCGGTGCCCCCCGGCCCCGAGCGCAGACGATAGCTCCTCTTCCCGGCTCTTCATGCTGCGAGTGTTCGACGTAACTGGTGTATAGCGGGGCGAAGTTGGCCGCGTTGGGGCTTGGTGGCGTCGATCCCCGAGATGGCACCGTGTTCCAGGCGGCCTTCCTGTGGCCCATGTCGGCCCATGCCTTGGTGATGGTGAGATGATCGCTCGCGATCTGGGACAGCAGGTCGCGGCCATCAGGGCCGGCCCGGAGCCCGCGGCCGTGGCCGGCATGGCCGGCAGGAGGCCGAGGGTGTCGGTGACGATGCTCCGCTTGTGTTCGGTGATCTTCCAGCGTGCCCCCGGCGCCCGCCAGACAAAGATCAGAGTTCGCTGCGGAACTGCTGGGTGCGAGGGCGCCGGGTCCGCCTGCCTTCGCCCGCCTTCCCCTCCCGTGACAGGCCCCTGACGCCTCTGACGTAACGCTCCTGCCAAGCGTCAAGAGAGCGGGGAGGGGCGCATGGAACGTCGCGCGTTGATACTGGCCATGGGTGGATTCGTAGGGCCTGGGGCGGCGCGTCCCTGCTGGGAGCGCCGGCCGCCGCGGCCGCCGGCGGGGTCGTCGTGGACGTCACCGCCCACGGCGCGAAGGGCGACGGCATCACCGACGACACCGCCGCCTTCCAGAGCGCCCTCGCCGCGGTGAAGGCCGTACCGGGCGCGGCCACCCTGCTGGTGCCGACCGGCACTCACCCCATCGGCGTGAGCCTCGTCCTCGCCGCCGACACCGCCGTGTCCGCGTACGGCGCCCGCATCGTCCGTACCAAGGACAGCGGCGCGTTGCTCAAGAACTTCGACTCGGTCACCCCCGTGTACGGCTACGCGGGCGCGGGGAACATCGCCGTTCTCGGCGCCGCGGAGCCGAACTCCTCTTCCAAGTTCTGACCGAACGGGAGGAAAAGAACAGCGTGGCGATCGCCTCGAACGAATCCTTCAGCGGCTGGACCAAGACGTACACCGACCCCCGCCTCTGTGCGGCCATCGTGGACCGCCTCACCTTCGGCGGCAACATCATCGAGACCGGCACCGACTCCTGCCGCCTCGCCACCACCCGCGCCCGTGCCGAACAACAGGCAGCCGGCTGACCGGCGCCTGCTCTGATCTCAAAGGCCTGCAGCTACACCGGACAGCCGATCTGGGTGATGTCCTCGGCGAGGTCCTCAAGCCGAACCGCGGGGTTCAAGGCCGAGATGACGTCCTGCGTCAGCGGCTTGAGGTCATAGATGTGCTGGACTGCTTCCAGGGTCGGCGCCAACTCGTAGTAGTCCTTGGCGAACTCCAGATAGGCCTCGGCGCTGCCCTCCAGAAGGAGCCCAAACAGCCACTCAGCGCCGTCTGCGTCGCCCTCGTCCTTGTCCGGGACCTGAACACATCGCCGCACTTCCACTCGGAGTCTGTGCACTCACGCCACAAACACACGGTGGCCCGCTGAACGCCGTTGTGGTCGAGGAACGCGACCTCCTGGGGAGAAGGGCCGGAAGACCTGCGGAAGCGAGTCGAACAGACCTGGCCATGGTGCCGGGGGCGACACCCGGTAGGCGTTGATCGGCGACTCGTGGTAGGTCGCCTGGGCGTAGACCCCAGCCTCGGAGAAGACGACGACGTAGTCATTGCCGCTTCCGTCCTTCATCGAGGCCAACTCTCCAAACGGTGCCCAGTGCGTGTCATACGAGTAGTCCGCTACCACGCCGAGTTCCTGGCCGAAGCGCGGAATCATGCGAACCGGTTGATCGACGAGTCCATGCGGTCCTGGGAGGGTCCGGCGGCTGATGTGGAGGACGCTTGAACGGCGTTCTGGCCCGGAAAATGCCCCGGAACACCTGGTCAGGGCTGGTATACCGGTGGGGCATATCGGGAGTGAGTGTGCATTTCGCTTGACGATCCAGTCGCATACGGAGAGGGACGCCTGACGCATGTTTCACCAGGTCAGACGCCCCATTCCCTACCTCTAGAAGAACCCGAGCTTCTTCGGCGAGTAGCTCACCAGCAGATTCTTCGAGTGCTGGTGGTACACGCCTCGCGTGATCGCTGACCAGCGGAAACGGCCGCGACTCGGCCAGGTCGCGGGTGGCCGGTCCGCATGTGGTCCGGATCTTGGTCGGCAGGGCGAGGGGTTGCACCCCGGAACTCGATTCCGACAAACGCCACGACCATCTGCGCTACCGCATCGACACCACCTGCGCCGGGTTCGCCCGGGCGGCGGCTGCGCTGGGTCGGGTGGTGAGCCGTACGCCGCCCTCCCTTGCGGGCTTATGCCGGCCGGGCGCCCTTGTGGACGGGCGGACCGTCGACGTCGAGGGTGAGGGTGCCGTCCGGGTCGTACGCGACGCGCGAGCCAAAGCCGCGGCCGAGCCGGCCCAGGATCTCCTGAAGCCATCGGCAGTCTTCCACCGATGCCCTTTGAAGCCGCATTCGCCGGCTTTGGAGGGGCACGACGTGCAGTTCGCGGAGCCTGCCGGTGTCGGGCGCGAGCGAGGGGAAGTAGAGCAGCCGCAGGTCGTCCCGGTAGTTCTCGTATCCGGTGATGCCCTCGTAGTCGTTGACCAGGTCGCCGCAGCCGTAGGCGATGAGTCGGCCCCGGTACAGCTCCAGCGGCCGGGGATGGTGCGAGGAATGCCCGTGGACCACGTCCGCGCCGCCGTCGACGAGCGCGTGCGCGAAGCGGACCTGGTCGCGGGGGACGGTGTAGCCCCAGTTGGAACCCCAGTGGATCGAGGCGACGACGATGTCGCCCGGTCGTCGCGCCTGCCGGATCCGGGCGACCACCGCGGCCGCCGCGGTGTCCGAGGCCTCGGGCACGTAGTCGATCCCGCTTCGGTCGGCCGTGGCGGCCCAGCTTGGCGGGATTCCGCTGGACGGCATGCCGAAGGAGTGGACCAGGATCCGCCGACCGCCCTCGACGGGGACGCTCGCCGGCCGGCGGGCCCCCTCCGCGTCGCGTCCTGCCCCCGCTGAGGCGAATCCGGCGCCCGCCAGTGCGTCGAGGGTCTCCGCGAGCCCGCGGCGGCCGAAGTCGAGGACGTGGTTGTTCGCCAGGACGCACACGTCGGGACGGGCGGGGGTCAGGCAGGGCAGGTTGGCGGGATGCATGCGGTAGTGGACCGCCTTGCCCGGTGCGAAGTCGTCGCTCCGCGTGATGCCGGTCTCCAGGTTGATCACCACGGCGTCGGGCGCGGCCCGGTCGAGGATCCGCAGTGTGTCGCCCCAGGGCCAGGAGAAGTCGACCGGGCGGGGAATCGGGCCGTTCGCGGCCTCCGCCAGCTCGACGTAGGACCGGGCGTCACGAACGTACGTCTCCGCCAGCGCGGGATCACCGGGGTGCGGAAGTATCTGGTCGACACCCCGCCCGAGCATCACGTCGCCGGCGAGGCACAGCGTGATCGGATCACCCTGCATCCGTCCAGGCTAGAACCCTGCCACCGGGATGTCACGGGAACCGATCGGCGAGTGTGGTCATCCCCGGACAGGCCGCGGCGATCTCTCCCACAGGGTCGTTTCCTTCGGACGTAGGTTTCCGGGGTCGTGGAAGAGGTCGTCGCGGCCGCTCTGTGATGGTGAGGACATCCCCGCTGCGCGGGTGCTCCTGGTGAACCTGCACCTCGCGCCCGGTGAGGCCGCGCGCGATGCTGATCACTTCGAGGAGGGAGGCGCCCGAACCACCGCCCACGTTGATCACGCCCTGCGCCGTCGGGACGGTGGCCGCAGCGATGGTGGCCGAGACCGCATGGTCGACGTACGTGCAGTCCCGGCGCCGGTGACCGTCACCGTACAGACCGGCCGTCAGGTCGACGATGACCTGCGCCTCGCTCCCGGCGACGAAGGCGGCGAGATGGGCGTCGGTCGCGGGCGCCCTCGTTCCTTCGAAGAGGGTCCGGCCCGCGATGGTGAGGGTGAGCTCGCCGACCCCGCCCGCGCCGAACCGGTGTGCACCGCTGTCGCGCGGGGTGAAGGTAACGGCGATCTCGAAATCCGCGCCCGCACCGAGGCGCGCACACACCCTCCTCACGTACGTCGAGCTGCCGCTGATCGCGGACCGGATCCGGGACGCGGACGGTCGGGCCGCGGAGCTGCGGCCCATCTTCGCTCGCCTCGCCGGGGTCCACACGGCACTTTCCGGTCCGGCGTCAAAGGCCGCGTCCGGTCCGGACTGCGTCTGCACGACGGACGGCCCGGCGCCGACGACGGGTCCGGTGCCGCTCACGCTGTCCCCGTTCCGGCCTGCCGAGGCGCAGACTCCGGAGGAGGCGTGGCGGCAGGGCCGCCGCCGGCACCGTCGCCAGTGGGAGTCCGATACGGGAGGACGAGTCCACCGCGTTCCGACGGTCCTCGACCCTGCTCGCCACGCGCCCCTCGACGGTTCGTTCCACCGCGCCGCGCTCGCCATCCGTCACCGTGGCACGCTCGAGTCCCACTCCCTCCGACCCGCGCGGCGAGCGCCGGCCTGGAATGGTCTGAGACACTGGTTACGACCCGCTGTCTCTCCGAGGGGAGGGCACCGCATGTCCCTCCCGGTGACCGTCGGTGTGGACGGGTCGCCCGAGAGCATCGCGGCCGCGGAATGGGCTGCACACGAATCGGAGATCCGCGGCGCGCCGCTGCTCATCGTGCACGCGGACGAGTGGGCGGGAGCGGCGTCGCCGGGTGTCGGCCCTGATGCGCGGTGCCGCCGGGCCGATGAGCTGCTGGCCGAGACGGCGGAGTGCGTGCGACGGCAGCATCCCGCTCTTGAGATCGATACGCGGCAGCTTGCCGGACCGCCCGCGACAGCCCTGGCCGGTGCGGGTGCGGAGGCAGACCTCCTGGTGCTCGGTTCACGCGGCCTGAGCGGTCTCAGAGGCTTTCTCCTCGGCTCGGTCGGCATGGCGGCGATCGTCGCCACTCCGCGTCCCGTCGTGCTCGTACGGGTGCCGGGACGGTTCACCGTTCCCGTGCGGTCCGCCGTGGCCGGTTCCTCGCGAGACGTGCGAGACGTGGTCGTGGGGGTGGACATCGATCAGTTCTTCGACCCGCTGCTCGACTTCGGATTCCACGAGGCCGCCGGCCGGGGTGCCCGCCTGCTCGCGCTGTATGGATGGTCGATTCCGCCCGTGGTCCGCGATGCCTCGGCCCTTGTCGCGGCGGAGCGGGAGATGGGGCCCGACATCGCGCGTCGCCTTGCGGCGGATCTGCGGCCCTGGCGGCTGAAGTTCCCCTCCGTGGACCTCGTGGAGCGACCGTGCGTGGGCGGCCCCGCGCAATTGTTGTTGCAGGCGGCGGAGAACGCGGAACTCGTGGTCGTGGGCCGACGTATGCGCAGGGGGGCCCTGGGCGCGCACGTCGGGTCCGTCGCTCATGCGGTGATCCACCACTGCGCCGTACCGGTTGCGGTCATCGCTCATGAGTGACCAGGCGGCCAGGACGCCGGGCCCGTGAACACCCTGGTGGCGGTGCCGAGCGCCCTGATGGCAGCCCTGTGTTTCGGGGTCGGGTCGGTGCTTCAGCACGAGGCGGCACGACGAGCACCCCCGCAGAAGGCCCTGCGTCTGCGGCTTCTGTTCGACCTGGTGCGTCGGCCGATGTGGCTGGTGGGGACGGTACTGTCCATCCTCTCGTTCGCCTTCCTGGCTCTGGCCCTGGCCTTCGGGCCGTTGGTCCTGGTGCTGCCGCTTGCGGCGACCGATCTCGTCTTCGCCCTGCCGTTGCTGGCTCTGCGGCGCGGGGAACGACTGAGCCGTTCCGAGGTGACCGGAATCGTCTGCACGGCGGGAGGCGTGGCGGTGTTCCTCGTGGCGCTCCCGCACGCTCCCTCGGGAACCTCGGCCGCGGCCGTACGCGACTGGGCGCTGGTACTCGTGGCTGTCGTCGGCGTGGTCGTACTGCTGGCCGCCGTGGGAGCGAGCCGGCCGGGTCCGGTGCGGACGGCCTCGTACGCCGTCTGCGCGGCCGCGATGCTGGCTCTTCTCGACGCTCTGACCAGGAGCACGGCCGACCTGGTGCGGACAGACGGCTTCGGGGCGCTTTTCCACTGGGAACTGTATGCGCTGATGGCCGTCGGAGTGACGGCTCTGGTGCTCTCGCAAAGTGCCTTCCAGGCGGGTTCCTTGGCCATCAGCCTGCCGATCATCGACACCCTGGAGCCGATCTGCGCCGTGGCCATCGGCATGGCTGTCTTCGATGAGCAGCTCGCCGTCACGGTGTGGGCCCTGACGGTGCAGATGGCGGGGGCAGCGGCGGCGGTGATCGGGATCGTGCTCCTGGGACGATCGTCGCTGGCGACGGACTGACGCGCCTCAGTCGTCGATGTCGTCACTGTTCGTCCCCATGGGCGTTCGCTCCGGGGCGGCTCCCGCTCGGCTGATCGCTGCGGTTCCGGGTGGGCGCGTCGACGGGCCGGCATGCGGCCTGGCGCGGGTGTGCGGGCGGAGGCCCAGTGGCGGCACTGCTGTCGTTTCACGGTGCGAGGGAGAGTAGTTCTCTTCTTCCCGGGTGAAGTGCAGGTGCAGGACGGTGTTCAGGCCGTAGAGGCAGGAGCGCAGGTCGTCGAGTTGTTCGGGGGCCAGGCCGCTGCTTGTGCGGGCGAGCTGGAGGTGGGCGGTGATGCGGCGGTGGACGACGCCAGCGGTGTGGATGGCGGCGAGTGCCCGGGCGGTGCCGGAAGCGTTTGGAGGCGCAGGAGGGGCCCAGTAGTGGGCGGCCGCGCCATAGCCTGGCGAACTCGGGGCGATCCAAGCCGGAGAGGCAGGCCCCGCGTCCACTCCTGGCCCTCGTCCTCGCTTGTCCCCGCGCGCCGCCTGCCCATCGCGCCGGAGACGTTGCTGCCGGTACTGCCCGTCACCCTGGTGCGAGGCTGGTCAGGGTGCTGACGAAGGTGGTGGCCAGCTGGTACGCCCATTTACGGGAAGGCGTGCGGGGCACCGGGGACGACTGCGGGCCGGTACGGCACTCATGGCACGCGGCGAGTTCTCATGCACGGGTCTGGAACTTGGTCTTCACCTCTGGGCGGAGTGATCGGGCCACTTCCGGGTCGAAGGGCTCGGTGCTGGGGGTGAGCATCGCTGCGGCGGCCACGGCCACCCCCAGCGCGCTGGCGCTGACGGGATCGTCGCCGACGGTCAGCCGTGTGGCGATGGCGGCCACCATGCCGTCGCCCGCCCCGGCATCGCTCAACGGCTCGCCGGGCAGCGGTGGCGCGTGCAGCTCGGTATGACCGTGGCCGATCGAGCACACCGCGCCCAGCGCTCCCACCGTGGTGACGGCGACTTCGGCGGCTCCTGTGGTGAGCAGGTGCTCGTTGACGGCTCGGGCGTCGTCGAGGCTGAGGATGTCCCGGCCTGTCAGGCTCGCGGCCTCTGTCCGGTTGCACCTGAGGAGGAAGACGCCTTCCGCGAGTGCTTCGCTGAGGGCCGGCCCGGAGGTGTCCAGAATCAGCCGGGCGCCGACTTGCTTGATGCGGCGGGCGACGACCGCGTAGAAGTCGGCGGGCAAGCCGCCGGGCAGGCTGCCGCTGGCCACGACGTACGGGCAATCGCCGGCGGCTTGTTCCAGGGCGTCGAGGCACCGCAGTCCCTCGTGTTCGCGCAGTCGTGGGCCGGGCGGCACGATGTGGTAGCTGTGGCGCGATGCGGTGTCGAACAGTACGAGTGCTTCGCGGGTCTCGTCGTCGATGTCGACGGCGACGTGGTCGACGCCATCTTCGTCCAGCAGTCGGTTCAGGCGCCGGCCGACCTCGCCTCCGGAGGTATGGACGGCGGTGGCTCGTCCTCCGAGCCGTACGACACCACGGGCGACGTTGATCCCTCCGCCTCCGGCGGCCACCGACCGGACCCGGGCACGGTTCTTGCCGATGCCCGTCAGGTGCCCGACCTCCCAGGCGAGATCGACGGTGGGGTTGATCGTGAGGGTGAGCACTGACGGCACGGCGGCCATACTTCGCGAGCCCCTTGCATTGTCGGTGTTCCCGGCTGGGGTGGGGGTCGGTGTTGCGGGGGCGCTCATCGTGGTACCCGGGCGGTCGCGCCCATCCGGGCTCGGCGTGCTGTCTGCTGGACATGGCCTTGCGTCATCGTGCCCACCTCCGCGGAAAGGGAGACAACTCGCTTCCCATGCTGGGGCAGCGCGAAGTCACCCGCATACCGGCCCGGCCCGCACCGCCCCGTATCCGGTACTGAGAGCCCCGACCCCGGCGCCGGGAAGGCGGACCTTGGCGGGCTGCCGTCCGGACGGGTCCCGTTCGGACGTTCGGCCGGGCTGTCGCCGGGCTGTCGCCGGGCTGGTGCGGGGGTGGTGGCCGAGCCAGCGGTAGGCGGTCAGATCGATGCGGTCGTTGATGAGGAACCAGAGCAGCGCGTGGGCCATACACCCCTCCCCTGCGGCCCGGCCGAGCGAATGGCCCTCGGCTTGACGGCGCACAGATGTCCGAACTGGGGGTCGTGTTTCCTGTGACGTGTTCCCCATGACCGCGGGGCCCCGGCGTCCGGCAGCGGATTGCGCCTACCGGATCGACTCGCTGGGGGCTCGACGCGAGCGGGGCTCCCGTCGTCGAGTGCAACTGCGGCACGGTCCGGGCGTCCTGTCCCGTCGACCGCAAGCAGGAGGAGCGGGAGAATGCCGTGTCAGCGATCTGCGCAAGGCGATGATCCGGGGAGGATGGCGGCGGGCCGATTTCCCGGAGCCGTCGAGCAGGCTCTGCATGCGTGTCAGCGATCTCCGTGTGCAGCTGTTTCGCCCGCACGGGACGCGACACTCCCTCCGCGGCCGGCGCAGCGCGGGCGGAACGGCGTCGCTCGAAAGGCCAGTCCTCGTCGACCATCGGCCGCTTGAGGTGCCCGCCGCCCGCGGCCCTCCGTTGCTGCTGCGCTCCCTGGGTCCCGACGATCCGATGGTGCCGTCGGCCGTTTCCCGTACGGCAAGGGCCGAAAGGGGGCCGTCGGGGCCCGGACGGCCCTGGCCGGAGCACTCGGCGCGTGCTTTCCTGAAGGTGAGGAGAGGTCCTCCTGGAAAGACGCGGAGGAGCGGACTTTCGAGCCGCGCACCGCGCAATCAGGATCCGCGAGAAGCGGATGGGCCCCTCCTCCCGTCGTTCCCGCGTAGTGATGTCCGGGCGGACCACGGCCGGGACCGACCGGCCCTACCACGCCTCCCCCCCTCCCGTGTGAGCGTGGCAGCAAGGCATCCCACATCCCGAAAGGCGGTGGGGGCCATGGAGACGCCCCTCGTGGTCGGAGTCGACGGTTCCGACACCAGCCTCACGGCGACCGACTGGGCTGCGGACGAAGCCGTCCGTCTGGGAGTCCCGTTGCGTATCGTGAACGCCTCGCGGTGGGAGTGGTACGAGGGCTCTGTGCCGGCCTGGAGCCTGAATCGGCCTTCCGGCCAGGTGCTCGCCGAGAACATCGCCGCCACTGCGGCCGAACGTGCCCGGCGTCGCGCCCCGGGCCTGAAGGTCACGACGGACGTCCTCGTCGAAGACGCGGCGAGCGCTCTGGTGAAAGAAGGACGCTCGGCCGCGGCGGTCGTCGTCGGATCCCGGGGCCGCAGTGAGCTCGCCGATCTCCTGCTCGGCTCCGTCGGACTCATCGTGGCGGCCCGCTCCCACGGTCCTGTCATCGTCGTGCGCGGCGATCGGCATGCCCTGGAAGCGCGCCACCGGAGAGTCCTGCTCGGTATCGGCGAGTACGACGTGGACTCGCCGGCCGTCCGCTTCGCCTTCCGTGAGGCCGCTTTCCGGCAGGTCGAACTCGACGTCGTCCACGCCTGGCGGCGCCCGGCCCACGAACCGGTCGATCATCCCTTGCTCACCGGGGGTGCCTCGCACTACGAGGAGCAGCGGGCGACCGTGGTCCTCGACAAGGCCGTGGAGGCTGCCGTCCGGGCCTATCCGGAGGTGCGGCTGCGACGCACCACGGTCGAGGGCCCGGCGCACAAGACGCTCGTCGAGCGGTCGGTGGCGGCGGACCTGCTGGTCGTCGGAGCACGGCGCCGCGAGGGCCACGTCGGCATGGAGCTGGGCCGGGTCGTCCATCGGGCCCTCCACCACGCCGCCTGCCCGGTCGCCGTCGTCCCGCAGGGCCACGGCGCTTCGACCAGGGGTGAACGGTGATGGCCGGCGCCACCCCGCACGCTCGCGGCGACATCGGCCGCCGGGTCGCCGCCCGGCGTGAGGCTCTCGGCCTGACCAGGGAAGAGGTGGCCGAACGCGCCGGTTCGGCACCGAGCTACATCCAGTACGTGGAGGAGCGGGTGGCCACGCCTGGCATCTCCTTCATGACCCGCCTCGCCAACGCCCTGGAGTGCACCGTCCAGGACCTGACCGGGTATACGGCCGAACTACCGGACGGCGCCGGCCGAGCAGGACGCGATGCGCGGCTCGCCGAGCTGGACGAGCCGGAGTGCCGGCGTCTGCTCGGCACCCACGGCGTCGGGCGGATCGTCTTCACCACCGAGGACGGACCTGCGGCCTTCCCCGTCAACTACCAGATCGATCACGGGGAGGTCGTCTTCATGACGGCGCCGGGCGCGGCGGTGGTCCGTACGGACGGGAAGGAGATCGCCTTTGAGGCCGACCACGTGGACGAGGCCTTCAGCCAGGGCTGGAGCGTGCTCGTCGTGGGCCAGGTCCGCCGCGTCACCGAAGCGTTCGCCACCCGACGGCTGCAGAGCTCGGCACGCAGACCCGTATCCATGGCCTCGAACAGCTCGGAGTCGTGTACGAGGTCGAGCACGGTGTCGGTGTGCCAAGGGCCGGGTGTGAGCAGCCGGCTGCCTTCGAGCAGAGCAGCGGACCGCAGTGCGTCGAGAACCGCCTGCGGGACGCGTTCGTCGGTGTAAGGGAAGCGGCTGGTGTGGCGGCGGCGCAGCACCGGCTGAAGGATGGCGAGGGCGTCGTCCATGACGGGGTCGGTGGCCTTGCGGAGCGTCACCTCCGCGAGGAACAAGGGGCTGTCGGGGTCGGGCAAGTGCCGTACGGACGTCCCCCAGCCCCGCCAGGCCGCCCCCACCCGCATGTTGAGGACGGCGGCACCACACCCCAGGTGGAGGGCGCGGTGCTGAGGGTCGGCTTCTGGCAGCGTACGCGCGGGGTCGCCGTACACCTCGATGGTCTCGCCGTTCACCCGGTGGAGTAATCGCCACGGCTGGGCGTTCTGCATGGAGGGGGCGGTCACCGAGTCCTCGACGAGCGAGGTCACCAGCGCCGCGTCGGGACGGTGGAGCGTCATGGCGGTTCGTCCTCTCCAGTGGTGGTTCGCTACGGAACCGGCGAGGTGGTCACCACCTCTCACCTTCCGCGCGGCTGCTGTCGCTGGAACAGGGCCGAACGGTCCTGGGCCATGGCCGAACGGTGCCGGCGTTCCGGAGGGTGGCAGGTGCAGAGGTCTGAGGAACCTCGCCGAGCGCACGGCAATCCTTGGGCGGTGAGGCCGGTGCAGCCGAGAAAGCCGTCCGGCACCCGGCTGGACGGTAGGTGATGCCGCCACGGTGACTGTCGGTGTCAGAGGTGTGGCGCGTCGTGCTCGTGTGCCCCGGCGGCGATCACCGCGGCTTGCACGCGCCGCTCGACGCCCAGCTTGCCGAGGAGACGTGAGATGTGGTTCTTGACCGTCTTCTCCGACAGGTACAGACGCTTGGCGATCTCATGATTGGTCAGTCCCTCGCCGACCAGGTCGAGCACCGCGTGTTCGCGCTCCGTCAGCACGGCCAGGCGTTCGTCCTCTGGCGGCTTCCCGGCCTGAGGGCCGCGCAGGGTGCTCATGAGGCGAGCCGTAGTGGCTGGATCCAACATCGACGCGCCCGCGGCCACCGTCCGTATCGCCGCGACCAGGTCGGAGCCTTTGATCTGCTTGAGGACGTAGCCGGAGGCCCCCGCCATGATCGCGTCCAGCAGAGCCTCCTCGTCGTCGAACGAGGTCAGCATCAGACAGGCGAGTCCCGGTACCCGGCAACGCAGTTCGCGGCACACCGAGACACCGTTCCCGTCCGGCAGCCGTACGTCGAGAACGACGACATCGGGTCGCAGCGCAGGCCCGCGGGCCAGTGCCTGCTCGGCCGACGAAGCCTCCCCGACCACCTCCATGTCCGGCTCGTCGTTGATCAGGTCACGCACGCCTCGGAGTACGACCTCGTGGTCGTCCACGAGGAAGACCCGGGCGGGTGGAGTGAGGACGTCGGCCATGCCGGACCCCAGTCGACGGACGGCGAGAAGCTGTGCCCCGATTGTCTCAGGAGCATCGGTCGCGCACACGGCGGAAGCGGCCCGCTCGGCCGTCGTCGCCCGGCCGCAGCGGTCGGAGCGAGGGGCGCCGCCAAGGTGCCCCCTGATGCCCAGGTCATCGATCATGTGGTGCGGCCCGCCCGTGCCGTCGGGCTGTGAACGAACCCGACGGGCGCGGGTGCGTTCCTCTTCGTCGGGTGCCACTCTTGGAGGGCGTCTGTCTCCGCTCACCGCGCGCACCGGATCTCCGTGAGCCCCGCAGCTCGACTCCGGGACAGCCGAGGGGCCATCCGATCGGCGTGGCCGAGTGGCGTCGTTCCGCCACGGACGGGAGGACCTCGTGATCATCAGTCACAGCGTGGACGGAGACATCCTCCGGGTCACGATCCATCGCGACCTGGACATCACCAACCGCGCTGCGGTCGCGCGTGCGCTCCCGGCCTTGGTCCAGGCGCACCGTCCCACGCGGGTGCTCGTGGACGGCCCGCTGACCGAGCCCTCGCCCGCTACTCTGAGTGCTCTCGTCCGAACCCACCATATCTGCAGGAATGTCGGCGTCGACTTCGTGCTCACCGGGCTCGGTGCCGACGCCCAGCGACTCCTGGACGCGAGCGTCTCGTGAGCGGCCGGCATCCAGGGCGGCATGCACGGGTGGCGCTCGGGGAGGGGCCGAACGGGTTCCCACAGGGGCCGATCGGGCCCTCACGGTCTGTTCCCCGGCTCGTATCGTGAGATGCGCGGGGCGAAGACCCCCTCTCCTCGCCCCGGTCTTCGGGTCGTCCACAGGCACGAGAGGTGTCCTGGGAAGGGGGAGAGAACAGTGGGAGCTCTGAGCACCCCTGTCGACCGGCCTCAGGGGCTCTACGACCGTGAGGCCGAGTGGGACAGGCTTGTCGCGTTCGTCGACGATCCGCGTCCCAGGCCCGCGATCGGTGTCGTCACCGGTCCACGAGGGCACGGCAAGTCGTTTCTTCTCAAGGCCCTGGCCCGTGCGACGGGCGGGTTCTACTTCAGCGGCCAGGAGGCCGCTCAGGCCGAGACCCTGCGCGCGCTCGCCCAGCAGTACGCGCGCCGTGCCGATCTCGCACGGGCACCTCACTGGACGGGATGGAGGGACGCGCTGCTCACGCTGGCGGCCGAGGGGCGTGGCCCGACCGCGTTGGTCGTCATCGACGGATTTCCCGAGGTCGTGCGGCAGAGCCCAGGGCTCCCGGCCACGATCAACGAGGTGTGTCATCAGCTGGGTGACGGCCCAGGAAGTTCCTCCCGGCTCCGGCTGCTGCTCTGCGGCAGTACGACACCGGTGATGAGCCGGCTGCTCAGTGCCTCCGACAGGTGGGTGGACCAGGTCGTGGAGATGGCCCCCCCCGGACTACCGGCAGGCACGAGAAATGTGGGCGATCGACGACCTCGCGCTCGCGCTGCGCGTACACGCCGTTGTCGGTGGCAGCGTGGCTTTCCGCTTCGACCCCGCAGGCGAACGACCTCCCGCCGGCTTCGCCGACTTCGACCGGTGGATACGCGAGTGCGTGCTCAGCCCGCGCCTGCCGCTGTTCTGGAAGGCCGGGCACATCCTGGACCGGGTACCGGACAGTTGGGACGTCGCCGCATGCCACTCCACCGTGGCCGCGCTCGCCGCCGGCCGTTCCACGCCCGGTGAGATCGCCGATTTCCTCGACCGGCCGGCGACGGATGTACCGCACATCCTGTCCCACCTCGAAGAGCGCGGCTTGGTACGCGGCGAGCCCGACGCCTTCCAGCCTGGGCTGATCCACTACTGCATCGCCGAACCGCTGCTGGCCTTCGACCACGCCGTGATCCGCCCTCACCGCTCCGACCTCGTGGACGCGGGTGCCACGGAGATCGACGAGATCTGGCGGCAGGCCCGGTCCGTGTTCGAAAGAGACGTGGCGGGCCCGCATTTCGCTCAGATATGCCGGGAGTGGGCGGCCCGGTTCGCTGCGGCGGAGCTCTTCGGAGACGTGCCGGAATCCGCACTGCCGGGCTCCCTGCCCCATACCACCGGTGAGGCGGCGATCATGGACGTCGTGGTGCGCGGCCGATCAGGCCGCCGCCCCGGTCCGCTGCTGTCGATCGGCTTGGTCTCCTGGTCGCACCCCATGGACACGCCCCACCTCGAACGGCTGCGCGACCAGCGGGCGCACCTCGCCGCTCTCGGCGAGGACGCCGGCCAGACCCGCCTCGCCTGCTACGGAGCCGCGGGCTTCGGACCGGCGCTGAGGGACGCCGAGGCGAACGGGGAGGTGCTCCTCGTATCACCCGAGCAGGTGTACGGCGACGGACCGTGGCCGCGCACCGCGGAGGAAGGAGGACGTCCGTGACCGACAGGGCACAGCCGCCCTCCACACGGGAGACCGGGGCCAAGGTCCGGTCCGGTGATCGATGACCACCGGCTCGTCGGCGAGATCAGCGAGGCGGATCTCGCCAGGCACCGGGACGAGCAGCAGGTCGGGAAGTTCGTCGAGGCCGTCTGCTCCTGACAGGTCACGGCCCCCGACACTGTCGGCAGGGACGTGGCTGGTCCTCGGGGGAGCGAGGGATTCGGGGACCAGCCCCGACCGTGTGTCGACACGCAGCCAGCCACCGGCTCCGGGCTGCGGCGGGTCGACTCGCGTCGCCGGTCCACGACATCAGGAGGATCTGCCGGTCGGTTTCCTCTGTGGCCGTCGAGCGTCGCCGGGGTGAGGCTTGACATGGGGGCTGAGCGGAGGAGCGCCGTGAGTGGTCTGGTGATCGTGGGAGCGGACGGTTCGGCGTCGAGCCTTGGCGCCGTCGAGGCGGCGGCCAGGGAGGCCCGGTGGCGAGATGCGGGGCTGCGGATCGTCCATGCCTTCCACTGGCCGGTGGCGCGTATGCCGTTGTGGCAGGCCCTGCCGATGCCGGCCGAGGGCGAGATCCGGAAGATGTCGGAGGGCCTGCTGGCTGAGGCGGTGGAACGGGCCAGGACGGTGGCGCCGTCGGTGGATGTCACCGATGCCGTGGTGGTCGGGGAGCCGGTGACGGTGCTGGAGGCACAGTCGCGTGCGGCGGAGCTGGTGGTCGTCGGGTCCCGGGGCATGGGAGGGTTCGTGGGACTGCTGGTGGGCTCCACGGCGGTGCACCTGGCAGCGCACGGCCGATGTCCCGTGCTCGTCGTGCGGGACCGGTCGGAGTCGACCGGGCCGATCGTGCTGGCGGTCGACGGCTCTCAGGCGGGTGCGGCAGCGGTGGATTTCGCGTTCGCGGAGGCCGCGCTGCGCGGTGTGGGCCTCGTGGCCCAGCACGTCTGGACCACGTGGAACGCCCCTATGCCCCCGCCGCAGGATCCAGCCGAACCGTATGCGAGCGGTCCGGGCATGCTCGCCCAGGCCGAGGAGCGTCTGCTCGCCGAGGCGCTCGCGGGTCACCGGGAGCGCTACCCGGACGTCCCAGTCGAGCTCCGGGTGACTCGCGGCGGCACTCGTGAGGCTCTGATCGAGGCAAGCGGCACCGCGCCACTCCTGGTCGTCGGCGCACGGGGACGCGGTGGTTTCGCGGGCCTGCTGCTGGGCTCGGTGAGCCAGGCGGTGCTGCACCACGCGCACTGCCCGGTCACCGTGGTGCACCAGCCTGGTGCGCGCTGATCCAGTGGCTCGCTCCGGCGTCGGTCCGGACGACCCGCCCCCGGCCCAGGTCGTGGTTCGAGGCGACAGCTGGAGCGGGGGGGGCGTGACTGGAAGCGAAGTGGGAGAGAAGGTCGCCGAATGCGACTTCGGGCCTTCCTCGCACGGTTCCGGCTTGTGGGCGCGCCCGGTGCGGCCGTCGTCGCTGTGCCCGCCGACCGGACGGTCGATCCCGCCGCAGAACTCGGTCCGGTGCTTTCCCGGCTCACGGGCGTCCAGGAGGAGGCGTCGGAGATCCGCGCCAGAGCCGGGGGCCGATTCCGCAGACGCCGTCCGTCGGGTGCTCGCCGCCTCGCTCCGGGATCACCGCCCGGATGCCCCTGCGCCGTAGGGGCTGGCGGATCGCCCGGGACGAGTACGCATTGTCCGCGATGACCGCCTCGGGCCTGCGGCGGGACCGTCCGGCGCCGGCCCGGGGCACCCTCACCTCGTCCATGACCTCGTCGAAGACGGTGGAGTCGTTGACGTTGCCGGGCGTGACGCCGACGGCCAGGGGCAGGCCACGGCCGTCGCAGACGAGAGGGACCTTCGTGGTCAGCCCACCGCGGGACCGGCCGAGCGCCTCGCCAGCCGTCGCGCATCCCGGATCTTCCGGTTCGCCCCCTGCCGCCGCCCCTTTTTACGGGCTCCGGCGGCGTGCTGGTGGGCTCGGTCGATCGTGGAGTCGACCCAAACCATCCACTCCACGACTCCGACCCAGTCGTCCCGGACCTGGACCTGCTCCAGCAGGCGGGCCCAGGTGCCGTCCGCCTCCCAGCGGGCGAACCGCTCATAGACCGTCTGCCACGGCCCATAGCGTTCCGGCAGGTCACGCCACGGAGCACCGGTCCGCAACCGCCACAACACCCCGTCAATGACCTGTCGATGATCCCGCCACGGACGACCTCGCCCGTCAACACCCGGCAACAACGGCGCTATCCGCTCCCACGCCGCATCCGTCAGCTCACCACGACCCACCACAAGATCAACTGTCAGACACGTCCTAGACGCCCGACGCATGCCTGCATCGGCTGGCCCCGACGGCTTTCCGCCGCAGGTCCCACAGCAAGGAAGCAGGGCTCCGGACGCAAGCTTCCGTGATCGAGCATGTGGGGAACCACAGCGTCATGTGTCACTGTGCGTCATGGCGGAGCGTGGAGCCACCCGACGCACGCGGACCTTACCGCACGCCGCCGCTGAGCCACCGGCGGCGGACGAGCGGCCACGGGGCCGGGCGGCGGCGATACAGGCCCTGTCGGCCCTACCGTACGGCGGCTCCAGTGGGGCAGCCTCGCAGTGGGACCGGGAAACGGTTCTGCGCCACAGACGCCCGGCTCAGGTGATGCTTCGTTCTGACGGGCGCTCGCCGCAGCGCATCCTGCTTGGGAGCGAGACATGACCATTCTGATCACCGTCGTGGTGGTGCTGGTCGTCCTGGTATTGATCACGCTCGCGATGGCGGTACGTATCGTCCGGCAGTACGAGCGGGGAGTCCTCTTCCGGTTCGGCCGGCTGATCGGCACGCGCGAGCCCGGGCTGCGGTTCATCATCCCGTTCGTCGACGTCCTGCACCGGGTCTCGCTGCGCATCGTCACTATGCCCATCCAGTCCCAGGGCATCATCACCCAGGACAACGTCAGCGTCGATGTCTCGGCCGTGGCCTACTTCCGTGTGGTCGACGCGGTCAAGTCGGTCGTCGCGATCGAGAACGTGAACTCCGCGATCAACCAGATCGCCCAGACCACTCTGCGCAAGGTCGTCGGGCAGCACACGCTGGACCAGACGCTGTCCGAGACGGACCGCATCAACCTGGACATCCGTCAGATGCTCGACGTGACCACTACGGAGTGGGGTGTCGAGGTCACGCTGGTCGAGCTCAAGGACATCCAGCTGCCGGAGTCCATGAAGCGCGCGATGGCCCGACAGGCCGAGGCCGAGCGGGAGAAGCGCGCCAAGATCATCAGCGCCGAGGGGGAGTCCCTCGCCGCTGCCGCCCTGGGTGACGCCTCCGACACGATGATGGCTCACCCGCTCGCCCTGCAACTTCGCAACCTGCAGAGCCTGATCGAGATCGGTGTGGACAAGAACACCACCGTGGTCTTCCCTGCACCGCTGATGAGCACCATCGGGGACCTCGGCGCCTTCCTCGCCCGCGAAGCGACCGCCGCCACGGCGCGGCCCGCCCCCAAGCCCGTATCGGCATTCGACCTGGGCAAGCCGGCCGGCGCAGCGGCACCGGACGAGGTGGCCGAAGCCAAGCGTTTTGCGTAGGCGCGAGCACGCGGTCACCCACGGCACGCGGTGCCCCCGACGGCGGGGCCGGACAGATCCCGGAGCAGGCCGAGAACGAGGAGTTTGTCCGCAGACGCCGGCCTCCGTAGAGGGGACGCGGCGACTGTGGACCCGTCACGCATCTGACGTTGGGAGAGCACCATGCGGCCGACGTTCGTTCTGGGACGGATCGCAGGGGTCCGGATCGGAGTCCACTGGAGCGTTCTGCTCATTTTCGCCGTGATCGCCCTCGGGCTCGCGGAGGGCCGTCTGCCCGAGGCGCACCCGGGCCACGGCTGGCCGGCGTACTGGGCTGCAGGGATCCTGACCGCCGTGGTCTTCTTCGCTTCTCTGCTCGCGCACGAGCTGGCGCACGCGATCGTCGCCCGGCGTAACGGGGTCGAGGTGGACGACATCGTCCTGTGGCTGCTCGGCGGTGTGGCACGGCTCAAGGCGGAGGCGCCGAACCCGGCGGCGGAGCTGCGGATCGCGGGCGTCGGTCCCCTGGTCAGCCTCGTTCTGGGCGGGCTCTTCACGCTTGCCGCGTGGCTGCTCGACACGACGGCCGCGCCGGGGCTGGCCGTCGAGGCGCTGGCCTGGCTCGCGGCGATCAACATCCTGCTGGCGGCGTTCAACATCGTTCCGGCCGCTCCGTTGGACGGCGGGCGCCTGCTGCGTGCCTTCCTGTGGTGGCGTACGGGAGACCGGCTGCGCGCGACCGCGGGCGCGACGGCGGCCGGTCGCGCTTTCGGCTGGTTCCTGACGGTGGTGGGACTGTTCCTGTTCGTGCGGGGAGACGTCTTCGGCGGACTGTGGCTGGCGATGATCGGCTGGTTCCTGGTTGCCGCGGCCACCACGGAGGGGCAGCAGGCACAGCTGCGTGCCGTTCTCGCCGGCATTCCGGTACGGCAGGCCATGACACCGGATCCGGTCACGGTTCCCGTCGGCCTCACGGTGGCGGCCTTCCTGGCCGACCCGCACTACCGGTTTCGCCATTCGGCCTTTCCGGTGACCGGCGACGGCTCCGCGCCCGTCGGCCTCATGACTCTGGACTTGGCCAGGAAGGTGCCGGAGGACCGGCAGCACGCCGTGACGGTGGAGCGGGTCATGCTGCCGCTGACGGAGGTCACGGTCGTCGGCGCGGACGATCCCCTGGCGGATCTGCTGCCGCGCATGCAGCCGGGCGCCGAGCATCGGGCCCTGGTGCTCGACCGGAAGAGGCTGGTCGGCATCGTCTCCGCGTCGGACGTCAGCCGCACGGTCACGTGGCTGATGACGAGCGTCCCGCGCGGCCGCGGTGGAGGCCGGGGTGCGTAATGCCCCTACGTCGGCGTGCAGAGGTCCGGCGAACGCGTGCACTGTCCTGCCGATGGATCAGGAAACGCCGATCCTGCACATGGGACGTCGGCCTCTGCGTGTCCGGACTCATGCGACCTAGGAGGCGATCACGGAAGAGCCGCAGGCAGTCCGGGCTGATGCGGCGGCCGCCTGCGCAGCCCTCCGGAGAGGACTTCCCGAGTCCTACTTATTCCGCTTAGTGCCGCCGCCTTCGCGGCGGATCCCAGACACGGAGGCAGAACCATGGCATTTGTACGCGTCCTGTACGCCTCCGAGCATCACTCGACGCAGGAGATCGCCTCACGGATCGGCGCTCGCCTGAGAACTCACGGTCACCATGTCGACGTGCGGGAGCTGGCCTCGGCCCTCGGCGGGCAGGGGCTCCCGCGGGCTGACGCGTTCGTCATGGGGAGCGCGGTTCATGACGGAGCCTGGCTGCCGACGGCGGAAGCCGCCGTCCGGGTCGGCGCCGAGGGGTTGCGTGAGCAGCCGGTGTGGATGTTCAGCGTCGGGATGTCCGCCGCCCTGCCCAGGCTCTTGCGCCTGCTGGCCGACCGCGCCGTGCAGCCGCGTGTCGCCGCGCTCGTCGACGTCGTCCTTCCCCGGGAGCATCGGCGCTTCTCGGGCGTGATCCGGCGCGAACACCTGGACCGCAAGGGGGCTGTGCTCTTCCGTCTGCTCGGCTGTCGTTACGGAGACCACCGGGACTGGGCGGCGGTCGAGGCATGGGCGGACGACATCGCAAGGCAGCTCACGGCCCTGCGCGCACGCGGCCCCGCAGACTGACGGCCTCCCACGGCCGACCGGCCCTCGCGGAGGGCAGGTCGGCCAGCACGGTGTTCGCCCGCTCACGCACCGCCTTCCGCGAGGGAGGCGAGTGCGGCGTCGAGGCGGCGGGTAGCCTCGTCCGCGACCGGGGTCATGGCGTCGACGCCGGTGAGAGCGACCATGGTGGAGGGGTCGATCGCCTGCACGATCACCTGGTCGCCGTCGGTGCGGACCACGACATTGCAGGGCAGGAGCAGCCCGACCGAGCGGTCGGCGTCCAGCGCCTGTCGGGCGAGCGGGGGATTGCACGCCCCGAGGATCAGGTAGGGCTCCATGTCGTGGTCGAGCTTCGCCTTGAGCGTGGCCTGGACGTCGATCTCGGTCAGGATGCCGAAGCCCTGCTCCCCCAGTGCACGGCGAACGGCCTCCACGGTCGCCTCGAAGGTCCCCGCCGGCTTGACGGTGCGGTCGTACGGCATGCTCTCCACCTCACTGTTCCGATGATGACGACCTCGTCGGGCACATGTCCGGCCCCGGTCGTCGTGCTGCTGTACGGGCGGCCCGGGCCGGGCCGCGACCAACAGCATGATGCCCTGACCGCACTCGTCCGGAGGCGAACCACCCCGGCGGTGGCAATGCGGTTCGCTCCGGCTCTTCTGTTCGCCGCCTGCCCGTACGCGGACTCGACAGGGGCGTCGCACATCGATGGCGTACGGCGTGGTCCGGCGCTGCCGCTTTCGATGTGACGGACCGCCGCCGCCCGCCTTCCCCGCCGGCGGACCCGCGATGTACGGGTCGCGGTTCACCTCCGCGAAACGATGATTCTCAGGACTGATCGTGCTGCGAGTCGTCGTCGCACCGATCCGGTAGGCGGACCTGTCAGCCCCAGGGAAGGGCCGTTCGGCCCGCTGCGAGTCTCGTGGATCGAAGGAAGACTGGATGACGAGTGAGGACTGGTGGCTGGAACCGAGCTCCCCGGCCTGGTGGCATCGAAGGGACCCGCGTACGACGGGCCACTGGCCCCTGCACATGGCATGAAAAGTCCCCGGGGCAAGCAGCCCCGGCGGTCCGGCCGGCTGATGAACCCCTGCCCGACCAGGAGATGTGGGGGCATGCCGGCCACGCGAACTCCTCCTCGCAGCGGAGGTCACCATGAAACGAATGGCGTCACAACCCCTCGTGGACGTGCAGGTGGAGACCCGGGGTGGTGTGTCCGCCGAGGACGCCGACTATGCCCGGGACAAGGTGCGGGCCGTGTTCGGCCAGGCACCGGGGCCGGTGCTCTTCGCCCGGGTGAAGCTGACCCGCTACGCGAACCCGGCGATGGAGCGGCCCGTGACGGCCCAGGCGAATCTCGACGTCAACGGCAAGCCCGCCCGCGCACACGTGGCGGGCAGCAATGCCACGGAGGCGGCCGATCTCCTGCGGGACCTGCTCGAAGTCGTGCTGGCGCGGATGGCGGAGCACTGGGAGGCCCGACGCGGCCGAACGCATCCGCCGGGAGCCGCCCACCCATGGCGGCACGGTGACGAGCCCGCCCATCGCCCCGACTACTTCCCGCGCCCGGCCGAGGAACGCGAGGTCGTCCGGCACAAGGCGTTCGCCCTCGCCTACGAATCGCCCGACGAGGCGGCCGATGACCTGGAGAGGTTGGACTACGGCTTCCAGCTGTTCACCGATGCCGGATCGGGCCAGGACAGCGTCCTGTACCACTCGGACCCGGCGGGATACCGGCTGGCGCAGGTGCATCCGCAACCTGACCTGATCGGCCCGGTTGCCGTCCCGCTGACCGTCAGCCCGGCCGCCGCCCCTCGCATGCGTGTCACGGAGGCGAAGGAGCGCCTGGACGTCACCGGCTGGCCGTTCGTCTTCTTCGCCGACGCCGACACCGGCCGCGGGAACGTCCTCTACCACCGCTACGACGGCCACTACGGCCTCATCACCCCCACTGCCCGCGAGCCTTCCACCACAGCGGCCTGACCCGCACGAGCCACCGTGCTGTCCCAGGCGCGGACGCCATGACCGCATCTGGGGATATCGCCATGAAAGAGCATGAGAAGTTCGCAGCGGGTGCCGAGGCGAGCCGTGCCCGCTCGGCTGGCGGCCCGACGAACAGCAGCGGCAGGACGCCCTGCTGCGCTACGTCGGCGCGATCGCGAACGTGTCCGCCGCCAAGACATCTCGGCCCGCTGCCCAGGCACCCCGTACCGCCCTCCTCGTACGCGATCTGATGACCGCGCCCCCGCCGCCGGGGACACCACCCTGCCCGGCATCGTCCGCGCGCTGTCGGAGCACGAGACGGGGTCGCTGCCCGTCGCCGACACCGACGGCCGGGTCACGGGTGCCGTGTCCGAGGCCGACCTGCTCGCCGCGGTCGCCGCATGGACGCACCGGCCCAGCGCGGCGAGCCAGGTACGGGAGACCAGGCCCACGGCCGAGCCGGGCGAGGAGACGGCCGAGACCCTCATGACCAGCCCTGCCGTCACCGTCCAGCCGGACACGACGGTCTCCGAGGCCGCCTGGCTGATGGCCCTGTCCCGACTCAAGCACGTTCCCGTGGCGGAGCCGGACGGGCGGCTGGTGGGCTCCGTTCACCGGCACACCCTGCTGGACGCCCTGCTCGGGGACGACGTGACCATCCTCGAGGGCGTGCGGGGCCGCATCAGGCAGGTGTTCCCCGAGGTTGCCGACACGGTGGAGGCCACGGTCCAGCAGGGAGTGGTCCGCCTTCGTGGCTCCGTGACGGGCGACGAAGGGGGGCGGCTGCTCGCCGAGGTGAAAGGGCTCGACCCGATGACCGACGTCCTCGACGAGTTGACGGTACGCGACGGCTGAGCACCGGTGGGTGGGGGGACCCGCACACGATTCTTGAAGCGGGACGCTCACCCGCGATCCGCCCTCTTCTTCGAATCCGGGAACCGCCTCGCCTGGGGGCCGTCTTTCCGTCAAGGGAGTCGTCCGGTGATCACATCAGTCCTTCTCTCAGGCCGGCATCTGTCGCGCTCGGCGAAATCCGGCCCTCCGTGTGAGCCGCCCAAGCCGTCGGAGCCCTCGCCGAAGCCCTCGTGGACGCGCTGGCTGCTGCCCATCGCCACCTTGGTCCTCCTGCTCATGGTCCTGCTGCGCTTCCCCTCCCAGCAAGGCGCGACGCTGTCGTACAGCGACTTCCTCGGCAGAGTGGGCACCGGCCAGGTCAAGACGGTCGACATCAAGGACACGGGCGCGATCAGCGGAACCCTCAAGTACGGCGGGAAGTTCACCCCCCGGATCCCCACGGCCCTGGACAACAGCCGCCTGGAGCAGCAGTTGCAGTCCGGGAAGGTGGAGATCACCGCCACCCAGATCGCCGTCCACATGGTCCGCGAATTCGGCCTGTCCTCGGCCCTGGGCCCCGTCGGGTACGGTTCCGGTGCCCCCGGTTACCTCGGGGCGACAGCGCCGAAGACGCGCTGCGGCGGCCCTACTCCGAGCAGACGCAACGCGTCGTCGACAAGGAGACCGCCCGCCTGGTGCGCCAGGCCGAGGAACGCGCCACGGCCCCGCTGCGGTTGCCGTGCCCGCCGTGGCTCCGGAACCGAGGCGCCGAGTATGTATCCCGCGTTCCCGCTGGTCGGTGGTGCGTTGTCCGGCTCGGCGCACTGGTCCGCACCGGTCCGGAGCTGGCGGCGCTCCGCCTCGTCGGCGGCCCAGGCAAGCGCCGTGCGTCTCCCCGTATCGGGGTCGAGGCCGACCATGATCGGGGGCGTCCTCCGTTGTCCGTCATGGCCGTCTCCTCCGGCAACAAGGTTGTGTCCGGGGTGTGTCCGAGCGGCTGACCACGACCCAGGGCGTAGCAGAGCCGAGTCACAGGCGACTGCTCTGAGGCGATCCGCTGCGGTACGAGGTGCGGTCGGTCCCAGGGACATGCGCGTACGCGATTGCCGCCACGCACACGCCGGTGCGGGCCACGACGGCCCGTGCCCGTGCCGTGCTGCCTCCGTAGTGAGCTTGGTCGGCCATAGGCAAGCACCACCGCTCGGGTCGGGCCCCGGCAGCGCGTGCCCCGACGGTCACCGTCCATAGCCAGTAGGCAACGGGTGGCGGGAGCCCGCAGCGAGCCAGGACTTCGGGGCGTATCGCCTGGCTCCCCGACGGCGCGACCGCAGGGCCACGGTGCCGGGATGCTGGAACCGGGCGTCGATCGACGGAGCCTTGCTCGCCGTGGCCCCACACACCGATGCGGAACGAAACGCTGCCGCACGTCAATCAGCGGTGACGCGGGTGCCGATATCGCGCCCTTCGCAGATCGCCGCCATGGCACCTGCCGTCGCGGCATCGAAGGACATGCACGACCAGGCCCTGCTCCTCGGCCAGCACGACGGCAGCGGTGTCCAGCACCTTCACCCTTTGCTCCAGCGCCTCCCGGTAGGTGGGACGCACGTACCGTTTCGCGTCCGGATGCGTCTTCGGATCGCTGTCGTAGACGCCGTCCACGCCGCGCGCTTGGCGACCAGCAGCGCATCGGCCGACAGCTCCAGGGATCGCTGCACCGCTGCGTAGTCGGCCGTGACATACGGCTGTCCGATGCCTCCGGCCAGCAGCACGATCCGGCCGTGCCCCAGGTGCCGGTCCGCACGCAGCCGGATGAACGGCCCGGCGAAGCTCTGCATCGGGACGGCCGTCATCACCCGTACGTCCGGTTCGCCGCGCGCGGTTCTCCCTCCCTGCACCGTAGGGTAGACAGAGGAAGGCCGCCGAGTTCGACCCGTGCTGCACACGCTCCGCGACCGACTCACCGTCGACGTGGCCGCCCACTTCGCCGCCCAGCTCCCCGACCTGTTGCGGGGCGCGTACTACGACGGCTGGGATCCCAGCACCGTACCGGTCAAGTACGACCGCGGAGGCTACGTCAACCGCTTCGTCCATGAGGTCAAGGTCACTGCCGAGAAAGTGCCCCGGATCGCTCCTGTCGTCACCGGCGTCGTACGCGAGCACGTCTCGCCCGGACACCCGGAGGCTGCACTGGAGCAACTCCCGCACGACATCCGAGCAATTCTTCTCCAGCCGACCGGCTGATCGGTGCTGCGGGTCCGCGCCTGCTGGCATGGCGTCAACTGTGCGGAAGTCCGAACCGCTCGAACCCCACTCGGGGTGACTTGCCCGCCTCCGGGCGAGCCCTGCGGAGGCGGGCAGCCGCAGTCCGGCCCTTGTGACCGAGGAGGCGATCGTGGAAGAGCAGGACGAGGTCCTGGCGCGGACGGTGGGCGCGGTGATGCGCCCCGCCATGGTCACGGTCGACGTCGGTGAGACGGTGCTCGTGGCGTGGGAGCTGTTGGAACGGTCGGGGTGCCGTCACCTTCCGGTGGTGCGTCCGGACGGTCGCTGTGCCGGCTTGCTGGAGAGGGCTGATGTGGCGGTCGCGTGTGGTGCTCCCGCCGTTTCGCTGTCGGAGGTTCGGGTGGATGAACTCCTTCGGGGCCACGGGCCGGTGCTCGTGCACGTGGAGCAGACCGTACGCCACGCGGTCGACATGATGACGTACACCGGCGCCGATGCCCTTCCGGCGCTGGCCGAGGACGGGCATCTTGCCGGGGTGCTGACGGCGGTCGACATCGTCGCGGCCCTGGCCGGTCATCCGGTGCGGGAGGAGTCGGCGGACCGGCGTCCCCGGGCCGGCACGGTGTTGCCCGGGCTGCCGCCCCGGCGGGGCTACCGTGGCACGGCCTTTCCCTGACTGCCGGACGCGACGCGCGAGGGAGACAGGGGCGTGAAGGGACCGGACCCCGCGGCTGGCCGCAGTGGGTTTCGCGATGTGCCGCATACGGCGGATCTGCGGGTGGAGGCATGAGCCCCCACCCGGGAGGAGTGCCTGGCGCAGGCCGTACGAGGCGTCTGCGCGTCGTTCCTGGACTTGACGGGGGCGGAGGGTGTCCGCCGGCGGGACGTGGAAATACGGGCGGAGCGGGACGAGGACGTGCTGGTCGCGCTCTTGGACGAGGTCGTCTACCGGCTGGACACGGAGGGCGAGGTCCCGGTCGACGTGGAACCCGCCCCCGTCGACGGCGGCGTGAAGGGCGTCTTCCAGATGGCCGATGAGGCGGGTGGTGGGATGGCCGATGATGCCGACGTGGGGGTCCTCGCAGGCGCGGACGAGCCGACGGATCACCGCCTGCCGGTCGATGCTGAAGTGGGAGTGCACCGAGGTGACGCAGAGGTCGAAGCCAGCGAGGAACGCGTCGGGCCCGTCCACGCTCCTGCCCGGGGCTCCGTTGAGCTCGGTGCCGTGCAGGAGGCGCATCCGATGGTGCCTGCGGTCCAGTGCCCGTACGCGTTCGTGCTGGTCCAGGACCTTCTCGTCGGTCATGCGCTGCACGGACAGGTCCGGAGCGTGGTCGGTGACCGAGTAGGGGGATCCGTGCCACGTGAACCGCCGTGTCGAATCGGCGGGGTGGCCGCCACGGACATGGACGCCGGCGGAGTGATCTCGCCCGGCGGCGTCGGCTTCGACAGCTCGTGCCGCGTACGGCTGTTTGCCGCCGGCATCGACCGCGGCCCGCTGGCCCCATGGATGCGGCGCCTGATGGACATCCTGGGTGACACCGTCCCTCGCGGCCTGGGACCGGGCGGGCTGTGGAAGCTGTCGGGCGCTCCCAGCTGGAGGAACTCATGGTCTCCGGGGCCGCCTACGCGGTCGAGCACGGCCGGGGTGTGCCCCGCGACCTGGAGCGCTGCGAGGACCGCGGGACCTTGCCGGGGGCCGATCCGTCACAGGTCGGCCAGCGCGCCGTGGACCGGGGACTCCGGCAGGTGGGCAGTCTGGGGTCGGCCAACCACTTCCTGGAGGTGCAGGCCGTGGACCGGGTGTACGACGAGCCCACCGCGACCGCCTTCGGGCTGCACACAGGTCAGGTGTGCGTCATGATCCACTGTGGTTCGCGCGGCCTGGGGCACCAGGTGTGCAGCGATCACGTCCGTGTCATGGACCAGTCCCTGCGCTCCTTCGGCATCGAGCTGCCGGACCGGCAGTTGGCCTGCGCGCCCGCCGTCTCCACGCCGGGCAGCGCCTATCTGGGGGCGATGGCCGCCGCCGCCAACTACGGGGACGCGCCAACCGCCAATTGCTCACCGAGGCCGCGCGCCACGCCTTCACCGTCGTCGCAGGGGCGGGCCTCGACCTCGTCTACGACGTCTCCCACAACATGGCGAAGATCGAGACTCACGATGTGGACGGGGTACGGCGCCGGTTGTGCGTCCACCGCAAGGGTGCCACCCGGGCTCTGCCGCCCGGACACCCGGACCTGTCGGACGACCTGGCGGAGGTCGGGCAGCCCGTGCTTGTGCCCGGCACCATGGGCACGGCCTCGTACGTGATGGCCGGCATCGTCGGCAACGCCGCCTTCTGGTCCTCCGCCCACGGCGCCGGCCGCGTCTGGAGCCGCCACCAGGCGCTGCGCCCCGTCCGCGGCGAGCAACTGCACGAGGAGCTGGAATCGCACGGCATCGCTGTACGGCCGAAGTCCTGGCGTGCGCTTGCCGAGGAGGCGCCCGACGCCTACAAGGACGTCGACGCCGTGGCCGTCGCCACGGAGGGCGCGGGGCTCGCCCGGCTGGTACCGCTCGGGGTCGTCAAGGGATGAGCAACCAGGCGTCCCGCTGTCAGGCCCCGCGTGAGCGGGGGTCCGCGGAGGGCGGCCCGGGTGGTTCCTCCAGGACGCTCCAGGCGACCGGGCCCAGGAGGTCGGCCAACCGTTGGAAGACGTCGATGAGCATGTCGTCCACGGTCAGGACGCCCACGACCCGGTGACCGTCCAGGACGGGAAGGCGACGGAACCCGGACCTGCGGAAGGTTCGGTAGGCCACGTGGATGTCATCGGTGACGTCAACCGTGATCACGGGCGAGGTCATCACCGAATCGATCAGCTCGTCCGCGTCGAGACTTCTTGCGAGAGCGGCCAGCGCGAGGTCGCGGTCGGTGACGATGCCTCGGAGGGTGTCGCCCTCGGTGACGATCACGGAACCGACCCCGTACTCGGCCATCTCTCGGGCGACTTGTCTCAGCGGTGTCCTCGTGGGCACGGACACCGCCGGATGGCTCATCGCTTCGGAGACCTTCATCGGCCTGGTTCCTACAGTCCCTGGGACAGGAGCAGCTCGTGTGCCAGCCGGGCGCCGCGAGCCGCCTGCTTCTCCCTGTCGGTGTCCTCCGAGGGGATCTCCTCCAGCCCTTCGGCGAGCGCTCTGACAGCCTGAGCCAGGACCTGTACCTGGGCCTCCAGGGTGCGCAGCCTCTCGTGCTCGTTCGAGGTGATGTTCTCGGTCATTACGTCTCCTTTTTGCGGTGAACGGGGGAGCGGGCTCTCCCGGTCGATGGGGTGAGTCGTGCTGTGGGTCGGTCGCATCGGCGTCCTTCGCTGCTATCCCGGCTCCATGTAGGGGCGGCGGAAGACCAGGGGGCCGGTGTCGTGCGGGCGTACGACCGCCAGCGCTTGGGAGACCGCGGCTTCCAAGGGACCACTGGTGTCGATCGTGATGGCTTCTGTCCACGGAGGCTCTCGCGCCGCGATTGCGGTGGCCACGTCGAGGTCGGCGTCGGACGGTCCGGCGGCGCGGTGTTCCAGGCGGGCCGCCGTCATCTCGTCCGGGACCTGGCAATGCAGGCCCACGAGGTCGGCATGGGTGCGTTCAGCCACGCACTGGGCCGCTTCGCGCTGTCCGGCGCTCGACCAGGTGGCGTCCAGGACGACGGACTCGCCGCGGGACAGCAGGGTGGCTGCGCGTTCCAGCAGGGCCGCGTAGGTAGTGGCGGTCCACTCGGGTGTGTACAGGCCCTCGCCGTAGGGGGCGGAAGCGGGCTGCTCCGCCGGGATGCCCGCGAGTTCCTTGCGGAGGCGGTCGCTGCTGAGGAGTGTGACGCCCAGGCGGTCGGCGAGTGCGCCGGAGAGGGTGGACTTCCCGCTGCCGGGGAGCCCTCCGACGAGGGTCAGGCCGACGGCGGAGGTGCGCAGGTGACGCAGGGTCGTCGTGATCAGTCGCCGTGCGGCGAGGCCGGCGTCCGGCGCGCCTTGGTGTGCCTGGATCAAGGAGACCTTGGCACGGACGAACGCGCGATAGGCGACGAAGTGGTGCCGCAGCGAGGGCGGTGCGGGATCGCCGGAGTGCTCGCTGTAGCAGGCGAGGAAGAACGCCGCCAGATCCGGGGCATCGAGCTGCTCCAGATCCATGGCGAGGAAGGCGGCGTCGTCGAGACCGTCGACGAAGCGCAGGTGGTCGTCGAACTCCAGACAGTCCAGGACACGGGGACCGTCGTCGAGGCAGAAGATGTCGTCGGCGAGCAGGTCGCCGTGGCCGTCGACGATCCGGCCCTGCTCGATGCGCATCTCGAACAACTGCTCACGTCCGGCGAGATAGCGGCGGACCAGCTGCTCGATCTCCGCCACGCCCTCGGGTACACGGCCTTCTCCGTACACCGCACGGACCTGCGCGAAGCTTGCTTCCCAGCGTGACGACAGGGCGTCGCGTGTGCCCTGCGCGTCCACCTCCGGCGTGTGGGGTGCGCTCGTGTGGCGGGTGACAAGCAGTCGTGCGACGGCCCGCAGGGCATCGTCGACAGTCGCGCCCTCCCGTACGAGCCGGGACAGGCGGCGCTCCGCTGGCATGCGGCGCATCGCCACGAGAGGCTCGGGCGCTTCCGCGTCAGGGACCCGGATCTCGCCCACACCCAGGTAGACATCCGGGGCGAAGCGGCGGTTGAGAGCGACTTCCCGCTCGCATGCGGCCCGTCGTGCCTCCACGGTGGTGTAGTCCAGGAACTTCAGGTCGACCGGCTTCTTGAGCTTGTAGGCGCGGTCACCGACGAAGAACACGACTGCGGTATGGGTCTCGCGCACCTCCGCCCGCGGTAGCGCGCCGGTGTCAGAGGCGGCGCCCGGCGGGGGCGTGGCGGTGTGATCCTGGCGCACCGTCGCGATCAGCTCGTTCAACGGTGTCGGCTCAGTCATGGGGGACGACGGCGACAGGGCAGCGCGCGTGGTGCAGGGCGGCATGGGCTACGGGGCCGAGGCGTGGTGCGAGCGGAGGACGGTGCTTGCGCCGGCCGACGACCAGCAGGTCGGCCCCCTCGGCGGCGCGCACGACGGCCTCGGCGGGGCTTGCGAGGCGGATCGTGTCGACCGGCTCCACGCCGGGGAACTTCTCGCGCCAGGGACGGAGGACCTGAGCCAGCTGCTTCTGCGCATCCTCCGTGATCTCCTTGGCGACGTCGTGATCCACGCCCCAAGGGGTGTGCGCGTGGAGCGGCAAACTTCGGCCGTGGACAACCTGGAGGGGCACACCGCGGGCCGCGGCAGCATCGAAGGCGAAGGCGAGCAGGTCGTCACACTGGCCGTGCAGCTTCAGCGCGACCGCGACGCTACGCGGGGCGGGCGACGGGCCCTGTTCACGGGCCCCGGCACGGACCAGGACCACGGGCCGCGTGGCCCGAGCCACGACGGCCATACTGACGGAGCCGAGGAAGTAGCTCTCGGAGGACGTCAGGCCGAGCGAACCCAGCACGGTCAGCTCGGACTCCGATGCCGCCTTCAGCAGGGCGTCCTGCGCGTCGTCGGCGACCAGGTTGCCGACGACCAGGAGGCCCGGGTGGCGGGCCTGGAGTTCCGCCTGCGCGTGGTGCACGAGCCGCTTCGCCCAGTAGTTCTGATCGATCTCCGATGCGGCGCGGACCGGCTCGGGCGCGAGCGTGGGCCAGGCATGCATCAGGTGCAGAGTGACCTTGCGCCGCTCGGCCTCGTCGGCGGCCCAGTGAGCGGCGGCCATGCTCTCGGGCGAGCCGTCCAGGCCGACCGTGACGACTGGCTCCATGGCAACTGCCTCACTCTCGAACGACGCGGCAGGAAGGGACGCGCAAGCGTCGGCGACCGAGGGCCGAAGCACGCCCCTTCCTCTCATTCGAGGAGTACCCCAGATCGTCCTGCCGCGCATGTGGGCCGCGACGTGACCCGGCTCGGGAGCGCTGTGACGTTGCAGCTGTGCGCCGGAGGGGCCGGTAGGTCCCTGGAAGCCGTGCCCCGTTAGGGCCCGTCCGGCACTCGGAGAGCGCGCCGACGGGCGCCAGGGTGGGATGACAGGTGGATCCACGACGCAAGGAGCGAACGATCATGTCAACTGGCATGGAACGTCGTCGCAGCTTCTTCCCCGAGTTCCCCGACGTCACGGACTGGTTCGGCGACCTACCCCGCTTCCCGATGTGGCGCACGGCTTTCGACCGGCACGCCATCCCTATCGAGGTGGCGAGCGGCGAGGGACGGTACGTGCTGAAGGCGGAGCTGCCCGGCGTGGACCCGGACGAGGACGTCACGATCACTGTGGACGGCGACGTGCTCAAGGTCAGCGCCGAGCACGAGGAGAGCAGCGAGACGAAGGACCACTCCGAGTTCCGCTACGGCTCCTTCGAGCGCGCGGTGCGCCTGCCGGAGGTGATCGACCCCGAGGACGTGAAGGCCGAGTACGCCGACGGCATCCTCACCGTCAGCATCGCCTTCCGGCAGCCCCAGGAAAGCCGCGCCCGCACCGTTCCCGTGACCCGTGCAGGGGGATCCGACGAAGCGGAATCCGCCACATGAAGCCCGGCCAGGTCCCGGATCCACCCCTCGGGGCCGAAACCACCGCACCCCGCTGAGCCCGTGCGGGCCCGGTGGGGCCGTCCCACCTGGAGGCCCGTCATGCGCGACGGAGCGACACCGCCCCCCGGGCAGCCGCAGCGGCCCTGGCACGACGGCCGCAACGGCGACCCTGCCGGTCCGGACGTCAACCCCCTGCGCCGCCCCTGCGACCGGACCCGTACCCGCTGGCACGTCGGCCTCGCCCTCGCCATGCTCATCGCCTTGATCTGCGGCGTGATCGCGGGTGCCCGCATGTGGAGCGACGCGGCACGAACCGCCCGCGACGAGGCAGGCCACCGCCACGAGACCACCGCGACCACCCTCGCCCGCGCCAACGGCTCGTCGACGGCGGCCCGCTTCGCCACACCCCCCGTGCTCGTCGACGCCTCCTGGCGCGCCCCCGACGGCACACTGCGCACCGGCAAGGTTCCTGTCCAGCCCCGTACCGCCGAAGGCACCACGAAGACGATCTGGGTCGACGACGCCGGGGCGGTCACCCGCGCCCCACGCAGTACGGCCGAAGGACAGTTCGGCGCCGTCGCCGGCGGCACCCTCGTCGCCGGGACGCTCGCCCTGACCGCCGCCGGCGTGGTCGGCCTGCGCCTGCGGCGTACCGAGGCCGCCACCCTGGACGAATGGGACAGCGAGTGGGCGGTCGTGGAGCCGCTGTGGACCCACCGTTGACGTACCTGAACCGGGCCGGAGCCATGGCCATCGTGTGGTGTCCTCGACAGCCGACAACCCTGATAGCCGCAGTCGGTGAAGCCGGCGACCGCCGCTCGCGGTGGGGCTACCCGGATGAGGGATCGCGTACCGGACGGGTCTCGATCACGCATGCTGGGCCGGGATGGATCTGTGTCTCGTGGCCATCCTCGTAGCGCGCTCGATGGGGCGCTTCGCCATCGGTGCCGAGCCCTTTCACGACGGTGGCACGGTGTTCGGGCGTCCCTACGGTTCTGCCGGTGAATCGCAGCACGTCACCTTCGTGCGCTTTCATCAACGCTCACCTCGTTCGTTGCCGCAGTCCTTGTCTTTGATCAGGATGACCCCGGCAGGCAGCTCGTGGTGAAGGGCCGCTCGGGTACCTCCAGGGGACAAGGGGGCGCGAACGGCTCGTTCCGCAGGGCGGGCGGGGCTCGTGAAGCAGGCGCATCCTGGAGTTGGAACGAACCGCGACGCCAACCCGAACGTGCCTCGGTGCGGCGGCATCACGGGCATGGTGGCAGGTGGCGCCGAGAGCCCCTCTCGGGAGCGACCATGCGACTTTCCTTCCTCGCCCCCTGTACCGTCGGGGTGCGGCCCCCCTCGGGACGGGCATCGGCCTCTGTCACGTGGGCACCGTCCTCGATCGGACAGGCTCGCTCCTCATAGGCCGGGGGCGCCCCAGAGCGGGAACCAGCGGGTCAGGTCCTTCTCGATCCGTAGATCGTCTTTGACCACGGCCTTGACCTGGAGTTCCAGCGGATTGTCGCGCCTGTCTCCGGGCAGCGGAGCGAACGGGTAGAAGGTGCCGCGCTTGTAGAGATAGACGAGCGCGAGGGAACGCAGCTCGGCGTCGTGGAAGGTGACCAGGGAGCAGAGCAGTTGTGGGCCGAAGCCGCTGTCCTGAAGGGCGGTGTTCACCGCGTGCAGATCGTTGACCAGGCTGGTCAGGTCGCCGGGGTCGCGGCGGGAGAGCAGCCACGAATATCCGTAGGTGTCGCGGCTGAACTCCACCGGCGCGCCTCCGCGTTCGAAGTCCGCACCGAGGAGGGCACGTACCTCCTGCTGGACCTGTGCGAACGCCCCGCCCTCGATGGCGGCGAAGCAGACCGAGCCCGCTCCGGTCGGGGTGAAGCCGACGGCTGCCTGAAGGGTGATCGCCGCTGAGGGAAGGCCGAAGAGCTGGTCCAGGTCGGGCTTGACCGGCTTGGACCGGCCGAACAGGACGTCCAGGAATCCCATGGGTACCAGCTCCTTCTCCTCACGCCCCGGCGTGCGGTTCGCCGCCTGCCTCGCCCAGTTGCGCGGAGATCTCCGCGAGTGCCTCGATACGGCGTTCCAGGGTGGGGTGGGTGGAGAACAGGTGCGCCACGGTCGTGCCGGGCCCGAGGGCGGGGGTGAAGAAGAACGCGTTGAACGCCTGCGCGGTGCGCAGGTCCCGGGTGGGGATGCGGGCGATGTCGCCGCTGACCTTGGTCAGCGCCGACGCCAGGACGGACGGCTTTCCGGTCAGCATCGCCGCGGCGCGGTCGGCGGCCAGTTCGCGATACCGGGACAGGGCCCGGATGAGCAGGAAGCTGATGGCGTAGACGAGGGCGGAGACCGTCATCACGGCCATGAAGACGACGGCGGTGTTCTGGTCGCGCTGGTCGCGTCCTCCGAACAGCTGGGAGTAGAAGGCGAAGCGGACGACGAGTCCGGCGATCACGCCCAGGAACGAGGCGATGGTGATCACGGCGACATCGCGGTGCGCGACGTGGGAGAGCTCGTGGGCGAGGACGCCTTCGAGTTCTTCGGTCTCCAGACGGCGCATGAGGCCGGTGGTCACGCAGACGACGGCGTTGTCGGCGTTGCGGCCGGTGGCGAACGCGTTGGGGAGATCCATGTCGGAGACGGCGACCCGGGGTTTGGGCATGTCCGCGGTGGCGCACAGCCGGTCGATGACCCCGTGCAGCCGTGGCTGCTCCTCAGGTGTGACGAGGCGGCCGTGCATGGCGTACAGGGCGATCCGGTCGGAGTACCAGAACTGCGCGCCCAGCAGCGCCGCGGCGATGAGGACCACCAGGACGACGGACTTGAGCAGCACGATCAGCGCGGCGATGAACGCCACGTACACCAGCCCGAGCAGGAACATCGTGACCACCATGCGGGCGGTCAGCTGCCGGTCGGGCTCGAAGCGGCTTCGCATCACACACTCACCCTGGGATCAGACCCTCGGCGGAGAGCAACTCGCTCACCTGCGCGAGGCTGGTGCCCTCATCGGGAAGCACCAGTTCCGAAGGAGTGATCCGCTCGTCCGGCACCCGTGTGCCGAGGCTGTGCACCGCGTCCAGCAGGGCAGACAGGGCGGAGGCGAACGCCGCCTCGTCGCCCGCGGTAGCGGCCGCCTGCAGGGTGGAGTCCAGTTCATTGAGGTGATCGAGGTGTTCTTCGGCGATCTCGTACTGGCCCTCGCCGAGAATCCGCATGATCATGACCTCTCCTTCCCCTCGGGGCCCTCTACGGCTGCGGGGCCGGTGGACGCCGGGAGCTGCGCCTTCATCCGGGCCAGCTCGGTCTCCACGTCGCTTCCCGCGGTGACGCGCTCGAGTTCGGCCTGGATGTCGTCACGGCCGGCCGGCAGCGTGGCGTCGTCCAGCGCGCCGGAGGCGAGCAGTTCGTCCAGCGCACCGGCGCGCGCCTGGAGCTGCTCGGTCTTGTCCTGCGCGCGTTGCATGGCCAGGCCCACATCGCCCATCTCCTCGCCGATGCCGGTGACGGCCTCGGTGATGCTGGTCTGGGCCTCGGCGGCGGTGTAGGTGGCCTTGATCGTCTCCTTACGGGTACGGAACGCGTCCACCTTCGCCTCCAGACGCTGCGCCGCCAGCGTCAGCTTCTCCTCCTGGTCCTTCAGCGACGCCTGCTGTCCCTCCAGATCGGTGATCTGCGAGTCCACTGCCGTACGCCGGGTCAGCGCCTCACGGGCCAGATCCTCACGCCCCACGGCAAGTGCCTGTTCCGCCTGGCCCTGGAGCCTGCCCGTGGACTGCCGCAACTGGTTCACCTGCAGCTCGACCCGCTTGCGGCTGGTCGCCACATCGGCCACGCCACGTCGCACTCTCTGCAGCATCTCGCGCTGCTGCTCGTAGGAGTAGTCCAGAACCTCGCGTGGGTCCTCGGCCTTGTCCAGCGCCTTGTTCGCCTTGATCCGGAACAGGGTGGCGATGCGTTGGGTGATGCTGGTCATGGCGACCGCCTTCCTCCACGCCGCGGGTCAACCATCGGAACACGCCTCTTCCATTGTCCCGGCGCTTCACCGTCCCGGCAGCCTGATCGTGTTCCGTGCGGGCTGTCGTGGGTGGTCATGGCCCACCCCCGGCCCGGGGGACGGCCTGCGGCCTCGTGGAGGACCTTCCAGGAGACGGCGATCAGCCAGGAGCCGACGCCGAGTGCGACGTAGCCGGCCAGGCGGAAGGTGCTCAGGCAGGGTCGCCGCTCCAGCCGGTCAGGTCGTTCCACAGGTGGCCGTCGGCGTGGGTGTCCTTGAGCAGCGGGAACGGGGAGCCCGAGCCAGCTGCCCAGCAAAGACACGGTGAGTGGGATGCCGTGTATCTCGTTGAACAGTGCCACCAGGAAGGCGTTGGAGGCGCCCATGACCTGCCAGTCCCGCATTGTCTTCGGGTGGAAGAAGCCGGCGGTGAAGACGCTCCTCCTTGAGGCTGCCCGTCCGCAGGAGCAACCACAGCACCTGCGACTCGCCGCCCGGCGGTTCCCCAGCGGACGCGCTGCGTGCCGTGGCCAGCCGGGTGAGAGTCACGGCGTCGACGGCACGGGACGACGACTCCACGTAGTCCACGCACCCCGGTGCCATGGCTGCCCGGTCTGCCGGGTCCCTGCGAGTAAGGCGGGTGGTTGCCTGCGCCGGGCCACTCGTCGGCCGATGTCTCCGAGTCGGGTCCGGCGGTGATCGGCAGTCCCCGCCGCCTGCGTGCTTTATGAGCACCGTTCCCTCCGTGAGGGCCGGACGCCGCCGCGATGAGCGGACAGGCGGCCGCCGAGGGGCGCAGCCATGGCGGTCATCCTTGTAGCGGCGGTTCGTTGGCGGCGGCATCGGCCATGCCGAAGCGCAGCAGCTGGTGGCCGAGGTCGACCAGGGCGCGTCCGGCCGCGTATTCGTCGCCGATCTCCGGCGCGGGAGGGTCGTGCGGGTTGCGGTGGGCTTCGGTGCGGCTCTCCAGCCGGTTGTCACCGGTGTCGAGGACGGCGTGCACCTTCGTGACGTCGCCTTCCTCGAAGAGGTCCACGCGCAGGGTCCACGTCTTGGTACGCGTCGGCGTGTTCGTCGTCTCATCGTTCATGTCCAGTCCTGTCCTCTGAGGGGGACGGTGAGGTTTCCGTCCCGGGGGGATGGACGCGTCGGGCCGGAACAGCCGCCTGCTGTCAGGGCCCGTCGGTGTGGTGACCTCTGGTGGGGACGGGAACCACCTTCTTCGTCCGGGGTCCGTATCTCCAGCGTGAACGAGGCCGAGACTGTTGGACATGGGCCGCCCGGCCCAACGCGGGGCGGCGGTCGGACACGGTCCGTGGGCGCCGCCGACTCGGTCGCCGCCGTCCGCTGTGGCCCGGCAGCGGCGCTCCCGTCCCGTTCCGCCCGCTCGCGGAGGAACGGTGGGACAGCGGCCACCGGGGCCACCGCGAGTGGGCGGCCGGGGACATGGCGGATTCGCCGAGGCGCATTCAGCCTGGTCGTCGGGGCAGTGACGGGGCCGTTCGGCCTTGGTGCGGGGTGGTGGCGGGAGTATCGTGGAAATTGGCCTGCAGGGCGAGCGAGGGAGTTCGACCGGATGGCCCCGGGCGACGGGCGGAGGCTCCGCGCGGGGCGTTTGTCGGCGGTCGGGCTGAGAGGCTGGAAGGTCTGTGAGACCGGAAGGCGACCTCCATCACCTGATCCGGACAATGCCGGCGCAGGGAGCCCACCTTGCAGGTTTCCGTCTGCCCGCACGACATTACTGTGAGTCGCGATCAGCGACGGGACGGCGACAAGGGACGGCGGAGCGTCCGAACGGCCTCGCCGAACGCGAGCGCATGCCGCTTCGGTCATGGCTGGCCCGTGGCGGACTCGCCGGCCACACCTCGGAAGTCTGCGAACTCCCCGTCGGCGGCCGGGCGCGGAAACACGCCCGGATCCCGCCGCCGTTCGTCCGCATGCTTGTCGCTCACACAGTCTTTGTGACTTCTTTACCAGTGGGTGTCCTGTGTGGCATGTGTTCATCCTGGCAGACGGGGTGACTGAGGTGTGCCGGAAGGTCGGCGTGCTCATGGGGACTTCTACTTGCGCGGAGACGAGCAGCTCGGCTTCGCGTACGTCGTCTGCCGGCCAGGGAAGCACCTTCGGCCGCCGGTCCTCCTCGCTCTGCTCAAGCCGGGCGCCCTGTACGTCGTGGACGACATGCTGCCCCAGAACACGTGGCCGGACGACCACCGGCCCCGGGTCGACGGCTTCCTCGAACGGCTGCCCGAGGTACCCAACTGGCGCGCGACGCCCATGTGCTGGGCGTCCGGGCTGGTGGTCGCTGCGCGGATCTGAGGGTCTATCGTGCCCCATGCGCAGTGATCTGATTCGCATCGTTTCCCGTGATTCGCCCATGGCCCTCGCCCAGGTGGAGCGCGTCCGCGCCGAGCTGGCCGCGCTCCACCCCGGCATCACCACCGTCCTGTCGGTGAAGACCACCGGCGACAAGCGGATGGGTCACCTCTCCCAGGTCGAGGGCAAGGCGCCTTCACCAAGGAAGTCGACGCCGCCTTCCTTGCCGGCGACGCCGACCTCGCGGTGCACTGCGTCAAGGACGTCCCCGCCGACCGGCCCCTCCCGGCCGGCACCGTCTTCGCCGCCTTTCTCAAGCGCGACGACATCCACGACGCGCTGATCCACCCCGGCGGCCTCACCCTGGACGAGCTGCGGGAAGGCACCCGGATCGGCACGTCTTCCGTCCGCCGGATCGCGCAGCTCGCCGCCTCCCACCCGCACCTGGAATGCGTTCCGATGCGCGGCAACGCCAACCGCCGCCTCGACAAGCTCGCGGCCGGCGAGGCCGACGCGCTGCTCCTGGCGGTCACCGGCCTGGAGCGAATCGGCCGCGCGGACGCTGCTCCCGCCTGCCGCGGAAGGGTGCCCGGGCCATCCCGCCGTCGCCCTGGTAGCCCTTGTCCACCCAGCAGGTCAAGCTGCGCCGGTGAGGGCGACGATGATGCCGTGGGTGCGGGCGGCCTTGATGTGGTGGACCGCGCCCGGGAGGGTGGGTGAGGCCCACAGCAGTCGGCCATGCGGATCGGCGATGACCTGCACATTCATGCCGTGCTTCTTGTGTTTGGCCTGCGGGTCGTGGAATAGACGTTCGCATCCCAGGCCTTCGGTCCTGCTCGCTTGCAGCAAAGTCGGCAGCCGGGCCTGGACACGCTTCCGCCCCAGTGTCGAAAGGGCCTGTGCGCCGCCGGCCGGGAAGCCGTCACTCGCGAGTTCCACGCTGCCGAGGGGCATCGGGCGGGCGGCAGGCAGCGAGCCGACTTCCGGAGCGGTCGAGCGTCGACCGGCTGATGGCCAAGAGGGGCCGTGTTCCGTGAACCGGAGCGATGTCGGTGCCTGACGGTTCGGTGGTGGGTGGGCGCATGTCCTCCGGGTGCGCAGAAGGACCTCCCGCATGTCTGATGGGTCATCAGGTAAGTCGGCATCCGGTCAGCAAGAGTCCCCGCGCGTTCCTGGGCGGTCGTCTCAACAGGCGCCGGCACGGCGCGAAATCCCAGGCAGGAAGCTGTCTAGTTCGACCGGAGCGATGTTCCTCACAAACATCGTTCGGCGCGCGCCGGTGTACAGTCGAGACCGCCCTTGACCTGCACGAAGCAGGCAGGGAGCCGTCTTCGAGGAGTCCACAGTGCTGCGCACTCTGTTCAAGTCCAAGATCTGACTATTTGGCGTTGCCGCAGGTCAGGGGCATCATGTGCCCCCCCCTCAGGTCAGCAAACGGTCAGCATGCGTCCCAGACGTTTCCCCGCTTGCTGACCTGCGACCGACAGTGCGGCGCCTGAGCAGGTTCTTGGGCTGGAACGGATGGTGCGTACATGGCCCGACAGCTCGCCCGCGGCATGGGGTCCTTCTTCAAAGACTGCGGCTGCGCCAAGCCGACCCGCTGCCCTCACCCGTACTCGATCTGCTTCCGCGACGCGCTGGGCAAGCAGCGCGAGGAGTCCGGGTACGGCACGCAGGACGACGCGATCGAGCGTCTCACGCAGCTGTACGCGGAGAAGAAGACCACGGCGCCGTCCGTGGCGGCGGCCCGCCGGGAGCTGGGACAGCTGACGGTCGAGGAGTACGCGAAGCAGTGGCGGCCCCGTCAGCGCAAGATGACGGATTACTCCACGGGCGAGCACGTCGACAGCTCGATCAACGTCCACATCGTTCCGCGTCTCGGATCGCGGAAGCTGAACTCGGTGACCCCGATTGTCGTCGAGCGTTTCCTGGACGAGATGGAGAGCGACGGGGTCGGCCGCGGTAACCAGATGAACATATTCCGCACCCTCAAGACGATCCTGCGAGACGCCTATGGCAAGGGGGCCATGGCCGACGATCCGGTGAAGGGGGTTCAGGAGCCGGAATATGTTCGGGGAATGGTGGTCATCCCGTCCCTCGACTATCTGAAGAAGGCACTGGCCGTTGCCGATGAGGACCTCGCGCTGGAGATCGTGCTGATGGCGGGATGCGGCCTGCGGAACGGTGAGGCACGGGCGGTGAACGTCAACAATGTCGTGGCGGATGACGTCTACCGGGTGCGCGAGCAGATCCACTCCAACACGCTGAAGCCGGCGAAGCTGAAGCACCACAAGGTGGGGGAGTTCCGGGAGGTTCCCCTGCCCCGGTCGGTACGGGAGGCGATCGAGCGCTACGAGGAGAAGCACGGCACCACGAAGGACGGCTATCTGCTGCGAGGCCCGGGCGGCTACTTCACCGAAGGCATGGAACGGCGCCGGGTGAAGAGGCTCTTCAAGAACCTGCCTCCGGAGGAAGGCGTCGGGATGTACGGCTTCCGCCACTACTTCGCCTCGAACGCTCTCGGGAAGGGCATCCCCATCACCGACGTGGCGGAATGGATGGGCCACAAGTCCATCGAGGAGACGTACCGCACCTACCGGCACCTGATGCCCGGCAGCATCACTAAAGCCGCCCGGATCCTGGACGCCGGCCTCTGGGAAGCAGCCTGATTTCCGGACTTGAGGGAACAGCAGAGTCTTGGTCTGCTGGTGGCACACGCCTCACATGGCCGCTGAACAGCGGAAACGGCCATGATTCGGCCAAGCTGCAGGCGGCTGGTCCGTGTATAGCCCTGATCTTGGTCGGCGCAGAGTGGCCCCCGGCCGATTGCCCGTGGCGGCGGCGAGTCCGCACACAAACGAGAGGCAGGCCGACAGGTCTCCACGGAGCATGCTTCGATCCAACGCGCCACGAGAGAGAGTCGCCAGGGCTTGGACCGCGGAGCGGGCAACCAATCGGCTGCTGCGAAGGACCCGAAGGCTCTCGAGTGGATGTCATGGCACAGGGAGTGACGAGGTCACCTGCGCGGGGACCACCTGCGGGGATCAACCCGGTGCGCCCCTGCCGACGGACCACCCCCGCTCGCGCGGGAACCACATGGCCTCCTGGCCGTTCTTGGCCAGACCGGTCGGATCACCCCCGCTGGCGCGGGGACCACTCGAACGTCATCCGGTCGAGGATGTCCGAGCTCGGATCACCCCCGCTCGCGCGGGGACCACATGCGGTCGGGGTCATGCCGGTCTCCTTTACGGACCACCCTCGCTCGCGCGGGGACCACCGGAGGGGCCGGTCGAGTGGAAGTCCGGCGAACGGAACACCCCCGCTCGCGCGGGGACCACGCGGCCAGGGCGGTGGCCATGGCGTCGGCCATCGGAACACCCCCGCTCGCGCGGGGACCACGCCGATGTGTGGGCGGCGCAGATGACTTTTACCGGAACACCCCCGCTTGCGCAGGGACCACGAATCCGACGTCATCAACACGATCACGCTGTACGGAACACTCCCGCTCGCGCGGGGACCACGCGCCCCGACGGAGGCCGACGCCCTGGCAGTACGGAACACTTCCGCTCGCGCGGGGACCACCTGAAGGTGAACCTGCCCGGCTTCTGGTTCATCGGAGCACCCCCGCTCGCGCGTGGATCGGGACGAGGGCTTGGCACCCGCACCGGACCACCCCCGCTCGCGCGGGGACCACAGCATCTCGGCGGCGGCGATGGCCATGACGGTCGGAACACCCCCGCTCGCGCGGAGACCACGAATGGGCCCTGGAGGTCCTCCACCCCACCCCCGGAACACCCCGGCTCGGGCGGGGACCACGCCCCCGTCTGGGACTGGCCCGTCACCGACACCGGATCACCCCCGCTCGCGCGGGGACCACCGACCGTTCGCGGTGTTCATGGCGGTGGGCATCGGAACGCCCTTGCTCGCGCGGGGACCACTGCCCGGCAGGCTCGTGCTCGGGCTGGGAGTGCGGAACACCCCCGCTCGCGCGGGGACCACGGCGGGTAGACCGAGACGCCGACCGAGGACGGCGGAACACCCCCGCTCGCGTGGGGACCACCTGCGCAACAGCACCGTCAGGAGGTGTTGGGCCGGAACACTCCCGCTCGCGCGGGGATCGGTCGTTCAATACGGCGGTCATGGCAGCATCGTAAGGAGCACCCCTGCACGCGGGGGACCGGCAGGACGCCTGGTCGATACCTGCACCTGCGGCGGAACACCCCGCTCGCGCGGGGACCACTGGGTCTCTTCGTAGGGCGGAATCCCGCCGTACGGAACACCCCCCGCTCGCGCGGGGACCACCGCGCGGAGCTCTCCCCCCCCCCCCCGCGGCTTGCAGCTCGGAACACCTGCGCTCGCGCGGGACCACGGCGAGGATCTGCGCGATCTGCGCCGCCTGGTCGGAACACCCACCGCTCGCGCGGGGATCACTCCATGGCCACCCTGACATTGTGATCAGCGTACGGCTATGCCTTGCTGGCGCTCCCCTGGGCTCGTTCCAGCGCCTTGTGGTAGCGCCAGAGTCGGTAGTTCTGGTACCAGGCGAAGCGGCGGATGGTGAATCGGGAAGTAGTCGGCCTCACGTCGGCATCGCCCTTGACCTATAAGGGGCATGCCGGTGTGCTGACACGTATCAGTGTGTGTCAGTGCAGTAACTCCCCAGTAACTCCAGTGCACCCAGGGGTGATTGTCCCTCGCCAGGGTGCTCCTTCGAGATGTGGAGATCGTCGATGCCCGTTCCGCTCCGCTCCCCCGAACGCGTCCAAGCAGCCTGCGGTACATCGCCTCGGCGGTGCTGGCGGCGGTGCTGGCGGCGGTGCTCGTTGGGTTGGTGCCCGGCACGGCGTCCGCCGCCGAGAGCCCGGATTCGCGTGCGACGCTCACCTCGGGCACGGGCGGTCAGGTGGAGTCGACCGAGGGGGGATTCCCCGCCCAGCTCCAACGACGTCGACTGCAGGCCCACCACCGCGCACCCGTACCCTGTCGTCCTCGTGCACGGCACCATGGGCAGCATGGCCGAATGGGAGAAGTTCTCCCGGGCGCTCGCGGCCGAGGGGTACTGCGTCTTCGCGCTCAACTACGGCGGTGCGGCCGACAGCCCCGTCTACGGATTCGGAGACGTACCCACCAGCGCCGGACATGTCGCAGGGTTCATCGACCGGGTGCTCGGCGCGACCGGAGCGCCCGAGGTCGATCTCGTGGGCTACTCGCAGGGCGGCGTGCTGGTGCGGTATCTCGTCAAGAACCTCGGGGGCGCCTCCAAGGTTCGCGAACTCGTGGCCCTCGCGGCGCCCAACCACGGCACCACCATGTCGGGACTGGCGAATCTGGTCTCGTCGATTCCGGGCTCCGCCGACCTGGTCGAGTCGATGTGTGCCGCCTGTACGCAGCAGATGGTCGGCTCCGACTTCATCCAGGCCCTGAATGCCGGCGGGGAAACCGTCGAAGGGGTGCACTACACCGTGATCGCCAGCAAGTACGACCAGGCCGTCACGCCGTACGGCAGCAGCTTCCTGAGCGGATCGAGCGTCACCAATGTCCTGCTCCAGGATGTATGCGCGCAGGACTTCACGGACCACCTGGGAATACCCAAGGACGGTGTGGCGCTGCGCCAGACCCTCAATGCCCTCGACCCGAAGAACGCGAAGCAACACTGCACGCTGGTGCTGCCGGTATTCGGAGGCTGATCGCAAGTGGACGTGGTGCCACCTGGACACGGCGACGCCGGCCGCGGGCCACGACATCTGCGCGGATGACCGCTGGATCCAGGGTGCGCAGCCGGTCTCCTGGGCCGGCCCGTTCCGCCCGAACGCCACCGGACAAAAGGTGATGGCAGGGACTGCTGGTCTTCGGCTCGAACGTACGCGGCGGCGGTCGCCGGCTACGTGACCGTGTGTGACGCCCGCCCGGTTCCCGCTGGCGAACGCGGCGACAGGCTCGCCCTCCCGGGCACTCGCGGAGTTGTGCATTTTGATTCGCCGGCCAGTTGTGGGCCGGATGGGGCGTCTGGCACGTGTTCTGGCTGGTCAGACGCCCTTTCTCGTGCCTCTGGAAGAAGCCGAGCTTCTTCGGGGAGTACGAGATCAGGGGGTTCTTCGGGTGCTGCTGGTACACGGCCCGCACGTGTGATGACCAGCGAAAACGAATGAACTGGTGATCACTGGGCGCGACGTGGCCAGGGAATCGCCCCGGTCTTGGAGCGGTGGTGAGTGATCGCCCGTCTGCCATCCGCTGGGAGAGTACGGGGCGGTTCCGGATCGGGGGTGCTGGCACGCCCACCTCCGCCTGCGCGGAGAGCACTCGTTCACTGGTGTTCACGCCCGTTGGAACGCCGACCCACCTCCGCCTGCGCGGGGCGGCCGGGGCGGCGCGGTAATGCGGTGTCAGCCCGGGAACCTGCCCGTCGACCGCAGCTGCCAGCGGCGCTCGGCGTAGGCCAGGTCGTCCCTCCACAACCGGGCCGCCGCGGTGCGCATCACCGGGCGCAGGAGCGGGGCGGCCCGGCGTACGAACGCGAAGCCCGGCCGGTCGGAGGCGGCCACCACGGCCTCGGTCACCGCCGTGCGCGGACGGCCCCGCTCGTCCGGCCCGAGCGGGGTCGCGTGGGTCTCCACCACGGAGCCCGTCCCTTCCCCCCCGGTGATGCGCATGACGACCGTGCGCGGCTCGGGCGCGGTGAAGACCGCCCGTACCGGCACCACGAGCCGCCCGGCCACCTTGAAGGAGACGTCGACGGTGAAGCCGTCGTCGGCGCCCTCGGGGAGTTCGTCGGGCGGGCCGACCACCGTCAGGTCGACGAACGAGTACGGGTGGAACCAGGCCCCGTGCCACGGATCCAGGCGATTGGCCACGACGTCCTCGGGTTCGCAGACCCCGGTGCCCTCGTACACGGCCGTCACCCCCCGCGCGGAAACCGGACGGACCGGTACGACGGGGGCGGCCAGGGGCGTCTCCCCGCCGGTCTCGTCGAGCCGCACCCAGACGAGGACGCCGTCGTCGAAGACGGGCAACGGCTCCCAGCCAGCGGTCGGGGCCCCGTCGAGGGCGAGTCCGTGCCAGTGGCACACCAGTGTCCCGCACCGGACTGGGCTGTCCGCCAGGGGCGCCCCGAGGTGCGGGCAGACACCGGGCCCGGCGACCAGCCGCCCGTCGGCGCCGCGCCAGACGACGACCTCTCCGCCCGTGACCGTCCGGGCCAGGGGGCGGTCGGGGCGCACTGAGGCGGAGGCCCCCACGACGTACCAGTTTCCGGACGGTTTGGCCTGCGCCCGCTTCAACGCCTTCGCGATGAGGCCCGGTTTGGCGTCGCGCCAGGTCGGCCGCTGCCGGTCCCACGGGACGGGCCCGCGGCGCAACGAGAGGGGCAGACGGGCGCGCCGTACGGACGGCGGTTCGGCGTTCACACGACCTCCTCGGAGACTGGTCGGACGGGGGCGGGGGCGGTCGGCGGTGCCGGGCTGACGGGCGGAGCCGGAGTGGAGGGAGGGGCCAGAGTGGCGGACGGAGCCGGAGTGACAGGCGGTGCCGAGCGCGCCGGTGCCCGGAGCGTCGCGGACCGGCCCCGGTGCCGCAGCCGGGCCGCCAGTACTCGGGCCAGCCCGTTCGCCGCGACCGCCGCACGCTCCCGGCGCGGCACCAGGGAACGGCGGTGCAGCACGGCGTAGCCGTCCCGGGCGACGGCGTCGAGGATGCCCCCGTACAGGATGTACGCGGTGCGGATGCAGGGGCGGGACACGGGATCCAGCATGGAAAGGCCGGGTTCCGCCTCGCGGTAGACGCGGCGGGTGAGCGCCTCGAACTCCCGCAGGGCGGCCGTGACACGCGTGTCCTGACGGCCCGTGTCCCGGCACCGACGCAACAGTTCCCGGTCGACACCGTGCCCGGCCAGCAGATCGGCCGGCAGGTACACCCGGCCGCGGTCGAGGTCCTCGCCGACGTCCCGCAGGAAGTTGGTCAGCTGGAAGGCCACCCCGAGGGCCGCCGCGTGCGGTTCGGCCTCCTCGCGCGGCACCACCGTCCCGAGGACCGGCAGCATCTGCAGGCCGATCACGGCGGCCGATCCGTGCATGTAAGCGCGCAGGTCGGCGTAGGTGGCGTAGTCCGTGACCTCCAGGTCCGACCTCATGGCGGTCATGAAGTCCTGGAAGTGGCTGTGCTCGATCGCGTGGCGGCGCGCGGTGTCGGCGAGGGCCAGCACCACCGGTTCGTCGTCGGGCCCCTGCCGCAGTCCGCTGTCCAGACGCTGCTGGAGGGCCGCCAGACGCGCTCCGCGGCGGCCGTCGTCGTCGCCGGGATCCAGTGAGTCGACGATGTCGTCGGCCCACCGGGCGAAGCCGTACAGCGCGTGCACGGCGGGCCTGCGATCGGCCGGCAGGAGGCGGGTGGCCAGGAAGTACGTCTTTCCGTGCGCCGCGTTCAGCTCACGGCACCGGCGGTACGCCGCCCGCAGCGCCGGGTCGGTGATGCCGGCGGCGTCGAGTTCGCGTGCGGTCATCGCGCCGCCCTCTCGGTCCGGGCGGAAGGCCGCCGGGCCCCACCGGTGATCCGGGCCGCCGCCAGCTTCCCCGACACCAGGGCGGTCGGTACGCCGACGCCCGGGGTGGTGCCGCAGCCGGCCAGGACGGCGTTCTCCGTGCCCCGTACCAGGTTGCGGGGCCGGAACGGGCCCGTCTGCAGGAACGTGTGGGCCGCCGAGAAGGGGGTGCCCGCCGCATGCCCCTGGCCCAGCCAGTCGGCCGGGGTGACGAGGCACTCGTCCTCGACGGCGGCCTCGATGCCGTCGAGACCGCGTCGTTCCAGCTCGCGCAGGAGCTCCGACCGGTAGCGCGGACCGAGCTCGCCCCAGACGGCCGCGCCGGGTCCGATGTCGGTGTTGGGGCAGGGAGCGAGGATGTAGTGCAGATGGCGGCCCGGTGGGGCGAGCGTGGAGTCGGTGGCCGTGGGCCGGGTGATGAGCAGGGACGGATCGCTCATCAGCCGCCCCTGCCGGGTGAGTTCGTCGAACGTGCTCCGCCAGGCGGCGCCGAACGAGATCGTGTGATGGGCCAGCTGCGGCCAGGTGCGGTCCGTGCCCACGTGCAGGACGACGGCGGAGGGAGAGTGCCGCAGCCGCACCGGCCGACGGGGCCGGCGGCCGAGGAGCCGGTAGGTGACGGGCAGGTCCGGGGTGAGGACGACCGCGTCGCAGGGGACGCGGTCCCGGGCGGTGACGACGGCGGTGACGCGCTCGCCCGACCGTTCCAGCCGGGTCACCCGCTCGCCGAACCGCAGCTCGGCGCCCGCGTCGGCGGCGGCGTCCGTCATGGCCCGCGGCAGGGCGTGCATGCCGCCGCGCGGGAAGTACACCCCGGCGACCGTGTCCATGTAGGCGATGACCGCGTAGGCGGCGAGCGCACGCTCCGGCGGCACACCCGCGTACAGGGCCTGGAAGGAGAAGACCCGCTGCAACCGCTCGTCCTTGAGGAAACCGCCGATACGCCGGTCGAGGCGGCCGAATCCGCCGAGCGCCGCAAGCCGGGCGAGGTCACCGGTCAGCAGGTTGAGGGGTGAGTCGAAGTTCGCGTCGATGAAGCGGCGCATCTGGACCCGGTAGAGCCGCTCCAGCCAGACGCGCAGCCGCCGGTAGCCCACCGCCTCACGGGCCCCGGCGAACCGTTCCACCTCCGCGGCCATCGCCTCGCCCTCGGTGTGCACGTCCAGCGTGCTGCCGTCCGCGAACGACGCCCGGTAGGCCGGGTGGAGCGGGATCAGGTCGACCCGCTCCCGCAGGCTGTCGCCGACCGCCGCGAAGGCCTCGTCGGCGAGGTCGGGCATGGTCAGCACGGTCGGACCGGTGTCGATCCGGTAGCCGCTCAGATCCAGGCGGCCCGCCCGGCCGCCGGGCAGGACGTCTTGTTCGACGACGGTCACCCGGCGCCCGGCGCCCAGCAGATGAAGGGCCGCCGACAGACCGGCCAGACCCGCCCCGACGACCACCACGTGATCCGTAGGGCCGGACAGCGTGCGCGTCATCGACGGGCCTCCCGCGCTCCGGAGCCCACCGGAGCGAGACCCGGTGCCGGGTGTGGGCGGGCAGGCGGGCGTGAGCGGGCGGACGGGCCGTCCGCGGCACGGGAAACCGTGGCCGCGGTCAGCAGCTCGCGCAGGCGGCCCTCGGCGTCCGCGTCGCGCAGGTGGCCCCCGGCATCCGCGTCGAGCAGGGCGCCGTCGAAGCGACGCAGTCCCTGCGCCGAGAGGCGGTCGATCTTCGACTCGACCGCCGCCCGGGTACCCGTACGCACCAGGACGTCCCGCACCTCCTCCAGCCCGGCCGGAGACAGACCCTCGTCGCCGAGCGCCCGTTCGAGCACCGTCAGAGCGGGCCGATCGCCCGCGGCCTCCGCGCGCGCCACCGCCAGGGCGACCAGATAGGTCGGCTTCCCCTCGCGGATGTCCCCACCGAGGCTCTTGCCGGTGCGCCGGGGGTCACCGAAGACGTCGTCGAGGTCGTCGCGCAGCTGGAAGGCCATCCCCACACAGCGCCCCGCCGAACACAGCGCCCGCAGGGTGCGGCCGTCCGCGCCCGCCACCGCCGCGCCCAGGGCGAGGGGGCGTGCCACCGAGTACAACGCGCTCTTGAGACACGCGGCGCGCAGCGCGCGCGGCCCCGCGCGCGACCCGGCCAGCTGCCCCTGCAGGTCGAGGAACTGCCCCGCCACCATCTCCGTGCGCATGTCGCCCCACAGCCGGCGCACCACGGCCGCCGCCCGCGGATCGAGCGCCGTCCCGGACACCACGTCGTCCGCCCACACGAGCGCCAGGTCCCCGGCCAGGATCGCGGCGGCCTCCCCGAAGCGGGCGACGCGGGCCGGGGACGCCACACCGCTGTACCGTGCGCGCACGTCGGCGTGGAGCGCCGGACGGCCGCGCCGCAGCGTCGAGCCGTCCATCACGTCGTCATGGACCAGCGCGCAGGTCTGGAGCAGTTCGAGCGCGGCCCCGACGCGCAGGGCCGCCGTGAACGTCGGTTCACCGGCCCCGCCGCAGGCGCGCATCGACCACCAGACGAGCTGCGACCGGATGCGCTTGCCGCCCTCCTGGGTGAAGCGGGTGACCCGTTCGGCCAGTTCGCGGGCGAAGAGGGCGTCCAGGTCCCGGGCCCGGACGAGCCGGTCGGCGAGCACCCCCTCCAGCATGCGCCCGACCGCGGTCGGCACGTCCGCATCGACGGCCTCGGGCCCGACGGCCTCGGGCCCGACCGCCGCAAGGGCGGCGCCTCCCGCCGGGCCCGTGCCGTGCGCCGCGCCCGCGACCGCTCGGCCCGGCCGCCTTCGCCGCGGCGGGGACCCCGAAGGGGCGACCGGGCGGACGAGGGGCGACGGCGTGGCCGCGGGGTGGTCCTTCGCCTGGATGGGGCGCATCCCGGTTCCTCTCATCGTGGTATCGCTCGCTCATTACGGGTCTTCAGTCCCTTCCCGTGATACGGATGCGGTGCGGAACAGGTACCCGAAATATTCAGTAATGCAGCCATATGGGCGCACCCCTCCAGGCGGAGGCCTCCGGCGACCGCATCCGAGTCCATGCCGGGACGGGAACCCCTGTGGGCGATGTGCAGCGAGAAGAGAGATGGAGGGAGCGGCCGTGCTGAAGGCGGACGTGGCGGTCATCGGGGCGGGAGCCGCCGGACTATCCCTGGCCCATCGGCTGAACGGCCCCGTGGCAGGTGCCCTGACTCCGTCCGTGATCCTCGTCGACGCCCCGCCCGGCCCGCTCCGGCCGGCTCCGCGCACCTGGTGCTTCTGGGAGTCCGGCCGCGGCCGCTTCGACGCCGCGGTGCGATCGGAATGGCGTCACCTGCGGGTACGGCCGCCCGACGGCCGCGCGATCGAGGGGGACATCGCGCCGCTGCGGTACAAGATGATCCGCTCCGACGACTTCGAGTCCCTGATCGCCCGGGACCTCGCACACAGCGCCAACGTCCGGCGTCTGGAGGCGGCCGTGGACACCGTGGAGGAGATCCCCTCGGGCGCCCGCGTGCTCATGACCCGGTCCGACGGTCGCCCCCGCGTCCTGGAGGCCCGCTGGGTGTTCGACTCGCGCCCCCTGGGCAGCCTCCCGGCCGCCCGCACCACCCTGCTGCAACACTTCCACGGCTGGTTCGTGCGCACCGCCCGGCCCGCCTTCGACCACGGGACCGTGGAACTGATGGACTTCCGCACCCCTCAGCCCGCCGACGGGCTCTCCTTCGGTTACGTCCTGCCCACCGGCCCGTGCGAAGCCCTCGTGGAGTACACGGAGTTCTCCCCGCGCCTCCTGACGGCGAGCGGCTACGAGGCGGCCGTACGGCACTACGCCGGCGACGTACTGCGCCTCGGCGACCTGGAGGTCGCCGCCACCGAGACCGGAGTGATCCCCATGACGGACGCTCCCATGCCCCGACGGGTCGGCGCGTCCGTGTTCCGGATCGGTGCCGCGGGCGGTGCGACCCGTCCGTCCACCGGATACGCCTTCGCCGGTCTCCAGCGCCAGACACGAGCGGTCGCCGCCGCACTGCGGCAGGAGCGCGGACCGGTCCCGCCGGCCGCCCATTCCTGGCGGGCCCGCACCATGGACTCGGTGCTCCTGCGCGCTCTCGACAGCGGCCGCGTCGACGGCCCCGCCCTGTTCTCCCGGCTGTTCGCCCGCGTCCCGGCGGGTCGGCTGCTGCGCTTCCTCGACGGGCGCACGAGCCTGTTCGAGGACCTCTCCGTCGGTCTGCACACCCCGGTCGTCCCCATGCTGCGCACCGCCGTCGAACTCCCCGGACTGTCACGCCGCCCCTTCGACTGACCCGCCTGTTCCCACCGTCCCTACGTCCGACCCGCCCGTTCCCACCGCCCCCTCGTCCGACCGGCCCGCTTCCGCCGTTCTTTCAACTGCCCCGCCCGTTCCCACCGATCACCGATCCCCTGGAGAGCGCATGACCCTGCTGCGCGACGAGAACCTCGCCGCCGCGTTCGACCACGCGTCCCGTAGTTACGACGCCCTGGTGGCCGCCAACCCCGGCTACCACGCCCATCTGCGGCGCTCGGTGCGCCGCCTAGGCCTGCCAGGGCAGGGGGCCGGGCTGCGCGTACTGGACCTCGGCTGCGGCACCGGAGCCTCTACGGCCGCGATCCGGTCCGTCCTCCCGGCCGCCTCCGTCACGGCCGTCGACGCCTCGGCCGGCATGCTCGAGCGGGCCGCCGCCAAGCCGTGGGCGGTCGGAGTGCGGCTCGTCCACGCGCCGGCCGAGGGACTGGCGGATGCGGGGGTCGAAGGGCCGTTCGACGCGGTGTTCGCCGCCTACCTCTTCCGTAACGTCTCCGATCCCGACGCCGTCCTCGGTACGGTCCGCGCCGTCCTGGGCCGGGGTGGACGGCTCGGGGCGCACGAGTACAGCCTCAGCGGCCGCCGCGCCCACCGGGCGGTGTGGACGCTGGTGTGCCGAGGCGTCGTCCAGCCCGCCGCGACCCTGCTGGGGGACGGGCCGCTCTACCGTCACCTGTGGCACAGTGTCGTCGGCTTCGACACGGCCGGCCGGTTCGCCGACCGGATCCGGAAGGCCGGCTTCGACCACGTCCGGGCCCTGCCTCTGCCGGGCTGGCAGACGGGCATCACCCACACGTTCGTGGCCTCGCGCGGGAAGGACGTCCGATGACCGGTTCGATGTCCCGCCCGCCCGCCGCACGCCGAGGCCGGGACCGCCGGGCCCGCGTGCTGCCGGCCCGCCCGGGAGCCGACCGCGCCGACGGCCGGCCGTCGGCCGCCGTCGTCGGCGGAGGGATCGCCGGACTAGCCGCCGCCACCGCGCTGGCGGAACGGGGCGTGGCGGTGACGCTGTACGAGCGCGAGCCCTACATCGGCGGCCGGGTGGGCGGTCGGCCGACCCGCCTGCGCGACGGCAGCACTGTGACGATGAGCCGGGGCTTCCACGCGTTCTTCCGGCAGTACTACAACCTGCGGGGCCTGCTGCGGCGTACCGACCCCGCCCTGGCCCGGCTGGCCGGACTGCCCGACTATCCGCTGCTGCACGCGGACGGGACGCGCGACAGCTTCCGGCACGTGCCGCGCACCCCGCCGTGGAGCGCGCTGGGTTTCGTCGCGCTCAGCCCCTCCTTCGCACTGTGGGACCTGCGCGCCATGGACCCGGTCGCGGCCCTGCCGCTGCTCGACGTCCGCGTACCCGACGTCTACCACCGCCTCGACAACATCAGCGCCTACGACTTCCTCGAGACCGTCCGCTTCCCCGAGCGCGCCCGCCACCTGGCGTTCGAGGTGTTCTCCCGGAGCTTCTTCGCCGACCCGCGACAGCTGTCGGCGGCCGAGATGGCGCTGATGTTCCACATCTACTTCCTCGGCTCGGCCGAGGGCCTGCTGTTCGACGTGCCCCGCTCGCCCTTCCCGACGGCGCTATGGGACCCCCTCGCCGGATACCTCCGACGGCACGGCGCCGAACTGCGCACCGGCAGCGCGGTCGAGCACGTCGCACCTGCCCGAGGCGGCGGATTCGAGGTCGCCGGGGACCGCGGCGAACGCCGGTACGACGCCGTGGTCCTCGCCCTGGATGCCGCCGGCCTGCGGTCCCTGGTCGCGCGTTCGGAGCGGCTCGGCGACCCCGCCTGGCGGGAGCGCGTCGCGCGCCTGCGCACGGCCCCGCCCTTCCTGGTCACCCGCCTGTGGCTGGACCGGCCCGTCGCCCCCGACCGCCCCGGCTTCCTCGGCACCAGCGGCTTCGGCGGCCTGGACAACATCAGCGTCCTTGACCGTTGGGAGGACGAGGCGGCGCACTGGGTGGCACGTACCGCGGGATCCGTCGTGGAACTCCACGCCTACGCCGTCGACCCGCACGAGCCCCGCACCGTCGTAAAGAAACGCCTCGTCGAGCAGCTCCACCGCGTCTACCCGGAGACCGGGGCCGCCGAGGTCGTCGACGTCCGCCACGAATGGCGGGAGGACTGCCCGCTGTTTCCCGTGGGCGGCTACGCCGACCGTCCCACCGTCCGCACCTCCGATCCCGGCTTGGTGGTGGCCGGCGACGTCGTGCGCACCGACCTGCCCGTCGCTCTGATGGAACGGGCGGCGACGACCGGCTTCCTGGCCGCGAACGCCCTCCTTGAGCGATGGGGCGTACGCGGGCAGACCCTGTGGACGGTGCCGGACCGCGGTCGTGACGCCGTACTGCGCCGTGCGGCCGCGTGGGCAGGGCACTGAAGGGGCGGACACCGACCCGCGGAAGGACGTACCGCGTCCGTGGCCGGACACTCACACCGTTGCCTTGCACAGGAACTCTCAGCCGTCCTGGAGGCCGACGTCCAAGCGGTGCCCGGCTACGCCGAGGCGCTCGACGGCGCGGACATCGCCGCCGCAACGACGCACGCCGTCGAACCCGTCATCCGCCGCTCGTGGCTGACACCCGGGGTACACATCACATCCGTGGGATACAACCCGGCAGGTCGCGAGATCGACGACGCCACGGTCGCCGAGGTGCTGGTGTGCGTCGAATCACGCCAGGCCGTACGTGCCCCACTCCCTGCGAGCAGCAACGACCTGCTCATGCCGATCGGGGACGGCCTCGTCACAGCCGAACATGTGCACGCCGAACGGGGCGAACTCATCACCGGCAGCAAACCGGCCCCGCGAGCAGTCCATCGGCCAGGACCTCACCCTTCGGTGATGCTGGAACTGGTCGCGATCGCCCCACCTGGTCGCGGCCGGGTCGACAACGGGGCGGCACTGGCTGGGCACATTCGCCCGTACGCGGCTGAACACATAGGCAATAGGCGCGTACGCCAACAGGTCCGGTCCCGCGATTGGATCGCCAGGCTTCCCGGAGGTGAAACCAGGCGATCCGTCGCTGTTCAGCGCGCTGCCTACCTCCGCGACGGAGCGCCCTCGCCGGCGGCGCGACGCAGCGACCTGAGCAGGCTCAAGGCGGCACTGATCAACCGGCGGATCACCATCGAAGAGGCGATCAACGCCGACTTCGGCAATCGCTCACGCCATGAGACCGCGATGACGGAGCTCGGGGGCGTGGTTCAGGGCATCGACTACCTTCAGCGCAATCTGCGTCGGTTCATGCGTCCGACCGGCCGCCACACTGCCTGGCACATGCGCTTTGGCACCAACCGCATCGAATACCAGCCGCTCGGGGTTGTCTCACCGTGGAACTATCCCGTCAACCTGTCGCTGATGCCCCGTCGTCACCGCGATAGCCGCCGGCAACCGCGTCAAGCTCAAGCCGTCGAAGTTCACCCCCGCGACGAACACCGTGCTCGCGTCGGTGCTGAGCGACGTCTTCCCGCAAGAGCAGGTCACGATGGCCTCCGACAGCGTGCCGCTGGGTGCCGGGTTGCGCAGGCAGTCGCGGTGGGCGGCGACGCAGGTCTCCACCGCTCGGCCCAGGCCCTGCCACAGATGGAACCGGTCGGCGACCTGCAGAACGTCGGGGCACCGCGCCAGGCGCCCTCGGCGTAGGCGCCCGCCCGGTCCCGGCAGATGACCTCCACCCCAGGGTGACGGTCCAGCCAGGTTGCCAGCGGTGCGGCTTCACGGGTCGGGAGCACGTCGACCACGCGACGGTCTTCGACGCTGGTCAAGACGGTGGAGTAGGTCTGGCCGCGACGGATCGCGAAGTCGTCCACGCCCAGCATCCGTGGAGTACTGAATCGCGGATCGGGCAGTGCCATGACCCTGCGTAACAAGGTCATCCGTCCCGCATCGAAACCGAGCTGGGCCGCCAGCCGGGCACCGGCCCGCCCCGCCAGGGCGAGCCCCACCCGTTCCAGAGGACGGTTGAGCGGCGTGGTGAACCGCGCGTACGGCGCGACCAGTCGGGAGAACGGCTCGGCGAACGTCAGGCGCTGACGGTCCGCCGACCCGCAGATGAATCGCCGGACCGTCAGCCGGATCACAAAGCCCTGATCAGCGAGTGGAAGGTCATTCAGCCTGCGCTGGTAACGATCGTGTACCCGGCCCGAGAAGAGGCCGCAGTCCGGACATGCCGCCCCGGCCGTGCGGCCTCTCGCCACCAACTCGACCGTGCCGAACGCGGCCGTAACCGCCTCGACCTCGACCTCGTCGATCCCGTCGAACACCAGCGAACCCCAGAACGGTGCATCGGTCTGCATGACCAGCACCATCACCTTCCACAGCCAGCCACAGCAGCGAACGGAACGCACCTGAGGGAGCGTCACCCCACCGTCCGACGCCAAGGCGTACGCCGTCTCGCACGAGCCAGTCCCTCGCAATCGAACAACGACGTCACGCTCCGCGACGGTTCGCCAAGATCTGTGCCAGAACCCCCTTCTCACCTACGCAGCCAGTCAGAACCCCCTGTCCGTCAAAGCGGCATGGCCAAAAGGGACATGGAGGTGAGACAGAAGCGCCGTGCTCCGCAACTGAGACTCCCGCAACAGACCAGCTCAGCACGTCGGAACAGGACATTCCGAATGCGGACCCACATCCGAGGCCCGATGGTGACCGTCACCGGGTCTCACCTCCGTCGACGAGTTCGGGGGCGGGCACGTTGGCGTACCGGTACCCGGCGGTGAAGTGGCGCAGGACCTCGTGGGCGAAGGGGTGACAGTCCCTCGGCGGGCTGGCGGGGTCGACCCAGACCAGCTCTGTGTGCATGTCCGGTGCCCGGTCTTCCAGTACTGCGCCAAGTTCCTGGACGGCCTGCAGGAGCACTCCAACCGGCTCATTGAGGAGTCGATGCAGGAGTGGGGTCGGCGCAGTGGGGGCAGCGGTCCTACGGGCTGAGCCGCAATCTGGCCCGTGTATGGCCCGGAACTGCTGGTCAGGACTGGGATACCAGTGGGATGAACTGGGAGAAGAGCTCTATTTCACCACCTCGCCCACTTGCGTTGCCGGCCGCTCCACGGAGGCGCCTGGCCCGGGCGAAAGCCCAGCTCAGGCGCCTCCTTCCGTGCCGTTAGAAGAAGCCCAGCTTCTTCGGTGAGTAGCTCACCAGCAGATTCTTCGTCTGCTGGTGGTACAGCCAATGAACCCGCGCTGACCAGTGCGATCGGTCGTATGCGCCGCTTCTTGGAGGGAGTTGGTCCGGGAACGGTCCGGGTACCTCCCAAGCGCTCATGGCTGTGGGCGGGATCACCGCCAAGTGGCCGTCAGCCCCGGCTCGGCGGCAGGTCAGATCCAACCGCGGCGTGCCGCGACGACACCGGCCTGGAAGCGGTTCACCGCGCCCAGAAGTTCGTGGAGGCGGCTCATGCGCCGGCGCATCGTGCGGACCGACCAGCCGAGCTGGCGGGCTATGGCCTCGTCCTTGAGGCCGCTGACCAGCAGGGTGAGCACCAGGCGATCCTCCTCCCCGAGCGGGTCCTCGGAGGGGGCGTCGAGCGGCAGGGCCTGCTTCCAGCACAGTTCCCAGTAGTCGGTGAGCGCGTCCAGCAGCGTGGAGGGGCGGATGACCGCAGCGCGCACGCCGTCGAGGTCCAGAGAGAGCGGCATCAGCGCCAGCCGGCGGTCCGCGATGGCCAGTTTGATCCGCAGGCCCGGCATCACCCGGGCCTGCTCGCCACGGCGCACGAGTCCGCGGATGTCCTCGAGCACCCCTGGCCACTCCAGCGCTTCGGGGGCGTAGACCGCGCGGTAGCGCACGCCGCGCCCCAGCGCCGTACTCTCCACCGGGTTGGAGGTGGTCAGTGCGTACGGCGGCCGGTCCAGTGTCATGACGTCCTCGCGCGCCTCCTGCTGGAGGCGGACGAACCAACGGCCGAGCGCCTCACGGCCGGTGACGATCTCCACCTCGTCCTCCCCGGCGGTGCCGGTCTGGGCCGCGGCGAAGAGGCGGGACAGCTCGCCCGCCGCCGAACGGACCCGGTCCAACTCCGCTGTCCTGTTCCGTACCAGTGACTCGACCGCGGCTCCCGGCTCGATCGCCGCGTACCGGCGGCGGACCCCCGTGAGCCGCCCGACCAGGCCGTGGTCGTGCAGCCGGTCCAGCGCCCTGGCGGCGCGGAGAGGGGAGCAGCCGAGGTCGGCGGCGAGCTCGGCCGGGGCCGCCGTACGCCGGGTCAACACGGCCCGGTAGACGCTCTCGTCGAACGGATCGATGCCTGCCGCGGTGAGCTCGTTCGTCATATGCGGATCCTGGCCCACTTGTGCCAAGTGCAGCAATGGGCCGCCAAGATCCGTTGTACGGAGAGTGACTTCGGCGCTAGGACTTCTTCCCATGGCCAAGAACCCACGAAGAAGCCGACGTCTGGTGGCCGCCACGGTCACCACCGTCGCGCTAGCCGGGACGCTCACCGCGACACCCGGCACCGCGACCGCGAAGTCACCCGACCCGAACCAGCGGGTCATCGTCGAGCTGTCCGGAGACGCCGCCGTGGCAGCCGCCCCCGGCGGCTCGCTCACATCCCTGACCGCCGGCACCACCTCCGCCGTCGGCGACGCCCGACGGGCCCTGGCGGCACGGCAGGACGCCTTCGTCGGGACGGTACGGCAAGCCGGGCTGCACCCCGCCGCACCCCGCAGACTCGGCCTGCTCGTCAACGCCGTGGCGATGACGGTGCCCGCCTCCGAGACGGCACGGCTGGCCGCGCTGCCGGGCGTCATCGCCGTCCGGCCCGACATCCGGATACAGGTGCGCACGGACACCAGCGTCCCGCTGACCGGCGCGCCCGACGTCTGGAAGCGCGAGGACCCGGCCGGGGTGAAGGCCACCGGCAAGGGCACCGTCGTGGCGGTCCTGGACAGCGGCGTGGACTACGGCCACCCCGACCTGGGCGGCGGCTTCGGCAAGGGTCATAAGGTCGTCGGCGGCTTCGACTTCGCCAATGGCGATGACGACCCGATGGACGACAACGGTCACGGCACCCACGTCGCCGGCATCATCGCGGGCAAGGCCGCCAAGGAGGGAGGCGTCACCGGCATGGCGCCCGACGCTTCCCTGCTGGCCTACAAGGTCATCGGCGCCGACGGCAGCGGCTACACCTCCGACATCATCGCCGGCATCGAGGCGGCGGCCGACCCGGCCAACCCCCACCCGGCCGACGTCATCAACATGAGCCTCGGCGGCCCCGGTGACGGCACCGACCCGCTGGGCCGCGCGGCGACCGCCGCCGTGCGAGCCGGAGTGGTCGTCGTCGCGGCTGCGGGCAACGACGGGCCCGGCAGCGGCACCGTCAACTCTCCGGCCTTGGCCGACGGCGTCATCGCGGTCGGCGCCTCCACCAGCGGGGTGCGGACACCCAGCGCGTACCTGGCGGGCAAGAAGCCCGAACTGATCCAGACGTACCGGGGCATCCTGTCCGCGAACCCGCCCCGGGAACCGGTCACCGCGCCGCTCGTGGATGTCGGCGCGGGCACCCCTGAGGACTGGGAGCGGATCGGTGACGTACGGGGCAAGATCCTGCGGGCAGACCTTCTCGTCGCGCCCAGTACGGACGTCCTGAGCCAGAACGACATCGACTGGGCACGCGAGGCCGAGAAGCGCGGTGCGCTCGCCGTGCTCGGCGGCCTCCCGGTCCACGACGGACCCGTGCTCGCCGCGACCCCGGGAACGGTCGAGGCCCCGGCGACCCCCGCCCGCCCCGACTTCACCCGGACCGCCGCCTCCGGCGACTCGTTGCGCATGGACCACCTGGTCGTCATGGGCATCGACACGACCCAGTACGCCCAGCTGAGCCGTGAACTGGCCGCCGGCAAGGTGTCCGTCACCCTGCGCGGCACCGACTCCACCGACGAGATCGCCTCGTTCTCGTCGCGCGGACCCGGCACCGGCTTCGGCCTCAAGCCCGACCTGGTCGCACCCGGCGTGGAGATCCGCTCCACGATCCCCACCTCGATGTACGAACCCGGCGTATACCGCATGTCGGGCACCTCGATGGCGAGCCCGCACGTTGCCGGAGCCGCCGCCCTGCTGCGCCAACTGCGCCCGGACCAGGACCCCGACGGGATCAGGTCCGCACTGGTCGGCACCGCGAAGGCGCTCGCCGGCACCGGCCCCACCGTCCAGGGCAATGGACGGCTCGACGTGGCCGCAGCGGCGTCGGCCACGCTCGGCGCCTCCCCGACGACCGTGTCGTTCGGCCTCGCCGACCTGTCGCGCAGGACCGTAGGCGGCGCCGCGAAGGTACGCCTGGCCAACCCCGGCAAGGCACCGCTGACCGTCACCCTCGGCAGTACCGGGCCCACCACCGTGTCCCCGGCGCGGGTCACCATCCCCGCCAAGGGGTCCGCGACCGTCACCGTCACCCTGCGCGCCGACCGCCCGGCCACCGACACGGAGATCAGCGGCCGGATCACGGCCACCCCCGCGCACGGACCGGCCCTGCGGGTGCCGTACCTGCTGGTCGTCCGGCACCTGGTCGTCCAGGCGTCCCCCGACCCGAGCGACGGCCGCTCCACCGTGCACGTCGCCGCCCCGGCCGCGCTGAACGCACCGCCGGAGATCACCGTCACGCCGCCGCACGGCAAGGCCTTCACGCTGGCCACCACCATGAACGGCGCCGGCTACTACCAGGCCGACGTGACCGGGAAGGCGGCCGGCGCCTACCTGCTGGCCGTGCGGGCCACGACCACCGACGGCCGACGGATCACCGGCACCAGCGCCTTCGAGGTCACCCCCGCCGGCAGCCGCGGCAACCGCTGGGAGCCCATCGGCCCGAACAGCGAGGCCGGCCACCTGGCGCTCTCGCCCGCCCGGCCGAAACAGGCCGTCGTGACCCAGTACCGCAAGGCCGCCCCCTGGCTGACCACCGACGGCGGCGCCAACTGGCGCCAGGTGGGCCGGCTGCCGATCGCCGACGGCAACGGCACTGGAGCGGTCGTGGTCGACGCCCACCGCCCCGATCGCTGGTGGTACGCCGTGAACACGGCCGGTGACCCCACCCGCCGGGGCTCGATCCTGCGCACCGACGACAACGGCGGCACCTGGCGTAAGCTCGACGTGCCCGACGCGTACATCGACGAGTTCGTCGCGGACGAGCAGACCCGCACCCTCGCCGCGATGGTCAACGGCACGCTGATGGTCAGCACCGACGCGGGCGACACCTGGGCGATGTACCCCACCGGCGTGACCGGTTCCGTCCGCGACGCCACGCTCGTCGGCGACACCCTGTACCTGGCGACCTTCGAAAGCGTCTGGCGGATCGACGGCGTCGGCAAGGGCGACCCCGGTACGGCGCACCTCGTCCTCGACGAGCCGGTGGACACCATCCGCGGCCTGGCGGCCGACTCCACCGTGGTGGCGGCCTACGTCCCCGGTACGGGCGTCCGCGGCTCCTACGACAAGGGCCGTACCTGGTCCACCCTGCTGCCCGTGCCGGAAGGCGGCAACGGACTGTCCGCCTCCGGCGGCGACCTGTACCTGCGCGCGCTGTTCGGCGCCGGGCAGGTGAGCCACGACCACGGCAAGACCTGGAAGCCCGTCCGCGCTCCCTCCAAGGCCGCCATCGCGATCGACTACGACCGCTGGGCCGACGGCTCGGTGACCGTGTCCAGCGAACAGGACGGCCTGTACCGCGGCTCGGCCGACGGCACCGGATACCGGAGGATCGGCGTCCAGGGCCTGACCACCCTCGCCCTGGCGACCTCCGGCGACCAGCTGCTCGCCGGAACGGTGAGCGGCACCTACCGCACCGCGATCCCGGTCGCGAGCCCCGAGTGGGGCCAGTCAGGCGCAGAGGGCAGGACCGGTCGCCTCACCTCGCACATCGCCGTCTCCCCCAAGGACACCAAGGTGGTGTGGCAGGTCCGGCGCACCGCGACCGGCCTCTTCGAGGTCTCCCGCAGCGGTAACGCCGGCCGGACCTGGCAGGTGAAGGGCACGTCGTCGGAGATACCGACCTCGATCCTGGTCCACCCGGCCGACCCGAACCGCGTGGCGATCAGCTTCAGGAGCATCTTCGGCGACGGGCTGTTCACGACTCTCGACGGCGGCAGGACCTGGAAGAACCTCTTCCACGAGAAGTCCTTCGGCGCCATGGCCGGTGACCCGCGCGACCCGCGGCGCATCTGGCTCGGCAACGCCTCGGGCCTCTACCGCTCGGACGACGGCGGCGTCACCAAGACCAAGGTCGCCGAAGGCCCCGTCTCCGCGATCGTGGTGGACGGCCGACGCCTGGTCGTCGGCGGTTCGTCCATCCGGATCAGCACCGACAACGGCAAGACCTTCCGTACCGCCGACACCGGCCCGCTCGCGGTCCACGTCTCGGACCTGCTGCGGGTCGGCGGAGCGCTCTACGCGGCCACCACCGGCTCGACGGCGTCCGGACTCGTCCAGGGCGGCCGGGGCGTCCTGCGCAGCACCGACAACGGCCTTACGTGGGAGAACATTTCGAGCGGTCTGCAGAACACCGACACCACCAAGCTGGCCGCCGCCGCCGACGGCCGCACGCTCTACGTCGGCGCGGTCGACGGCGGCGTACACCGCCTGAAGCTGCGCCGCTGACCCACCCGCAGCACGACGAGTGTGACCGTACGACCGGCGCGAGCGCCGATCCGGCCCGGAAGTCCCGGGTCCGGTCGATGCTCGTGCGCGGGGCCGGCGGGAGAATCGCCCGCCGGCCCCTCTCCTTCCATGTGCCGGGAGCGTTTGTTCGCCGTTCCGTGTCCACGTGGGCGGTCCGCTGATGTCGGCTCGTGCCGGACCGTGAACGTCGCCGTGGGACGTGGTCACAACTGGCTCCCTTCGAGGAAGGGGCCTGGGGAGAGGCGCCTGACCTGGGTAGAACCCCAGGTCAGGCGCCTCTTTCTCTAGCCCTGGAAGAAGCCGGGCTTCTTCGGCGAGTGGCTGACCAACAGGTTCTTCGTCTGCTGGCGGTACACGCGCTGCACCCCAGCTGAGCTGCAAGAACGTCAACCGTTGTGCCGAACGATGGGGTGCTGGTCCGTGAATGGACCGGATCTTGGTGCGGAGGGCCGCTCCGCGCTCGAGCCCCAGAGGCTCGTGGCACCTCCTCGACTGCCCCTCGAACACGACGTGTCGGGCACGCGGCTTTGAGCGCTTCAGCCGTCCGGCCCGGCCTGGGCCCGTGCTGGGCGAGCGGGCGCACTGGCGGTCACGCCCGGAGGCAATGGATGGCGGCGTGGTGAGACCTTCGGGTCCCGCGGCCGTGACAGAGTCGGTGGGATCTTGAAGCGGCGGGGGAGAGGAGCCTCATGTCGCAGCACGCCCGACCCAGCGATTCGGGGTGGCGCCGTTTGCTGCCTGGCACGCCTGGAATCGCTGTCCTCGCCCGCTACGAGCGCTCCTGGCTGCGCGGCGACCTGCTGGCGGGCGTGACCGTCGTGGCGTATCTCGTGCCGCAGGTCATGGCGTACGCGACCGTGGCGGGGCTGCCGCCCGTCGCCGGGTTGTGGGCGATCCTGCCCGCACTGGTGCTGTACGCGCTGCTCGGCTCGTCACGGCTGTTGTCGGTCGGGCCGGAGTCGACGACCGCGCTGATGACCGCCACGGTGGTCGCGCCGATCGCCGCCGGGGACCCCGGGCGATATGCCGTAGTGGCGGCCGCGCTGGCAGTCGCGGTCGGGCTGCTGTGCGTGGTGGCGTGGGCGGCCAGGCTCGGCTTCGTCGCCGATCTCCTCTCGCGGCCGGTCCTGGTCGGCTATCTCGCGGGTGTGGCGCTGATCATGATCGTGGACCAGCTGCCGAAGACGACAGGCGTGAGCACCACCGGGTCGGGCTTCTTTCCGCAGCTGGTGTCCTTCGCGAAGAACCTGTCTGGGGCCCAGCCCGCCACCGTCGCCGTCGCTGTCACCGCCCTCGTCCTCCTCTTCGCCCTTCCGCTCTTCCTGCACGCGGTGCCCGGGCCGCTGGTGGTGGTGGGGCTCGGAACCGTGGCGGTGGCGGCGTTCGGTCTGGAAGAGCACGGCGTCGCCGTGATCGGAGCGGTGCCGGCGGGGCTGCCCCATCCGGCTCTGCCGGACTTCGACGAGCTGTCTCGGCTGATGGTTCCGGCGCTCGGCCTCCTCCTCGTGGGCTACACGGATGTCATCCTCACCGCGCGTGCCTTCGCCACCGGCGACGAGCTCGGGCGCCTGGACGCCAACCAGGAGTTGCTGGCCCTGGGCGCCGCGAACCTCGGCGCGGGCGTCCTGAGCGGGTTCCCGGTGAGCAGCAGTGCCAGCCGCACTGCGCTGGCGGACTCCACAGGTGCGCGAAGTCAGGTGTACTCGCTGACCGCCGGCGCGGCCGTTCTCGCCGTACTGCTGTTCCTCAGCTCGCTGCTGAGCCTCACTCCGGTTGCCGTTTTGGGCGCCCTCGTCATCTACGCCGCCGTCAAGATGATCGACCTGGCGGGCTTCCGGCGGCTGGCCTCCTTCCGCCGCAGGGAACTCCTGCTGGCCGTCGGCTGCCTGTGCGGCGTGCTGTCCCTGGACATTCTGTACGGGGTGCTGGTGGCGGTCAGTCTGTCGGTGGCCGAGCTGCTGACGCGGGTCGCGCGCCCGCACGATGCCGTCCAAGGGCTGGTTCCCGGCGTGGCCGGCATGCACGACGTCGAAGACTATCCGGAGGCCCGTACGATTCCAGGGCTGGTCGTCTACCGGTACGACTCGCCGCTGTTCTTCGCCAACGCGGAGAACTTCCGGCGCCGTGCACTCGCCGCAGTCGCGGAGCAGTCCGGGCCCGTCCGCTGGTTCGTGCTGAATGCCGAGGCCAATGTGGAGGTGGACATCACCGCGCTGGACTCCGTCGATGAGCTGCGTCGCGAACTGGCCGGGCGCGGCATCGTGTTCGCGATGGCACGTGTGAAGCAGGACCTGCTTCACGATCTCGACGCCTACGGGCTGACCGAGTCGGTCGGTCCCGATCTGATCTTCCCCACACTGCCGACGGCGGTGACCGCGTACCGGGACTGGCGCCGCGCCCGCGAAGACGGTTCTCCTGAGTAGGAGTCACAGCCGTTCAGTCAGCTACTGCGCAGCGCAGTGGGGCTCGCTGGGTCCTCCTCTACCACCTAGGGCAAGCAGAACCCGCATCACCAGGGTCGCAGCCGACGCCCCGACGCTGAATGTGCGTCAGCGCCGCTCGTTGTCGTGTACGAGCGTTGCCGATTCTGCGAGGAGGTCCGCCGCTCGGTCGAGCAGCTCGGATGCCGAGGAGGGGTGGGCAGGTGTTTTCCGCTCGGACCCGAGGCCGGCCCCGCAGCGCCGTCGGGGAGAACGTGACTCGGCCCAGCGATTCAAGGGCGCGGTACAGCAGTCTTGCGGCCGTGGCCTTCATTCGGTGACGCGGACCGCGAGCGCGGGGCGGATGGCGGCAGCGCGGCGGGCCGGCCCGATCGTTGCGAGGAGGGACGCGGCGAAGGTGGCTG
>NZ_JBIRMW010000023.1:0-112834 GCF_044331325.1 Streptomyces sp. NPDC017246 | reverse complement strand
CTCGACAGCTGTATCGGTCGGCGGAACTACCCGAGCATGCCCGTTGATCATGCTGGCACCGAGGAATTCCAAGATCCCCGACAGAGTCAAGCTAGACCGCACCGGTCGTCGGACGAGACGAGCGGCCCGCTGACGTACCCCTCTGTGCCGAACTCGCCCGACGCTGCCGATACTTGATCCATGAGCGACGAAAGATGCGTGAGCGACGAAAGATCCGTGCGGTGAACTGGTCGTCCGGGCTGCTGGGGTTCGCCGCCGGGCTGGTGATCTCGGTGGTGACGGCTCCGGCCGGTGTGTCCGGCGCGGTGTTCCTGCTGCCGGTGCAGGTCAGCGTCCTGGGTGTGCCGTCTCCTGCGGTGACGCCCACGAACCTCCTCTACAACGTCGTCGCCGGTCCCGGCGCCCTGGTCCGCCATGCGCGCGCGGGCAGGCTCGGCGGGCCGCTCACCCGTCTCCTGCTGGCCGGAACGGTCCCCGGGGTCGTGATCGGCGCGGTCGTCCGGGTGTTCGCGATCCCCGGACCGACCGTGTTCCGTCTGCTGATCGCCGTCTTCCTCCTGCCGCTCGGCCTGTGGCTGTGCGCGCGGACCCTGCGGCCGGCCGCGGGGGAGCGGCCGGCCCGCGGGCTGTCGGCCCGGGGCACCGGCGGTCTGGCCCTGGTGGTGGGCACGGTCGGCGGGATCTACGGGATCGGCGGCGGTTCCCTCCTCGGCCCGATCCTCGCCGGTCGAGGGGTGCCGGTCGCCGAGGTCGCTCCGGCCGCCCTCGCGTCCACGTTCGTGACCTCGGTCGTCGGAGCGGGCACGTACGCGCTGCTCTCGCTGGCCGCCGGGGGCCCGATCGCCCCCGACTGGCCGCTCGGGATCGCCTGCGGGCTGGGCGGGCTCGTCGGCGGCTACCTCGGAGCCCACGTCCAGCCCCGTCTCCCCGAGACCTTCCTGCGGCTCCTCCTCGGCACCCTCGCCACCGCCGTCGGCGCGCTCTACGCCGTCCAGACCCTCGGCTGACGTCGGGCGTGGGGCGCGCCCGGAGTCTCAGTGACGACTACGCGGTGGTCCAGGGCCTGGTGGCCGCAGGGGCGGGCGTGGCCCTGGTGCCGCGTCTCGCGCCGGGACCCCACCGCCCCGACCCGGTGGTACGTCCCCGGGCCGGTCGCCGTGGTGGTGTCAGTGGCTCCCGATAGCGTGCCGGGATGGCCAAGACTGTCACGTATCTGGAGATGACCGACCGCGGTGAGCTGAAGCCCGGGAGGGCTGTTCCCTCGCTGGACCTCCGGCGCGAAGAGGGGCTTTCGGAGGTGGCGCGTTCGGTGCAGGCCCGGGTTGGAGCGGCCTACGGGTGGCGCAGCTCGACGCGGTCCGGTCAGGAGTGGGACGAGCTGGCGCGGGAGCACCCGCACCGTCAGTACTGGCTGATCAGACTGGCGGGCGAGACGGCCGGGATCGCCGCGCTGGAACCCCTGCCCGGCGGGGACGTGGAGCTCCGTACGTTCGGTCTGCTGCCGGAGTACGTCGGCCGGGGACTCGGCGGGCACGCCCTGACGCTGGCGCTGCGCCAGGCCTGGGCGACGGAACCGCTGGGGGCGGAGGCCGTCCGCAGGGTATGGCTGCACACCAACTCCCACGACCACCCGAGCGCGCTCCTCAACTACCGGAGCCGGGGGCTGCGCGTGTACCGCACGGAGGTGGAGGAGTAGAGCGCTGCCGGCTGCCGGCTGCCGGGTCAGGCGTCCCAGGCGCGAGGGCGGTTCAGGGCTTCCCACTCGGGGCGGAGGAGCGAGAGCACCGCCATGTCGTGGCGGCGGCCGCGGTGGAGGCAGGCGGCGCGGCTGATCCCTTCCCGCGTGAAGCCGGACTTGGCGAGGACGGCGAGGGCAGGGGCGTTCTCCGTGTGGGTCTCCGCCGTGAGCCGGTACATCGGGAGTTCACCGAAGGCCAGGTCCACCACGGCGTCGAGGGCGGCGGTTCCGTGGCCGTTCCCGCGATGCCGGGCATCGAGCATCAGCTCCACCCGAGCCGTGCCGTCGACGATGTTCTGGCCGGCCAGAGCCACGTAACCGACAGGGGTGCCGTCGGGAAGGAGAACGACGAAGTCGTCGCGGTCGTCGTCCTCGATGTCACGCTCGACGCGCTCACGCACGGCGGTGAGTGAGCGAGGCCAGATCCCCATGTGGTGAGCGGCGACGGGGTCGGATCGCCAGCTGTGCAGGAGCTCGGCGTCGTCCGTGTCGACAGCCGCGAGGCCGACGGTCCCGGCGCGCCAGGCGAGCTCCCTCCGGGCTTCTTCCTGTCCGTCGCGCGTCATCATGATGTCTTCGGTCATGGGCGGATGCTATGGGCGTCTTCAGGGCGGGACCACCGGGTTTCTCCGTCCGGCGGCGCACCGTCCTGCCGGGTCGCCGACGAGCCCGGAGTGGAGGGTGCCGGAGGCCTGTCGGCGGTGGCCGCGATCTGTCGACGGTTTGTCGGTGAAGGCTGCGACGTTGGGAGGGAGGGTGCTCGCCGTGAGCACGCTGCCCGAGCGCAAGGAGCCTGTCATCATGTCTTTCGCATCCCGGAGCGGGCCGTGGGACGTTCACCGGCCGCCGACCGCCGAGGGCAGAACGTTCCTGGTCACCGGGGGCAACGCCGGGATCGGCTACTTCGTCGCCGAGCAGCTCGCCGCCACCGGCGCCGTCGTGGTGCTCGGCAGCCGGGACGCCGCGAAGGCCGGGGCCGCCATGACCTCGATCCGCTCGCGCGTCTCCGGCGCGCACGTACGGCACCTTTCCCTGGACCTCGCCGCCCTGTCGTCCCTGAAGACCGTCGTGGACGGGCTGGACCTCGATCGTCTCGACGCGGTGGTCCACAACGCGGGGGTCGCGCTCGACGACCCGCCGCGTCGGGAGACCGAGGACGGCCACGAGCTGATGTTCGGCACCAACCACCTCGGCCACTTCGCGCTCACCCGACAGCTGGCCCCCCTGCTGTCAGCGGCGCCGGCGGGCCGCATCGTGACGGTGGGAAGCTTCGCGGCGCGGTCCGAGCGACTGGACCCGGGCGATCTGCAGTCGACCCGGGACTACCGGCCCAAGCGCGCCTACGGCCGGTCGAAGCTGGCACAGATGTCCTTCGGCTTCGCACTCGACCGACGTCTGCGAGCCGTCGGCAGCACGGTGCGCAGCGTGGTGGCCCACCCCGGTGGCGCGCTGGACTCACTCACCCCCTCCCGCCCGCCGGTCCACCTGACCACCCCCGCCGAGCGACTGCGCGCCGTGCCCGCCGGGCTCCTGGTGCAGGGAAAGAACGCCGGGGCCTGGCCCGTCGTCCGCGCAGTCCTCGACCCCGACGTGCGGGGAGGAGAACTGTGGGGCCCGAGGTTCTTCGGCCTGCGAGGCACACCACGGCGCGAGCCCGTCCCCTCCCACATGGCAGATCCGGAGATCGCCGCTCGCCTGTGGGCCGCCAGCTGCGCACTGACCGACACCGCTCCGCACCTCGGCTTCCGGTAGAGGGAGGCGCGCCCGGGGCAGCCGACCTCGGGCCGACCGCGCTGCTCAGCTCCGGTCGACCGGCGAGCGCGGCGAGGAGACACGCCTCAGACGGCCCGCGAGTCGAGACCTTCGGTGAGGCCGGTGTACAGCTCGGGGCGGCGGGTCCTCATCAGGCCGAACTCCAGCCAGTCGCGGCGCTGGTCGAGGTCGAGGTCGGCGACGAGGACGGCCCCCCGGTCGCGCGGGGCGCGCAGCATCACGCGGCCGTAGGGGTCGGAGATGAAGGACGAGCCGTAGAAGGTGGAGCGGCCCTCGGTGCCGACCCGGTTGGGGACGATCATGAAGAGGGCGTTGGCGAGGCCGTTGGCGCTGATGGCGTGCTCCCACATGGGGCGGGTGTCGAATTCCGGCAGGTCCACCTCGGAGCCGATGGCGGTGGGGTGGACGAGGATCTCCGCGCCGGCCAGGGAGTAGGCGCGGGCCAGTTCGGGGAACCACTCGTCCCAGCAGGTGGGGAAGCCGAACCGGGCGCCGGCGTGGTCGACGACCGGGAACCCGCTGTCGCCGGGGCGGAAGCACAGGTCCTCGCGGTAGCCGGGGAAGGCGGGGATGTGGTTCTTGCGGGTCCGGGCGATCAGCTTGCCGTCGGAGTCGACGCAGACGGCGGTGTTGTAGCCGAGGCCGCCGTCGTGCGCCCGCTCGTAGAGGGAGGCGTGGACGGTGATGCCGAGTGCGGTGGCCAGCTCGGCTGCGAGCGCGACGGTGGGGCCGGAGTCGACGTCCTCCAGGTGGCGGGCGGCGCCGTCGGCCATCGGGTCGTCGGTGTTGCAGAAGTAGGGGCTGCGGGTGAGCTCGGGCAGGCAGACCACCGTGGCCCCCTGCTCGGCGGCGAGGGCCACGCCCTCGCGCAGCCGGTCGTCGTGCTCGACCGGGTCGGCGTACCAGCGCATCTGGACGAGACCGACCCGCAGCGGTTCGCGTTCGGCGGGTGCCGTGCGGCCCGGCGAGCCGAGCGGGGATCCGTAGGAGGTGAGGAGTGCGTACGAGGTCATGGCGGGCTGCTTTCGGGAGTCGAGGGGTCGATGTGATCGTTAACTGAATGTTCAGTCAAGATGTGAGGCGTCAAAGGGCCCGTCATGCGGCATCCGGCGAGCGGCCGCAGAGTCGCGCCCACCGTGCCGGAACGTTCCGGCAAGGGGGAATGTAGACCGTGCCGGAACGTTCCGGCAAGGCCGGCCCCGAACGTCTACACTTCGGACGGGTGAACGCCCGCACCGTGACCCTCCTCGACGTCGCCCGCGCCGCCGGAGTCTCCAAGAGCACCGTCTCCGACGCCCTCCAGGGCTCGGGGCGCGTCGCCGAGGCCACCCGCGACCGGGTCCGCGAGGTCGCGGACCGGCTGGGCTACCGGCCGAACAGCGCGGCGCAGCGACTGCGCCGCGCCGGCACCGGGGCGATCGGGCTGCATCTGCCCCAGACCGCGACACGGCTCGACTACTACATGAACCTCGCCTTCGGGGCGGTCGCCCGCGCCCAGGAGGAGGGACTCGACGTCGTCCTGCTCGCCCCCGCCACCGGCACGCACGGCAGACTCGCCTCGCGCGTCGACGGCCTCCTCGTCGTCGACCCCGAGATCGGCGACGCCGCCGTGCCCGCCCTCCTCGACGCCGGCGTCCCCGTCGTCACCGGCGAGCGCTACCTCGGGCCCGCCGCCGCGCCCACCGGCGCCGTCGTCTGCGACAACTCCGCCTCCCTGACCGTGCTCCTCGACCACGTCCGGGCCCGGGGCGCCCGCCGCCCCGCGCTCCTCGCCCCCGCCGACACCTCGGCCTGGGCCGCCGCCCTCCATGCCACCGCCGACATCTGGGGCCGGAAGCACGGAGTGCCGGTGGAGATCCGCACCGTCTCCTTCGCCGCCACCGCGCACGAGGCCGAGCAGGCCACCCTGGCCCTGCTCGCCGCCGACCCGGAGATCGACGCCGTCGTCTGCGCGCCCGACGGCGCGGCGCCGGGTGTCGTCCTCGCGGCCGCCGCGCTCGGGCGGACCGTGGGGCGGGACTTCCTCGTCGCCTCCTGCGTCGACGGCGCCGCCACCCGCGGCGGCAGTCCGCCCGTCACCGCCGTCGATCTGCGCCCCGCCGCGTACGGCCGGGCCTGCGCGGAACTCCTCTGCGACGTCCTCGCCGGCCGTGCGGGCCCGGACACGGTGCGCCGGCACGCGTGGGCCCTGGAGACGCGCGCCTCCACCGCCGGACCGATCTGACGCGGCCGGCCCTCCCCCCAGGGAGAAAAGGCCGGCCGGGTCGGGCGACGGGCGGGTGACTCCCGCCGCCTACAGACCGGCCGGAAGCCGTTCCATGATTCCCGCCAGGTCCGTGTCCGCCGGGAGCGTGCCGAAGGCCAGTCCCCGGTCGCCGGCCAGCCTCGACGCGCAGAAGGCGTCCGCCACCGGAGCGGGAGCGTGCCGTACGAGCAGGGAGCCCTGCAGGACCAGCGCGAGCCGCTCGACCAGGCGCCGGGCGCGCAGCTCGGCGTCCTCCGGCCGCGCCAGCTCGCCCTGTACGTCCCGCCACGCCGCGTCCAGTCGGGAGTCCGCGCCCGCCGCCGCTTCCACCTCGGCGCGGAAGGCCTCCAGAGACTCCGGTTCGCGGACCAACGCGCGCAGCACGTCGAGGGCGTTGACGTTGCCCGAGCCCTCCCAGATGCCGTTCAGCGGGGCCTCCCGGTACAGCCGCGGCATGCCGGACGCCTCGTCGTAGCCGTTGCCGCCCAGGCACTCCAGGGCCTCGGCCACGGCCGCCGGCTGACGCTTGCACACCCAGTACTTGCCGACCGCCGTTGCCAGCCGGAGGAACGCCCGCTCGCCGGCGTCGCCGCGCTGGGCGCGGTCGGTCGCCCCCGCGACCCGCAGGGCGAGCGTGGTGGCGGCCTCCGACTCCAGGGCCAGGTCCGCGAGGACGTTCCGCATGAGCGGCTGGTCGATGAGCTTGGCGCCGAACACCGCGCGGTGGCGGGCGTGGTGGGCGGCCTGCGCGAGGGCGGCGCGCGTACCGGAGGCGGAACCGAGGATGCAGTCCAGGCGGGTCATGGTGACCATGTCGATGATGGTCCGCACGCCCTTCCCCTCGTCGCCGACGAGCCAGGCCACGGTGTCGTCGAACTCGGGCTCGCTGCTGGCGTTGGAGCGGTTGCCGAGCTTGTCCTTGAGCCGCTGGATGCGGAAGGTGTTGCGGCCGCCGTCGGGCAGCACGCGCGGGACGAGGAAGCAGGACAGCCCGCCCGGGGCCTGGGCGAGAACGAGGAACAGGTCGTTCATCGGTGCGCTGGTGAACCACTTGTGGCCGCGCAGCCGCCAACTCCCGTCGGGGGCCGGGACCGCCGTCGTGGTGTTGGTGCGGACGTCGGTGCCGCCCTGCTTCTCCGTCATGCCCATCCCCGCGAGGAGACCGCGCTTGCCGCCCGGCGCCCGCAGCCCCGGGTCGTACACCCGGCCGGTCAGCAGCGGCTCGTACTCCTGCGCCAGCTCGGGGGAGTTGCGGAGCGCGGGCACCGCGGCGTACGTCATCGACACCGGGCAGCCGTGGCCCGCCTCGGCGGAGCTCCACACCATGAAACCCGCCGCGCGCGCCACATGCGCACCGGGCCGCTCGTCGGCCCAGGGCGCGCCGGCCAGTCCCTCGCCGATCGCGACGTCCATCAGCGAGTGGTACGAGGGGTGGAAGTCGACCTCGTCGACGCGGTTGCCGTAGCGGTCGTGGGTGCGCAGCTCGGGCTCGTGGCGGTTGGCCTCCTCTGCCCAGCGCTGGACCTCCTCGCTGCCGGTGCGTCGCCCGATCCGGTGCAGGTCGTCGAGGTACCACTCGGCGCCCTCGCGGCGTACGCCCTCCAGCAGGACCGGGTCGTCGGCGACGTCGTGACCCACCAGCGGGGGAGTCTGGTTGGTCACCTCGTGGGTGCGCGCGGTGGGGTTGCTGACCGGACGGGTGCCGGCGGTGGTGGTCATGGTCGTGTCCTTCGGAGTCGTCGGGAGGGCGTGTCGTCGGGAAGGTGGTGCGGTGCGTGGTCCGCGCGCGTCCGGTGCGCCGCCCGGTCACGGTCAGCCCGTCGCCGCCCGGCCCGCGCCCAGGCAGCGCAGCGACATCGCGATGAGCTCGGTGATCAGCTGTTCCGTGGAGTCCGCGTCGGACGCGCCCAGTGGGTCCACCAGCACCTCGCCGATCGCGCCGGTGAGGGCGGCGGCGGTGATCTCGGGGTTCTGCGCCGGCAGGGCTCCCGCCGCCACGCCCTCTCGCACGACCTCGGCGAACAGCGCGCGGTACCGGCGTCGGAACTCCAGGCGTTCGGCGCCCACCGCGGGCTCGGCGGGCGCCGCGAGCAGGGCGTGGGCCAGGCCTCTGCGCTCGAAGGACCGCCGGGCGAAGACCTCGACTCCGCGGGTGAGCCGCTCCACGGGGGCGCCCGGGCTGCGCAGCACCTCGCCCAGGACCTCGACCTCACGGCCGGAGGCACGCCGGAAGACCTCGACGGCCAGCGCCGCCTTGGAGGGGAAGTGCTGATAGACCGAGCCGGCCGCGATCCCGGCCGCGGCAGCGACGGTGTTCACGGAGGCCTGTGCCCAGCCCACCTCGGCGACGACATCGGTGGCCTGCTGGATCAGATGCTCCCGTGCGCTGCTGAGCCGTGCCAGCTCGGCGGGCGTCTTGCGGTATGCCATGGAAGCAGTGAATCACCGTTCAGAACTTCACACCAGACACGCGGGCACCCCGGTACGAACGATCAGAGGCGCGGGACGCCCGGCCGTTCACCGCCGCGCGCGGCGCCGGGCGATGAAGAGGCCGAGGACGATGCCGACGAGGAGGGTGACGGTCAGGACGATCCAGAGGGGTAGCGTGACCTCCGGGATCCACATCCTGACGGTGACCGAGCCGGTGTTGGCCGCGATGAACCAGATGGCCAGAGCGGCGAGGACCACGAAGCCGATCGTGCGCACGCGCATGTCGCGGCCCTTGACGGTCAGGGTCGACGGGTCGTGCGGCTTCTTCGTCGTATTCCTGGACATGCGTTCCATTATCGACCGGTATGGTCGCCCGGTCGACTCAAGGGGCGGCGGACGGCCAACAGGGCCATGTCGTCGGACAGCGGGCCGGCGGTGAACCGGCGCACGTCGGCCACGAGCGCGTCGAGGAGACGGTCCGGTGACGCGAAGACCCGGCCGGCCAGGCGGTCCGCCGGATCGTAGAAGACGTCCTCGGTCAGGCCGCCCAGGTGGCGTTCGGGGATCGGGAGCACGGCCCGCTGCGCCGCCTCGGCGACGCCGCGGGCCGAGGCGAGACGCTCCCGCTCGCGGCGCACGACGCGGTTGAGGAGGACGGCGATCGCCGTGACGAAGGCCAGGGTGGCCAGTTCCGTGAAGAGCCCCTGGGTCTCGGTGGTGCCGCCCGCGTGCCCGGTGTCGTAGGAGGCGGCGGCGAGGAGTCCCGCGCCACCGAAGAGGACCGTGGCCAAGCTGGTGATGAGCGGCGCCGCGATCAGGGGGGCCGCGGCGAAGAACGGCGCTCCGGTCAGCTCCTTCGGGGTGCTGACCTGGTAGGCCGCCCCCATCGCCAGGAACAGCCAGGGCAGGGCGCGTGCGAGGTGCCCGGCGCCGCCGGCGCGGGCATCGCCGGGGCGCCTTTCAGGGGTGCCACGTGTGTGGTCGTCCATGCGGCCCTCCTGGGAGGGGAGCTGGCCCTCTCCCAGTGGGGGCCGGGTGGAGTCGCCGTGCGCGAGGGTTTTCCCGGTCGACGTGAAGAGGGCCTGCCGCCCGGGGCGGGGGACTGTGGGTGACGTGCCGATCGGGTTCGGACCGGCGTGACACGCCTAGGAGGACGCCAGCAGCTTCGTTTTGGCCTGCTGGAACTCCGCCTCGGTGAGCGCGCCCTTGTCCTTGAGTTCGGCGAGCTTGGCGAGTTGGTCGGCGTGGCCGCCCGTCGCGCCTTCGGGGCTCGATCCGGCGGTCTTGCGGATGTAGTCCTGGAAGGCCGCCTCGGACGCCTGGGCGTGCTTCACGTCCCTCTTGGTCATGCTCGATCCGCGGGCGATGACGTAGACGAGGACGCCGAGGAACGGCAGCAGGATGCAGAAGATCAGCCAGCCGGCCTTGCCCCAGCCGTTCATCTCGTCGTCCCGGAAGATGTCGGTGATGATCCTGAACAGCAGGAAGAACCACATGATCCACAGGAAGAACCAGAGCATCGTCCAGAAGATGTCCAGCAGCGGATAGTCGTCCATCGTCGCCTCCGTTGGGGTGTGCGTCCATCAGCTGACGGCACCTAGCTGATGAGATATAGCTTTTGAGAAGTATCAGCCTGTTTGTCCGATCTTGCGAGCCGGGCATCGGGCCTGCGGGAAGGCCGGACCGGACCGCTTTCCTCGTGCTCTCACTCGTTTGCTCCGCCCCGCCTCGCCGGAACCGCGCGGACGGGTTTCCCTGGAGCACAACCGCGAGGAGGCACCCGTGCCGCAGGATGAGAACCCGAACGAACTGGCCGCGCTGCGGGCCCGGGTCGCCGCCTTGGAGGCGGAGGCGGACGCCGGCCGCCCCACCCCGCGCCACCGGGGAAGGTCGTTCCTGGCCGCCGTCCTGATCGTGATCGGCTGTCTGCTCGTCCCGCTGGGCATCGTCTCCGCGTGGACCGCCGACATCGTCGGCGACACCGACCGGTACGTCTCCACGGTCGCCCCGCTCGCCTCCGACGAGGACGTCCAGGCGGCGGTCGCCAACCGGGTGACCGCCGCGGTCATGGAGCACATCGACCTGGAGGACCTCCTGGAGGGGGTCGCCCCCGACCAGCGTCCTCTGCTGGCCAAGGCGCTGGGACGGCTCGGAGGGTCGCTGGAGAGCGCCGTCAGCAGCTTCGTCCGCGACAAGACGCAGGAGGTCGTCGCATCGGACGGCTTCGAGACGATCTGGACCGAGGCCAACCGGGCGATCCACACCTCGCTCGTCCGCGCCCTGACCGGCAGCGACGAGGGAGCCGTACAGATCAACAACGACACCGTGACGGTCGACCTGGCACCCGTGATCGAGCGGGTCAAGCAGCGGCTCGTCGACTCGGGGCTCACCGTCGCCGCCAAGATCCCCGAGATCCACACCGACTTCACCATCGTCAAGTCCGAGGACATCGGCAAGGTCAAGACCGGCTTCCGCCTGCTCCAGATCATGGGACTGTGGCTGCCCGTCATCGCCGTCCTGCTGGTGGCCGCGGGCGTACTGCTCTCCGTCCACCGCCGCCGCACCCTGATCGCCTCGGCGCTCGGCGTGGCCGTGGCCGCCCTGTTCCTCGGTGTCTGTCTGACCGTGTTCCGCACGGTCTACCTCAACGCCCTGCCCGACACCGTGTCCCAGGCCGCGGCCGCGTCCGTCTACGACGCGCTGATCCACTTCCTGCGCACCACGGTCCGCATGGTCGTCGTCCTCGGCGTGGTGCTCGCCGTCGCCGCCTGGCTCGTCGGTCCCAGCCGTCCCGCCGTCGTCACCCGCCGCATGTGGAACTCCGGTATCACCGCCACCCGCACCGCGGCGGACTCGGCCGGTCTGCGGACGGGACCGGTCGGCCCGTTCGTACGACGCCACCGCAAGTGGATCACCTGGATCCTGGTCGCGCTCGCCGTCCTCGTGTACATCCTCTGGGACCACCCCACCGGCTGGGTCGTCGTCGGCCTCGCCCTGGCCCTGCTCTTCGCCTTCGCGGTGATGGGGTTCCTGGCGGCGGAGCCCTCGGACGCCGACGACGAAGCACATGTCCAGGCGTAGCGGCGGATGCCGGGAACAGGCCGGACGGCGGCGTGGGCGGAGCGGTTTCGGCGGCTGCGCTCCTCGGCCGAGGAGCGGCTGCCCGTCCTGTCGGAGGTCGCGAACCGGCTGCTGTCGGGGAACCTGCTCGACGGGGGGACCCGGCTGGCGGCCCAGGCGTTCCTCGCCGCCGTGCCGCTCCTCTTCGCCGTCGCCGCGTTCGCCCCGCAGTCGGTACGGGAGCAACTGAGGGATTCCCTGCGTGCGATGTTCGGCCTGAGCGGTCGTTCCGACGTCGAACTGCAGCAGGTTCTGGGCCACTCCGGCGACGCCGAGCTGCGGGAGACGACGGGTGCGGTCGGCCTGGTCGTCGCCCTGGCCTCGGCGACCAGTTTCAGCCGGGCCATGGCCCGGGTCTGTGAACGCGCCTGGGCCTTGCCCAAGTCCAGGACGCGGGTCGCGGTCTGGCGTTGGCTGGTCTGGCTGCTGGTGCTGATGATCGCGGTCCTGCTCCAGGGTCCCCTGCGGGACGGCTTCGGAGCGGGGCTGTGGGTCGGCGTCCCCGTCTTCTTCCTGGTGAGCACGGGGATCTGGATGTGGACCCAGCACCTGCTGCTGGTCGGCCGCGTCCCGTGGCGGCTTCTGCTTCCCGGCGGGCTCCTGGCGGCCGTGGCCACGAGTGTGCTGTCGCTGACCGCGCGGTTGTACATGCCGAACGCGCTCAACAGGGCGCTGGCGGAGTACGGATCCCTCGGCCTCGTCCTCACGATGCTGTCCTGGCTGATCGTCGTGTGCGCGGCCCTCACCTTCGCGTTCACCATCGGCGCGGTGCTGGCGCAGGAGCCGCCCCTGGACCGCTACCTGAGAGCGAGGGACGACCCGCCGGGGACCACGGGCGCGGACGGTCCGACGGAGCAGACCCCACTCGGGAACGGGTGACCGTCAGCTGCGGGCCGCTTCCCGCGTCGTGCAGGTGAGGCCACCGGCCGGGCACCAGTGCGTACGGCCGCCGACGAGGTGGAGTTCCAGGTCCGCGTCCCGCATACCGTCGCGGTCCAGGGCGGCGCGCAGCGCCGTCGGGGCGGGCTGTGGGGGCAGGCCGAGGACCCCGATCACGACGACGCCGTTGCGTGCCTCGACCGAGGCGATCTGCCAGCTGCGGTCGGCGGCCCACCGCTCCGCGACGGGCCGGGCGTTCGCGGCCAGGGCCCGGTCGCGGGCCACCGCCACCGTGCCGGTGGTGAGAGGCACGGCGACGAGCAGCAGGACGGCCACCACGGCCGCGAGCGTCCGGCCCCGGAACGCACCCACCGGCAGCGCCGCTTCCTGGGCCCCCGCACGCACCCCGTACGCCAGGAACACCACCGTGCCGGTGGCGACGATCGCCGCGACGTTCGTGGCGAACAACAGCGCCGACTCGCCGGCGTCGTGGTAGCGGTGGACGGTGATCAGAAGTCCCGTCACGGCCAGCGGCGGCACCAGCGAGATGGCGATCGCGACGCCCGGCAGGGTGTCGGAGATGTCGGTCCGTACGAGGGCGAAGGCGCCGACCGTACCCGTGGCCAGGGCCGCGAGCAGGTCGATGAGCCGCGGGCTGATGCGGGAGGACACCTGACTGTTGGAGGCGAACGCGTCGGGAGGGGAGACGATCCACCCGAGCAGCATGCCGATGAGGACGACCGCCGCCGCACCGGCGAGCACGAGCAGAGCGCTGCGGACGAGATGCGCGCGGTCCGCCAGGACCAGCGCGAGGGCGCTGCCGAGGATCGGCGTCATCAGAGGGGCGACGATCATCGCCCCGATCACCGTGGCCGTGGAGTCGCCGATGACACCGGCGGTGGCGATGACCGCCGCCAGGACGAGGAGCACCCAGAAACGGGTGGAGCTGCGGCTGCGCCAGGCCCGTTCGATGTACAGGGCGTCGGCCATCCGGCGTGCCGCGTCCGCACTCACACCTGCCATGGTGGTTCCGTCCTGTCTCGGGTGCGGGTCAGGAGCCGAGGACGCGTGCGAGACCTCGCTGAGGGGACATATCGGCTCACACGATCTTATGGGTTCGCGGTACGACCGCACTTCGACACCGCCGGCCTCGGGCGCACGTGTCAGGAGACCCGTACGTGTATGCGAGACCTGCATGCGCCACGAGACCCGCGCGTGTCACGAGGCCCCGAAGGACCCCAGGTGCGGGATGTTCTCCCCGACGGTCGGCGCGTGTGCGGAGGAGTCCCCTTGGAGACGAGTGACGGTGAGCGGGATCAGCCCGGGTCGAACCCGCGAAGGCCCTCGGAACCGTCGAAGCCGCCGAAACCGCCCGCCCTGCTGACCCGTGTGCGCGGCGCCGTGGACTCCGCTCTCCCGTCGGGGCCCCCTCCCGGGCCGGCGCGTCCGGAGTTCTGGCGCAGCCCGCTGCGGGGCCCGTGGCTGACGGCCGTGCTCGGACTTGTCCTGATGGCCGGAATCACGGTGCTGTTCGTGACGGGCCTGCTGTCGTACGCGGCGTACAACCCCGATCTGTCCCCGGTCAACGACCAGACGCCCGACAAGGGATGGCTCGGCTTCTACCTGTTCTCCTGGCCCACCTCGCCGTCCTGGCTCTACCGGCTCAACCAGGGCGTGCACGTGGTCCTGGGCGTCGTCCTCGTGCCGGTGCTGCTCGCGAAGCTGTGGTCGGTCGTCCCCAAGCTGTTCGCATGGCCGCCCGTGCGGTCGGTCGGGCACGGCGTCGAGCGACTGTCCCTGCTCCTGCTGGTGGGCGGAGCCGGCTTCGAGTTCGCCACCGGCATCCTCAACGTGCAGCTGCACTACATCTTCCCGGGCTCCTTCTACGTCCTGCACTTCTACGGGGCGTGGGTGTTCATCGGCGCCTTCGTCGTCCACGTGGCCTTCCGGCTCCCGCGGGCGCTCCGGGCCGTGGGGCGCGGAACCGGGCAGCCGGAGGCCGGCAGCGGGGAAGCCGCCGGGCTGGTCGCTCCGCGGCCGGCGCCGCCGACCATCTCCCGCCGGGGCGCTCTCGGCATGGTCGGACTCGGATCCCTGGCACTGTTCGTGGTGACGGCGGGTCAGAGCGTGGGCGGCTGGTGGCGCGCGACCGCGCTGCTCGCCCCGCACGGCCGGGACCCCGGCTCGGGGCCGAACGGCTTCCAGATCAACAAGACCGCGGCATCGGTGGGGATCCGGCCCAGCGACATCGGCCCCGCCTGGCGGCTCAGCGTACGCGGCGAGGCCGGCCGCCAGGTCGTGCTGACCCGGGACGAGCTGCTGGCCATGGAGCAGCACGAGGCGGCCCTTCCCATCGCCTGTGTGGAGGGCTGGTCGACCCCCGACCAGCTGTGGAGCGGAGTACGGCTCGCCGACCTGGCCGCACTGGTCGGGAGGGGCACGGACACCCCGCGGGTTCTGGTGGAATCGGTACAGCGGGGCGGGCCGTTCACCTCGGTCGTCCTGAGGGACAACCAGGTCCGGGACCCGCGCTCGCTCCTCGCGGTACGGGTCAACGGTGCCGTCCTCTCGAACGACCACGGCTACCCGGCCCGGGTGATCGTCCCCGGCGCTCCCGGCGTCCACAACACCAAGTGGGTGGCCCGCCTCACCTTCGGAGAGCCGGCATGAGCCGCACGACCGCCTTCCGCCGCCGCTACGGAGCCTCCCCGCTCCACCTCCTCCTCGTCCTGACCTCCTTCGCCCTCGCCGCCTACGCTGGCGTCCGCCTGCTCGAGGGAGACACCCTGGGCGTGGCCCTCTGGTTCGTCGGCGCGGCCCTCCTGCACGACCTCGTGTTCCTCCCCCTCTACGTGGTGACCGACCGGGCGGTGCAGCGCCTGTTCAGGGGGAGGGCCGGCGCGGGGGAGGCGCCGCCGAGGCCGAGCGTCAATTTTGTGCGCGTACCCCTCTTCGTCTCGGGGCTGCTGCTCCTGGTCTGGTGGCCGCTGATCCTGCGCCGGGTCCCCCACTACACGGCGGCCACAGGGCTCCCGGCCGACGGTTTCCTGGGGCGCTGGCTGCTCATCACCGCGGCTCTCCTCGCCCTGTCGGCGGCGATCTTCCTCGTCCGCCGGTGGCGGGAGACAGCACCTCGAAGACGAGCGGCACGACCCCGCCCGACCGGGCCCCGGACGTGAGACTTTCCTACTGGTTCCGGCCGTGGAAGCTCTGGCGGAACGAGACGGTCGACGAAGCGCTGCCGACCGCCCCCGCAGCCCCGGGACCGGACCCCCGGCCGACGGCGGCCGACCCGACCACCTCGTCCTCGTCCGCGCCCCCGCTCTCGCCCACGGCCCCGACCTGCGCCCCTCCCGCCTACGCCCGGCCCGGTCCGTCCTCGGTCCGGCGGCTCCCGGTCCTGTGCCTCCGGCGCACCGCGGTGGCCCCCGACACGAGAAGGACCGCGAGACCGTACGCGGTCGCGCTCAACGTCCACTCGTGGCCGAAGACCGGGCCGAGGACGTAGACGGCCGCGCCGGCGAAGGCGACGCCCAGCCACTCCCAGCGCCCGTCCAGCGCCACGAGGGCCACCAGGAGCAGGGCGTACCAGGAGTAGCCGGGTGTCAGGAGGACGAAGGCCCAGCCGGTGACCAGGAGCGCGCCGCTCCACGGGCGGGACGGGCTGCCGCGCCGCATCACGTACACCGAGACGCCCGCCATCACGGCGACGAGCACCGGGAACGCCCAGCTGTCGGGCAGGAGCAGATGGAGCAGCGCGTACCGGGATCCGGCCGAAGGATCGTAGTACCCCTCCTCCTCCACGTAGCCGCCGAGATAGCCGAAGACGGAGCCGTGCGAGAGGAGCACGTACGGCAGATAGGCGAGCGCGGTGAACGCCGCGGCCGGCAGCAGCACGGCGGCCGCGTCGCGGACGCGGCGGACTCCGGACAGCGCCCCGGGCAGGACCACCGCCGGCATCAGTTTGGTGGCGACGGCGGCGCCCAGGACCAGGCCGCCGGCCGCCCGTCCGCCCATCCTCCGGCGGCCGGAGCCGGTCCCCGCGACGAGCCCGAGGCCGATCACGGCCGACAGCACCCCCAGGACGTCGACATGAGCGTTGTTGACCGCCTCGACGGGCACGGCGGGACACCACGCCCAGTACGCGGCCCGGCGAAGGTCCGTGCCCCGCCGGCGCAGGATCAGCAGCACCGCACCCGTCACCCCCAGCGAGATCAGACCGGCGCCGATCTGGAGCGGCTTGTGCCGGGCTCCCCCGGGGGAGAGCCGGTCGACGGCCAGGAAGTACACCTCCGCGACCGGCGGATAGATGGTGTGCACGGCTGGCCGGTTGATGCGCGTGCAGCTCCGCGTGGGGCCCGTACCGGCCAGGGGGTACAGGTCAGGTCCCGCACAGGCGTCACCCGTGGGGAAGAGCCAGGAATCCCGCAGCCCGACCAGCGCGGGGTCCCGCGGAGCATGGTCGTACGGGGAGATGCCGGCGGACTGCACGCGGCCGTCCCAGGCGTAGCGGTACGAGTCGGTGCTGGTCCGGGGCGGCGCCACCAGCCCCGTCACCGTCACGGCGATCGCGCCGGCCACGAGCAGGGGCACGACACGCGAGGACGGAACCCGGCGCAGCGCGAGCGACGCCCCCGCGAACAGCGCCCAGCAGGCCGCGTACCTCCAGAACAGCCCGGCGGGGTCGGTGACATGACCGTCGTACCGGATCGTCAGGCAGAGGACGGCGGTGAGGGCGGCGAGAGCCGTGCCGGCCAGCAGCACCGGGCCCGGCGAGGCGGGAGCGGTGCGGCCGACGGCGGAACGCCCGGCGGCGGAGGCGGCGGTGGCGGCGGTGGCGGTCGGGGCGGTGCGCGGGTTCACGTCCGAAGCGTTTCAGGAACGGGCCCCGAAGCGGCGCCGGGCGCCCCGCACGTCCGTGTTTCGTAAGGTGTTCCCACCGCCCGCGCGGGCCCTGCCGGGGGTGTCATGGGCTCATGCGCCTCACCCCGCCCTCCGGGCCGCCGCTCACCTTCACGGCGCGTCTGCACGACGCCCGCACCGCGACCGTGCTCGGTCGCCGACTGGGGCTCGCCGTCGCCGTGTGCTTCGTCACCGGCGTGCTCAGCCACTACCTCCAGCACCCGCCCGCGCTGCTCGCCGACCGGCTGCCGAGCCGCCCGTACTGGGGCTACCGGCTCACCCAGGGACTGCACGTGGCCTCCGGCATCGCCGCGGTCCCCCTGCTCCTGGCCAAACTGTGGGCCGTCTACCCACGGCTCTTCGCGTGGCCGCCCGTCCGCTCGGTCCGGCACGCGCTGGAACGCCTCTCCGTGGCGCTGCTCGTCGCCGCCGCGCTCTTCGAGCTGTTCACCGGACTCCTCAACACCGCCCAGTGGTACCCCTGGCCGTTCTCCTTCGTGCCCGTGCACTACGCCGTCGCCTGGCTCCTGCTGGGAGCCCTCCTGCTCCACCTCGCCGTTCAATGGCCCGCGATCCGCGACCACCTCACCCGCCGCTCACCCGGCACCCAGGCCCTGGCCGCGGCCGACGGACCCGACCGCCGCCAACTGCTCGCCGCCGTGGCGGCGGGGGTCGGCGCCGTCACGCTGACGACCGTCGGCCAGTCCGTCACCGCACTCGGCCCACTGGACCTCCTCGGCCCGCGCAGCCCGGCCCGCGCTCCGCAGGGACTGCCCGTCAACCGGACCGCCGCCGCGGCACTCGTCACCGAGGCGTCCCTGGCCGACTGGCGGCTGACCGTCGCCGGACCCCGTCCGTACAGCCTCACACTGGAGGAGCTGCGGGCCATGCGGCAGTACGAGGTGACCCTGCCGCTCGCCTGCGTGGAGGGCTGGAGCGTGTCGGCCCGCTGGACGGGCGTGCGGGTGCGGGACCTGCTGGACCGGGCAGGGGGCGGACCACGCGCCCGGTGCCGGGTGGTGTCGCTGGAGGCGGCGGGCGCGTACCGGGTGACGGAGATGGGCCGCTCGTACGCGCAGGACCCGCTCACCCTGCTGGCGTTGGGCCTGAACGGCGACGTGCTGTCCCTGGACCACGGCTACCCGGCACGGATCATCGCGCCGAACAGGCCCGGAGTGCTCCAGACCAAGTGGGTCGGCCGGCTGGAGGTGTCGTCGTGAGCGCCGGCCGGTACGTGGTCGGGGGCTGCGGGCTCGCCCTCATGGCCTTCGGCGGGTCACTGGTGATCGGGCGACCCGAGCCGTGGTCGGTCGTCCTGTGGCTCGCGGGCGGGGTTCTCGTGCACGACGCGGTGATCGCACCGCTGGTGATGGCCGTCGGCGCACTCGCGGCGGCGGCCGGACCGCGCCTGCGCGGAGCTCCGCGCGCGGCCCTGATCGTCGCGGGCTCCCTGACGGTGATCGCCCTGCCACCGCTCCTGCGCCCCGGACCGGTGGCCAACGCGACCGTGCTGCCACTGGACTACCCGCGGAACTGGCTCCTCGCGATGGCGGCCGTCGCCGTGATCACGGTCGGATACGCCGGAACCCGGGCGGGCGTGAGGTGGGCGGTCCGGCGGTCGACGCCGGCGGTCCGGTGGTCGGCGGCGGCATGGGCGCGGCGGGCGGCCCGGCGGCGCTGACGCGCCCTCCCCGGGGCGGGCCGCCGACGCCCGAGGGGCGTCGGCGACCCGCCGTCACCCGGTCAACGCCGCAGACCCACGAAGCTGCGGCCCGCGGCCTGCCAGGTGAGGGAGCGGGTCCAGCCGGCCACCGCCGCTTCGGCGCACAGGGCCCGGACACCCAGGCGGGCCCACCGGAACGGCGCGCCGCGACCGCCGCGGCCGTCGTCGACATGTACCTCGACCCGTTCGTCGACATCGGCCGTGGCCACCTCGACCAGCAGGGAGCCGCCCGTGGCGGCGAGTTGGGCGGCCCGGCGCAGCAGGGCGGCGGGATCGCCACCGATGCCGATGTTGCCGTCGATGAGCAGGACGGTGCCCCAGCGGCCCTCACCGGGCAGCGGATCGAAGACCGACCGGCACAGCGCGCTGCCCCCGGCCCGTACGGTACGGGCCACCGCCTCCGGGGTGACGTCCACACCCAGCGCCCGGTGCCCCCGTGCGGCGAGCGCGGCGACGAGGCGGCCCGGTCCGCAGCCGATGTCCAGCACGGGTCCAGCGCAGCGGTCCAGCACCGTGGTGTCGGCCGCGTCGGGTTCGGCGCACCAACGGTCGACTTCCAGGGGGAGCAGCCAGCCGTCGCCGCGGCGCAGGTAGAGCGGGCCCCGGCCGGCCCGGAGCGCCTCGGCGTACGGGTCCGCCCCCCAGGCCGGGGCGCAGGTGTCGGCCGGCGGTGCGGTCATCGGGCCGCTCCGCACAGACCGGCCCGGAGCTCGCCGTGGAGGCGGGCGAAGCGGGTGCCGGGTGCGGCGGCCGCGACCCGTGCCGCGTCCGCCGGGGTGTCCACGTCGCACAGCTCCGGCAGGTCCCGTACCGCCCGCCCGGACGCGGTCAGCCGCCGGCGCTGGTCGCGCCCCGTGTGCGGTACGGACATGGGAACGCCGAGGAGCAGCGCCGGGTCCGGCTCGGCCAGGCCGAGCGCCCAGAACCCGCCGTCGTCGGCGGGGCCGAACCAGGCGTCGGCGTCGCCGAACCGAAGGCCCCGGGCGAGGAGGCCGGGAGTGACCTGAGGAGTGTCCATGCCGATGAGCAGCGCCGGGCCGCCCGCCTCGGAGAAGGCCGCGGCCAGCCGGGCGTCGAGCCCGCCCGCGCACTGGCGGACGACCTCGATCCCGTCGGGCACCCAGGGCCCAGGGTCGCCGTCGAGGACGAGGACACGGCGCCCGGCCGGAGTGGCGAGGACCGCCGCGAGGGTGTCCTGGAGCGCGGCGCGGGCCAGGTCCGCCGCCTGCCGAGGGGAGAACCGCGGGCTCAGCCGCGTCTTGACCAGGCCGGCCACGGGAGCCTTGGCGATCACCAGGAGCGTGCTCACGCGGCGACCTCCCCGACCGGCTCGGACCGGTCGCGCGACGGCTCGGCCAGGACCCGGCGCATGTCCCGTACGGCGTGCCAGGTGCCCCGCCAGGTGCCGGTGACCTTGGACCTCCCCGAACGCGGCAGGTACGGGACGTCCGTCTCGGCGACCCGCCAGCCCGCGTCCGAGGCCCGTACGACCATCTGGAGCGGGTAGCCGCTGCGCCGGTCGGTCAGCTCAAGGCCCAGCAGGGCCTCGCGGCGCGCCACCCGCATCGGACCGAGATCGCGCAGCCGCAGCCCGGTGCGGCGGCGCAGCATCCGGGCCAGGGCGAGGTTTCCGGCGCGGGCGTGCGCGGGCCAGACGCCGAGGCCCTGCGGGCGTCGGCGGCCCAGCAGGAGATCGGCCTCACCGGCCGCGACCCGCGCGGCCATCGGCGCGAGCAGCCCCGGATCCATGGAGGCGTCGCAGTCGCAGAAGCAGACGAGGTCGGCGCGTGCCGCGAGCAGCCCGGCATGGCAGGCGGCGCCGAAGCCGCGCCGGCTCTCGTGGACGACGGTGGCGCCCAGGCCGCGGGCGATCTCCGCGGAGCCGTCGGTCGAACCGTTGTCGACGACGATGGCCCGCCATCCGGCGGGCACCCGGGCCAGCACCCAGGGGAGCGCCTCGGCCTCGTCGAGGCAGGGCAGTACGAGGTCGGCACGGGGCGGTGCGCATGCAGAGGAAGTCACCCTCCACACCGTAGGAAGCGGGCATCGGAGAAGGGGGTTTCCAGACCTTACGAAACGCGGACGCCGTCCCGGATGGGGGAGAGCCGAGGGAATCGGAGCCCGTACGGGTGACAGTCTGGGGGCATGGCAGTCAGCACCGTGGACAGCACGGACCCGGAGGACGGCTCGGCCGGCTCGGCAGGCACCGACGACGCGGGCGGGACCGAGACGCGCGAAGCCGCCACAGGCGCGACCGATGACACCGGAGGCACCGGAGGCACCGGAGACACCGGAGGCACCGGAGGCACCGGAGGCACCGGAGACACGGTCGGGGCCGGCGTCCAGGGCTCGGTGCTGGTCGTGGACGACGACCCGACCGTGTCGGAGGTCGTGGGCCGGTACCTCGACCGTGCCGGATTCTCCGTACGCCTCGCCGGTGACGGTCCGACCGCCCTGCGGGCCGCCGGGGACCGCCGCCCGGACCTGGTGGTCCTCGACCTCATGCTGCCCGGCATGGACGGTCTGGAGGTCTGCCGCAGGCTCCGCGCACGAGAGAACGGAGCTCCTCCGGTCCCGGTCATCATGCTCACCGCCCGAGGTGACGAGGACGACCGCATCCTGGGCCTGGAGGTGGGCGCGGACGACTACGTGACCAAGCCGTTCAGCCCCCGTGAACTCGTGCTGCGCGTGCGGTCGGTCCTGCGCCGCGCCGTCCCTGCCGTCCCGCCCGGCGGCCCCCGCCTCACCGCGGCGGGCCTGAACCTCGACCCGGCGGCCCGCCGGGCGTCGAAGGAGGGCCGGGAACTCGCCCTGACCCTGAGGGAGTTCGATCTGCTCGCCTACCTCATGCGGAACCCGGGACAGGTCTGCGACCGGGAACGGCTGATGCGTGACGTCTGGGGCTGGGACTTCGGCGACCTGTCCACCGTCACCGTCCACGTCCGCAGACTCCGCGGCAAGATCGAGGACGATCCGGCGAGCCCGAGGCTCATCCAGACGGTCTGGGGCGCCGGATACCGCTTCGACGCGGGCACGGCGGCGGAGTCCGGAGCGCCCGCGGGGACGAGCGGGGGAACGGCGGTGGGCGGCCATGCGTGACCTCTCGCTGATCGCCCTCTACGCCCTCCTCGGCGCGGGCGCCGCCGGCCTCCTCGGAGCCGTCGCGCTGCGGATGTCCCGACGCCGCAGCGTCGCCGTCTCCCTCGCGGTCGTCGCCGCCGTCGCGGTGTCCGCGATGCTCGCCGGGACGCTCACCGTGGCCTGGGCCATGTTCCTGTCCTCCCACGACCTGGCCGTGGTCACCACGGTCGTCGCGATGGCCACCGCCGTGTCGCTTGGCACCGCGCTGCTGCTGGGACGCCAGGTCGTACGAAGGTGCCGGGAGCTCGCCGACGCCGCCCGGGTGTTCGGCGAGGCGGGCACCTTCACGGCGCCGGCGATACCGGCTCCGGCCGAGCTCACCGCACTCAGCCGTGAACTGGCCCTGACCAGCGAGCGCCTGGCGGCCTCTCGTGAGCGGGAGCGCGCCCTGGAGGCCTCGCGGCGCGAACTGGTGGCCTGGATCTCGCACGATCTGCGCACACCGCTCGCCGGTCTGCGCGCCATGTCGGAGGCGCTGGAGGACGGGATGGCGCCCGACCCCGCCCGCTACCACCGGCAGATGCGCACCGAGGTGGACCGCCTCAACACGATGGTCGGCGACCTGTTCGAGCTCTCCCGCATCCACGCGGGCGCACTCTCCCTCAGCCCCACTCGCATGTCCCTGTACGACCTGGTGGGCGACGCCCTGGCGGGCGCCGAGGCACTGGCCGGGGAGCACGGCGTGCGTCTGGTCGGGGAGGGGATCGCCCCGCTCCCGGTGGAGGTGGACGGCAAGGAGATGACCCGGGTCCTCTCCAACCTCCTGGTCAACGCCATCCGCCACACCCCGGCCGACGGCACGGTCGCGATCGCCGCCGAAGGCCGCGCGGGAACGGTGGTGCTGTCGGTCACGGACGCCTGCGGAGGCATCCCGGAGGAGGACCTCCCGCGCGTCTTCGACACCGGCTGGCGCGGCACCCCGGCCCGTACGCCGCCGGCGGGCGCGGGCCTGGGCCTGGCGATCGTCCGCGGCATCGTCGAGGCCCACGCGGGCCGGGCCCACGTCCGCAACGTCATCGGCGGCTGCCGCTTCGAACTGACCCTGCCCGTCCCCGCGGGTCACGGGGCCCCGGTCGACTCCGGCTGACGGACCGGTTCCCCGGGCCGCCGCGCGTGCCGCAGTACCCGGAGGACGAACGCGGGGGTGAGGAGCCACTCGGGGCGGCGGACCAGGCCCGCGACCTCGCTGAAGCGGACGCACACCGTGGAGTCCTGCTGGGCCGCGTGGGCGACCCGGGCCAGGTAGCGGTTGAACAGATCGGTGCCCGGCGGTTTCTTGCCGGTGGTGTCCGCGTACGCGAAATCGCCACCGGCGGCGGCGGACCAGGCGACGGCGACCGGGTGGGCGACGGCACGGAAGTAGCGGCGGGAGAAGTGGCGGTCGAGGGCGCGGCTCTCGTCGAGGACCCGGCCGAGTGCGGCCGCCTGCTGGGCGGCCGTGCTCATGCCCTGTCCGTAGACCGGGTCGAGGCTGCACACGGCGTCGCCGATCAGCACCCAGCCCAGGGGGAACCGTCGCATCCGCTCCACATGCCGGCGCCGGTCGGCCGTGAACCGGTACACGGCGGTTTCGTCCAGCGGTCGTGAGGCGGCCATGAGGTCGGCGATGACCGGTGAGTCCAGGGAGCGGGCGAAGGCCAGCCGGTCGGCCTCGTCGGCCGGCGGGACCTCGCCGTTGACGCCGACGAGCCCGACGACCCACCGGTCTCCCTCCCAGGGGAGCGCGACAGCGAGGCGCCGGGAATCGGGGCCGCCGATCACGGCGGCCGCCTTCCAGTCCCGGGCGGGCTGTTCCTCCCGGTGGTAGGTCCGGCTCGCGTAGTGGATGTCCACGGTGACGACGGAGGTCGGCGGTTCGGCGTACCCCATCCGTTTCAGCCAGCCCAGGCTTCTGGCCTGGTGTCCGGTGGCGTCGACCAGGAGGTCGCAGTCGAGGGCGGAGCCGTCGGACAACCGGACCCCGACGATCCGGGCACCCCCGTCGCCGGTGACCACTCCCTTGGCCGGGGAGCCGTCCCGGAAGGCCACGTCGGGAAGGGCGGCGACATGCCCCCGGACGGTGGCCTCCAGCAGGGGGCGAGACATGACCGGGCCGACCATCCCGCTGGCCGGACGGATCAGGGGGCCGCCGCACTGGTGCCGGTAGAAGTCGCCGCACATGTCGAACTCGGTCGCGCCCGCGGCGTACAGCTCGTCGAGGATGCCGGGGAACCAGCCCTCCAGCAACCTGCTGCCCGCGTGGAGCAGCAGGTGCGGATGCCTGTCCTGCGGCACATGAGGCCGTGACCGCGCCTGCTCGGGCAAGACGTCGCGGTCGACGACCGTGACCTGCCCGAAGTGGTCGGAGAGCACGCGGGCCGCGCACAGCCCCGCCATGCCCGCACCGACGACGACGGCGCTCTCGCCCAGCCGGTGAGGCCCGCGCGTGTCCATGAGGCCTCCAGGGGAGGGGTCCCTCCCCCGATTTTCCCACCGGTGCCCTAGGGCTGCCGGGTGAGCCCGGCCTCGTGACGCGCGGCGGGATTCTCCCCTCCGGCCGCGAGTGCGGACATGCCCTCCGCGAACGACACCGCCGGACGCCAGCCCAGCTCGCGCCGCAGCCGCGCCGAGTCGGCGGTGATGTGCCGGACGTCGCCCAGCCGGTACTCACCGGTGACCACCGGGTCCGGGCCCCCGTGCGCGACGGCCAGCGCCCCGGCCATGTCGCCGACGGTCCGCGGATCGCCGCTGCCGACGTTGTACGCCGCGAACCCCGGCCCCTCCGCCAGGGCCTCCAGCGCCACGGCGTTCGCCGCCGCCACGTCCCGTACGTGGACGAAGTCCCGCCGCTGACCGCCGTCCTCGAAGACGCGCGGCGCCTCGCCCCGCGCGAGCGCGGAGCGGAACAGGGCGGCCACCCCCGCGTACGGGGTGTCGCGGGGCATCCCCTCCCCGTACACGTTGTGGTAGCGCAGCGAGACCGTACGGCCACCGGTCGCCCGCGCCCACGAGGCGGCCAGGTGTTCCTGTGCGAGCTTGGTCGTGGCGTAGACGTTCCGCGGGTCCATCGGCGCGTCCTCGCCGACCAGGCCGGGTGCGAGGTCGGCGGCGCAGCGCGGGCAGCGCGGCTCGAACCGCCCGGCCCGCAGGTCGGCCTCGGCACGTGGTCCGGGCCGGACCACGCCGTGCGCGGCACACTCGTACCGGCCCTCGCCGTAGACGACCATCGACCCGGCGAGCAGCAGCCGGCGTACGCCCCGCTCCGCCATCCCGGCCAGCAGCACCGCCGTACCGAGGTCATTGGCCGAGACATAGCCGGGTGCGTCCCCGAAGTCCTTGCCCAGGCCCACCTTGGCCGCCTGGTGACAGACCGCGTCGACGCCGGCCAGGGCCTCCCGTACCGCCTCCGGGTCCCGGACGTCCCGGCCGTCTCCCGCCAGGTCGAACACCACCGGGTCGTGCCCGCGTCCGATCAGCTCGGCCACGATGTGCGAGCCGATGAAGCCCGCTCCTCCTGTCACAAGTACGCGCATGGACCGAAGCTATGACGCTGCGCCCCGGCAGGGGGTCCGACGGGCCGCGTGTCATGGATCCGTAAGGGGTTTCCCGGCCGGGGGACCGGCTGGCCGGTCCCGACCCGCCGGCCGCCGAGCGGTTCCAGCAGGTGGGAGACGTCTGGTGAGGGGATCGGACCACCCACTAGGGTGTAAAGAACGCGTCAATGCGACGCTGGTGTGCCGGGAAGTCTGGTCGGCGTCCGAGGGCCCGTGTGCCCATCCGTCGATCCGCCCCGGAGGCCCGGCCCATGACGCCGCCCCGTCCCCGCAAGACCGTCCTCGGTCTCCTGCCCTGGCCCGAACGCCAGGCGATCACCTCGGCCCTGCGCACCGAGACGATCGGCGGTCTGGTTCTCCTCGCTGCCGCCGTCGTCGCTCTGATCTGGGCGAACAGCCCATGGAGCGAGGCGTATTCCGCCATCCGCGACGCCCACTTCGGCATACCCGCCCTGGGCCTCGACCTGTCCGTCGGGCACTGGACGGCCGACGGACTGCTCGCGGTCTTCTTCCTCGTCGCGGGCATCGAGCTCAAGCGCGAACTCGTCGTCGGCGAGCTCCGTACACCCGCGACCGCGGCCCTGCCGGTGATCGCCGCCGTCTGCGGGATGGCCGTCCCCGCCGCCCTCTATGTACTCACCGCCGCGGCCGGCGGCGGAAGCCCGGACGGCTGGGCCGTCCCCATGGCCACCGACATCGCCTTCGCGCTCGCCGTCCTGGCCGTCCTCAGCACCCATCTGCCCTCGGCGCTCCGGGCGTTCCTGCTGACCCTCGCGGTCGTCGACGACCTCGGCGCCATCCTCGTCATCGCCGTCTTCTTCACCGACGACCTGAACTTCCCGGCGCTGGGCGGAGCCTTCGCGGGCCTCTTCGTCTTCTACGTCCTCCAGCGGCTCCGCGTCCGGGGCTGGTGGTGGTACGTGCCGCTCGGCATCGCCGTCTGGGCACTGATGTACAACTCCGGGGTCCATGCCACCGTCGCCGGTGTCGCCATGGGGCTGATCCTGCGCACCACCAGGGACAAGGGGGAGGAGGTCTCGCCGGCGGCCAGGGTCTCCCACCTCGTCCACCCCTTCTCGGCGGGTGTCGCGGTGCCGCTCTTCGCGCTCTTCGCGGCCGGGGTCGGCGTCTCCGGGGCGGCCCTGGGGCATGTCTTCACCGACCCCGAACCACTCGGCGTCCTGATCGGCCTCGTGGTGGGCAAGATCCTCGGCATCTTCCTCGGCACCTACCTGGCCGCCCGGTTCACCCGCGCGGAGCTCAACCCCGACCTCGCCTGGGCCGATGTGTTCGGCCTTGCGACCCTCGCGGGCATCGGGTTCACCGTCGCCCTCCTCGTCGGCGAACTCGCCTTCCCGAACGCCGCCGAGGCCGAGTACATCAAGGCGGCCGTACTCGTCGGCTCGCTGACCGCCGCGGCCCTGGCCGCCGTCCTCCTGCGCCGCCGCAACCGCCTCTACAGGCGGCTGTACGAGGAGGAGGAGCGCGACGACGACGCCGACGGCATCCCCGACATCTACCGGACCGGAGCCACCGGCACGGGCCGCTGACCGAGGCCTCGCCGCGGGCGGGCGCCGGCTTCAGCCGGCGGCGCCGGGGATGGCGCAGGCCAGGTAGAGGTCGACACGGTCCCGCGCCCGGGACAGATCACGGCCGGTGAGCTGTTCGATACGGCCGATGCGGTAGTGAAGGGTGCTGACGTGGACGTGCAGTTCGGCGGCGGTCGTACGCCAGGCCCCGTTCTGCTCCAGGAACACGGAGAGGGTGTGGAGGAGCTCGGCGCCGTGCGTGCGGTCGTACTCCTCCAGCGTGCCGAGCAGCCGGTGGCGGAACGCCCGCCGCACCTCGGCCGGCACGCCGGCGAGCAGCATCAGATGGGAGTCGAGCTCGCGGGCCGTGACGAGGGAGAGGCGCTCGGGGCGGAGTTCGGCCAGGCGGGCCGCGTGGCGGGCCTCCTCCAGGGCGCGGCCGAGGTGGCCCGGTTCCGTGACCGTACCGCTCAGCCCGAAGGCGATCCTGCCGCCCTCCGCCGTGCCCGACAGGGCGGTGAGCCGTTCGCGCAGCAGCCGGGCCGCCGACAGGTCGTCGGTGACCCGGTCGCCGAGGGCGGCGATGACGGTGAGGCCGGTGCTGTCGCCGGCGACGACGGTGGCGACCCCGGGGTCGTGGTCGAGCGTGCTCTCCACGAGGTCGGCGGCGAGGTCCCAGGGGCGTAGGGCTCCCCTGCTGGTGGCGGTCACGACGACGAGGGGGCGATCGGCCGGGAGTCCCGCCGTACGGAGCCGGGGCTCGACGGCGGAGGCCGGCGCTCCGGTCTCGATCAGCCGGATCAGGTCGGCGAAGAAGTGCTGTTCGGTACGGCGTCGTTCGTCACGACGGGCCCCGCCGAGAGCCAGCAGCTCGGCGGTCTGGGCGGCCGTCTCCAGGGCCGCGGGGTCGGTGAGGGCGCCGTCGACGACGAGATGACCGCCGCCGCTGCCGCGTCTGCCGATCGGCAGGACGGTGCGGTCGCCGCCCTCCGGCGTGCCGTCGGCCTCCGGTGCGAGGGTCGTCGGCAGCCGGTCCGCGGTCAGGGCCGCCGCGCTCAGGGCGGCCCGCGCGGGGACGGGCAGCGTGGCCGCGGGTCCCGCGAGCAGCCGTCCGGCGGGCGACAGGGCCCAGCAGTCGCGATCCAGCTCCGCGGCGAGCATGGCCGTCAGCCCGCCGAGGTCGGCCCCGTCGATCAGCGCCTGGACGAGCCGGCGATGGCGGCCGAGGATCTCGCCGAGTGCCCGGCCCCGTTCCCGGTTGATGCGGTCGATGACCGTACGGGAGAGGGTGCCGTACGACACCTCCGGCGGAGCCGCGAGGAGCGGCAGACGGTGCTCGGCGCAGGCCCTGACCAGGGCGGGCGGCACCTCGCCGAGGAGCAGGTCGCCCGCCACGACGGCGGCCGCGCCGCCCGACGCGAGGGAGGCGGCGAAGACGGCGCAGTCCGCCGGCTCGCGGTACCAGCCCTCGCTGGTCAGGACGAGCTCGCCGCCGGTCAGGAACGGCTCGGGCTCCAGCAGGTCCGTCGCGTACACCCAGCGCAGTTCACGTGCGAGCGACTCGGGGTCCCCCGTCAGGAGTGCGAGCCGGGTGTCGGGCAGGTCCAGCAGATCCGAGACCCGCATGGGTGCCCTTCCTCTCCGGTGGGGCGCAGGAAACGGCGGCCCGCTCCGTTCGATTCCGACGATCGTACGAGACCGCGACGGAATTCGGCCGGGGTTTCCGATGGTCGTCGTCTGCCTCGACCAGGTCGTCCGCTGGTCTACTTCCCGTGCTGCAGCAATCCCCTCCCTGTTCGGATGCCCATCCGGACAGCCTGAATCCGATGATCGACGGAATGGGGCTCTCATGGCCCAGCACGGACGCATCACCCGTACCATCCGCGCCGCCACCGAAGTCGAGACGTCAGGGGTCGAACCGGTCCCCGATGCCGAACGCACAGGCGGACCCGGCGCGTCGTTCACCCTCTGGTTCAGCTCCAACGTCCAGTTCTCCAGTCTGAGCAGCGGCATGCTCGCCACCGCCGCCTTCGGTCTGGGGTGGCTGCAGGCACTCGTGGCGATCGTCCTCGGCAGCGCCGTCGGCGCCGCCGCGATCGGCGTCATGTCCACCTTCGGCCCGCGCTCCGGCGTCGGCCTGCTCGTCCAGTCCCGCATCCCGCTCGGCCGCTACGGCAGCGCGGTCCCCGCGGTCCTGGTCTTCCTCAAGGCCTGCGCCTGGTTCGCCGTCAACTCCATCCTCGGCGCCTTCGCCCTCCAGTCCCTGCTGGGCACCGGGTTCGGGCTCGCCTTCGCGGTGGTGACGGTCAGCCAGGTCGTCATCGCACTGCTCGGCTACGGCTTCATCCACCTCATACAGAAGGCGATGGCCGTCGTCCTGCCGCTGCTGTTCATCGGGGTCTCCGTCTACGGCTTCACCGAGAGCGACCTGGGATCGGCCTTCGACGCGGACAAGGCGGGGCCGCTGGGCTTCGTCGGCGCCTTCGCGCTGACCGTCGCCATCCAGGCGGCGCGCTCGCTCAGCTTCTCCTCCTACGCGGCCGACTACACCCGCTACATGCCGCGCGACACCCCACCGCGCAAGCTCTTCGCCAACGCCTTCGGCGGTGCGCTGCTCGGCTCGGTGCCTGGCTGCTCGGCATCGCCGCGGCCGTGCCCTTCATGAGCCAGCCCGGCGTCTTCGTCGGGCCGATCACCGAGGGCCGTCCGGCCCTCGGCGCCTGTGCCGCCGCCGTCGCCTTCGTCACGGCCGGCGTCGTCCACCTCCTGCTCGTGCGCACCTCGCGTACCGGCGGGCCCGTGAGTTCCACCCCTACTCCTGAGGAGATCACCGCATGACCACCGCCCAGGTTCCTGCGCAGACCCCGTCCGCCACCGACGCCGACATCGCCCATCTGCTCACCGCCGTCACCGTCGCGCGGCGCTCCCGTGCCCGGGGCAACCACCCCTTCGGCGCGCTGCTCGTCGGACCCGACGGCACGGTTCTTCTGGAGGCGGAGAACACCGTCACCACCGAGCGCGACGCGACCGGGCACGCCGAGACCAACCTGGTCCGGCTGTCCACGGCGACGTACGACGCGGACTTCCTGCGTACCTGCACCCTCTACACCTCGACCGAGCCGTGCGCGATGTGCTCCGGCGCCGTCTACTGGGGCAACATCGGCCGGGTCGTCTACGCGCTGGGCGAGGACGAACTGCTCGCCATGACCGGCGCCAACGAGGAGAACCCGACCATGGCGCTGCCGTGCCGGGAGGTCTTCAAGGCCGGCCAGCGCGATCTCCCGGTCGTCGGACCGGTCGCCGTCGAGGGCGCCGCCGCCGTCCACGAGGGCTTCTGGAACTGACCCGCGGGGCTCACCACCGCACGGCACCCTCCCGGGGAGATCAGGCTCCCCGGGAGGGTGCCGTGCGGTCGGCGGGGCAGCGGCTCGGCGGACGGGCCTCCTTCGTGGTCGGCAGGTGAGGACCAACCACCGGAAGGACGGCAGACGCATCGTGCGGAACACGCGCACACCCCTCGCCAGGGCCGTGCTCGGCGACGCGGCTCCGTGGGGCGTGCCCGCCACCGCCACCGGCTACGGGTGGTCAGAGGCGCGGCGCGGCCGGTACGTAGTACGGGCGGTTGTGCGCCGCCACGGGAGGCGACTGGTACGTCCAGGCGCCGGCGGCCGGTGTTCCCTCGCCGAGGAGGGTGAGGATGTCGGAGCCGAGATCGCCGTCCGGGGCGTGGACCGTCAGCCCGGCCGGCGTCGGTCACCGGCCACCGGGTGTCCGGGGATCCGCGGTCCGCGGGGCCGCCACATCCGGAGGGCGGGCGAGGACGCCGCGGCCGGGGAGCGCCTGGCCCCGGCCGGAACCCCGGTCGGCCCCGCTCTGGTCGGGCTGGCCGCGAGCGGCGGTCACGACACCCTGGCCGTGCGTCCCCGGGCCCCGCGTCGGTGTGCTCGTCACGGGCGACGAGCTGGACCACGCGGGCGTCCCCGCGCCCGGGCGGGTCCGCGACGCGCTCGGCCCGTCGCCGCCCGGCCTGGTGGACCGGCTCGGGGGTGCCACGGTCGCGTTGCGGCATGTACCGGACCGTCCCGCCGGACGACTGGACGAAGAGGTCGAAGCCCCCCGGGCCGGGGGCGTCGGCGCGGCGGCGGATGTCGTCGTCGTCACCGGTTCCACCTCGGTCGGAGTCACCGACCGACTGCGGCGGCTGCTCACCGACACCGGCGCCCGCGTGGTCGTCGACACGGTCGCCTGCCGGCCCGGCCATCCGATGCTGCTCGCCGAACTCCCCGCCGGGGGCTGGGTGGTGGGGCTGCCGGGCAATCCGTACGCGGCCCTCGTCGCCGCCCGTACCCTCCTCGGCCCGCTCCTCGCGGGCCTGTCGGGGCGCGCGCTCGGCGCCCTTTCCCGGATGCCCGTACGGGGGAGGATGCGGACGGCCCCCGGGCTCACCCGGGTGGTGCCCGTCTCGTGGTCCGGGGGAGACGTCAGGATCGTCGACGGTCATGGCGCGGCCCACCTGCGCGGCGCGGCCGTGGGCGACGCGCTGGCCGCGATCGGCCCGGACTGGACCGACGGCGACCTCGCACCCCTCCTGCTTCCGGCGGCCTGAGACCGGAGGCCGGGGCAGAGGCGGGGCGGGGGCGGACAAGCGGAGCCGGGGGCGTGGGGCGAGGTCAGGACCACAGCAGCCGGTGCTGCCAGCGGGCGCCGACGTCCCTCTCGTACCGCAGCCGGACATGGACGCGGGTCGCGGCCGCCTGCCAGAACTCGATCACGTCCGGGGCGAGGGTGTAGAGGGTCCAGCCGGGGTCGACGAGGTCCGGTTCCGCCTCGATCCTCGCCAGGCTCGCCCGGAGCGCCCGGTCGCGTTCGTGCGGGTCGAGGAGGTACTCGCTCTGCCGGCCGAGCAGGGCCTCGGCCCGTGCGGTGGCCGGGCGCGCCAGGAAGTCGGCGGCCGAACGGTCGGCGGGCTCGGGATAAGCCACGCCGCGGACGCGGACCTGGCGCCCGAGCGGAGCCCAGTAGAAGGTGAGGGCGGCCCGGCCGCTGCCGGCGAGCTGCCGCCCCTTCGGGCTGCCGGCGTGTCCCGCGAACCGGAAGCCCGCCGCGTCCACGTCCTTGAGGATGAGGACCCTGGCGTCGGGCCGGCCCGACTCGTCCACGGTCGACAGGGTCATGGCGTGCGGGTCGGGAACCTTCGCCTCCACGGAGTCGGCCAGCCACTCGAGGAACAGCGAGGTCGGCTCCGGCGGGGCCTCGTCCGTCGCGAACTCCGGCAGGGGGCGTGCGAACACCTCGATGCCGCGCAGCCAGTCGCGGACCGTGGAGTCGTGGCTGTCGGCCATGTCGTCCTCTCCTTGTCCTCCTCAGCGATGGAGGAGCTCCTGCCACTCGCGCGGGACGCGGCCGGCCGGGCCGGGGGTCGGCTGGTCGGCCGGGTGGCCGCCCGGCGGGGCCAGCGCGGGGCCGGATTCGTACAGGGCGCCGGTGTCGTAGTTCCAGAACCAGTCCTCGCTCGGTTCGAAGCTCTGCACCAGGGCGTGCCCGGTGGACTTCCAGTGGGCGGTGGCGTGCTGGGCCGGCGAGGAGTCGCAGCAGCCGATGTGGCCGCACCGGGCGCAGCGCCGCAGGTGGAACCACCAGCCGCCGACCGCGTCGCAGTCCGCGCAGCCCGTGCCGCTGGGCGGCACGCTCGGGTCGATGCCGTCGGTCTCGGTCATAGGGGCTCCTCGGCGCTCTCGGTATCGGTATCGGTCTCCGGGGCGGTCAGCGGCAGCAGCACCTGGAACCGGGTGTCGCCCGGGACGGACTCGACCTGGAGGCTCCCGTGGTGCTTGCCGACGACGATCCGCCAGGAGATGTCGAGACCGAGACCGGTGCCTTCGCCGACCGGCTTGGTGGTGAAGAAGGGGTCGAAGATACGGCCGCGGATCTCCTCGGGAACACCTGGGCCGGTGTCGCGGAACTCGACGAGCAGCCGGTCGCCCTCCCGGGCCGTACGGACCGTCAGGGTGCCGTCGCCATCGGTGCCGGCCATGGCGGACACCGCGTTGTCGATGAGGTTCGTCCACACCTGGTTCAGCTCCGCCGGATAGGCGGGCACCTCGGGGAGCGAGCGGTCGTACTCCTTGACCACCCGCACCCGCCGACCGATCTTTCCGGACAGCATCAGCAGGGTGCTGTCGAGGAGTTCGTGGACGTCGACGTCGCGGTGCGGGGCACGGTCGAGCTGCGCGTACTGCTTGGCCGCGTCCACCAGGTGGGAGATGCGGCTCGTGGAGTCGCCGATCTCGTCCATCAGCAGTTCCGTCTCGACCGTGTAGTTGAGCCAGCCGACGGCCCCCGGCAGGATGTCCTCGGCCACGGTCGTCGCCACCTGCTCCAGCCAGTCCGTGTCGAGACCGGCCTGGACGAAGGTGGGCGCGATCCGCCAGCCCTCCGGGATGCCGTGGTCCTCCAGCCAGTCGGCCAGCTCGTCCTCCCGGTCGGAGGCCTCCAGCGGGCTCAGCACCGGGGCCTTGGCGACCCGTTCGGCGGTGCGTTCCTGGATCTCGATGAGCTCGGCGAGAGCCTCCCGGGGGTAGGGGCCCCGGGCGATGATCGCCAGCTTGTGCCGCATCTTGCCGACCCGCTCCCGCAGGTCCGCGGTGGCGCGGACGGCCGCCGCGGCCGGGTTGTTGAGCTCGTGGGTGAGTCCGGCGGACAACGACCCGAGCGCCAGGAGGCGTTCACGCTGGCCGATGGCGCGCTGGGTGTTCTTGGAGCCGAAGAAGAGGCCTTCGAGCAGGTGCGCCGCCATCGGGAACCACTCGCGCATGATGTCCGCGAACGACTGCGCGGGCAGCACGAAGAACCGGGTGGGCTCGGTCACCCGCATGGAGTTGTTGTACGTCTGGGGCACCCGCTCGCCCAGATACGCCTGCATGGCCCCCGCGTACACCCCGCGCTGCGAGGTGCGGCTCACCTCCACGTCGTCGACGCCGACCCGGCGGGACAGGACGACGGTGCCCTCGATCATCACGTAGAAACAGGTGGCCGGGTCGCCCTCGGTGTAGACCGGGCCGGGCCCGAACCGTTCCACCCGCCCCTCGGCGCACAGCCGTCCGAGCTGCTCGGGCGAGAGCTTCTCGAAGAGGAACAGCGAGGCGATCTCGTGCTGGTCGCAGGGCAGGACCTGTCCGCTCATGACTGCTCCAGGTACCGGTGGACGAGCATCACGGCCATGGCTCCCTCTCCCACGGCGGAGGCGACGCGCTTCGCGGACCGGGCGCGCGCGTCGCCCGCCACGAACACTCCGGGAATGCTGGTCTCCAGGTGGTAGGGCGGCCGGTCGAGCTCCCACTCGGCCGGTGGCCGTCCGTCCGGAGTCAGATCCGGCCCGGCCAGGATGAAGCCGTTCTCGTCGCGCAGCACCGTCCCGTCGAGCCAGTCGGTCAGCGGGGCCGCTCCGATGAAGACGAACATCCACTGGGCGTCGACGGGTTCCGTGGCGCCGGTCGCGGCGTCCCGCAGCGTCAGCCGCTCCAGATGCTCCTCGCCGTGCGCCGCCTCGACGACGGTCCGGGGCCGCACGGTGATGTTCGGAGCCTCCTCGATCTGCTGGATCAGGTAGTACGACATCGACGCCGTCAGGGACTCCCCGCGCACCAGCAGCGTCACCGACTTCGCGCCCCGCGCCAGGTGGACGGCCGCCTGCCCGGCGGAGTTCGCGCCTCCGACGATGAACACGTCCTGCCCCTCGCAGGAGGACGCCTCGGTGAGGGAGGAGCCGTAGTACACGCCGCGGCCGGTCAGGTCGTCGCAGCCCGGAGCCAGGAGGTGCCGGTAGGACACCCCGGTCGCCAGGATGACGCTGTGCGCGGCGACCTCCGAGCCGTCCGAGAAACGTACGACCCGCGCCGCGCCGTTCACTTCGAGGCCCGTGACCTCGCGCGCGGTGAGGATCTCGGCCCCGAAGCGGCTCGCCTGGCGGCGGGCGCGTTCGGTGAGCTGCGCGCCGGAGACGCCGTCCGGGAATCCGAGGTAGTTCTCGATGCGGGAGCTCTGGCCGGCCTGCCCGCCGGTCGCCGAGCGTTCGGCCAGCACGGTCCGCAGCCCCTCGGAGGCCCCGTACACCGCCGCGCCGAGCCCGGCCGGGCCGCCGCCGATGACGACGAGGTCGTAGAAGTCGGCGGTCGGTGTGGTCGCCAGCCCCACCCGGGCGGCCAGTTCGGGCGCGTCCGGCTCGACCAGCACGGTGCCGTCCGGTGTGATCACCAGCGGCAGCCGGGGGCTGTCGACGCCGGCCGCGTCGAGCAGCCGCCGCCCCTCCGGCTCGTCGGAGGAGTACCAGCGGTACGGCACCTGGTTGTGGGCCAGGAACTCGCGTACGTACGAGGAGCGCGCCGACCAGCGGTGCCCGACCACCTTGGTGGCGGGAACCGGACGGTAGTCGCTGGAGCGCCAGGCCGTGAGCAGGTCGTCCACGACGGGGTAGAGCTTCTCCTCCGGCGGGTCCCACGGCTTGAGCAGATAGTGGTCGAGGTCGACGACGTTGATCGCGTCGATGGCGGCGTTGGTGTCGGCGTACGCGGTCAGCAGCACGCGCCGCGCCCCCGGGTACACGCCGAGGGCCTGCTCCAGGAACTCGATGCCGTTCATCTGCGGCATCCGGTAGTCGGCGAGGATCACGGCCACCAGGTCGCCCCGCAGCTTGAGTTCGCGCAGCGCCTCCAGCGCGGACTCGCCGGATTCGGCGCGCACGACGCGGTACCCGCCGCCGTAGTGGCGTCTCAGGTCCCGGGCGATGGCGCGGGACACTCCCGGGTCGTCGTCCACCGTCAGGATGACGGTTCGCGTCGCGTCGGTGGCCTGTGCCATGGGTCTCCGCCCTGCTCGCTCCGGACGGCCGGCACCGCGGGAGCTGCCGACGCCGGCTCCCGCCCATCGTATGTTCGATCGGGCGGGCCGGCACGTTCCCGCGGCTCCGGCCGAGCCGGCCGGAACCGCCGACCGGCTGCGCCGGGCACCCGCACGTAGGGCGCCCGGCGGACGCGCGGCGGTGCCGGGACGCGATTCGTGTATCGGCCGGGCAGTCGATAAGGTCCACGTCACGACCGCACCCCGTTCGATCCACGGGCCGGTCAGGGCTCTGCCGCGGTGTGTGGCACCTCCACGCCTGCCTTGCCGACCCCTGCCTGCCCGGGCCCTGGAACACGGGGGCGTTCTTCGCGGCGGGGCAGCGGGCCCCGGCCGACAGGTCAGGAGGAACGAGTGGCACAGATCATCGCCGAGGTCTCGCGGACGTTCAACGAGTTTCTGCTTCTGCCGAACCGGACCCGGTCCGACTGCTCGACCGCGACGGTCGATCTGCGCACGCCGCTGGTGCGGCACATGGCGGGTGAGCCGTCGGCGATCGAACTGCACTCCCCGTTCACCTCGGCGATCATGCAGGCCGCCAGCACCCCGGAACTCGCGATCGCGCTCGCGCGCAACGGCGGACTGAGCTTCCTCCACCACAACCAGCCCGTCCACGACCAGGTGGCGGCGGTCCGCCAGGTGAAGAACTTCAAGGCCGGGTTCGTCACCAGCGACACCAACGTCCGCCCCGACGACAGCCTCGGTGTCCTGGACGACGTCATGCGCCGCACGGGGCACAGCACCGCCGCGGTCACCCATGACGGGACCGCCACGGGCCGACTGCTCGGCCTGGTGACCTCCCGCGATTTCCACCCGCAGCGCCACGACCTGGCCGCTCCGGTCGGCGGGCGGATGACCGCCATCGCCGACCTGCCTCATGTCGGGCCCGACACCACGCTCTCCGAGGCCAACGCCCGACTGTGGGACGAACGGCTGGACTGTCTCCCCGTACTCGACGCCGAGGGCAACCTGCAGCACCTCGTGTTCCGGTCCGACTACTCGGACAACAAGCGGTTCCCGCACCAGGTCGTGGACGCCGCCAAGCGTCTGCGCGTGGGCGCGGGCGTCAACACCCACGACTACCGGGAGCGCGTGCCGGCGCTGGTGGAGGCGGGCGCGGACGCCCTCTGCTTCGACTCCTCCGACGGCTACAGCGACTGGCAGGCGGAGGCTCTGACCTGGGTGAAGAAGCACTATCCCGAGATCCCGACCGGCGGGGGGAACGTCGTCGACGGCGAGGCGTTCACCTTCCTCGCCGAGGCGGGGGCCGACTTCGTCAAGGTCGGCGTGGGCGGCGGCTCCATCTGCATCACCCGCGACCAGAAGGGCATCGGCCGCGGCCAGGCCAGCGCCGTGCTCGATGTCGCGGCCGCCCGGGACGCCTTCCGCGAGCGCACCGGCGCGTACGTGCCGATCTGCTCCGACGGCGGCCTGGTGCACGACTACCACGTGGCGCTGGCGCTGGCGATGGGTGCGGACTTCGTCATGATGGGGCGGTACTTCGCGCGGTTCGACCAGGCGGCCGGCGCGAAGGTGCCCACCCGTGACGGCTTCGTGAAGGAGTACTGGGGCGAGGGCTCGAACCGTGCCCGCAACTGGCAGCGCTACGGCCAGGGCGGCCAGGGGCTGCTCTTCGAGGAAGGCGTGGACGGCTACGTCCCCTACGCCGGTGACCTCGACGAAGGCCTCGCCCTGACCGTCGCCAAGCTCAAGACCACGATGGTTTCCTGCGGTTCGGCCACGCTGCCGGAATTCCGGTCCACGGCCCGGCTGACGCTCGTCTCGGACCAGAGCTTCCAGGAGAGCCACGCCAACGTCACCCTGCGGGACACTCCGGCGACGCACTCCTGACCCGCCCGGGCCGCCCGTCCGTGCTCCCTCAGCCGGAGCGGAGGACCCGGAAACGCCCGGGTTCCGCGGGGTCGCGATCGACGACCTGGAGGGGCGGCCAGACCCATTGCCACACACCGGTGCCGGGTGTGCGGGAGAACCGGATCGGACCGCGGGTGCCCTCGACCGCCACGCGCGGCCACGACGCCGCGATCGCGGCCCGGTCCGTGCCGTGGGAACGCAGCACCTGGGCGAGCACGGTGACGGTGTCCCAGCCCTCGAAGGCGACGAAGGAGGGAGCCTCGCCCAGCCGCTCGCGGAGCTCCTTCCCGACGCGTTCGCCGAGCGGGCCCGGACGCTCGGGCAGATAGCGCAGGAACGGGATCCCGGCGCCGTCCCCGCCCAGCGCCGCGGCCCACTCGGCGAACTCCGGCTGCCCGGCCGGAGCGCCGATCAGGAGCTGCGCGAGCCGCCGGTCGCCCCGGACGGCCCTGACGATCGGCACCGCCGGCTCCGGATGGCCGACCAGCAGGAGGAGCGCCGTCGCGCCCCGGTCGACGACCGCGTCGCACAGGGCCTCGGGGGTGAGGGCCTGGGCGTCGAGTTCGACGACGGTCCCGCCGCGGGCAGCGAGGCGGTCCCGCAGGAGGCGGGTCCCGGACGCCCAGTAGACGCTGGGCTGGGTCGCCACGGCGATCCGCCGGTGGCCCGCCGCGAGGAGGAAGTCCCCGTAGAGCCGCCAGCCGCGGGACTGCGCCGGAGCCAGCCGCGCGACCCACTCCGTCGGCTCCTCGGTGAGCGCGTCGAGCACCGCGGACGAGCAGAGGTACGGCACGCCGACGGCGTCGGCGCGGGCGGCGGCGGCGCGGGCGACGACGCTGTGGTACTCGCCCGCCACGGCGGCCACACCGAGGCCGGCGAGTTCGTCCACGGCCGCCGCGGCCCGCTCCGGATCGGCCGCGGTGTCCCTGACCAGCAGTTCCAGAGGTCTGCCGTCGATCCCACCGGCCTCGTTGACCTCGTGCGCGGCCAGTTCGATTCCCGCGAGCAGGTGCCGTCCCGCCCCGACCCAGCCGGGCCGCGTCAGCGGTACGAGGATGCCGAGGCGGACGGACGTACCGCCCGTGTGCGGTGCCGCGGTGCGCGGCGGTGGTGTGATCATGCCGGTCATTGGATCCGTCACCGTCGCCCGGGGCAACCGACTTGTGGGACGGGACGATCGCCGGGGCTCGGGGCTCGGGGCTCGGGGATGTGGCTCGGGGCTAGGGGCCGAGGGCTGTCCCCGGCCGGCGCCCGGCGCCCGTTCGGGCCTCGATCCGGTGTCGTACGACCGTCGTCAGGGCCGTGAGGCGCGTCGACGCCGTGGGGAGCGGAGCCGTCGGGTCCTCGATGAGCCGCGCCTCCTCCGGCAGTGCGGCGAGATCGGCTTCGAAGCGGGCGCGGGCGGCGGCCGGGGTGTCCGGCGGCTCCGTCCGCAGCCCGCCGCGCATCACGGTCCGCAGCAGCGGCTCGGTGCCCTCGGGCGGCTCCTCGTTCGCCAGACCGATGACGTCCCGCAGGCCGGGGCCGCGGAAGACCTGCTTGGGGCCGGGCGCCGTCGCCTTGCCGGTGGAGAGCTTCATGACGGGCCGGCCGTCGTACTCGACGAGCTTGTACGCCGCGTCCAGGTAGGGCGCGTCGGCGGCCGTCCCGACCTTCGTTCCCACGGCGTACGCGTCGATCGGTGCCCCCTCCCGTACGAGGGCGGCGACGGCGTACTCGTCCAGGCCCCCGCTCGCGATGATCTGCACGTCCCGCAGCCCCGCCCCGTCCAGCGCGGTACGGGCCCGGTGTGCCAGCGCGCCCAGGTCGCCGCTGTCGAGGCGGATCGCGCACCCCGGCCCGAGCCGGAGGTCCCTGAGGACGCGCGCGGCCGTCGCGACGCCCTGCTCCGTGTCGTAGGTGTCGACCAGGAAGGTCACCGGACCGGGATGGGTGCGGGCGAAGAAGCGGAAGGCCTGCTCCTCCGAGGCGAAGGCCTCGATGTACGAGTGGCCCATCGTGCCGGCGGCGGGGATCCCGTACCGGCGCGCGGCGGCGACATTGCTGGTGCCGGCGAAGCCGACCAGCGCGCAGAGCCGCGCCGCCTGCAGTCCGGCCTCGGGCCCGTGGGCCCGGCGCAGGGAGAAGTCGACCAGGGGCCGTCCGCCCGCGGCGAGCACACAGCGGGCCGCCTTCGACGCGATCACCGTCTGATGGCAGAGGAGGGACATCAGGTACGTCTCGACGAGCTGGGCCTGGGGGAGGGGCGCCGTGACCTCCAGGAGGGGTTCGCCGGCGAGGACCAGCCGCCCTTCGGGCACGGCACGGACCTGCCCGTCGAAGGACAGGCCGTGCAGCGGTTCGAGGTCCTCGACGGGCCGCCTCAGCGCCTCGGCGAACTCCTGGAGGTCGGGGCGGCCCACGCGGAAGCGGGAGAGGTAGTCGAGGGCAGGTTCGAGGCCGGCGGCGACGAGGAACCCGCGGCCCGGCGGAAGACCGCGGACGAAGAGGCTGAAGGTGGCCGGTGCCCGCATGTCCTCCCGCAGGTACGAGAGCGCCATCGTGACCTCGTACAGGTCGGTGGTGGTCACCTGGGACATGCTTCGAGCATGCGCGGCCCGACCGCACCCCGCACGGGGACGGCCGGACCGCGCCGTGCCGCGCCGGGTCAGCCGGCGAGGGCGGTGCTCAGCCAGTCGCGGTAGTGGGTGGGCGCCAGGCGGGCACCGGGGCCGGCGACGAGGACGTCGCCGCGGACGGCGGCGAACATGCCCGCCCGGTCGTCGGTGACGACACGGCGGTCGTCGCCCCGGCCGGCCAGGGTGATCCGGCCGATCTCGTCCAGCGGGAGGACGTCGGGTCCCGCGACGTCCAGCGTGCCGTCGAGCGGCGCCCCGGTGGCGACGTCGGCGAGGGCGGCGGCCACGTCCGCGGACGCGATCGGCTGGAGCGGTGTCGCGGGGAGGCGGACGATGCCGTCGGCCGAGGTCCAGGACATCACGGCGTCCATGAACTCGTAGAACTGGGTGGCGCGGACAATCGAGTACGGAGTGGTTCCCTCGCGCAGCAGGTCCTCCTGGACGACCTTCGCGCGGTAGTAGTCCAGCTCGGGGACCTGGTCCACGCCGACGATCGAGAGCGCGACCTGGTGGCGTACTCCCGCCTGCTCGCCGGCGCGGAGCAGATTGCTCACGGTGGTGCGGAAGAAGGCGGGGGACCGGTCGTCGAAGGTCGGGGAGTTGCTCACGTTGACGACCGTGTGGGCGCCGGCGAGGGCCTCGTCCAGGCCGGCGCCGGTGAGCAGGTCGACGCCGGAGGAGAGGGATGCCGCGACCACGTCGTGGCCGGTGTTCCGGAGCAGGGTGACCAGCTGCGAACCGATGAGGCCGGTGCCGCCGATGACGGTGATCTTCATGGTGTGCCTTCCTTCGTGGGCCGGTCGGGGCTCGGCGAGCCGGGCCGCCGGCACGGGCCGGCTCGCCGCCGTCAGGACCACACAGCAGTGGAGAGCTGCACGACGTGTCGCCGAGCTACCTGGCCAAGCAGATGCAGGCACTGTCGAGGGCCGGTCTGGTGCGGTCCGTCCAGGGCAAGACCGGCGGCTATGTGCTGACCAGGCCGGCCGCGGAGATCACTCTGCTCGACGTGGTGCAGGCCGTCGACGGACCCGATCCGGCGTTCGTCTGCACCGAGATCCGCCGGCGCGGCCCGCTGGCGACCCCGCCGGAGAAGTGCACGAAGCCCTGCCCGATCGCGCGGGCGATGGGCGCCGCCGAAGGGGCGTGGCGGGCCTCGCTGGCCGGGACCACCGTCGCCGACCTCGTCGCGACGGTGGAGGGCGAGAGCGGGCCGGACGCGTTCCCGGGAATCGGCTCCTGGCTGACCGCGGGCCCGGACGGGGACACGGGCGCGGGCGTGACCCGCCGCTGAGTCCCGCGGCGGCGCCGGTTCTGCCGCTCGGCCGATGGCCGGTGGCCGGTGGTCGGCCGCTCGGCCACCCGGCTGCTCGGTCGGCTCCGGTCGAAGACGCCCGCCCTCCTGCTCAGCCCTGCTTCGCGCCCCCTACGCCGTCGCCGTCCCCTACGCCGTCCCCGTCGACGAGCAGCACGACGTGAAGGGTGCGCGGGCCGTGCACCCCCTCGACCCGGTCGAGTTCGATGTCGCTGGTCGCGGAGGGCCCCGAGATCCACGTCAGCGGGCGGGTCGGGTCGAGGCGGGGCATCGCCTGCGGAACCGATGCGACGATCTGGTCGGCCGCCCGTACGACACAGATGTGCAGGTCGGGCACGAGGGTGAGGGAACGGCGGCCCTGCCCCGGGCCGCCGTCCAGGACGATCGTGCCGGTCTCGGCGATCGCCAGGGCGCAGCCGGTGACGACCGCGTCCGTGACGTCGAGCTCGTACGGGGTGAGGGGCGCGCCCGGCCCGGCCCCCGTCGCCGATGTCGTCTCCCGGGGCGGTACCTGCCCACCCCCGTCGGGGCGCTGCTCCGCCGTCGTGCCGGCCAGCCAGGCGGCGGGCAGGCCCGGCGGGACGGCGACCGAGGCCGCCCCGTGGTCCTCAAGCAGCGTCGCCACCAGGGAGGGGAGCGCGCGTTCCGTGGTGCGGTGCACCTTCGCCCGGTAGTCGGCGAGGTTCTCGTGCAGGAGGTCGAGGATCCCGGCCGGGTCGTCGAGGGTGTGGGTGACGAGGTAGCCGCGTGACGGGTGCGGGGCGTCGGGGGCGTCGGCCAGCGCCGTACGGATACGGCCCAGGATCCGCTCGCGGGAGGAGGGTGTCGTGGGTGAGGTCATGAGCGGTTCTTCTTCCACCAGTCGCGGAACGGTTCGGCGGGCAACCGCGGCAGTTCCCTGCTGTCGGTCCACCCGCTCGCGCCGGGGAGTCTCCCGGGGTGCAGGGCGCGGGTCTTCGCCGCGACGCGCTCACCCGCCGCCAGGACGCCGGGGTGGTCGAGGACCCAGCTCGCCGCCTTGACCGCGGCCTTCTCCAGCCGGTGCCCCCGGCCGCCCTGGTCCGCGACCCTCTCCCGGAGGTGGACGAGGACCTCGGGGATGTCGATGGCGACGGGGCAGACGTCGTAGCAGGCGCCGCAGAGGGAGGAGGCGTAGGGGAGGGAGGCGTCGATCTCGCTGGCCGTCCCCCGCAGTTGGGGAGTGAGGATGGCGCCGATGGGCCCCGGATAGACCGATCCGTAGGCGTGGCCGCCGGCCCGCTCGTACACCGGGCAGACGTTGAGGCAGGCGGAGCAGCGGATGCAGCGCAGGGCCTGGCGGCCGACCTCGTCGGCGAGGGTGTCGGTGCGGCCGTGGTCGAGGAGGACGAGATGGAAGGTCTCCGGGCCGTCCGCGTCCGTGGTGCCGGTCCACATGCTCGTGTACGGGTTCATCCGCTCGGCGGTCGACGAGCGGGGCAGGGTCTGGAGGAACACCTCCAGGTCGCGCCAGGAGGGGACGATCTTCTCGATGCCGACGACGGAGATGAGGGTCTCGGGGAGGGTGAGGCACATGCGGCCGTTGCCCTCGGACTCGACGACGACGAGGGTGCCGGTCTCGGCGACCATGAAGTTGGCGCCCGAGATGCCGACCTTGGCCCGCAGGAACTTCTCCCGCAGATGCAGTCTGGCCGCCTCGGCCAGCTCGGAAGGGCTGTCGGTGAGGCCCTCGGGCGCCGAGCGGCCCCACTTGCCCATCTCGGAGCGGAAGATGTCGCGGATCTCGCCGCGGTTGCGGTGGATGGCCGGGACCAGGATGTGCGAGGGCCGGTCCTCGCCGAGCTGCACGATCAGTTCGGCGAGATCGGTCTCGTACGCGGTGATCCCCTCGGCCTCCAGGGCTTCGTTGAGGCCGATCTCCTGGGTGGCCATCGACTTGACCTTGACGACCTCGGTCTCGCCGGTCGCCTTCACCAGGTCGGCGACGATCCGGTTGGCCTCGGCGGCGTCGGCCGCCCAGTGCACCGTCCCGCCCGCGGCGGTGACCGACTCCTCCAGCCGCACCAGGTAGTGGTCGAGCCGGCCGAGTGTGTGGTCCTTGATCTGCTTTCCGGCCTCGCGCAGCTCCGCCCAGTCGTCGAGCTCGGCCACGGCCACCGCCCGCTTGTCGCGGATGGTGTGGGTGGCGTGGCGCAGGTTGGCCCGCAGGGTGTCGTTCCGTACGGCCTCGTGCGCGGCCTTCGGGAAGGCCGGCATACCGATGAATGTGCCGCTCATGCCAGGGGCTCCTCTTCCGTGCTCGCGAGAATCTCGGCGATGTGCAGCGCGCGCTGCGGGGCGTCCTGGCGGCGCAGCATGCCGTCGATGTGCATCAGACAGGAGTTGTCGGCACCGCACAGCACCTCCGCGCCGGTGGCCAGGGAGTTGCGGACCTTGTCGGCGCCCATGGCCGCCGACACGTCGGGGTTCTTCACGGCGAAGGTGCCGCCGAAGCCGCAGCACTCCTCGGCTCCCGGCAGCTCCACCAGTTCCAGCCCCTTCACCGACTGAAGCAGCCTGCGGGGGCGTTCGCCGAGACCGAGCATGCGCAGGCCGTGACAGGAGGGGTGGTAGGTCACCTTGTGCGGGAAGTACGCGCCCACGTCCGTCACGCCCAGCACGTCGACGAGGAACTCCGTCAGTTCGTACGTCCTGGGGACCAGGGAGTCTGCGGCGTCCGACAACGCGCTGCCCCGCCCCTCGGCGCAGGCCTTCCGCCCGATCCTCGGATAGTTGTCGCGCACCATGGCCACACAGGAGCCGGAGGGGGTGACCACATGGTCGTAGCCCTCGAAGGCCCGCGCCGTGCGGCGCACGAGCGGCTCGGTCTCGCGGCGGTAGCCGGTGTTGTACTGGGGCTGGCCGCAGCAGGTCTGGGCGGCGGGGAAGTCCACCGTGACGCCGAGGCGTTCGAGCAGCCTGACCGTGGCGATGGCCGTGGAGGGGTAGACCGCGTCGTTGACGCAGGTGGCGAAGAGGGCGACGCGCATCAGGGGTTCCTCGGGGCGGGGTCGAGTCGGGCGGCGGCCGCGTCCCAGGCGGCGCTGTCGCCCCGGGGCGTGTAGTGCCTCAGGTGCTGGGTGGAGGCGATGAGCCGGCGCATGTCGGGGAGGTCGCCGACCAGGCCGGCGGACCGGGCCTGGACGAGGATGTTGCCCAGGGCCGTGGCCTCGGTGGGGCCGGCGACGACGGGCAGTCCGGTGGCGTCGGCGGTGAGCCGGCAGAGCAGGTCGTTGCGTGAACCGCCGCCGACGAGGTGGACCCGGGTGATGTCGCGGCCGGCGAGCTCGGCGGCCCGGCGCAGGGTGCGGCGGTGGGCGAGCGCCAGGCTCTCCAGGACGCAGCGGACCACGGCGCCCTGGCTCTGCGGGGCGGGCTGGCCGGTGCGGGCGCAGAAGTCCCGGATGCGGGCCGGCATGTCACCGGGGGCGAGGAACTCCGGGGCGTCCGGGTCGACGACCGAGGCGAACGGCGCCGACCGGGCCGCCTCGGCGAGCAGCGTGGGGATGTGGATGGGCAGTCCCTCCTTGTCCCAGGTGCGCCGGCATTCCTCGAACAGCCACATTCCCATGATGTTGCGCAGATAGCGGATCGTGCCGTCGATGCCGCGCTCGTTGGTGAAGTTCGCCGCCCGGGACTCCTCCGTCAGGACGGGGGCGTCGAGTTCGAGGCCGGCCAGTGACCAGGTGCCGCACGAGATGTAGGCGAAGCCGGGCTCGGTGGCCGGTACGGCGACCACGGCCGACGCGGTGTCGTGGGAGGCGACGGTCGTCACCGGTGTACGGGGGTCGAGCCCGGTGTACGCGGCGACATGGGGGAGCAGGGTGCCCGCCGGGTCACCGGGGGAGCGCAGCGGCGGCAGCAGACCGGGGGCGACGGACAATCGGCTCATCAGCTCCTTGGACCAGGTACCCGTACGGGAGTCGAGAAGACCGGTGGTGGAGGCGTTGGTCTCCTCGGCACCGACGGTTCCGGTCAGCCAGTGGATCAGCAGATCCGGAATGAGCAACAGGGTACGGGCCGAACCCAGTTGGACGCTGTTCGTGGCCGAGGCGAGTTGGAAGACCGTGTTGAACGGCAGGTGCTGGAGGCCCGTGATGCCGTACAGCTCCTCGGGGCCGACCTCGGCCCAGACGCGTGCCGCGGCGCCGTCGGTCCTCTCGTCGCGGTAGTGGTGCGGGTGGCCCAGCAGGGCACCGTCGGCGTCGAGGAGCCCGTAGTCCACGGCCCAGGTGTCCACGCCGACGGAAGCGACACCGCCGGAGCGGGCGGCCTCCCGCAGTCCGTCGAGAGCGCCCTGGAAGAGGGCGAGGACGTCCCAGCGCAGGCCGTCCGGCAGGCGTACGGGAGTGTTGGGGAAGCGGTGCACCTCGGTGAGGCCGAGGGTGCCCGCGCCCACCCGGCCGACGATCACGCGTCCGCTGGTGGCGCCGAGATCGACCGCGGCGAACGCGGAGGACGGTGGAGTGGTGGTCACGTGGATACCTCTGCGGTGCGGGCGGCTCGTCGAGGAACGGGAAGGCGGGGAAGGCGGACCGGCGGCGCCCGGCGGCCACGCTGTCGGGACCGGTTCCCCCCGGGGCATCGCGCCGCCGGTCCGCGGACGCACCTGGGGCGGGTGCGTCAGTCACCCGCCCCAGGGCGATCGAGGGGCCCTCAGCGGAGGAAGGCCGCGGCGACGCCCGCGTCGACGGGGACGTGCAGGCCGGTGGTGTGGGTGAGGTCGCCGCCGGTGAGGGCGAAGACCGCGTTCGCGACGTGCTCGGGGAGGACCTCGCGCTTGAGGAGGGTGCGCTGGGCGTAGAACTCGCCGAGCTTCTCCTCCTCGATGCCGTAGGTGGCGGCCCGCTGGGCACCCCATCCCGCGGCGAAGATGCCGGAGCCGCGGACGACCCCGTCGGGGTTGACGCCGTTGACACGGATCCCGTGCTCGCCGAGTTCGGCGGCCAGGAGCCGGACCTGGTGGGCCTGGTCGGCCTTGGCGGCGGAGTAGGCGATGTTGTTCGGGCCGGCGAAGACGGCGTTCTTGGAGGTGATGTAGACGATGTCGCCGCCGAGCCCCTGCTCGGTCATCACGCGGGCGGCCTCGCGGGAGACGAGGAAGGAGCCCCGGGCCATGATGTCGTGCTGGAGGTCCCAGTCGCGGGCGGTGGTCTCCAGCAGCGGCCTGGAGAGGGAGATGCCCGCGTTGTTGACGACCAGGTCGACACCGCCGAAGGCGAGGACGGCCTCGCGGAACGCCGCGCCGATCCGCTCCTCGGAGGTCACGTCCACGGTGACCGCCACCGCCTTGTCCGGGCCGCCCAGCTCCTCGGCGACCGCGGCCGCGGTCTCGCCGTTCAGGTCGGCGATCACCACGCACGCCCCCTCGGCGACCAGCCGGTGCGCGACGGCCCGGCCGATGCCGGAGCCGGCGCCCGTCACCAGGGCCACCCGGGTGGCCAGTGGCTTCGGCTTCGGCATGCGCCGCAGCTTGGCCTCTTCGAGGTCCCAGTACTCGATGCGGAACTTCTCCGACTCCTCGATCGGCGCGTACGAGGAGACCGCCTCCGCACCGCGCATCACGTTGATCGCGTTGACGTAGAACTCTCCGGCCACCCGGGCGGTCTGCTTGTCCTTGCCGAAGGAGAACATGCCCACGCCCGGGATCAGGACGATCGCCGGGTCCGCGCCGCGCATCGCGGGGGAGCCGGTGGTGGCGTGCCGCGCGTAGTAGGCGGCGTACTCCTCGCGGTACGCGGTGTGCAGTTCCCTCAGCCGGGCGACCGCCTCGCCGAGCCCGGCCGTGGCCGGCAGGTCCAGGACCAGCGGCCGGACCTTCGTCCGCAGGAAGTGGTCCGGGCAGGAGGTGCCCAGGGCCGCGAGCCGCGGGTGCCGGTCGTGGGCGAGGAAGTCGAGGACCGCCTCGGAGTCGGTGAAGTGGCCGACCTGCGGCCGGTCCTGGGAGGCCAGCGACCGGATCACGGGCGCGAGGGCGGCGGCCCGTTCCCGGCGCCGCTCCTCGTCCAGTGCGCCGTAGCCGTCCAGCGGAGCACCGAAGGGCTGCTTCCCGCCCCGCTCGGCGAGGAACGTCTCCGCCGTACGGATCATCCAGAGGGCGTTGGCCTCGCACTCCTCGGCGCTCGCACCCCAGGCGGTGATGCCGTGCCCGCCCAGGACCACACCGACGGCCTCGGGACGGGCCTCCTTGATCGCCGCGATGTCCAGGCCCAGCTGGAAGCCCGGGCGCCGCCACGGCACCCACGCCGCCTTCCCGCCGTAACACTCCTTCGTCAGTGCCTCGCCGTCCGCCGCGCAGGCGAGCGCGATGCCGGAGTCCGGGTGCAGGTGGTCGACGTGGGCGGCGTCCACCAGGCCGTGCATGGCGGTGTCGATGGACGGGGCGGCGCCGCCCTTGCCGTGGAGGCAGTAGTCGAACGCGGCGACCATCTCGTCCTCGTGCTCCACCCCCGGGTACACGTCCCTGAGCGCCCGCAGCCGGTCGAGCCGCAGGACGGCGAGGCCGTCCTCGGTGAGCGTGCCGAGGTCGCCGCCCGAGCCCTTCACCCACATCAGCTCGATGTCGCCGCCGGTGACCGGGTCGGTGGCGGTGCCCTTGGCGGAGGCGTTGCCGCCGGCGTAGTTGGTGGTGCGGGGATCGGAGCCGAGTCGGCGCGCGCGGCTGAGGAGGGCGGCGACTTCGGGGTGGGTGGCCATGGGGGATTCAGCCTTTCGGGGGAGTCGGAGGCGTCGGAGGCGACGGACGGTCGGGAGACGGCGGGGAGGGCGGGGGGCGACGGGTGGTGTGGGGCGACGGCGGGTTCGGAGGAGCCGGACGGTGTGGGGGTGACCGGGAGCTTGGGGGAGCCGTGGCAGGTTCCGCAGGTACGGAGATCAGGCTCCCCAGCCCGCCTGCTGCCCGCCGACCCGCTCGGCCTCGATCCGTCGCTGCCGTCCGGAGGCGGCGTACGCCGCGACGGGATCGGGGTCGAGCCCCCGCTCCTCCCGCACTTCGCGCAGCAGCGGGCGTACGTCGGTGTTGTAGGCGTCCATCAGGACCGCGTTGGCGGCGAGGACGTCACCGGCGTGCTGCGCGGCGGTGAGGGATTCGAGGTCGACGAGGAGGGCCTTGGCGGTGGCCTCCTGGACGTTCATCACCGAGCGGATGACGGCGGGGATCTTCGCCTCGATGTTGTGGCACTGGTCGAGCATGAAGGCGACGTTCGTGGCGGGGGCCAGGCCGTCGTTCTTGGCGACCTCGTGCATGATCCGGAAGAGCTGGAAGGGGTCGGCGGAGCCGACCATCAGGTCGTCGTCGGCGTAGAAGCGCGAGTTGAAGTCGAAACCGCCGAGCCTTCCCTCCCGCAGGAGGAAGGCGACGATGAACTCGATGTTGGTGCCGGGGGCGTGGTGGCCGGTGTCCACGACGACCTGCGCCCTGGGGCCGAGCTTGAGGCAGTGGGCGTACGAGGTGCCCCAGTCCGGGACGTCCGTCGTGTAGAAGGCCGGCTCGAAGAACTTGTACTCCAGCAGCATCCGCTGGTCGTCCCCGAGTCGCGCGTACACCTCGGCCAGCGCCTCCGCCAGCCGGTCCTGGCGGGCCACGATGTCGTCCTGGCCGGGGTAGTTGGTGCCGTCGGCGAACCAGAGCTTGAGGTCGTTCGAGCCGGTGGCGTCCATGATGTCGACGCACTCCAGAAGGTGGTCGACGGCCTCGCGGCGCACCTTCGGGTCGGGGTGGCAGACGCTGCCCAGCCGGTAGGCGTCGTTCTGGAAGGTGTTGGAGTTGATCGCGCCCAGCTCCAGGCCGCGCTCCTTCGCGTAGGTGCTCAGGGCCGCGTAGTCGTCGACCTTGTCCCACGGGATGTGCAGGGACACCTTGGGGGCGACGCCGGTGAAGGCGTGCACCTGGGCCGCGTCGTCCAGCTTCTCCCGGGGGGTCCGCGGTACGCCCGGCTGTGCGAACACCTTGAACCGGGTGCCGGAGTTCCCGTAGCCCCAGGAGGGTGTCTCGATCCGCTGGCCGGCGAGTGCGGCCTTCGCGGCGGCGGTGTCAGGCATGGTCACCTCGGGCTGAGTGAACGGAGTGAATCGATTCATTACGTGAGGGAAGCTAGCCCCGGACGTAGGGGTCGTCAAGCTTCTGGACTGCCCACATGTACGAGCGCACTTGACCGGCAGGGTGGGTACGGCTAGCTTCCGGGCCATCCGAATGAAACATTTCAGACCGGAGTGACTGCTTCGGTGACGGCCGTCGCTCCGGCATCCCCGGGAAAGGGCACCTGATGCAGCGCGTCTGCTTCCTACTGAAGGTCCGGGCCGAGCGGGCCGCCGAGTACCGCGAACGCCATCGGGAGGTCTGGGCCGAGATGCTCGACGCGCTGTCCGGGACGGGTTGGCACAACTACTCGCTGTTCCTGCGCGAGGACGGCCTGCTCGTCGGCTACCTGGAGACCCCCGACTTCGAGCGGGCCCGCGCCGCCATGGACGCCACCGACGTCAACGGCCGCTGGCAGGCCGAGATGGCCGGCTTCTTCGAGGAGCTCGACGGGCGGGCACCCGACGCCGCCATGCGCCCCCTCACCGAGATCTTCCACCTCGCCTGACGCGGCGTCTCCCGCGGCGTCGGAGGTTCTCCGCGGGACGCCCGGCGACATGGGGCTCCGGAGCCGAGGAGCCGAGGAGCCGCTGTGCGGCGCGGAGCGGAGGCCGTACGGGTGCCGTCCTCGCTCCGGCTCGGGTCACGGGTTTCCGGCGGCCCCGGTCACCATGCGGGGATGACCGGCGCGTCGGGCCGCCAGGCCTCGTTGAGGCGTGTGAGCCGGTCCGCGGCGGCGATGCCGTACAGGGACGCGACCCTGCCGTCGCCGACGTCGAACGCCACGGCGCCCACGATCCGCCCGTCGACCACGGCGAGGACGGCCGGGGAGCCGTTGACCCGCGCGATGTGCATCGCGGGCGAGCCGCCGGCCAACCGCCGCTTCGCCGCCGTGGGCTTGAAGCCCGCCCGCACGTAGGAGGCGACCCGCTCGCGCGTCGTGTACCGCAGCAGCCGCCTGGCCAGTCCGGCGCCGTCCGAGACCGCCGTCACGTCGTCGGTGAGCAGTGCCACCAGCCGTTCGGTGCGCCCCGACGTGGCGGCGGCGAGGAACTCCTCGACGACCCGGCGCGCGGACGCGGGGTCGGCCTCGCCGCCGCGGCGGCGCTCGGCGGCGACGCGCTTCCGGGACCGGTGGACATGCTGCTGGCTCGCGGACTCGGTGATGCCGAGGATCCCGGCGATCTCGACGTGGCTGTACGAGAACGCCTCGCGCAGGACGTAGACGGCCCGCTCGACCGGCGAGAGACGTTCCATGAGGGTCAGCACGGCCAGGGACACCGATTCGCGCTGCTCGAAGGTGTCTGCCGGGCCGAGCATCGGGTCGCCTTCGAGGAGCGGTTCGGGAAGCCAGGCGCCGGACGCCCGTTCGTGGCGTGCCTGCGCGGAACGGAGCCGGTCGAGGCAGAGATTGGTGACGACCTTGGTCAGCCACGCCTCCGGCACCTCGACCCGTGCGCGGTCCGCCGCCTGCCAGCGCAGGAACGTGTCCTGCACGGCGTCCTCGGCGTCGGCCGCCGAGCCGAGCAGACGGTACGCGAGCGAGGCCAGCCGGCCCCGGCTGGCCTCGAAGCGATCGATGGCTGAACTGTCCATGCCGAACAGCCTAGGAGGCGACCCTCACACCGGCCCGGTCGGGCGCGGTGGCGAGGCTGCGCCTGCGCTTCGGCAGGCCGAAGGTCGGATGGGCGATGCCCCAGCCGGCCGTACCGAGCACGCCCGACTTGAGGCGCGCGGCGGTCCGGCCGCCCAGGTACCAGGGCTTCGAGCGGGCGCCCCCGTCCACCATCTGGAAGATCGCGTCCCGCCGCCCGAGGCTGATGTGGTTGCCGTGGTACTTCAGCCCGGTGGTCGGGACCTGGCCGCCGGTCAGGCGCGCGATGATCGCGGCGGTCGCCTGCATGTTGGTGTAGCCGGCCGAGGCGCAGGACATCGGCAGCGGTCGGCCGTTCTCGCCGATCGCGTAGGCGCAGTCACCGGCGGCGTAGACGTCCGGGTGCGAGACCGAGCGCATGGTGCGGTCGACGACGATCTGGCCGGTCTCGGCGACCTCCAGGCCGGCGGCGGCCGCGAGGGGGTGCACGGCGAAGCCGGTCGACCACACCGTCACGTCGGCCTGGAGGGACGTGCCGTCGGCGGCGATCGCCCGTGTCGGCTCGACGGCTTCGATGCCGGTGTGCTCGTGGACGGTGATGCCGAGCCGGTCGAAGGCCTGGCGCAGGTGGCGGCGGGCCTTCGACGACAGCCAGGCGCCCGGTTCGCCCCGGGCGGCGAGGGCGACCGAGAGGTCGGGCCGGGACTCGGCGAGCTCGGTGGCGGTCTCGATGCCGGTCAGCCCCTCGCCGACGACCAGTACGGTGCCGCCCGCGCCCAGCCCGGCCAGGCGTTCGCGCAGACGCAGCGCCGAGGACCGGCCTGTCACGTCGTAGGCGTACTCGGCCGCGCCGGGGACGCCGTGATGGGCGGCAGAGCTGCCGAGCGCGTAGAGGAGCGTGTCGTAGCCGAGCTCGTCCTCGCCGTTCTCGCCGGTCACGGCGACGGTCCTTCGCTCGGGGTCGACGCCCGTGACGCGCGCGATGCGCAGCCGCACCCCGGTGCCCGCGAAGACGTCGACGAGCTGGCGGGACGCGAGGTCCTGGCCGCTCGCGAACTGGTGGAGCCGCATTCTCTCGACGAATTCGGGCGCGGCGTTGACGACCGTGATCTCGGTGTCGGAGGGGGAGAGCCGGCGGGCCAGGTTTCCGGCGGCGAAGGCCCCGGCGTATCCGGCGCCGAGTACGACGATGCGGTGCTTCATGGCGTTGCCCCTGTCTCGTTGGCGTGCCCCTTGAACGAGACGGGTCCCCGATTGCTGACAGGAGGTGAGTGTGATGCGGGTCACCCGGGGGATCGGGTCGGTCCGCCCTGCGATTCGGCCCTCTCGTTCGCCTCCGGATCGACCGCCGGGGCAGGGCCGTCGCCGGAGCGAGGCCTCCGCCGGGGCGGGGCCGCGGCAACGTCATTCGCTCGTATGTTCGGTTCTTCGTTACGCTGGAACCATGACCGCGCCACGACCCCCCGCCCTGCCCGGACTCCAGGGCTCGCTGTTCGATCAGGGTGACGACATACGGTTCGGCCCGCTGGACGGCCTCCGGCGGACGGTGCTGGGCGACGGTGCCTGGGTCGACCACCTCCCCGGCTGGCTGCACGGCTCCGACGCCCTCTTCGAGGAGCTGGCCGACCGGGTGGCCTGGCGGGCCGAGGAGCGGCCGATGTACGACACCGTCGTCGCCGTACCGCGGCTCCTGGCCCACTACGGTGAGGGTGCCCCCCTCCCGCACCCCGCGCTCACCGAGGCCCGGGAGGCCCTCGGCTCCCACTACGGCCCCGAGCTCGGCGAACCCTTCGCCTCCGCCGGCCTCTGCCTCTACCGCGACGGCCGTGACAGCGTGGCCTGGCACGGCGACCGCACCGGCCGCTCCCACACCCACGACACGATGGTCGCCATCCTCTCCCTCGGCGACCCCCGCGATCTGGCCTTCCGCCCGCGCGACGGCGGTCCGACCGCTCTCCGCCTCCCGCTCGGTCACGGGGATCTCGTGGTGATGGGCGGCTCCTGCCAGCGGACCTGGGACCATGCCGTGCCCAAGACGAGCCGCGCCGTCGGACCCCGCATCAGCGTCCAGTTCCGCCCCCGCGGGGTCCGCTGAGCCCGGCGCTCGTTGCCGAGGTGCTTCTTCCGGCGCTACCGGCGGGTCGAGGACCGGCAGCGCGCGTCCTGGCGCTTCCTGTAGAAGACGCTGATCGAGAAGCGCCGTTGGGAGGTTCTGGAGCGGGACCGCGTGATGCCGGACGGGGGTGAGCGGGGACGGTCGGTGAGGCCGGACGGGGATGAGCGGGGACGGTCGGTGGGGCCGGACGGGAAAACGACGGATTGCGTTCTCCGCCTCGGGAACCATTCGCGGGGGCGCGCTCCTCCTGTGGTCGGAGGCAAGGGTGGCCGGGGGAGGGATTCGCGCAACTGCTTGCTGAGCAAGGGTGCATGAGACGGATCATCCACCTCCCGCAAGGATCTGACTCACTGTGCGAAGCAGACGAATAGCACCCCTCGTGGCCATCGGCGCGGTCGCGACGCTCCTGCCCGCTCTCACGCCCGCCGTCGCGTCCGCGGCCGGCCCGTCACCCCGGTGGGCGACCACCGCCGATTCCCTGAAGCCGTACACGCAGCAGACACCGCGCTGGAAGCGCTGCGAGGCCGAGGGACCGGCGAACTTCGAGTGCGCGACGCTCAAGGTGCCGCTCGACTACACCCGGCCGGGCGGCAGGAAGCTCGACGTCGCCGTGTCCCGGATCAAGGCGACCAGCCTCCAGAAGCGGCGCGGGGTCCTGCTCCTCAACCCCGGCGGCCCCGGCGGCCCGGGGCTGGACATGCCCCTGTGGATGGGCCCGGAGCTGCCGAACGCGGTGAAGGAGCAGTACGACCTGATCGGCTTCGACCCGCGGGGCGTCGGTCAGAGCTCGCCCGTGAGCTGCGGTCTGAACGACGACGAGCTGAACTGGCAGCGCCCGTACAAGGCCTCGACGTTCGGCAAGGACGTCCGCTGGGCGCGGACCGTGGCCGAGAAATGCCGGGCGAAGGGCGGGTCCGTCCTCCCTCACCTCACCACGCGCAACACCGCACGGGACATGGACGTGATCCGTGCCGTGCTCGGCGAGAAGAAGATCTCGTACCTGGGGTACTCCTACGGCACGTACCTGGGCGCCGTCTACACGCAGATGTTCCCGAAGCGGTCCGACCGGTTCGTGCTGGACAGCGCGGTCGACCCGGCGCGGATCTGGCGGGGCATGATCCAGGTGTGGGCGGAGGGCGCGGAGCCGGCGTTCAAGCGCTGGAGCGCGTGGACCGCCGAGCGGAACGCGACGTACGGGCTCGGCGACACCGCCGCCAAGGTCGGCAGGACCTACTGGGATCTGGTCGCCCAGGCGGACCGCAAGCCGATCGACTTCCAGGGCACGCTGCTGACCGGCGACGACATCCGCGCCGGCCGGGCCATGTTCTTCGACGTGAAGGGCGCCGCCGAGGCGATCGCCGAGCTCAAGAAGGCCGCCGGGGGGACTCCGGTCCCGGCGCCCTCGCGACGGAGCACGTCGCCCCGTCCCGTACCGCCGTCGTTCGCCCGTGCCGTCCCCTCGGACAACTCGGACGCGGCCTTCTGGTCCGTGGCCTGCGCCGACACCCGCGCGTGGCCGCGCGACCCGGAGCAGTACCGCCGCGACGCGATCCGCGACAAGGCCACCTACCCGCTGTACGGCGACTTCGCTTCGAACATCAAGCCGTGCGCGTTCTGGAAGAACGGGACCGAGCCCGCCACCAAGGTGAACAACTCCGTCGGCGCGCTCATCCTGCAGAACGAGTGGGACTCCCAGACTCCGCTGGTCAGCGGACAGGGGCTGCGCCGGACCATGAAGGGCGCGCGGATGGTCACCGTCCTCGGCGGCCAGGGCCACGGCATCTACGGCTCCAAGTCCTGCGCCGACAAGACCGCCACCGACTATCTGACGACGGGCAGGCTGCCCGCCGCGGACGTGACCTGCCAGGCCACGCCGGCCCAGGCGCGGAACAGCCTGGACCTTCCGCTGCCGACGCCTCCGGGCATCCCGGGCCTCCCGGGCCGGGGGGACCGCTTCTGACCGCCGGGGCGTACATGCATCCGAGCGACCGCGCGATCCGTACCTGACCGATACGGCTGTCCGCCCGTGCAGTGGGGCCCTCGTGCCACGAGGGCCCCACTGTCGTACCACCGGCACGGCGCCACCACGGACGGTCGCCGAAACGCCGGACCACGGTCCGAGCGGCGGTCTACGGTACGGACATGCCGCGCCGCTCGCCGCGGTCATGTGAGGAGGCATCCCGTGGCATCGCCCTGCGACCCCCAGTACGCCCCCGCCGGTGATGTAGGTGCCGCGGTCCTGATGATCGACTCCCGGCTCAAGGGCATCTACGACGGCAGGACCCAGACCGACGCCGAACAACAGGAGCTGATCGAGCAGTTCACCGCGTCCCTGGGCCCCACGGGCGCCCGCGACATGCTCGACGGCACCTGCACGCTCATCTTCATGTTCATGAAGTGGCTGCGCCTGGCGTACGAGGACCACGACAAGGACGTCCTCGCGTACGTCGTGCCCAGCCTGGTCGCGAGCATGCGGATGACGCCGAGGAGCGTCCGCCCCGAGGTCATCCCCACCATGGCCGGCCTGCTCGTCGCGGCGGGCGTCGGCCTGAGCCCGGGCCTGTGGCGCCGGCAGTACGGAGACTGGACCAAGGAGGAGATGAATCCCCTGGAGGCCACGGCCTTCCTGCTCGCGGAGCACATCAACCGCATCACCGACGACCGTGACTTCGCCACCCGCCTGATCACGGATGCCCTCTCCAGCGCGGACCGGGAGAACTGAGGCCCGTCCCTTCCGCTCAGTGCGCGTGGAGCGACCCCCAGTCGAAGTTCTGGCCGAAACCGGACCCCGAACCGCCTGTGTGCACCTGGTCGGCCGCGTAGTAGGTCGCCTTCACGTCGGCGTGGGTGTTGATGTCCGTCCTGGTCATGCCGGACCCCCAGATGTTCCAGATCACCCACGGGCTGCGGGTCAGCGCGTTCCGGCCCGAGGCCGTGATCGGCATGTTCCACGTCTCGGCCAGCATCCGCGGCTTCGCGTAGTCGACGAGCCCCGTGTAGTACGTGTGGGTGAGGTCCGAGGCGGAGGAGGAGGGGGCGTAGTCGTCGACGCCGACGACATCGACCACATCGGCCCCCGGGTAGTAGTCCCACGGCACGTCGTCGCCCTGCGGGTTCCAGGCGTTCGGCGACCAGACGAAGATCAGGTTGTGCAGGCCCTTCGTCCTCACGAGGAAGTCGTACGTGATCCGCCACAGCTTCTTGTAGCTCGCCGGGGTCCGGCCTCCCCACCAGAACCAGCCGCCGTTCATCTCGTGGTACGGCCGCAGCAGTACGGGAATGTCGTACGCCGCGAAGTGCGACAACGAGGCGGCCAGGAAGCCGAGATCCTCCAGTAGGGCCCGGTACTCGGGAGTGTCCGACTCCCAGTCGACCACCCGGTCGAACCACGCCTGGTCGGTCGTGAGCGTGGCGACCGGATTCCCGTCGCTGCCGCCCGGGTGCTGCCCCCGCACCTGGGTCAGCACCCGGCTCCAGTCCTTCAACGGCGATCCGGGGTAGGGCTGGTGGAAGCTCACCCCGACGATCCCGGCCGCCGCCCCGCCGTTCGCGAGGACCGCGCTCCCGCCGTCGGAACGGACCATGACGCCCGCCGGGTTGTACGTGCCGTCCGCCGCCCGCGGCAGCCCCTTCCACACGCCCGTCGCGACGTCGACGACATCGTCCACGTACTGCCACTGACGCCGCCCCGTGGGCAGCCCGAGCGGCCGGTTGTACGAGCGGTCCTCGTACGCCCCCCAGCCGTCCGCCGCGCCGTACCCCGGCCCGAGGTCGATCTCCAGGAAGCCGGGGAGCTTGCCGGTGATGTCCCGGGCCTTCTTGTAGTAGTAGCCGACGTGCGTGGTGCCGCCCGCGTCGCCGTAGGAGGCGTTGAACAGCTCCTGCTGGCCCTCGATGTGCTGGCCGATCACCGTCATCGGGCGGTTCCCGGAGCGCGCGTTGTTCTCCAGCCGCACCAGATGCGCGTACACGGCCCGGGCGTTGAGCGAGGCGGCCGGGTCCCTCCCGGTCAGCGTGGGCGTGATGAGCGGTGCGGCGGCCGCGCTCCCCGCGGTGACGACCGGCAGAGCGCCGCCCGCGACAGCGGCGCCGAGAGCGGTGACGAACGTACGCCTGCGCATGATTCGGTCCCCCAGAACAGAAAAACGTCGAACATCGATGCTATCCGGAGGGTCGACGCCGGACGGGGCGCGGAGCGTGGAGGGTGCCCTGCCGGCCGACGTACCGCGAGACCTCAGACGGAAGACGGTTCCGCCTCGGGATAGGGGCTGAGCATGGTGTCGAAGTAGCCCTCCGGGGCTCCCTCCAGGAAGGTCGGCAGGTTGTCCAGGAAGGCCCTCAGAGGGGGCGTCGCGTTGTGCAGGTCCAGGTCTTCCTGGGAGCGCCAGACCTCGTACAGGAAGAAGCGGCCGTCCTCGTGCTCGTGGAGGTGGTATTGCAGATTGCCGGGCTCCTGCCGGGTGGGTTCCACGAGGGAGGAGAGGATGCGCCGGACCTCGTCCGCGCGCTCCGGCCGGGGGCGAAGGAATCCGTAGAGGGAGAGGGGTCGATCCGTGTTCGTCATGGCCCCCACGCTAAGATCTCACATCAATGTGAGATTCAAGAGGTTGTGAGGAGCGCCACATGAAGATCGGCGAGCTCGCCGTCGCGACGGACACCTCCGTCCGGCTCCTGCGCTACTACGAGGAGCAGGGCCTCCTGACGTCCCACCGTCTCGACAGCGGCCACCGCCGCTACGACGACGACGCCACCGCCGCGGTCCGCCGCATCCGCGCCCTGCTGGACGCCGGCCTCCCGACCCGGGTCATCCGCGATCTCCTGCCCTGCGTCCGCCAGGACGGTACGGTCGCGGAGTGCCGGCTGGAGACCCTCCAGGAACACCTCAGAGGTCTGGACGACCGGATCTCCGCACTGTCGGAAACCCGCACCTCGCTGGTCGGCCTCATCTCCGCCGCCCGGACCGACGCGCCGGCACTCGCGTAGGCGCCACCACCACGGCGGTGGAACTCGGCGGCCGCCGGGTACGGGTGGCCTCCTCACCAGAAGCCGGGACCTCGGGAGGGCCTGAGGTCACGAGCCGTTCAAGTAGGACGCCAGGGTGGTGCGTCGGCGGTGGAGGTCGTCGATGCGGGCGTCGGTGGCGGCCAGTTCGCGGTGCATCAGCTCCCGGATGTCGGCGCACCAGTCCAGCTGCGTACCGTCACTGCCCGTGCAGGGCAGGACGACCCGGATCACCTCCGTGGACAGTCCGCCGGCCAGAAGGGCCCGCACCTGGCGGACGGTGGCCACGGCGTCCTCGTCGTACGAGCGATAGCCGTTCGGTCCGCGCCGGGCCTCCAACAGCCCCTGCGCCTCGTAGTAGCGCAGGAGCCGGGTGCTCACTCCGGTGCGCCGGGACAGCTCCCCGATCAGCATGCGTGCCCGCCTTCCACCCGTCCGGGTTTGACCTTGACATCAGTGTCAAGCCTTAGCGTCCGGTCATGACCAATCATTCCCCGCTTACCGCGGACCGATCGTTCCTGTTCGTGCTGGGCAGCTCCCGCTCCGACGGCAACACCGAGATACTCGCCAGGGCCGCCGCCGAGGCGCTGCCCGCCGACGTACCGCAGCGCTGGGTCGACCTGAACCGGCTGACCCTGCCGGACTTCCAGGACGGACGCCACGAGGACGGCGACTGGCAGGTCTCCGAGAGTGAGCTGATGCTTCGGGAGGCCACGCTGGAGGCCACCGACATCGTGATCGCCTCGCCGCTCTACTGGTACACCCTCTCCGCCCAGACCAAGCGCTACCTCGACTACTGGTCGGGCTGGCTCGGAGTTCCGGACCTGGACTTCAAGAAGAGGATGGCCGGCCGGACACTGTGGGCGGTGACGGCCATGTCGGATGACGACGAGGCCGTCGCCGACGGAATGGTGACCACCCTCAACCACACGGCGGCCTACCTGCGGATGCGCTTCGGCGGGGTCCTGCTCGGCAATGGATCCCGGCCGGGGCAGGTACGCGGCGACGCGCGGGCGACGGCCCGGGCGAAGACGTACTTCGAGGGGGAGACGCCGCAGGCTCTGTTCCCGTCCGAGGAGCTCGCGGAGATCGGGTAGCGCTGTGCCCGCCGCCGTCAGCTCTTGACGCGGACGCGGTCGAGGGGTGCCGGAGAGATCGTCTTGTGGGCCTTGAGGTAGGCGACGAAACTCTCGTGGTCGGGTCCGTTGCGGACGGGCGCGGTGTAGCCGGCGAAGGCGCCGTATCCGTCGGCTCCGATGACCGTGTACGCGAGTGCGGCCACCCGGTAGGTACGGGCGGGGTCGAGGGGCCGGCCGTTGATGACGACGTCACCGGGGGAGACCCGGTCGCCGACGGGCCGTGCCGGGTCGTAGCGGTACGAGACGTTGCGGGACACGGCGAGGGGCGCGGACTTCACCGTCCCGTCGGTCTGCGTCTGCCACTGCTGTTCGAGGATCGCGTCGAGCCGGCGTCCCTTCACGCCGACGGTGAGGACCGGGTTGCCGTAGCCGTAGGCGTTCCAGGACTCGCCGAACAGGATGCGTCCGTCCGCGTCGGCGGCGTGGCTTCCCTTCGCGAACGGCAGGTCACCGCGTACGGCGTTGCTGCCCTTCGCGGGCCGCGCGGAGATCAGCGCCAGATCGGCCCGCCCCTGGCGTGTGCGGTTGGCGTTCCAGTACTGCGCGTCGGCGTACAGGTCGGCGGCCGTGCTCTCCCCCGCGGCGTTCGGCGTACGGGTGAAGGAGCCCGTCTGCCGGGCGAGCGGCTCGGCGAACCGCTCCGCTCCGCGCGCGGCCCAGTAGTCGACGATCTTCTGGACGTCCCGGTCCGGTGCCACGTCGCGCGTCACCGCGTGGTTCAGGGATCGGGTGCGGTCCCTGAGGACCTCACCGGTCGCCGTGTCGAGGGACAGGTTGATCTCATTGATCACAGATCCGTGGTTGCCGGCCTCCACGATGGGGCGGGGTACGCCGGCCGGGTCCGGCACCATGCAGTTGAAGCGCCAGTGCCAGTCGCCGGTGACGATCGCGTCGATCTCGGCCGGCACCTTCTTCGCCAGCTCGAAGACCGGACCGAAGACGGAGTCGCAGGCGTTGTAGCCCGCGGTCGCGGTGTCCGTAGGCGAACCGCCCTCGTGCACGTTGAGCACGATGGCCTCGACGCCCCGGCGCTTGAGCTCCTTGGTGTAGCGCTCGATCGTCCGCGCCTGGTCGAGGGCGCGCAGTTGAGGCTGGAATGACGTCGAGTTGGTGACGGCACCCTCCACGGTCGTGCTGATGAAACCGACCGGTATTCGCTTGCCGCCGGCGGAGCGGAACCACTCGACGCGGTACGGATCCACGACGGGACGGCCGGTCTGCGCGTGGACGATGTTGCCCGACTGGAAGTCGAAGTTCGCGCCGCGGAAGCGTCGGCCCGTGGAGTCCGTGAAACAGCTGTCCACGTCGACCGTGCCGAAGCAGCGGCCCTCCTCCATGTGCTGGACCAGGAACTCCGGGGACACGTCGAGTTCGTGGTTGCCCATGGCCGAGAAACGCACGCCCAGCTTGTTCAGGACCTCGACCGTCGGCTCGTCCTGGAAGGCGTCCACTTCGAAGGGCCAGCCGGCGAAGCTGTCACCTGTGGCGAAGGTGACGGAGTGGGGGTGGCCGGCCCGTAACCGCTGGAGATGGGTGGCGAGATAGGCGGCGCCGCCGACGGTGACCGAGGTGCCGCGCCCGGTGGGGATGGATCCGCCCTGCCCTGCGGTGGGCGGCTGCAGATAGCCGTGGAAGTCGGTGATGCTGAGGAGTTGGACATCGACAGTGTCGTCTGCGGCTGCCGGTGAGACGGACAGTGCGCCGCCGAGAAGGGCGGTGCCCGCGGCGATGACGCCGATCCGGCGAAGGAAGTTTCTCAAGGCGATGACTCCTTCGGAGTGGGACGAGCACACTCATCTCAGCCCCCGTCGGTGTCATGGCCATGAACGTCGTACTGCGCTCCAAGGCATGGGGAATGACCGCTTCAGCGAAGCGTGGCCCGGCGGGCGGGCGACTGGAACGCGGGTTGGCCTTCACCCCAACTGCCGTGGTCCCACAGCCGAAGACGGCCGCTGCCGACGGGCGGGTTCGTCAGGCACGCCTGAGCCGGCCTTCACGTGCGAGCGGTGGGCTCGGGCCCGGTTCCGGGTGCGATGGGCGTGCACGGGCTGGGCTCCGGGTGCGAGTGGTGCGGAGGGGCCGGCCTTCACGCCCGTTCGTCCGGTTCTGCCGCGCGGTCGCTCGGCGCCGCCGCGTCTCCTTGCGGAGGACTGCGGCCGGGCGGGCCGCAGGCCGACCGGACTCGCCCGCGTCCTCGACGGACGGACGGCCCGGGAGGACCGGGATCGTGGCCGGCGTGTCGACCCTGAGCGGCGGGTCCGTATGCGCGGGGGAGTGACGTCGCCGGATCACGGCTGCCCCGGCGGTGCTGCGGCAGTGCCCTGGAACCGTACGGGCCGCCCCCGGCTCACCGGCACCGGCACCAGCACCGGCACCGGCATGGGGCTGGGAGCGGGTCTGGGGTCAGGTCCGGGAGCCCGGCCGTGTCACCGGCGGCATCCCATTGCCCTGCTCCATCTGGCAGGCGCCTTTCACGCCAACCGGTGAGTGCCGTCCCCGACCGGATCAACGCCGGGCATCGCGCATGGTGCGTTGATCAGCGGGAACCGAGACTCGCGCCATGAGAACACTCAGTCACCGGCGACCCGTGCGTCCATGGGGACGCGCCGGTTCCGCCGGGCTCGCGTGCGCCGTGTCCCTTGTCGCGGTCCCCGCGCTCATGCTCGGCCCGACGGCGTCCGTCGCGCTCGCAGCCCCGCTGCCCGGAGGGCTCGGCCCCTGTGTCCCCGGGGACTGTCCCGTCCCCTTCCCCGAGATCGACAACGGCGCCATCGCCGGCCGCGACGCGGCGATCAACATCTTCGTGGGGGACGACTTCCTCGTCCGCGGCCGGGCTGCCGAGGCCGAGGGGCGGGTCGTCGTCCTGGACGACTTCGACCAGAACAAGGACGCGGCCGCCGGGGGCAATTACAACCTCGGCATCGTCGGTGTGGGATCCCGGGTCCCTCCGCCCGACGGATCGGACTTCCTCACCACCGGGGGAGGCGTGACCGTCGCCGCGGGCCAGACCCTCGACACCACCGGCGGCCTCCTGAACGAACAGGGGATCGTCCGTCACGCGGGCGCCGTCTCGGGAACGGTGACCGGCACCCTCGTGGAGGACGCGAACGCCGTGGTGCCGTACACCGGGCTGCGCGACCGTCTCACCGTCGCGAGCCGCTGCTACGCCCGCGTCGACGGCGAGCCGCGGACGCCCACCGGTACGGCGGAGAACCAGGGCGGCCAGACGCTCTTCACCGGTGACGGGACCTCACAACTCCAGGTGTTCAACGTCGACTTCGACATGGAGACGGCGAACGACGGCCAACAGGGGGTTGTCTTCGCCGGCATCCCCGACACCGCGACGATCCTCGTCAACGTCCTCGGTGCCGACCGGACGATCAACACGTACAGCGGTGGCATCGACGACGAGACCGACCCGCTGAACTCGTACCGCGAGCGACTGCTGTGGAACTTCCCCGACGCCACCACGGTGAATCTCGCCGGCACGGGACAGTTCCAGGGAAGCTTCCTCATCGGCAACCAGACGTCGAGCACGACGGTCACCCTGCCCGGTATCAACGGCCGTTTCTTCACGACGGGTTCCCTGACCCACACCACCGCCGCATCGGGCGGCGGCGGCCAGGAGTTCCACGCCTACCCCTTCAACGGCGACCTTCCGAACTGCGACGGGACCAACACGGTCACCGGTGAGGTGCGGGTGGTGAAGACGGATGCGGAGTCGGGTGCGGCGTTGTCGGGTGCGACGTTCCGTCTGTGGGAGGAGACGAACGGTACGACGGGTCTGCAGACGGGTGGGATGACCCCGGATACGCAGGTGGGTGCCGCTTGTACGACGGGTGCGGACGGTGTGTGCGAGCGGACGGTGGAGACGGGGACGTATTACTGGCAGGAGACGGATGCTCCTGACGGTTACGACCTTCCCTCACCGGCCGTCTTCGGGCCGTTGGTGCTGACGGAGGCGAACGCGGCGGCAGGGGTGTCCGTCACCGCGACCAACAGCCGCACACCGGTCCCGCCCGGCACCGGCTCGGTCAAGCTCCTCAAGTCCGACGCGGACAGCGGCCTGCCGCTGCGGGGTGCGACCTTCGAGCTGTGGGAGGAGACCAACGGGCGGACCGGCCTGCAGACGGGCGACCCCGACCCCGACACCCGGGTCGGGACACCGTGCACCACGAACGCGGCGGGCCTCTGCTCCTTCGGCACGCTGGAGAACGGCTCCTACTACCTGAGGGAGACCGCCGTCCCGGAGGGCTACGTCCTGCCCGCCGATCCGGTCACGGGCCCCTACGTCGTCGACGGTGACCAGAAGGTCGTCGTGGCCCGGCTGGACAACAGCCGTGCCGAAGACCCCTGCGAGCCCGGGGGCTACGGCGACGAGGGCTATGGCGATGACGGCTATGGCGACGAGGGGTACGGCGACGAGGGGTACGGCTCGTGCCCCGACGACCGGAGCGGCAAGAGCGGCAAGAGCAGCAAGAGCAGCAAGAGCAGCAAGAGCACCAAGAGCGGCAGCAGCGCCAAGAGCGCCAAGAGCCGCACCGGTACCGTCTGAGCGATGACGAGCCGCGCCCACCGTCCGATGTGACGGTGGGCGCGGCTCTGTGCCGGTTCGGCGGGGTTGTTCGTCTTGCGTTCACCGGCCGCCCGGGTGGGTGACTCCAAGATCTCCTACACATAACGGGTCTGGACCCAACAGATCCGGATGTGAAAGGCCGATGGGCCGAAGGCCGGAAGGCCGGAAGCTCACAAGGCCGAAAGACCAAGGAGTCCCCCGTGCTTTCCTCCCCCGACGTCTCCCGCCGCGCGCTCCTCGGCGGTGCCGCCGGTGCCGCCGTGCTCGCCTCGCTGCCCCTGAGCGTGCGCGAGGCCCTCGCCGCGCCCGCTCGCCCCGGCCGGCTGGAGGACATCGAGCATGTCGTCGTCCTGATGCAGGAGAACCGTTCCTTCGACCACTACTTCGGGACCCTGGCCGGCGTCCGCGGTCTCGGGGACCGTACCGCCGTCCGCGGGACCAACGGCAAGTCGGTGTTCCACCAGCCGGACCCCTCCCGCGCCGAGGGCCATCTCGTGCCCTTCGCGATGAACGCGGCCCACACCAACGCCTACCGGAACGGCGCCCCCGCCTTCGGCTTCATCGACTCCTTCCCGCTCTGGAACGACGGACGTGCCGACGGCTATGTCACCGGCCGTACCGGCGGCTGGCTCGGCCACGGCTTCTACGAGCCCACCGACATGCCGTTCTACAACGCGCTGGCGACCACGTTCACCGTCTGCGACCAGTACCACGCGTCGGTGCAGTGCAACACCAACACCAACCGCGACCACTTCATGACCGGCACCAGCGGTGGAACGGTCAACGACACCGTCGTCCACAACAACAGCTCCATACCGGGCGGCTACACCTGGACCACCTACGCCGAGCGTCTGGAGAAGGCCGGGGTCAGCTGGAGGACGTACCAGGCCCGCGACAACTACGACGACAACGCCCTCGCCTGGTTCCGCCCGTTCCAGCAGGCCAAGCAGGGCGAGCCGCTCCACGACAAGGGCATGGCGATGGTCGGCGCCGCGGCCGACCAGGGCGACGGGCACAAGATGGGCGACGCGCTCGTCGAGGCGTTCCGCGCCGACGTGGCAGCCGACCGGCTGCCGCAGGTGTCCTGGATCGTCGCACCGGAGGCGCTCTCCGAGCACGCCAGCTGGCCCCCGCCGTACGGCGAGCACCTCACCGCGCGACTGATCGAGGCGCTCGCGGACCATCCCGAGGTGTGGGCCAAGACCGTGTTCATCCTCAACTACGACGAGCACGGCGGCTTCTTCGACCACGCCATGCCGCCCGTGCCGCCGCTCTCCGCCGACCGGGGCAGAGCCACGATGTCCGTGGACGGCGAGGTCGTCGTCCGGGTGCGGCAGGCCGACGGGGCCACGGCGATGCGGGTCGTCTCCCAGGACGGCCGCTACCGGGTACGTGCCACCGACGGCGGCCTCACCTGGTCGGACACGCTGCCCGCCGGGGAGACCCTGGTCTCGGGACCGCACGCCATGGGTCTCGGCCTCCGCGTACCGATGCTCGTCGTGTCGCCGTGGACCCGCGGGGGCGTCGTCGACTCCACCGTGCTCGACCACACCTCCGTGATCCGTTTCCTGGAGCGCCGCTTCGGGGTGCGCGAGCCCAACATCAGCCCGTGGCGCCGGTCCGTCGCCGGTGATCTGACGTCGGTCTTCGACTTCTCCGGCGAGGACATCGTCTGGCCCGAGCTGCCCGACACCGGCGGCAACCGCGCGAAGGCCGACGCGGCGGCCGGGAAGCCGTCGATCGCCGTCCCCTCGCCGCAGTTCTTCCCGCGCCAGCAGCGCGGCACCCGCCCGGCGCGCCCCGTGCCGTACGCCCTGTCGCTGCGTTCCGAGGTCCGGGACGGCCGGGTCTCACTGGACCTCCGCAACCGAGGCCGACAGGCCGCCGTCTTCCAGGTGTACGCGGAGCCCGGCAGCACCCCCGACTTCTACACGGTCGGCGCGGGCGAGCGGCTCACCGGCGCCCGCGCCCTCCAGGGAGAGGGCTACGACCTCCGGATCCACGGCCCCAACGGCTCGCTCTGGCATCTGCGCGGCGACACGGACGACGCGCTGGAGGCCCGGCTCAAGGAGGAGCGCGAGGGCGACCGCGCGTACCTGGAGATCGAGATCGAGAACCGTGGCCGCCGCTCCCGCACCGTGCTCGTCGGCGATCTGGCGTACGGCGGCGGCGTCCGCGAGGTCCGGGTCGGCGCGCGCGACGACCGCACCGTGAAGCTGCGGGTGCCGGCCGAGCGCTGGTACGACATCGCCGTGAGCGCCGCCGACGACCCCGGGTTCCTGCGCCGCTTCGCCGGCCGCTTCGCCGAGCGGAACCAGGGCCGTCACCGCGACCGCGACCGCGGCCACGACCACGACCGGGGCCGGACGCGCGGCGTCACCGATCCGGCGATGGGGCTGCCCGACGCCCTGACCGTCGAGGTCGCCACCGCCGCCGGTGACGAGCCGGTCGTCGCGGGCGGCACCACGGCCCGCTTCACCGCGACCGTCACCAACCGGGGACCCGTGGAGCTCCACGACGTCGCCATCGCCTTCACACCGCCGTCCGGGTGGACGGCGAAGCCGGTCGCGGACACTCCGCCGCGGACCCTGACCGCCGGCTCCACGGCCACCGCGAGCTGGGACGTCACCGCTCCCTCCGACGCTCCCGCCTACGGCTCCGCCCGGCTGCTCGCGGTCGCCCGCGGCCGGGCGGCGGACGGGCTGCGCCTCGCCGACGGCGAGATCCAGGCACGGATCGCCCCGACCATGAGCGGTCATCTGCTCGCGGAGGACTTCCAGTCGCTTGCCGGGAAGCTGGTCAAGCGCGGCCAGGTGCTCGGCTGGACGGCGACGGCACCGGAGGGCTGGTCGGTCGTCGACGCGGCCTCGATGCCCCAGGGCACGCCGATGTTCCAGGGCTGGACCTTCCACACCCGCCGCGCCTGGTCGGCCGGCGCCCAGAACCGCCCGAACTTCACCCGGGGTCTGGGCGTCGTCGCGGTCGCCGACCCGGACGACTGGGACGACACCGGTGCGCCCGCGAGCAAGGGCCGCTTCGACTCGACCCTGGTCTCACCCGCCGTCCCGGTCCCGGCCGGCCGTACGACCCTCCGGGTGGACTTCGACTCGCACTACCGGCAGGAGGGCGACCAGAAGGCCGAGGTCCGCGCGGTCTTCGACTCCGGCGAGGAGAGGGTCCTGCTGCAGTACGGCCCCGGCTCGCCGGACGCGGAGAACACGGCGGTCACCAAGGAGTTCACGGTCCCGGCGGGGGCCCGCACGGTGACCCTGCGCTTCCGGATGTACGACGCCGGAAACAACTGGTTCTGGGCGGTGGACCACATCCGCCTGGGCTGGCCTGTCCAGGCGGCCCGGGGTGGGGCAGGCCTCGACTTGATAGGCAAGTGAAACCTTGCCTATCCTGGGGTCGTGGCCGACGACCTCTTCAAAGCCCTGGCCGACCCCACCCGCCGGACCATCCTCGACGAGCTCACGGAGAAATCCGGACAGACACTGTTCGAGATCTGCTCGCGACTGAGCATGAAGCATCAGCTCGGCATCTCGCGTCAGGCGGTCTCCCAGCACCTCGCCGTGCTGGAGGCCGCCGGACTCGTCGAGACCAGACGGGAGGGCCGGTACAAGTTCCACGACCTGAACACGGCCCCGCTGCGGCAGATAGCCGAGCGCTGGCTCGTGCCCGACGCATCCCGACCGGAGGAGAACACCCCATGAAGATCCATCTGACCAGCGTCTTCGTCGACGACCAGGCCAAGGCCCTGCACTTCTACACCGAGATCCTGGGCTTCGCGAAGAAGCACGACGTCCCGCTCGGGGAGCAGGACCGCTGGCTGACCGTCGTCTCGGCCGAGGAGCCCGGCGGCACCGAGCTCCTCCTGGAGCCCGCCGGACATCCGGCCGTCAAGACCTACCGTGACGCGCTCGTCCAGGACGGCATCCCCCTCGCCCAGTTCGCCGTCGACGACGTGCGCGCGGAGTACGCGCGCCTGCACGGCCTGGGCGTCCGCTTCCTCCAGGAGCCCATGGACATGGGCCCCGTCACCACCGCCGTCTTCGACGACACGTGCGGCAACCTGATCCAGATCGCGACCGAGCCGGCATAGGGGCCGGGGCCGGGGCCGGAGCCGGGACCGGGGGCGGCGGGCGGGTGTGAAGGTCGGGGGCACCCTAGGGGCTCTCCCCGATGTGCGTCCCGGCTCCCTTCCCCTACCGTCGTGACGGGGGCGGCACATCGCCATCTCGCGTATCCGTACGGAGGCTTGATGAAGGCGATCGTCCAGGACCGGTACGGCTCGTCCGAGGTGCTGCGGCTCGACGAGGCCGACCGTCCGCAGGTGGGAGAGCACGACGTGCTCGTACGGGTCCGCGCCGCGTCGGTCAACGCCCGTGACTGGCACGTGATGCGGGGCGATCCGTACGTCGCACGTCTGGCCTTCGGTCTGAGGAGACCGAAGGCGAGGATCCGGGGGACGGACTTCGCGGGTGAGGTGACCGCGGTGGGCGGTTCCGTGAGCCGGTTCGCCGTCGGCGACGAGGTGTACGGCGAGGCGGACGGCGCCTTCGCCGAGTACGTGTCCGCGGCGGCCGACAAGATCGCCGTAAAACCGCGCAACCTGACGTTCGAGCAGGCGGCCGCGGTGCCGCTGGCCGGCGGCACCGCCCTGAAGGCCCTGCGGGACCTGGCCGGCACGAGGCCGGGCCATCGTGTGCTGGTCAACGGCGCGTCGGGCGGCGTGGGCACGTTCGCCGTGCAGATGGCCAAGGCGCTCGGGGCCGAGGTCACCGCCGTGTGCAGCGCGAGAAACGCGGACCTCGTCCGGTCACTGGGCGCGGACCACGTCATCGATTACGCGCGGGAGGACTTCACCCGGAGCACCACGCCCTTCGACACCGTGCTCGACCTGGTCGGCAACCGCTCCCTCGCCGAGTGCAGACGGGCCCTGACGGCGACGGGGACCCTGGTGCTGTCGGGCGGAGGAGTGTCCGAGGGCGGCAGCCTGTTCGGACCGATGGGCCTGCTCCTCAAGGGCCAGGCCGTCTCCCGTTTCGTCGGCCGGCGCGTGCTCGTCCTCACGGCGGTTCTGGACGGCGAGACCCTCGCGGCACTCTGCGACCTCGTCGAGTCCGGCGCGGTCACCCCCGCCGTCGACCGTACCTACCCGCTGAGCGAAGCGGCCGAGGCGATCCGCTACATGGAGGTGGACCACGCACGGGCCAAGGTCGTCCTCACGGTCTGACGACGAGGTCCAGTGGCGCCGACGGTCCGACGGCGCCGACCGTCCGGCGGCCTCTGCCCGGCAGTGAAGACGCCGGACAGACGACTGCCGTCCGTCTTCGCCGACAGCCGCCGCGACGGCCGACACCACGCTCCGCCGACGCACACCCCCTCGCGAAATATCGGGTGCTCTCCGGAGGGACGCGCGTTATCGTCGAGCGTATGAACGTCACCGGCCGAAGCCTCACCGCGACCGCGCGAGCGACCAGCTCGCCGGTTGCCGCCGTCTGACCTTCCTCTTCCCACCGGCGACCGGAAACGGCCCGCCGGTGGTTCTGTGGCTCCTCTGCCCGGTCGACGACCGCTCCGGCCCGTTCTCCGGTGCCTCCCTTGCCGTGACGCGAAGGAGTCATCCCATGAAGACCGAAGACATCGTCCGGACCTTCCTCGACTATTTCGAGGAGCGCGGTCATCGCCGCATCACCGGCTCGACGCTCCTGCCGCCGCCCGGCGACCCGGTGCTGTTCACGACCTCCGGCATGCATCCGCTCACCCCGTACCTGGAGGGGCGCCCCCATCCACTGGGCCGACGCCTCGTCAACGTACAGCGCTGTCTGCGCACGACGGACCTGGACGAGGTCGGCGACTCCACCCATCTGACCGTGTTCGAGATGCTCGGCACCTGGTCGCTGGGCGACTACGAGGGCCCCCAGAGCCTCGCCTGGGGACACGAGCTGCTCACCGAGGGGCTGGGGGTCGATCCGGGCCTCCTCCACGCCACGGTGTACGGGGGAGACGACCGGTCGGGACAGGACACCGCCTCCCTGGAATTCTGGCAGGGCCGCGGAGTGCCCGTGGAGCTCACCGTCGAGGACAACTGGTGGTCCAACGGCCCGACCGGCCCGTGCGGCCCCGACTCCGAGGTCTTCCTCTGGAGCGGGGACTCGCCGCCCCGTTCGACGCCCACCCAGGACGACCGATGGGTGGAGGTGTGGAACCACGTGATGATGCGCCACCGCCGGCTCGACGACGGTTCCCTCCGGCCGCTTCCCCAGCGGAACATCGACACCGGTCTGGGCCTGGAGCGACTGGCCTGCCTGCTCCAGGGGAAGTCGTCCGTGTTCGAGTGCGATGTCTTCGATCCCTGGCGCCGACTCGTACCCACGCTGTGGCCGCTGGAGGAACCGTCGCCGCGTCTGGTCTACGACCATCTGCGCTCGGCCGTCGTGGTGATCGGCGACGGGGTGCGCCCCGGCAGCACCGGGCAGGGATACGTGCTGCGACGCCTGCTCCGCAGGGTGCTGACCGTGCTGTGGCGGGACGATCCGAAGCGCACTCTCGGAGACCTTCCGTCCGAGCTCGTCGAGCACACCCTGAGCCACTTCCGGCAGGACGTGGACCCGGGCGACGTACGGCGGCTGTTGCTCGACGAGGAGGAGAGGTTCGGGCGACTCCTCGCCCGCGGCCGCCGGATCCTGGCCGGCCCCCGCTTCCAACGCCCCCTGGACGAGGAGGACCTCCACTACCTCCACGACACCCACGGTCTGCCGCGCGACCTGGTCATGACACTGCGACAGGAGTGACGACCGGCGCTCCGCCCGTCGCAGCCGCGTCACCCGGGCGCCGATCAGTTCGACTGCGGCGAGGCGCAGGTCCCGCCCGGTGGGTCATGCGATACCGCTCGAAGTGGGCGAGCCCCAGATTCACCGCGCGCGCCGAGGGGTTCTCCGGAGTTCGGCCTGTTCGCGCAGGCATTCGGCGAGACGTCGAGGACGAAGAGCCGGGTGTCGAGGTCCTCCGGGTCGATCTCCCCGTCGCCGGTCGGCGGACGGAACGCCGAGGTGGCGGTGCTGCCTACGCGGGACGCGTCGACGGCGCCGCCGTCCGAAGGTGCTCGGCGGCCTCGGCGGCGCTGTACGACGACGCGAAGGTGAAGGCGCGCGGGGACGGCCCGTGTGCCCGAAGGTCCGTCAGCCGTTCCAGGGACTCGCCGACGGTCGGGAGGTGACCTGCGGGGATCCACCAGAGCACCAGGTGCGCCTCGACGTGCCGCTCGAACCATGCGCGCCGCCGCCGCATCACTTCCAGGTGCCCGCTCCGGTAGGCGAAGTCCCAGAGGGCCTCCTGGTTCTCCCACACCGACAGGTTGACGATGACGTTCTCGCCCGCCGGGCGCAGGCCGGTCGCGTCGGCCTCGCCTTCCTCGATCAGTCGCCACACGAAGCCGGGTGCGCCGTCGGCGGCGCCGTTGACCGGGTCGAGCATCTCGACGAAGGGCGCGATGCGCGGGTCGTCCAAGGGGTGGCGGAGCGTCGCGACGTTGAGCTGGGCGAGGTGGGCGGCGGGATGCGGGGATGCGGTCATGGGCTCATCCCAGCACGGCCTCGTTTTCTATGTCAATCACTATTGTTTTTAGAAGCCTCGACCACCACACAACACTCCCCGGGCCGGGCGTCCATGTGGGCCCGTACGGGACCGTCCGTGCCGAGCAGTCCCTCCAGGAGCGCGAGATTCATTCCGCAGACGAGCGGCGGGAAGCGTTCGGCGACGGCGTGGAAGGGGCAGTTGCGCATACGGACGACGGGCGTGGCGGCCACCCCGGCCGTCCCTTCCGAGTCCGAGTCCGATTCCGCCCCCGAGTCCGGATCCGGCTCCAGGTGCGGTTCGTAGCCGCGGGCGGCCAGCACCTTCATGGCCTCTTCGAGGTCTCCGCAGGGCGCGGCCGAGCCGCGCAGGGACTCGCCCCGCCGGCGGGCGGCCGCGCAGAGGCCGGCGTCGAGCCCGGCCTGCTCGGCGGCCTCGGCGAGCAGCTCGGCCGCGGTGCGGTAGTCGCGGGCGGGCAGCGACACCGACCGCTCGGCCTTCGTCCGCGTGTACACCTTGGCGGGACGGCCCGCCCCCGGCCCCGAGCGGCCCGTCAGGCGACGGCTGCCGCTCTCCAGCAGCCCGGCCTCGGTCAGCCTGTCCAGATGGTGTGCGGCGAGTGTGCGTGTCACCCCGGTGGCCTCGGCGGCCTCGTTGCGGCCGACCTCGCGGCCCTGGGCGGCCACGTACTCGTACAGGCGGCGCCGCACCGGATCCTGCAGCATGGCGATCGCTTCGATGTGCTCCATCCGGCCATTCTAGGAACAACGCAGATTGGACATAGAAGCTCGGGGCTTCGGGGCCGGACCCCTTACGAGGACCTGTACGGGACTCCCACGGGACTCCCACGGGACTCGTACGGGACCCGTACGGCACCCCTACGGGACGTCCTGGAGGCGGCCGGTCACCACCAGACTCCCGTCCGGGGTGCGCCGTGCGAGGGCGCCCGTGCGGAAGTGGCCGTCGAGCGTGAAGGAGCGCGCGTTGTACTCGGCTGCCCGGTAGTAGCCGCGCAGGGTGTAGGGACCGCGGACGAGGAGTTCGCCGGGCTCCCCGTCGGCCACGTCCGCGCCGTCGGCGCCCACGACACGGAGCTCGTCGTCGGGCGAGAGCGGGCGGCCGTGGGTGGTGAGCGCGGGCTCGTCCTGTTCGGCGGGCGGAGTGAGCGTGAGCAGCCCCTCGGCCATCTCGAAGACCTGCTGCAGGTGCCAGTCCGCGGCGGGCCCCTGCCGCTCGACGGCGTTCGCCCGGGGCGGGAGCGAGCCACCGATCTGCATCAGTCGCAGACTGCTCAGGTCGGACCGGATCGTGGCGCGCGCGTCGAGCCACTGCCGGGCGACCGCCGGCGGGAGCGACGTGACGCTGACGCGCTCCCGTTCGACGAGGGGGAAGCACGCGGCGGGGCTCGGGTCCTCGACCAGGACGACGGTGCCGCCGACGGAGAGGGTGCCGATGACTCCGGGACAGCCCCAGGTCAGAGGGGACTCGGGGGGCAGCGCGGCGAGGTACACGTCGTCCTCGGTGAGCGACACCGCCTCGGCGGCGGCCCGCGCCTGGTAGTCGTAGTCGTTGTGGGTGCGCGGAACGAGGAGGGCGCTCGTGGCGGCGGCGCCGGAGAGCAGCAGGAACGCCACCTGGTCGGCGCTCTGCGGCAGCGCCGGCACGGGAGGGGCGTCGACCGAGCTCAGCGGGAAGTAGTGGCAGCCCGACGCGTCGGTCGTGTACCCGCCGCCGTACGGGGACGAGGCGTCCGGCGCCTCGACGGTGAACACCCTCCGCAGGAAGGGCTCGCGGGCGGCGATGTCCGCCGCCATCGCGGTGTGGTCGAAGCCCCGGTACGTCGAGGGGCCGACGTAACCGACGGCCCGGGTGACCTGTACGAGGTGGGACACCTCGGACGCGCGGTACGCGACCGGGCAGAACACGGGGACCGCGCCGGCGCGCATCAGGGCGAAAACGGTGACGACGAACTCGGGGACGTTCGGCAACTGGACGACGACGCGCTGTCCGGGCCGGAGGGCGAGCAGCCGGAACCCGGCGGCCATGCGGTCCACGCGCCGGTTCAGGGCCGCGTACGTGACGCGGGTGCCGCCGTGCACGAGCGCGGTCCGCGGTCCGTACTGCAGGGCCCAGCCGCGCAGCAGGTTGTCGAGCGTGTTGCCGCGCCAGTGCCCGGCCGCCCAGTAGCGGTCGACGAACTCTTCGGGCCAGGGTGTACAGCCGTCGAGAACGGGGTTCATTCGGGTCCTTACAGCGGCGGGTTCGACCTGGTCGGTGCCGCGAGTCGGTGTCCCGACGCGGCCCCGGCAGTCAATTCCGTCAACTGCCCCGTGTGCAATGCGCTTTCCGGACCACGGCCGCGGAACCCCCTCGGAAGAAGCTCCAACGAACGCCGCTGACCAGCGGAGACGGCCGGACGAACGAGAAGGCGTCGAACCGTGCTGTCAGCAGGCGTCCGCGAGGAGCCGCTCCAGAGGGCGCGGTACGCGTGCGGGTTCGAGGTCCTCCACGAGCGCGCGTGCGTACTGCGCCTTCCGGCCGCTGTGCGTGCCCAGGAAGCGCCGCAGCTGCTGCTCCACGGTGCGTTCCCGCTGGGCCGGCTGCTTCTGGAAGGTGCGGAACGCGCGGAGCTCGCCCTGCTCGTCGACGACCCGCTGGACCGCGTCGGTGCCGAGCGCGCGGATCAGCTCGTCCTCGAGGTCCGCCTCGCAGACATGGAAGGTTCCGAAGCCGAGCCCCGCCTGCTCCAGGCTGCGCCGGAAGTGGGGCTCCTCGCGGATGTCGACGAGACCCGCCAGCCGGAGCCCGAGGCCCTGCGGGCCGAAGAGGGCGACGAACTTCCCGATGCTCGTCGCGCCGCCCAGGGGCACGACGGCGACGCCCTCCGCGGCGAGGTCCCGGCCCCGGCGTGCGGCGAGCGCGTCGACGGCGGCCACGTCGCTGACGCCTTCGACGAGGACGACCGTGCTCAGCCCGCGGGCCAGCTCCCGTGCCGCCGGAGCGGCGTGCGCATCACCGGCCGCCCACGCGACTGCCGCCCGAACGAAGCGTCTTGTGTCATCCGCAGGCATGAGGGCGTCTCCCGGGAGGGGCGGGCGGTGAACAGCATTGCTGACCACCGCGGTCCTCGCAGGGGCCGCGGTGGACGGTCGGACACCACCACCCGGAGCGCGCCCGCCATGATCCATGCTCCCCTCGCGGCGGAACCCGGACAAGCGATTTACGGGGGAGGGAGGAGACGGGCAGCGGCAGTCGGGGTCCACCTGACGCGGCTGGCGGGGGAGTGCGACGGAAGGGACGACGCCGCCCGGGCGCCCGCACCCCGTCCTCCCGGGCCGCCCGCATCCCTCCTCTCGGCCGCCCGCACCCCGCCCGAGCTGCCCCGTCTAGCCCGCCAGCGCCGCCCCCACCTCCGCCGCGAGGGCGACCGGGTCGCCCGTCGGTGTCGTCGGGTAGGGGTGGCGGTCGTGTGCCCATGCCTCGTCCCTCGCGAACCAGTCCACGGCCACCGGCGCCGTGCCGTTCACCAGCGCGCTGTCGAGACTCGCGAAGTAGGCGGCCCAGCGCGGCGCGTACACGTCCTGGAGCAGACCGGACCATTCACGGTTGGCGTAGTCGTGCAGGCCGCCCGACTCGCTCGGTCCCCGGTCGGCCCATGTGGTGAGGATCGAGCGGGCGTCGTACTCCAGCCGGTCGCGCTCCTCCGGGAGGGCGCCCCAGGCGCGCGCCTCGGCGAGCCACGGGCCGACGAGGAACCTCCGGTCGGAGGAGACCAGCCGCCCGAGCAGCTCCTCCGCGGCGCCCCACTCCCGTACCAGCGCCCGGAAGCCCTCGAGGTTCCCGCCCTCGTAGGCGGTCCTGATACGGGGCAGCAGGACCCGGGCACGGTTCGTGAGCGCCTGCCGGGCCACGTCCACGAGGTCGAAGCGGTACGCGTCCGTGGCCCGCAGCTCCGGGGCCACCCGCAGCAGTTCCGCGAGCGCCTGCTCGACCGTGGCGGCCTCGTACCGCATCGCCTTCGGGCTCCACCGCGCGGCGGTGGCCGCCGTCAGGCTCGGCCGGGCCGCGAAGAGACTGTCCTGCGGCTCGCTCCACGTACCCGAGTGGGTGCTGTACGGGCCGCGGCGCAGCAGCTCCCAGGCCGCCGCCGCGTGCTGGTCCGTACCGCCGTAGCGCCGTGCGGCGTACCCGGCGAACCAGCTCGCCTGGTCGATCGGGCCCGGCTGCCAGGCGAGTTCGGTGAAGAGGTCGAAGGCGGCGGGGTTCCCGCCGGTGCCCTCGGGGAGGTAGGCGATTCCGCTCAGCGCGCTGTCCTGCTCGGCGAGCCAGGTGTGGAAGCGGCTCACCCACGCACCGGTGTTGGCGCCGAGGCTGGTGTGGCCGCCGAAGTTGGGGATCGTGCCGAAGGCGTACGGGGCGCCGCCCCACTGCGTCTCGCGGTCGAGGCCGTCGTAGCGGTCGGAGAGACCGTCGACGATCAGCACCCGGCGGCGGTCGACGCCGTTCAGGAGCGCCGGGGTCGGGTTGAGCTGCCAGCCGAGCATGACCCAGGTGGCACCGGGACGCGCGGCCTCCAGGGCGCGCTGGACGGCTCCCGCGGCGGCGGTGACGTCGACGGTCCCCGGCGCCCCGCCCTCGTGCAGCAGGTCCATCTTGAACATGTCGCTGTCCCCGAACCGCTCCCGCTGGAACCGGTAGTAGGCGTCCGCGAGCCGGGGGAAGACCGGCCCGGTGGGATCCAGCCAGTCGGGCCGGTCGAAGCCCACCCATCTCCCCTGCGGGACGGTGACCGCGTCGGGGTTCCGTGCGGTGAAGTCCGGTGGCACCGTGCCGAAGAAGCCCGGCAGCACGGGTGTCATCCCCATCGAACGGAGGTGGTCCGCGATCCGGCCGCCCAGGGCCGCCCGTGCCTCGATCAGCCGCTCGGAGACCGGCCCGGCGAAGTGCGACAGGTTCTGCAGCAGCCACCAGCCCTGATGGGCCGGGCCCGGGATCCAGTCGCGCAGCTCCGCCGCTCCGTAGCCGAACTGCTGGAGCGCCCGGTAGTACGGGTACTCGGCCCCGGTCGGGACGAAGACCTCGTTCACCCCGTGCAGCGCCATCAGGTCGATCTGGTGCCGGTAGGCGGTGAAGTCCCGATAGGCGCCCGAGTACCCCTCGTCGGTGTCGTTCAGGGCGTAGCGGTGGGGCACGGCCGCGGACCGGGTGAGGATCCCGGGGACCGGGGGGAGCGTGGCGGGCAGCCGGCCGATGCTGTCGCCCGGCCATCCGATGTCGACCCCGGCGACCTGCTTCAGGTACCAGCCGACCCCGGTGAGGAGAGTGGCCGGCGAGGTGCCCCGTACCAGGATCGCCCCGGGCCCGCCCCCGACGGAGAAGTAGTCGCCCGAGGCGGGCTTCTCGACCGGGACCAGCGTGAACTGCGCCGCGTGGGAGGCCAGCAGACGCTTCAGGCCGGCCCGGGCCGGCGCCGGGTCGAACACCGTCGACGCGGCGACGGCCGTCGACGGGGCGAGAGCCGCCGACGGGCCGAGGGCGGCCGAAGGAGTGAACGCGGCGGGTGGCGGCGCGGCCGCGGCGGCGGTGGTGCCCGGCAGCGGTGACACCCCGGGCGCGGCCGCCGTCACGGCGGTGAGCACGGTGGCGGCGAGGGCCGTACGCCAGCGGGTGACCAGGGCGCTGCGACGGCGGGCGACGGGGGCGGTACGCCGGCGGGGTGTGCGGACGGTGCGGCGTCGAAGGGTCGGGCGGCGGCCCATGTGGCTCCCTGCTCGGGGAAGAGATCAGCGCTGCGAAGGACGAGGTCAGCTGTTCGGGGTGCGCTCGGTGACCCGTGTCCCGGGGTGGGCGAGCGCGCACAGGAATGCCACGGCGAGGGCGATCGCCATGCCGTAGAACACCCATTGGTTGGCCTCGGCGAAGTCCGTCCGGATCGCGTCCCCGGCCCCCCGCAGGGCCTTCGCCACCGGCCCGTCACCGCTCGGACCCTGGCCGTCCGGGTGACCGGTGACCGCCTCGGCGACCTTCTCCGCGGTGGCCGATGCCTCGGCCGGCGGCAGGCCGCGGTCCCGGAGCGTGGCGGTGATGCGGTCCGTGGAGACATGGGCCAGCAGGGTGCTGAAGACGGCCATGCCGATGGCGGCCGCGTAGTTGCGGACCGTCTGGGTGATCCCCGTGACCTCGCCGTACGAGGCGCCGATCGCCCGGTTGACGGCGTCGGTGGAGGCCGGCGCGAGGAGGAAGCCGATGCCGGCGCCCGCCATGGCCGCGTACGGCCACTGGTCGTGCATCGACAGATCGGTCATCTTCTGGGCCCAGAGGAAGAACCCGACCGCGCCGAGCGCGCAGCCGAGCTTCATGGCCGGGCGGGCGCCGCGCTTGTCGAGGATCCTGCCGCCCCACTGGGAGGCGAGGCCGAAGCCGATGAAGAAGTACAGCAGGAACAGAGCGGCCTGGTTCGGGGAGGCGCTGAGCGACACCTGGGCGTACACGGACGAGAAGAAGAAGACCGGCACGAAGGCGAGCATCGCGAAGAACAGCACGAGACTGTCGACGGTGAAGGCCCGGTCCCGGAAGACGTCGAAGTCGATCAGCGGGTGTGTGGTGCGCCGCTCGTAGCCGAAGAAGATCACCAGGACGAGCAGGCCGCCGATGACACAGGCCCAGGTCGCGACGCTGCCCCAGCCCCAGGAAGCGGCCTGCTGGAAGCCCAGCACGCTCAGCCCCATCCCGACGGCGACGAGCACGGCCCCGACGACGTCGAGCCGCTCCGGACGGCGGCTCTCGGGGATCCGGGCGAGCACGGCGAGCACGATGGCGACGACGGCCACCGGCACGTTGACCCAGAAGATCGCGCGCCAGGTCCACGCGGTCAGCCAGCCGCCGAGCAGGGGCCCCACGGCGGTGAGGGCGCCGGAGAGCCCGAAGAAGAGCGCGAGGGCCCGGCCGCGCCGGTCGACGGGGAAGACGGCGATGACGACGGCCAGCGCCGCGGGGAACATCAGGGCCGCGCCGAGGCCCTGGATGGCGCGGAAGACGATCAGCCAGGTCTGGGCGAGGTCGCCGGACGGCACACAGCCGCACAGCACCGACGAGAGGACGAAGACCAGGGTGCCGATCAGCATGACGAGGCGGTGCCCGAAGAGATCGGAGAGCCGGCCGCCGAGCGCGAAGAACGCGGCGAGGGAGAGCAGGTAGGCGTTGACGACCCACTGCATGCCGGAGGCGGAGAGGCCGAGCTCCGCGGTGATGCTCGGGGCGGCGATCGACACGATGGTCTGGTCGATGAAGGTCATCGACACCGCGAAGAGCATCGCCGCGAGCGCCAGCTTCTGACGGGGCGCCTCGCCGGTGGCGGCCTCGGCCGGCGCGGGGTGTGGGGGAGTACCTGCCATGTACGGATGATCGTCCCGGGCCGCCGGGTGTGCATGCCGAGGCCGCCGCCCGGGGGGCGGCGGCGCCGGAACGATGAACCGTGCGGGGGTGGTGCCTCCGGGGGGCACCGCACCCGTACGGCGGCTCTGGGACGGTGCCTAGGGCACCGCGGTGGGGCGGAAGCTCTGGGACGGCGATCCGTCGCAGGAGCGTTGGACGAGGGCGACGCCGACCGTGGCGGTACCCGTGGTGGTGAGGCATTTGCCGCTGTGGCGGGCGACGAAGTGGTACCGGCCGGAGGCCTCGGCCACCGGCAGCCACTGCTGGTTCGTGCCGCCCGAGGAGGACCAGAGCTGCAGTGCCGCGCCGTCGGCGGTCGACCGGTCGGTGACGTCGACGACCTGCTGGGGAGCGGTGCGGACGCCGATGCGGGTGTAGCCGTCGGTCGTCGGGGTGAAGCGGAACTGCTGGGCCTGGGTGCCGTTGCAGGTGTACTGCTGGACGGGCGTGCCGTTGGCCGTGCCCGCCGCCCTGACGTCGACGCACAGGCCGTTGGCCCCGTCGGCCAGGGCGTACCAGGAGTCCCCCGGGAAGGGGCCCGGCGGGGTGGTGGTGCCGGTGCCGGCCAGCCACTTGAGGCCGTCGATGAGGAGACGGTTCTGGGTGGCGCCGGCGAAGGTGGAGGAGAGCCGGGTGTTGGTGCTGTAGTTCATGGCGTTGTGACCGAAGTTGGCGTACAGCATGCGGTACTGCGTGTTGGTCCACACGAGGGGGTAGTCGCCGCTGTACCAGGTCTGGTTCGGGTCGGTGCCCAGCGGGAAACCGGCCGGGTCGACCGAGGCGAGGACCTTGATGGACGGGTTGGACCGCAGGTTGTTCGACCAGCTGTACCACTCGCTGACGGCGGAGGTCCAGGTCGCGGGCAGCCCGGCCGCCACGGGGTGGGCCGCGTTCTCGGTGCGTACGAGCGCGGTGGTCGGGCCCCAGGTGTTGGAGCGGAAGTTCCCGCTGCCCAGGAACTGGTTGTAGTACCAGCTCCAGCTGGAGGCGTCGGTGGTGAACGCCGAGACGTGGAAGCCGAGCCACGCCCCGCCGTTCCGCATGTACCGCTCGAATCCGGCGCGTTGCGCGGCGCCCTGAGGGGCGTCGTCGAGGAAGAGGACGACGTCGTACGCGTCCACGCCGCCGTTGGCGAGCAGGTTCCAGTCGGTGGTCGCGGTGTAGGTGAAGTTGTGGGCGGCCGCGGTGCGCGGGAACCAGTCGTTGGCTTCCTTGACGAAGTCGATGTGGGCCGCGTCCCAGGTGCCGTTGTAGAAGGCGAGCACACGGAAGTCCGGTGCGGCCGGGGCCGCCTGGGCGGGGGCGACGACGCCGAGGCCGAGGACCAGTGCCATGAGGCCGAGGAGTCGGGTCAGGAGTCGTCTCATGGGTAGCTCACCAGGTTCGCGACGTTGGTGGAGGAGTTGGACGGGCCGCCGCGGTCGTTGACGACGTGCCGGATCGTTCCGGTGCCCCCGAGGGAGACGGTGACCATGCTGCGGAAGCGGACGTCGGGACGGTTCGGGGCCTCGATGGCGTGCTCCGCGGTGACACCCGCGGCGACGTTGAAGTAGCAGTAGCTGCCGAACCCGTAGGCCTGGTGGCTGGTGACGGTGTCGGCCACCTTGTAGGCGGCGTAGCCCTGGGTGGCGCCGTTCATCCAGGCGGCCTGGTTGGGCGGGTCGTACGGCATCTCGTTCTGGTAGAAGTACGTGCGTCCCCGGTTGCCGTTCCAGATCGTCTGGTGCTTCTGGTAGTGCTCGACGAACAGGCCGTACATGGTGACGTCGTCGCCGTTGACGATCAGCCCGGTGTCGGCGGTGTTGGTGGTCCAGCCGACGCCGCTTCCGTGGTCCGCGCGCCAGACCCACAGGTGGTCGCCGATGACATGGTCGCTGTTGACGACGAGGCTGGTCGTGGCCTTGCCGACGGCCGCGCCGCCGACCCGGAAGTACACGTCGTGGAGCGAGGTCGGGTTCGTCGCGTGGGACGCGGACGAGCCGGCGGGGCCGAGCTCCAGCAGGGTCTGCGAGGTGACGGTACCGGCGTCGAAGAGGACGCCCGCGATCTTCACTCCGTCGACGTCGGCGACGGTCATGGCGGTGACGCCGTTGTCGGGGACGAAGGTGGCGAGGCCGAGGCCGAGGATCACGGTGTCCGGGCGGGTGACCCGCAGGGTCTGGTTCAGGTGGTACACCCCGGGGGTGACGAGCAGGTCCTTGCCCGCCGCGAGGGCGGCGTTGATCTGGGCCGCGGTCGCTCCCGGCTTGACGACGTGGAAGCGGTCCATGCCGAGCTGGGTCCCGGCGGGGGTGCCGCCGGCCGCCCAGGTGGTGGCCGTGGAGTCGTTGCGCGGGGCGGGGACGACCACCTTGTACGCGCCGGCGGCGTCCACGGTGAGGAAGGGCTTCTCCCGTACGACGGGGGTCCGGTCCACGGTCGTGTGGGGCGGGTTGGGGAAGGTCGTGCCGGGGACGCCCTGGCTGCCGACGAAGACCATGTTCCAGTTCGACCCCGTCCAGGAACCGAGCTGGGAGTTGCGGGTCAGCCACTGCTGCTGGGTGCCGGAGCGGACCTGGCCGTCGATCTTGGTGTCGGCCATGAAGCCGCCGCTGGACCAGCCTCCGTCGCTCAGCTCCAGATTGCCGCGCACATGCATCCGGCGGTACGCCGAGGCCTGCGAGACGGCCCAGCGGTCGGTGCCGCCGGTGGGGTTGACGGAGAGGTTCTCCGCGCCGCGCCAGAAGTTCTGGGTGGCGTTCTGCGGCGGGAACCAGTCGGCCTCCACGTGCACGGCACCGTTGATCGTCACGGCGTCGGGCGACTGGCCGAGGCCCAGGACCTGGGTGTAGAAGCCGACGTTGACATCGTTGTTGTACGTGCCCGGCTTGAACAGGACGGCGTAGCGGTCCGCCCCGAACTGATTGGTCTCCTGGCGCTGGAAGATCGTGTTCAGCCGGCCCTGGACCGTCGCCGAGGGCATCGACGGGTCGAGGACGACGACGTTCGGCCCGAGGTCGACGTCACCGGGCGCGGTGCTGACGGGCGTCACCTGGAAGCGCTGGGCGGCCGTGCCGTTGCAGGTGTACTGGACGAGCTGCACGCCGTCGGAGGCGGAGGCGGCGGGCACGTCGAGGCACTTCCCGCTGTTGCGGTTGACGAGCCGGAAGGCTCCGGCCCCGTCGTCGACGGCCTGCCACTGCTGGTTGAGCCCGCCGCCGTACGTCCACAGGTGGACGGCGGCGTTGTCGGCGGTGGAGACGTCGCTGACGTCGACGACCTGGGCGGGGTCGGTGCGGGTGCCGATCCGGACGTGGCCGTCGGTGGTCGGTATGAGGTTCCACTGCTGGGCGGTGGTGCCGTTGCAGGCGTACTGCTGGACGGCGGTGCCGTTGACGGTCGCGGCGGCGCGGGCGTCGAGGCACTTGCCGCTGCCGGAGTTGACGACGGTGACGAGGCCGGTGGGCACCTCGGCCGCGGCGAGTCCGGCGGCGCGTCCTGTGGCGGATCCGGTGACCGGACCGGTGGTGGCCGCCGTCGGGCTCGCGGCCGCGGAGCCGGGGGAGAGGGCGACCAGCGCCGAGCAGGCGACCGCGCCGGCGGCCAGGACCGCTCCGAGGCGATGGGGCCGTGGGCGGGCGCGGGCGGGGCGCCGGGGTCCGGCGCTCCGTCGGGTGGTGGGCATGGGACTCCTTGGTGGGGGTGGGGAGGCGTTCCGAACGTGCCCGGGACGCGGATCAGCCGGTGTAGGCGGCGAGGATCCGGGTGAACTCCCAGGGCTGCTGCCCGATGTCGGAGCAGGTGTCGGCGCCGCCGCCGGTGCAGGGCCGGTCACGGTTGACGGACCAGAAGGTCAGCCGGGCCAGGTGCCGCTGCTGCGCGTAGGCGAGGATGGTGCGGAAGTCGGCCTGGGTGATGGTCTCGCCCACGTCGGTCACGCCGTTCATCGAGGAGATGCCGGTGTGGCGGTAGGCCTGGTCGTCGCTGTAGCCGTACGCGTTCTTCACCGCGGTCTTGAGTCCCTCGGCAGCGCGGACGGTCAGGGTGCCCATGTTCTGTCCGTTGCCGCCGAAGTCGAACGGCATGATGGTCCAGCTGTCGACCGTGAGGCCGGCCGCGGCGGCGCGGTTGATGAGGCCGGTGTCGGGGCCGTTCTGGCCGGTGCCGAAGGTGACGTACACCTTCAGGCCGGGGTTGCCGGCCTTCACGGTCCTCAGGGCGTCGATCGTGCGCTGCTGGACGGTGGGGCTGTCGTAGGCGGCGGCCTCGATGTCGATGTCGATGGCCTTGAGCCCGTACGCGTCGATGACCTTCTGGTAGGCGGCGGCGAGCTCGCCCGCGCTGGAGCACGAGCTCTCCAGCTTGTTGCCGCTCCACCCGCCGAAGGACGGGATGACGTCGCCCCCGGCCGCCCGGACCGTGTTGACCGTCTGCTGGTCGACGCCGCCGACGAGGGGACGGCCGCCGTCCCACTGGGGGTTGCAGTAGCCGTTGCTGAGGACGAACGCGAGCGTGAACCACTTCACGCCGGTGGCGTTCATGACCGTCGTCGGGCTCGGCGGGCTGCCCCAGCCGTTGTAGAGGTACGGCGCGACGGCCATGTTCCCGCCGGGGGCCGGGCCGGTCCCGCCGGCCGGCGGCGCCGTCCACTTCTGGTTGGCCGCACCGGTGCACGTCCAGAGCTGCAGCCGGGTGCCGTTGGCGGAGCTGTTGCCCGTGGCGTCCAGACACTTGTCGGCCTGCGGGTTGACGATGTCGCGGGCCGCGGTCACCGTCCAGCGCTGGGCGGCGGAGCCGTTGCAGTCCCAGAGCTGCACCGTCGAACCGTTCGCGGTTCCTGCGGAGGTCACGTCCAGGCACTTGCCGAGGGCCTTGATGCTGCCGTCGCTGCCCACGTCCCAGTTCTGGGCGGCGGTGCTGTTGCAGTCGTAGAGCTGTACGGGGGTGCCGTTCGCGGTACTGGCCCCCGCCACGTCGACGCACTTGCCGCCGATGCCGGTGATCCGGCCGGCGGCGGCCTCGGCGGGGGCGTTCGTGGCGACGGTGAGACCGCCAGCGGCGAGGGCGAGTGCGGCGATGGTGAGGGGGAGACGGATCCGGTGCATGTGGGGGTCCTCTCGGGTGGGGGAGGCTCTTCGGAGGGCGCGGCGAAGCGCCGACGCCCTCCGTGGATCGACCGGTTCGTTCAGCGATGTGAACGCCATTCGACTTTCTGATCAGCGAAAGTAAAGGTCTGAACCAGACACGTCAAGAGTTCGCGCATTCAGGCCTTGAACGCGCAATCGCCTTGAGGGGCACCCGAGTTGGGATTCGTTGGGAGTTGGCGTGAAGTGTTGACGACAGGGCGGCGCGGAAGGCCCCGCCGACGTCACCTCACGACGTTCACCGGGACCCGGGGGCCGGCCAGCGCCTGCGCCCGGGGCCGGTCGGGTGGGTGCCCGTGACGGCCATGACCACCGAGTAGACACTGGTCTCGGCGGCGATGAAGAGACGGTTGCGCTTGACGCCGCCCCAGGTGATGTTGGCGACCGCCTCGGGCACGACGAGCCGGCCGATCAGCGTGCCGTCGGGGTCGTAACAGTGCACCCCGTCGCCCATCGCGGCCGCCCAGAGCCGGCCGTCGTCGTCGAAGCGGAGATTGTCGAAACGGGCCGCGCCCCGCGCCCCGCCCTCGGCGAAGACCTTGCCGTCCGACAGGGTGCCGTCCTCGCGTACGTCGAAGACCCGGATGAAGCCGGCCCGGGTGTCGGAGACGAAGAGCTGCCGCTCGTCGGACGAGAAGACGAGCCCGTTCGGCGCCCCGAAGCCGTCGGCGACCAGCCGCACTTCGCCGCTGCCGGGATCGATGCGGTAGACGTTGTTGGAGCCGATCTCGCTCTGCGCGCGATGGCCCTCGTAGTCGCTGGTGATGCCGAAGTCCGGGTCGGAGAACCAGATGGAGCCGTCGGACTTGACCGCGGCGTCGTTCGGGCTGTTCAGACGCTTGCCCTGCCAGTGATCGGCCAGCACCGTGATCGTGCCGTCGTGTTCGGTGCGCGTCACCCGGCGGTTGCCCTGCTCACAGGTCACGAGTCGGCCCTGGCCGTCGAGGGTGTTGCCGTTGGTGTGACCGGCGGAACGGCGGAAGACGCTGACCGCACCGGTCTCCTCGTCCCAGCGCAGCATCCGGTCGTTGGGGATGTCGCTCCAGATCAGCTGCCGCCAGGCGGGCAGGTAGATCGGCCCCTCGGCCCAGCGGCAGCCGGTGTGGATGACTTCCAGGCCGTCGTCGCCGTTCATGCATCGACCGGTACGGAATCGGTCGTCGAACATCTCGTACAGAGCGGGGCGTTCGCTGGTCATTGCGGGTCCTTCCCGTGAAGGCGGGCTACCGAATGTCCTTCGGTACACACGGAAGATTGCCGGATGACATACGGTCATCGCAAGATCGATTCGAACGAAGAGTGGTGGATCACAGTGCACCGGACCGGCCGAACGCCTCGGAGCCGTCGCCGCGCAGGGGGCGGCGGGCCCCTATGCTGCCGAGATCATCAAGCCGATAGAGCTCGTGATATTCGACTGCGACGGGGTGCTGGTCGACAGCGAACGCATCGCCGTGCGCCTCCAGGTCGACCTGGGGGCCGAACTCGGCTGGCCGTTGACCCACGACGACGTCGTGGACCGGTTCATCGGGCGCTCCAATACGCGGCACGGCGGATGGGCGTCGACCCCGCCGCCTGTGCGGTGGTCGAGGACAGCCGCCCCGGCGTCCAGGCGGCCCGCGCGGCCGGGATGCGCGCCTTCGGCTACGCGGGCGGACTCACCCCCGCCGAACGGTTGGTGGGCCCCGACACCGTCGTCTTCCACGACATGCGCGAACTGCCGGGCCTCTTGGGTTGGTTCGACCAATGATGTGCGTTCCTGTTCCGGCGGCGCCGGAGCGGAGGCGGGTGCGGGGCGGGTGGGGCGCAGAGCGGCTCAGACCTCGGGAAGGGACGGGTCGGGCGTCCAGGGGGTGGGGGCGGTGATGGCCCAGCGTTCGTGGTCCCGCCAGCCCCCGTCGATGTAGAGGTAGGCGGGCGACAGGCCCTCGTAGCGGAAGCCCAGCCGCTGGACCACGGCCAGGGACGCCTTGTTCGCCGGCTGGATGTTGGCCTCCAGCCGGTGCAGCCGGAGGTCGGTGAAGGCGTGCCGCAGGATGGCGGTGAGTCCTTCGGTCATATAGCCGCGCCCCGCGGACGGGGCGAAGGCCGCATAGCCGAGGGACGCGCCCTGGTAGCGGCCCCGGATGACCGAGTTGATGTTGACCATGCCGGCGGCTGCGCCGGTCTCCCGGACGCGGATCAGAAAGCCCCGGTTGGTGCCGTCCTCGAAGCGCCGCATCCAGGCCTGGAACTCCTCATCTGTCGAAGGAAGTTGCATGAAGGGCCGGTGCAGCTCGGAGCTGGCCCGCACGAGCGCGCAGAACTCGTTCTGGTCGGAGAGGGTGAGCGGGCGTAGTTCGACCCGCGAAGGCGTGTTCGGCATGGGCCAACGGTATGGCCAGGGAGGAGCCGGTCGAGCCCCGTCCGCGCCGTGACGGACATGGAGCGGGGCGGGAACAGGCCCTTCCCGACGCGGCCCGAGCGGTCATGGGTGAGGACCGGAGCCCTCTGCCCCACCCCGCTCAGAACGTGACGAGCGGGGTGGGACCAGAAGCAACCCGTAGGGATGCGGACCGACACGGCGGCGCGGGCCGGTGAAATGGTGCGACGGGCGAGAACCCTAGCGCCGGGCGCTCGCGCGGCGGCGGGTGACGACGAGGATCGCGGCGCCGATCGCGGCCAGGATCGCGGCGCCGATCGCGTACGGGGTGAAGTGCGCGCCCGTGGTCGCGAGCGAGCCGTCTCCGTGGCCGGTGACAGACGGCGACGGGCTCGGGGTACCGGGCGTGGCCGGGGCGGAGCCGCCCTCCGTGGGAGGAGTGGACGGGGCGGGTGCGGTCGTCTCCGTCGCGGCGGGAGGCTCCTCGGTCGGCCGCGAGGCGGAAGGAGTCGGAGTGGAGGGCAGCGGCCCGGGAGGCGTGGGCGTGGTGCTCGGGCCGTCGGGCGAGGGCTTGCAGGTGAACGTCGAGGAGCCGGTCCAGGGGTAGTTGTGGGTTTCGTTGCCCGCGCCGTGGGTCCGCAGGTCGCCGCCGACGTAGACGCGGCCGTTCGTGCTGGCCGTCAGGTCCGCCGACGCCTTGGGCGTGAGGATCGAGCCCATGAAGTTCCCTCCACCGCCCAGGGTGAGTGACGGGGACGCCTCGAAGTTGTAGAGGATCCGCGACGCCGCCTCACCGAAGTGAGCGGAGTCGTACACGTCGACGCGGTCGCCGTTGAACCCGACGGACAGGGGGGAGATGCCGACCGCCTGGCTGCCCGTCACGTTCACCACGACGGCGGATCGCTCGGGAATCGACCGGAAGTCGAAGGACGACGCACCGTCGAGCTCCTTGGCGGAGATCTCGAACACCTGCGGACCGCCGGCCCCGCCGCTACCGCCCTCGAAGGTGACGGTGTCGCCCCGGCGCTCCGTCGTCCCGGTGGGCTTCAGTGAACCGAGGGACGCCGACTCGCCGCGGACGGTGCCGGCGAACGTGTCGTACGGCGCGAGTGCCGCGCGCTCCCACGCCCGACGAGCGGCCCCCGCCGTTCGTCTCCAGTGTCCCCTTCTCGTCGATCCCGCCTCCGGCGCGCACGGCACCGCCGTAGCCCGGGCCGGACGTGAGGCCGTGGCCGACGTCGAGCGTCGTGCCACGGGCGATCGTGAGGTCCCCGCCCACGGCGAGCATGACGGAGCCCCACGCGGGGAGGATCCCGGAGCCGGCGCCGACCCGGCCGACGTTGAACACACCGCCGGACGCCTTGGCGAAGGTGGCGTCCCCGGCGATGACGAGCAGGCCCTCGGCCTCGGCGGTCGCACCGTCGGCGGAGTAGTCGCCGCCGGCGAAGAGCGCCACGTTGGCATCGGTGAACCGCGGTTCGTGACCGATCCGGGGCTCCTCGCCGGGAGCCGGGCACGACGTGGACCGGCCCGTGGCCGGGGCGAGCGGTGCCTGCGGGGCGAGGGGCGTGGCGCCAAGGGCGCTGCCCGAAGCCGTGAGGCCGAGCGCGAGGCCGAGCGCGAGGCCGAGGCCGAGGCTCAGGGCCGCGGCGCTGCTCCGTCGCGTGCCGGTGTGTGCGGTGTCGCTCATCTACGTGGACCTTCCATTTCTTTCCTGGGGGACGGTGGGGGTGCAGGCGGTCGGGGGTGTGGCTCGGTCGGACTCAGTCGGTCTCGGACCCGAGGAGGGCGCGGGTGAGAGGGCCGTAGACCCCGGGCTTCTCCGGGATGTTCCGCGCGACCTGGTAGCGGCTCAGTGCCTCCTCCACGGGCTTGGTGAAGACGCCGTCGGCCGAGCCGAGATAGAGGGAGAGCTGTTGGAGCCGGCGCTGGAGGTCGGCGACCTCGGGGCCGGTGCTCCCCAGTGCGAGGTCGCGCGGCTCGGGCCGTGAGGTCCGGTGGGGGCGGTGCGCCGACGACGGGTACGTCGACGTGGTGTCGGGGGAGGGGGTGGAGACGGACGGGTGGGTCGGGGAGGGGGTGACCGTGACCGTGGTGGTGGCCGACGGCGTGGGTGTGGGCGGCGGTGCGGCGGTGCGGGACGGGTCGGCCGAGGGGGTCGCGCGAGCGGTCGACGGTGTGGCGGCCGCCTAGGTGGCCGGCGCGCCGACCGCGTTCCGGGCCGGCGGACGGTCGGACGTCGCGACGACGGGGAGCGCGAGGGACGGGACCGACTGCGGCCCGGCGCCGGGTTCGGCGGCGAGCCAGACCGTCAGCGCGGCACCGAGTCCTGCGGAGAGCGCGCCCGCGACCATCAGGGGGAGCGGCATCGACCGCCATGCCGGGGGTGTCGCGCGGGAGCGCCGGGACCGTCGTGCCCCGTCGCCGGGTGTCGCGATCCGGGGCGTGACCCTCGGGAGGCCGGCTGTGGCATCGAAGAGCTCGACATCCTGCCCGCGTGCCCCCGCACCGCCGCCGTCCGGCTCGGCGACCTTCCCGAAGACACGATGGCCCCGGTCCTCCATGTGTGCGGGTTCATGGGCGAGGGACGTGGCTGCGGCGACGGAAGTGACTGCTGTGGTCAGGGCAGTCCTGTTGCGCATGGAGTGCTCCAGATGAGGCGAAGCCGAGGGAGGTGTGGCTGAGGCCGAGGGAGGTGTGGCGAAGCCGTGGAGATATTGACTGCCGTTCAAAGCAAGCGTCAACCACGGGCAATGCGAATCAAATGGGAAGTTTCGCGACCTTGTTCCTCAAAGGACTTTTAACGCGTGACGCACCTCACATCGCGAAGGTGTGTGACGGGGCGGGTGGCCATGACCGAGGACATCGAGGGCGCGCGCGAAACGTTCGAACGTGCGGCGGACCGGCTGCGTCAAGAGCTCGGGGCCGTCGCGGCCCGCGTCGCCCCGGGTGTGGCACCGCGCGTCGAGGAGCGGACCGATGGCCGGTTCACCGTCGGTGGAGCCGTTGGATCCACGCCCGCTGGATCCGCCCTCCGCGCGTCGCCACCCCGGACTCGTTGCCGCCCGGCCGACGACTGTGCGGCGTGTGTGAGGGCTGGGGCTCGTGTCGTTCGTGCGAAGGGCTGGACTTCCAGAACAGCCGGCGGTGCGAGGAATGCAGTCTCGGCATGGACTGCCTGGACTGCCGGGGGACCGGGGTCGAGTTCACGCCCTTGGAGAGTGGCGACTCCGTGTCCCCGGCGGGCGACGAGGTGGAGCCCGCTGCGGGCGACGGCCGCTGACGTGGCCGTGAATCCTTGGCGTGGCCCGCTCGCCGAGGCGGTGATCCCTCGGCGTGGCCCGGCCGCTTGACCTTGACACGGTGGCAAGGTCTTCACTACCGCCAGGGAGGTGGTCCCGATGACCATGCCGAAACAGGACACGGATCTGACGCGAGCCCGCCAGGGCCTGGAGGACGACCGCTCGTCGGTACGACTGCGGGCGGCGCTGGCGGTCGGCACGAATCCGGACGTGCGCTTCGTCGACACGCTCGTCGAGCGCTGCGCGATCGAGCCCGAGTTCTCCGTACGCGAAATGCTCACATGGGCGCTCACCCGCCACCCGCCGTCCGTGACGGTCCCGGAGCTTCTCGGCCAAGTCCGCTCGGAGCGGGCGCAGGCGCGGAGCCAGGCCCTGCACACCCTGTCCAAGATCGGGGACCGGCAGGCCTGGCCGGTGATCACGAGGGCGCTGCTGTCCGACGCCGACGACGAGGTGGCGCGGAGCGCCTGGCGGGCCGCGGTCGTGCTCGTACCCGAAGAGGAGAAGCCCGAGTTGGCCCGTGCCCTGGCGACGCAGCTCGGACGCGGCGGACGTGAGACGCGGCTGAGTCTCAGCCGGGCGCTGATCGCGCTCGGCGAGGTCGTCGTGCCGACCCTGCGCGCGGCGACGAAGGAGCTCGACCCCGATGTACGTCTGCACGCCGCCGCCACCGAACGGCTGTTGCGCGATCCGGACACCGGATTCGAGTTCGCGATCGAGGAGGCGAAGCGTGTCTCCGTGCTCGGCCCGGCGGGCCGGGAGGAGAACTAGGCCGTGTTGATCGGTGATGTGGCACGGCGGTCCGGGGTCAGCGCCCGCATGCTCAGGCATTACGAGTCGCTCGGCCTGGTCCGGCCGACGGGCCGGACCGACGCCGGCTATCGGGAGTACTCCGACGAGGACATCCGGCGCATCTTCCACATCGAGAGTCTTCGGTCGTTGGGGCTGTCGCTGCGTGAAGTCGGGTCCGCGCTGGATGATCCCGGCTTCGCGCCCTCCGAGCTCGTCGACGACCTCATCCGCCAGACGCGGGAACGCATCGCGGCCGAGACGGCGCTGCTCACACGGCTGCGCCGGATCGGGGCCGCGGAACCGGCCGGCTGGCAGGACGTCCTCCAGATCGTGTCCCTCCTCCAGGCCCTGGGGTCGGAGAGCGCGGGGAAGCGTCAGCGCGCGGCCCTGGCCTCGGCCGAAGGCGCGCGGGTTCCGGTGGAGGCGCTGGTCGAGGCGGCGTTGAGCGAGCCGGACCCGATCGTCGCCGGAGCCCTGCGATGGGCCTTGGCGCAGGCGGGCGGCGGCGGATGGGAGCTGCTTGCTGAGGGCCTCGGCTCTCCGGTGGCCGAGGTGCGCAGGCGTGCCGTCCAGACCGTCGCCGAGTTGCCGAACGGCGAGGCGACCGCGCTGCTGCGGGAGGCACTCGGCCACGCCGACGTCGAGGTCCGCCGGTGCGCGGCGCCGGCGCTCGGGGCGCGCGGAGTGGCCGACGCCGTTCCGACGCTCGTCGACATGGTCGTCGAGGAGGCGCATGACGGCGACGCCGCCGACGCGTTGACCGCGCTGGCGAGTCGTCCCGAGTCGGCGGACCGGATCGCCACCGCGCTCGTCGACCGCCTCGCCGGCGGCGCGGTGGGCCCGTCCGCCCGGCGACGGCTGACGCAGGTGCTCGCGGACATCCCGGGGAGCACGGCGTCACGCGCCCTCGTGGAGCTGTCTCACGACGAGGACCGCGCCGTCGCGCTCACCGCGGCGTACGTGCTCACGCTGCGCGGCGACGGGCGCTGACGGATCTCCCCCTGTGCCCCGCGCGGCCCGGCGTGTGCATGGCCTGGCGTCTGCGGGGTCCGGTGCGCGGGGCCAGGTATGGAGCCGGGTTCAGCGGGACATCGGGGTGGCTCCGGTCGCGGCGACGGACAGGTCCCAGAGCCGTACGGCCGCCTCGGGGTCGATGGCGTACGCGCGGACGCCCCCGTCGTCCATCGGTGCCTCGGGGGCGGAGACGCCGGCGATGTCGCAGTGTTCGAGGTAGAGCCCGCCCCGGTCGGCGAGGAGCGGGGACGTGGCGGCCCACAGGCCGGTGGCTGCGCCCTGGGAGGGAGTCTTGAAGTCGGCGCCGATCACGTTGCCGTACGCGTCCACCCATCCGCGGTCGATCTGTTCGCGGAGTGGCATCTCCCGCTGCAGACCGGTGATGATCTTGCCCGGATGGAGGGCGAAGGCCCGGATGCCGTCCTCACGCCCCAGGGCGTCGAACCGTACGGCGAAGAGGCTGTTGGCCGTCTTCGCCTGGCCGTACGCCAGCCATTTGTCGTAGCCGGTACGGAAGTGCGGGTCGTGCCAGCGGAAGTCGGTGAGGGTGTGTCCGGAAGAGCTGTTGACGACGACCCGCGCGCCGCCGGCGGCGGCCAGGAGCGGGGCGAGCTCGCAGGCGAGGGTGAAGTGTCCGAAGTGATTGGCCGCGAGCTGGCTCTCCCAGCCCGGGCCGACGTGCCGCTCGGGGGTGGCCATGACTCCGGCGACGGCCATGAACAGGTCGAGCCTGGTGAGGGAGTCGCGGATCCGTGCGGCGGCGGCGCGCACGCTGCCGAGATCCGCCAGGTCCATGGGGACGACGTCACAGCCCCGCACGTCGGCCAGCGCGGTGCGGGCGACGTCGGGGCGGCGTGCCGGGACGAGGACCCGGGCCCCGGCGGCCGTCAGGGCCCGGGTGGTCTCCAGGCCGAGTCCGGAGTAGCCCCCGGTGACGACGGCGTTCGTGCCGGAGAGGTCGAGGCCGGCCATGACGTCCTCGGCGGTGCCGGCGGCGGAGAAGGGCGAGCCGAGCGGCTGCTGATGAGTGCTGGTCATGGCGTCGACGCTACGATCTGGAGTGAGGTCTAGATCAAGTCCTAGATTGACCGACATGGCGACTACCGAAACCCCGACCTCGACTTCGGCCCCGACTCCGACTCCGACTCCGACTTCGGCCCCGGCTTCGGCACCGACCTCGACTTCGGCCCCGACTCCGGCCCCGCCCGTGATCCCGCCCCCGCCTCAGCCCCTGTCCCAGCTCCCGGCCCCCGCCGATCCCTCCGCAGACCCGCTGAGCATCGGCGAGGTGTCCGAGCGGACCGGGCTCAGCGTGCACGCACTGCGTTTCTACGAGCGTGAGGGCCTGTTGGTCGGACCGGTCGGCCGGACCTCCGGCGGCCGACGGCGCTACACCGCGATCGATGTCGACTGGCTGCTGATCTGCGTCAAGCTGCGCGAGTCCGGGATGCCCCTGTCCGACCTCAAGCGGTTCGCCGAGCTGGTGCGGCAGGGGCCGGGCAACGAGGCGGAGCGTCTGGGGCTCCTCGACGGGCACCGGCGGCGCGTCGACGCGCAGATCCAGGCGCTGGAGGAGTGCCGTTCCCTCATCGCGTGGAAGGTCGGCGTCTACGCCGAGCACCTCGACCGGGGCCGGGCGGGCGGACTCTGGGACCCGACGGCCTGAGATGCCGAGGGGCCTGAGCGGGCCGCCGGAGCGACGGTTGTGCGCCCGTTCGAGGGTCACGCGTCATGGCGAACAGGCGCCAGGATGCGATCGGTTGATGGCATTTTCTGTGCAGCAATTGGTCGTCTTATGGGCCAAGAGTGATCGGTGGAGGCTGGCCTTCCAGCAAAGTCACATGGCGAACCCGAACTGACTATGCTCCCCGATGTGTTGCGCTGCGATCACAGCGAGTCATGAACGCTGTGGTGCGCGCGGACGGAACGTGGCACTCGCCCGAAGGTAGGCCGATTCGTTCCTGTCGGCGCGTCGCATCATCTCAGTCCGCTCATTCCAGACTGTTTAGGGACCCCTGATGGTTCGTGCAGGTTCATTTTCGAGAGCCCGGCCACCTGCGGTCGCCCGGGCATGGCTCCTCCCTCCGGGAGTTCTGGCCGGAGCCGCCGCGATAGCGTTGCTCTTCACCCCTGCACAGATACGGACACCGGTCGCCTCGTGCGCCTTCGTCGCGGTCGTCCTGACGGCCGTCACCTCCGCGGTGACCGCGCGTCGGCTTCGATCGGCGGACGCGGCCCACTCCGCGCAGGTGAGGGCCGAGGCGCAGGAGTACTACGCACAGCGCGAGGCCGCGCTCATCGGGCGGCTGGCCGATCAGCGGGCCACCACCGTCTGGCTCGCCGAAGAGCTCCTTCCCGCGGCCGTCGCCCGGCTGCAGAAGGGCGATCCCGCCTCGGAGATCCTGCAGTCCGTCTCGTACGGGGATCACCTCGACGGCGAGTTCACCGAGGCGCTCCAGGGTGCCCTGCAGACGCTCCTGGAAGCGGTGGAGGCCGAGGAGAACACACGGGACTCCTCCCAGCGGGCACTTGTGGCGGTGGCGCGCCGGGTCCAGGCGATCGTGCACCAGCTCGCCAAGGACCTCCACACCATGCAGATCGTCCACGGCACGGATCTCGTGATCTCCCGCGGTCTGCAGGACATCGACCACCGCAACGCCCTCATCGGCCGCCTCGCGGCGAGCATCGCGGTCCTGGGCGACGCCCGCCCCGGACGGCAGTGGTCCAAGGCGATCCCGCTCTACGACGTGCTGCGCGGCGCCATGTCGCGCATCGTGGACTTCCCCCGGGTGAAGCTGCAGTCGGTGACCGAGGTGGCCGTGGTCGGCCCGGGTGCCGAACCGCTGATCCATCTGCTCGCCGAACTGCTCGACAACGCCACGACCTTCTCGCCGCCGCACACCCCGGTCGAGGTGACCGCGAGCGAGGTGCCCTCCGGCATCGCCATCGAGATCGAGGACCGCGGGGTCGGACTCACCGAGGAGGTCCGGCAGCGCATCGAGCGCGTCATGGCACAGGCCTCGTCGGGCATCCATCTGGCCGGCCTGGGCGAGGTCACCCAGCTCGGTCTGCCCGTGGTCAGCCGGCTCGCCCGCGAGCACGGCTGCGAGGTCGATCTGCGCACCTCCGCCTACGGAGGCGTACGGGCCGTCGTGCTCGTCCCCCGGCAGCTCATCACCACGGTGCCGCAGTCCGTCGTGAGGGCCCAGCCACCCGCCCGCAAGCGCAGGGGAGGCCCGATCCTGCCCAGGCCGACGCCGCCGGGCGACGCCCCGCAGAACACCGGCGAGGTCAGGAAGACCGTCAACGGACTCCCGCAGCGGCGACGGGAGTCGCCCGTCCCGACACCGGTCGTCCAGGCGACTCCCACCCCCGTCACTCCGATCTCCTCCCGGGGAGCATCCCGCACGCCCCGCCAGCCGGGGCTGATGTGGGAGGCCTTCAACGGCGACAAGAGATCGGGCGCCGAACCTTCCACTCCATACAGCGAGCCGTCAGATGAGGTCGAGTAACATGCAGCCACTGCCGAACATGGACTGGATGCTCAAGGAGCTCGTGGGCGGCGTCCCGTACGTGCGACACGTGGTCGTCCTGTCGTCCGACGGCCTGTGCATCGGGCAGGCGAACACGGAGCCCGACACCGCGGACGCGATCGCCGCGGCCTGCTCCGGAATCCAGAGCCTGGCCAGGGCCATCGCGCAGCGCTTCCCGCAGGGGGACGGCTCGACGCGGATGGTCGGGATCGAGGCCGACGGCGGCTACTTCTCCCTGATGGCGGCCGGCCCCGGGGCCTATCTCGCGGTGCTCGCCGACGACCAGGTGGATGCCGGACTGCTCGGCGACCGGATGCGGACCCTGGTGGTCCGGATCGGTCAGCACATGACCAGCCCGCCCCGCGATGACGTCGGGCAGGCGATGTGACATCGGAGAACCAGGACCCCTGGAGTGAAGGCACCCCCGTTCCGCTCTATGTCATCACCGGTGGCCCGGATTCCTCGGCCAAGGCCTTCAACCTGGTCACCCTCATCGCGACGCGGTCCGAACCCGAGCCCGCGATGCAGCCCGAGCAGGCGGCCATCCTCTCCATGTGCACGTACCCGCTGTCGGTGGCCGAGGTGTCGGCGTATCTCAGTCTGCCGTTCAGCGTCGTCACCGTGCTCCTGTCCCAACTCGTCGACGACGAACGGGTCGAGGCCATCGCGCCCGTGCCCGTCGCGGCATTCCCCGAACGCGGCTTACTGGAGGCGGTGATCCATGGATTACGCAAGCTCTGACGCCCTCGACGCCGGCCCGCGCGGCACCGACATGCTGCTGCCGCACGGCGCCAGGGGAGTCAAGGTCGTGATCGTCGGCGGCTTCGGAGTCGGCAAGACGACCATGGTCGGCGCGGTGAGCGAGATCCCGCCCCTGACCACCGAGGAGACCATGACCCAGGCCGGGGTCGGGATCGACCACAACCCCGGCGCCGAAGGCAAGAACACCACGACCGTCGCGATGGACTTCGGACGGATCAGCGTCAACCAGGAGCTGATCCTCTATCTGTTCGGGACGCCGGGGCAGGAGCGCTTCTGGTTCCTGTGGAACGGCATCTTCGAAGGCGCGCTCGGCGCCGTGGTCCTCGTCGACACCCGCAGGATCGAAGTCTGTTTCGAGGTCATCACCCGCCTCGAAGACCGCCGCGTCCCGTTCATCGTGGCCGTCAACGCCTTCCCGGAGGCCCCGCAGCATCCCCTGTCAGAACTGCGCACTGCTCTGGCCCTCAGCGAATCCGTGCCCATCATCGCCTGTGACGCACGTGACCGGGCGTCCTGCCGTGACGCCCTGCTGTCGCTGATGGTCTACCTGTGCACCCTCGCCGCCGCCCAGGAGACCGCATGACCGTTCCACCCGCTGAACACGCCACCGCGCACCCCGGGACGACCCCGCCCCCGGGCTGCCCGGCCCACATCGGCACGGGACCCGGCGGTGCGACCCGGCTCTACGGCCCCGCCGCCGAGACGGACCCCATGGGGCTGTACGAGGAGCTGCGCGCCGCCCACGGTCCGGTGGCGCCCGTTCTCCTCGACGGCGACGTACGCGCCTGGCTCGTCCTGGGGTACCTGGAGAACCGTGACGTGGCCAGCCGCCCGACGCAGTTCTCCCGCGACCCCCGCGTCTGGCACGGCTGGAGGAGCGGGGAGATCGACCCCGCCACCTCGCCGCTCGTGCCGATGATCGGCTGGCGCCCCGACTGCGTGTGCGCGGACGGCGAGGAGCACCAGCGCCTGCGTGGCGCCGTCACGGCCGGCCTCAGCCAGTTCGACCACCGTGGAATCCGTCGCCACATCACCCGCTTCGCCCACGAGCTGGTCGACACCTTCTGCGAGCGCGGCGAGGCGGAGCTGGTGGGCCAGTTCACCGAGCACCTGCCGATGCTCACGCTCACCCACCTGCTGGGCATGCCGGACGAGTCCGGTCCCAAGCTCGTGCACGCCGCCCGTGACCTCTTCAAGGCCACCGAGACGTCGCTCGCGAGCAACGCCTACGTGCTGGAGTGCCTCGAACAGCTCGTCGTCGACAAGAGGGCACGCCCGGGGCAGGACATCGCGTCCGCGCTGATGGCCCATCCCGCCGAGCTCACCGACGAGGAGGTGAAGCACCACCTGCGCCTCATCCTGCTCGCGGGCTACGAGACGACCGCCAACCTGATGTCCAACGTCCTGCGCATGGTGGTCACCGACCCCCGGTTCCGCGGGTCGCTGGCCGGCGGCCAGATGACCCTGCCCGAGGCCGTTGAGCAGGTCCTCTGGGACGAGCCGCCGCTGATGGTGTGCCCGGGGCGCTGGGCCAACGACGACACCACCCTCGGTGGACAGAGGATCAGGGCGGGGGACATGCTCCTCCTCGGCCTGGCCGCCGGAAACGTCGACCAGGCGGTCCGTCCGGACCCCTCGACCCCCGTGCACCACAACCGGGCGCACCTGTCCTTCAGCGCCGGTACCCATGAATGTCCCGGGCAGGACATCGGCCGCATCATCGCCGACACCGGCATCGACATCCTGCTCACCCGCCTTCCCGACATCGCCCTGGCGGTGCCGGAGGACCGGCTCAGCTGGCGTTCCTCCACCTGGGCCCGGCATCTGACGGCGCTGCCCGTGAGCTTCGCCTCCCGCTCGCCGCAGGCCCAGGACGCCCCGGCCCCGCTGCCGGCCCCGCCCGCTCCCAGCGGCGGGCTGCCGTCGGCGCCCCTGTGGCCGGGGAACGCCGCCGAGCCGCAGCGCCGGCCCGAACCCCCGGCCTCGTGGTGGAAGCGCGTCAGCCGCCTCCTGCGGAGGCGGTAGGGCGCCAGGGCAGGGCGTCGGCGCCGAGCGCCACGGCCGAGGGGGGTGCCGACGAGGGTCTGTCGGCACCCCCCTCGGCGCCTGGTCGTCGGCGCTGCTCCGGGACCGAGACGTCCACGGCGGCGTAGCGGGGTGCTCCGGTGTACCAGGCGTGAAGGCCGGACAGGAAGCCGCAGGCTCCCTGCAGCCACCGCTCCAGTTCGGCCCGCTCCTCGTGGTCGAGACCGGATCGCCGTGCGAGCTGGGGCAGTTCGCTCTGCCGGAGGTGCTCGAAGTCGCGCATCCGGGTGTTCACCAGGTTCAGGGCGGCCGGTACGGCGTCGTGGAAGGTGATGCCCAGGGACGTGCCGAGGACGACGACGAGGTTGTTGACGTCGTGTTCCTCGTGGACCTCCCGTTCGTAGGAGGCGATGTCGTTGGCCAGCCCCATGAAGTCCATGAAGGCGTCGAGGAGCGCGCGGACGGTCCGGCTGTGCCGGATCCGCGCGGGTATTCGCGCGCCGGTGGCCAGCTCGACGGAGTACGGGGCGGTGTGGGCGGCGAAGCTCTCCCGCCGGAACGGGGCGTAGTCGATCAGGTGGGGGATGCGGCCGGCGAGGCTGTTGGCCAGTTCCTCGACGCCGGCGTCGATGTAGCGCGCCAGGGCCCGGTGGAACTCGTGCCGCCAGTGGGCCAGTCGTGGAGGGAAGAGATGCTGCTGGAGATCGGCGATCCCCCGCTCGACGGCGTTCACCGGCTCCGGCAGCCGGGCGCCGGGTTCGGGCCGCAGGAAGGTGTGCAGCCGGGCGGTGAAGGCCAGCGCGGCGGGGAGGTCGCCGGTCTGCTTGAACGCGGCGGCGAAGTAGTCGTCCCAGGCCAGCGCCCAGATGTTGAACCGGTGGTTGAGCCGCAGATCGGCGAGGGACGCGTCCGGCAGGGCCCAGGCGGTCAGCTGGTCGACGGTCATGGCATGGAACTGGGACCGGGTCCAGATCGGGCGTGGGGCCGACGGTCCTTGGTCGCCGCCCAGCATGCCCATCTCGCGCGCCCAGGTCTCGCTCTCCTGGCGCAGAGTCGACAGATACGGATTCACCCGAGGCGGATGGGGCATCCACAGCTGGGGCAGTTCGACGGCACGCACGGTCATGGGGACCAACCTCCTTCTCTCTTCGGCCGGTTAAGTGACTCGGTGGGCGATGCGCTCCCGCACGTGGTGAAAGTCGCCACTCCCATGAGGCCGGACACGATGCCCGCCCCGCGACCCTCCAAACCTGCCCGCCCCGGACGATTGGCAATCCCTCAATCGTTTCTGACCATCCATCAGATCCGCTTCATGCGGAAGGGAACGGTCCCTCTGCGGCAGATTCCGTAAGTCCGCCGCGTCCGTGCGGCGAATCCGTGGCCGAAATCGTCCGGCGAACTCGTCCGTCGTACCCGCCCGGCGGACCCGTCTGGCGAACCCCTCCGTCGAACCGATTCGGCGAAGGGACCGACTACAGGGGCACGACCGTCGCCTCGGTGGCCTTCACGCTCGTCCAGACCGGTACGCCGTCGGCCAGGCCGAGTTCGGCCGCCGCCTGCGGGGTGACCTCGGCGACGAGATCGGGCACCTGCTCCGAGGAGACCAGGACCCGCAGCCTGCTGCCGCTCGCGCTGATCTCCCGTACGGTCCCGGACCAGACGTTACGGGGGCTGCCGCCGGGCTTCTCGCGGTGGAGCGAGACGGCCTCGGGCGCGATGACCGCGAGGGCCTCGGTGCCGGGCGGCAGGGGGTCGGCCGTGATGAGGCGGCCGCCCCGGGTGAGTGCCAGGCCGTCGGCGGTGGCGGTGCCGGACCAGGCGTTGCGGCCGAGCATCCGGGCGACCCAGGGGGAGCGGGGGTGCCGGGTGACCTCGGCGGGCGAGGCGTCCTGGAGGGCGTGTCCTTCGTCGAGGACGAGCACACGGTCGGCGAGGGAGACGGCCTCGACCGGGTCGTGGGTGACGATCAGGCAGACGCCGGCGAAGCCGGAGAGGTGGGTGCGCAGGGTGTGGCGGACATGGGAGCGGGTGGTCTGGTCGAGGGCGGCGAGCGGCTCGTCGAGGACGAGGAGCCGGGGCCGCGCGGCCAGGGCCCGGGCGAGGGCGACCCGTTGGGCCTGGCCGCCGGAGAGCTGGGCGGGGCGGCGGTGGCCGAGGTGGCCGACGCCGAGCCGGTCGAGCCACTGCTGCGCCGCGCGGCGGGCCTCGGACCGGCGGACGCCTTGGACCCGGAGGCCGTAGGCGGTGTTCGCGAGGGCGCTCATGTGCGGGAAGAGCGCGCCGTCCTGCGGGACCCAGGCGACATGGCGGCGGTGCGGCGGGAGGGCCGTGACGTCGGTGTCACCGAGCCGGAGGGCGGCGTGGGCGCGCGGTGTGAGGCCGAGGAGGGCGCGAAGCAGGGTCGTCTTCCCGGCGCCGTTGGGGCCGACGACGGCGATGGTGGTGCCCGGTTCCGCGTCGAGGGTGAGCCGGGTGAAGCCGGTGACCTCGGCGTGCAGCGCCCAGCGTTCGGCCTCCTGCCCGGCCGTCTGCTCAGCCGCCTGCCCGGCCCTCGCCTCGCCGGCCGCCGCGGGAGCGGTCCGCCGGAGCGGTGCCGGATCCTCGGGGCCGGTGTCCGGGGCGGGGGTTCGGGTACGGCGGTCCGAGGGCGTCCCCGTCCACCGGCCGCGCAGGGCGATCAGTACGGCCATGGCGATGGCGAGCAGCAGCAGGGAGACCGAGGTGGCGGCCTCGGGCTCGTCCTGGAGCAGCAGATAGACCTGGAGGGGGAGGGTCTGGGTGGTGCCGGGGAGGTTGCCGGCGAAGGTGATGGTGGCGCCGAACTCGCCCAGCGCCCGCGCCCAGGTGAGGGCCGCGCCGGCGATCAGACCGGGCGCGACCATCGGCAGCGTGACGGTGAAGAAGACCCGTACCGGCGAGGCGCCGAGGGAGGCCGCCGTCTCCTCGTACCGCGGCCGCAGTCCTCCGAGCGCGCCCTCCAGACTGATGACGAGGAAGGGCATGGCGACGAAGGTGGCCGCGACGACGGCCCCGGAGGTGTGGAACGGGAGGGTGATGCCGAAGGTGCCCTCCAGCCAGGGGCCCAGCAGGCCGCGCCGGCCGAAGGCCAGGAGCAGGGCGACACCGCCCACGGTGGGCGGCAGCACCATCGGGAGCAGGACGAGGGAGCGGACGATCGCCTTGCCGGGGAAGGAGACCCGGGCGAGGAGCCAGGCGAGCGGCACGCCGAGGAGCAGCGAGAGGCCGAGCGCCCAGAAGGAGACGAGGAGGGAGAGCCGCAGCGCCTCGACCGTTCCGGGGGAGGTCAGGTGGTCCGCGAGTTCGCCCCACTCCGTCCGTACCAGGATGCCGATCAGAGGAAGGGTCAGAAACGCCACGGCCAGGAGCGCGGGAACCGCCAGGGCGACGGGCGGACGGGCTCCGGGCGTACGGACCCGGGGTGCGCGGGTCCCGGTCGTGAGGTCTCCCCGCGTACGGGCGCCTGATCGTTTCATCGAAGATCCTGTGGACGTAGTGAAGAAGGGGCCGCCCGTTCCCCCGTGACGGGCAGCCCCTCGATCTGATGAGGCTACGGCTTCTGGAAGCCCGCGTCCTGGAGGATCTTCTGCGCCTCGGGCGAGGACAGCCAGGCGACGAACGCGGCCGCGGCCTCGGCGTTCTTGGAGTCCTTGACCGTCGCGGCCGGGTACTCGGCGATGGCGTTCTGCGCGTCGGGGATCTCGACGGCGTCGACCTTGTCCTTGGCGCTCTCGGCGTCCGTCTTGTAGACGAGCCCGGCATCGGCCTCGCCCAGCTCGACCTTGCTGAGGACGGCGCGGACGTTGGGCTCCTGGGAGACCGCCCTCACCGTGATCTTCTGGGCGTCGAGGACCTTCTTGCTGTACTTGCCGGCCGGGACCTCCGGGGCGGCGAGGACGACCTTGAGCTTGGTGTCCGCGAGGTCCTTGAGCTCGTCGACCTTGAACGGGTTGCCCTCGCCGGTGGCGATGACGAGCCGGTTCTTGGCGATGATCGTCGGAGTGCCCGTGTCGGCCTTCACCTTGGCCATGCTCTTGGTGTCGGCGGTGATCAGGGCGTCGGCGGGGGAGCCCTGGGCGACCTGCGCCACGAGCTCCTGGGAACCGGCGAAGGAGAAGGTGATCTTCGTGCCGGGGTGGGACTTCTCGTACGCGGCCCCGGCCGTCTTGAAGACGTCGGTCAGCGACGCGGCCGCGAGCACCGTCAGCCGGGCGGCGGGCGCGCCGGTCGCGGAGCCGGAGGCCGTGGACCCGGCGGTCTCCTTCTCGGTGTCGTCGCTGCCGCAGGCGGCGAGCGGGACGAGCAGGGCCGCGGTCAGGGCTGCGGCGGCGGTACGGCGTCTGGCGGGCGTGAGAGCGAGGGACATGAGGGTCTGAACTCCTTGGGGGCGAAAGGGGGATGCGTGGCGGGGTGGCGGCCGCGCCGACGGCCGGGGCCACCCGGTGCTGCGTGAGGGGTCAGGTGCGGTCGATGTGCACGCTGGTCGACTTCACGCGGGCGGTGGCCTGCATGCCGACTTCAAGACCCAGTTCCTCCACGGCCTCGCGGGTGAGGAGCGAGACGAGGCGGTGCGGCCCGGCCTGGATCGTGACCTGGGCGGCGATGTCACCGAGCTTGATCGCGGTGACGATGCCGGGGAACGCGTTCCGGGCCGAGGTGTACGACGCGTCGTCGTCACCGCTGCCGCCCTGGGCGATCTCGGCGGAGAACGAGGCGAGCGACTTGCCGTCGATCAGACGTCGGCCGCTCTCGTCGCGGTGGGTCGCGATCCTGCCCGCGTCCGCCCAGCGCCGCGCGGTGTCGGGGCTGACGCCCAGCAGACGTGCGGCCTGGCCGATGGTGTAGGGCTGCATGTGCGACACCGTAGGCGGACTCGGCTCCTATCTGCAACAAACCCGTGTGAGTCTCCATGGCGAATGAGAGGGGTGTTGGAGGAAGAGACGAGAGAGGTCTGACTCCGCTGATCGGACAGGAGGCATACTGCGGATATCCCCTGGCATCTACGATGGTCCGACTCGTATTCGCCTCGGGAATATGAGATGCGGGACCGCCCCGTGAGCCGCTAGGAGTACCGCATGCAGGTCGATCATCTTCTCCGCCTGGACCGTCTCGATCTCTCCCTCGTCTGGGGCGACGACGCGCTGCTCGGGCAGGAGATCGGCGGTGTGACGGCGACCGACCTGGAGGACCCCGCCCGGTTCCTTCAGCAGGGAGAGGTCGTGCTGAGCGGGCTGGTCTGGTGGAGCCGGGACGGCGATCCCGCCAAGACCGACCGTTTCGTCTTGGCGCTGCGGGACGCCGGTGCCGTGGCCCTCCTGGCGGGTGAGGAGACCCACGGCGAGGTGCCGGCGGAACTGGCGGACGCCTGCCGGAACCATCGCATCGCCCTGCTCGCCGTGCCGGCCCACACGAGCTTCCGGGCGATCACCGAGGCCGTGTACGTGCGCCAGTGGGGCGAGCTCAGCCGGCGCCCCACGGACCACTACGCCCTCCCGGAGAACGTACGCGTCGACATCGACCGGGCGCTGGAGGGCGGAGCGTCCGCCGAGGAGCTGCTCGACCGCGCCTTCGCTCATCTCGGCACGCCCGCCTGCCACTTGCTGACCGGGAGCGGCCGTACGATCGCCCGCACCGCCACCGCCGCCGAACTCCCCGCGCGGCGCGCGGCGGAGATGCTCCGCGGTCCGCACGGCACGACCGTGCGGGTCGACGCCGACGACACCGCCTTCGACGCCTGGCATCTGCACCTTCCCGGCGAGAGCGAGGTGCCGCCCCGGGTGCTGCACGAGATAGCCGAACTCGTCGGCCGGCACCGCCGCCGCCGGGACCGGCGCAGGAAGGAGCGCAGGCAGGCGTACGAGGCGCTCATGGAGCGGGTCGGCGCGGCGTACGGCGAGGTCAACGGCCTGGAGAGCGCGCTGGGTTCGGGCGGACTGCCCGGGACAGGGCCCTACACCGTGGTCGTCGCCTCACTGGAGCCGGCCGGCGAACGGACCGACGGCGTGGCCGCCCTCACGGAGGCCCTGAGCCATCTGCCGTCCGTCGCGTTCGCCGTCGCCGAGCGCCCGGGCGGCGAGGCGATGGCGGTACTGGCGCACGAGGACGGCGCGGAGACCGGCGTACGGGCGCGGCTCGGCGAGGTGTGGCCGCTGCTGCACGCCTGCCGGCCGGAGACCGCCCTGCACGCCGGAGTCGGGGGACCGGTCGGCACCCCCGCCGAGCTCGGCACCGCCCTCACCCAGGCGCGCTACGCACTCGCCGCTGCCCGCAGGACGGCTCCGGCGGCGGCGCTCGTGACGGGCCTGGACGACCTCGTCGGACTGGAGACCCTCCTGGCGGGCATCCCGTCCGACGTCCGCACCGTCTACCGCGACACGGTCCTCGGCGCGCTCCTGCGGGACGGCCGCGGCTCGCACGCCGTGCTCCTGGAGACGCTGGAGGTCTTCCTGGCGCAGAACTGCTCCTGGGCGAGGACCGCCGAGGCGCTCCACCTGCACGTGAACACGGTCCACTACCGCGTCCAGCGCATCGAGACCCTCACCGACCGGGACCTGTCCCGGCTCGACCACCGGCTGGACCTGCGGGCCGCGCTGCTGTGCCGCTGACGGCCGCGGTCAGCCGAGGTCGATGTGGACGTTGGTCGACTTCACCCGGGCGGTGACGGTGACCCCGACATCGAGCCCCAGGTCCTCCACCGCCTCCCGGGTCACGAGCGACACGAGGCGGTGCGGGCCCGCCTGGACCTCCACCTGCGCCACCACGTCGTCGACCCGTACCGCCGTCACGATCCCCACGAACGAGTTGCGGACCGAGGTCGGCACGTCGTCCTCCGGCACCGCGAGCAGACCGGCTCCCCGCTCCTGCGCGAAGCGCGCGAGACCGACCCCGTCGATCACGCGGTTGCCCGAGCCGTCCCGGTCCATGCGCAGCCGACCGCCGTCCGCCCACCGGCGAACGGTCTCCGAACTGACTCCGAGCAGCCGTGCGGCCTGCCCAATGCTGTACGACGGCACAGCCGCACTCTAGGCCAGTGACGGGCACCCATGGCGGCGCCCCACAGGCCGGACGGGCGGATCAGGCGCTCTCCGCCTCCGTGTTCATGGACCGCATCGCCTCCTCGGCCCGCTTCGCCATCTCCCCCTCCGACACGTCCTCGACGTGCGAGGCGACGCTCCACCGGTACCCGAAGGGGTCCTCGAACTGACCCGTACGGTCGCCGTAGAACTCGTCCTTGACCGGCGACAGCTCCTTCGCCCCCTGAGCGAGGGCCTTGGCGAAGACGGCGTCGACGTCCGCCACGTACACATGCAGGGTGATGGGCGTGCCGCCGATCGCCCCGGGGGACCGGAAGCCCAGCTCCGGGAACTCGTCCGCGAGCATGATGATCGAGTTCCCGAGGGCGAGCTCGGCGTGGCCGATCCCGCCGCCGGGAGCCGGCATCCTCATGCGCTCCTCCGCGCCGAGCACCGACACGTAGAAGTCGATCCCGGCCGCGGCCCCGTCGACACAGAGGTACGGCGTGACGCGCGGGTACCCCTCGGGAACGGGCTGTACGGTCATGGTCTTCCGCCTTCCGGGCAAGGACGGCCGCCGTCGACCGCCGCCTGCGCCCACTGATATCCCGGCCCCCGTTTCATCTGCCGCAGCCGCGCGGCCGCCGGCGCCGGGATGCCCCGAAGAGCGGCAGCCCGCCGTCGCGACGATCCGGCGGGCGGGCCGGTACCCGCTCAGGGGCGGGCGCCGCCGTTGCGCGCCGGTTCACGGCGGCGGGAGACATGGCCCCGCCAGCCGCCGAGCAGCACCAGCACGGTCAAGACGGCGAGGCCGCCGATCAGCTGGCCCCGTCGGCCCGCCGCGTCGACCTGGTCCGCCTGCTCCATGGGCACCTCGCCGCGGGTGTCACGGACGACGTCGAGACGCTCGCCGACCTCCGGGGCTCCGCTGCCCCGGTACACCAGCTTCTCCGCCAGCTCCCGGCCGTCGGAGCCGCGCAGGGTCAGCTCGTGGTTCTTGCCGCCGGTGGCGGCGGCGCTGTCGGCGGCGACCACGACGCGCTCGTGGACCCCGTACCGCTCCAGGGCCAGTTCCGGGGCGTACTGGACCGCGCCGACCAGGACGAAGAGCGCCGGTACGGCGGCGAGCAGCAGCAGCCACACACCCCGGTGCAGGAGGTGCAGCAGTATCCCGAAGAGCAGGCACAGCAGGACTCCGACGGAGATGGCCACCCAATCCGCACCCGGGAGGAGGAAGGAGACCCCGGCGACGGCAGCCGCCGCCGCCCAGACGTACAGCACCAGGGCGGCCGTGCGGTACACGCCCGTGAGCGGTCGGGGGGACCGGCGGGCCGCAGCGGGCGGGTGGCCCGCGCCGGTGGCGTCCGTGGTGCTGTGTATGTGATCTGACATGCACTTTCTCCTGGTTTCGACGGGCTCTCGCGGCCGACGCCGTGGGCGACGCCGCACGATAGCCCAGGGCAGGACGGTCCACGGGAGCCGGTGTCCCGCGGCCCCGCCGGGCTTGCCCGCGCGGTCGCGGGGCGGCCGACGTATCGTCCGAATATGCGTGACGTGTGGCGCCGCCGACCTCGTACCGGGCCGCCGGGCCCCGGCACGTGGGCCCACGCGCCGTACCCCGCCCGGCGCCCGGACCCGTGCCGCGGACGGCTCGCCGCCCCGCGCCCCGACGCACGCCCGGGCTCACGGCGTGGCCCGTGCCGCGCCGTCCGCCGCACTCCGCGCCCGGACCCGTGCCGCGCCTGCCGCTTCGCCTCGCGCCGGCAATCGCGCCGCGCCTGCCGCTTCGTCTCGTGCCCGCACTCGTGCCGCGCCCGGTCCTTCGCCCCGCGCCCCCGTCCGCGCCGTGTCCCCGTCGCGGAAGGCCGGTGAGCCCCATGGGCGGGCCACCTGGCACGGAGACCGAGGACGTCTTCGCCGACGGCCGGATGGCCGCCGTCCTCACCGGCCTCATGCGTGACACCGCGGCCTCGGCGGGACTCGTCTATCTGCTCGTGCCCGGGGACCGGATGCTGCGGCTCGTGCTCATCTCGGGTCTGACGCGGGGGATCGTCTCCCCGTGGGTCCGGATCCCGGTCGACGCCCCGATCCCGGTGGCCGACGCCATCAGGGAGCGGAAGTCCGTATGGCTCGGCGGCCGCGAGGAGATCGCCCACCTCTACCCGAAGATCGGGATGGTCCTGCCGTACGACTTCCTGCTGGCGGCCGCCCCCATCGCCGACGCCACGACCGTCTGGGGCGGTGTCGTCCTGCTCTTCCCGGTCTCGCACCCACCGCGGCTCGACGCGCGCGAACGGGAGTCGCTGGACGCCCACTGCCTCCTGTCGGCAGGGCTGCTGCGGCGGGCCGCCGACCAGGATCCCCCACCGCCCCACCCGACCGAGCCGCTCGTCGTGCACCCGAAGCGCCCCTCCGAGGCCGACCCGGCCCTCGCCGCGGCCGCCCTCGACCTCACGGAACGCCTGCCCGTGGGGTGCTGCGCCCTGGACCTCGACGGGCGCCTCACCTTCATCAACACCGCCGCCGCCGAGCTGGTGAACGCCGGCGTGGCCGCTCTCCTCGGCAGACGGCCGTGGGAAGCACTGCTCTGGCTCAACGACCCCGCCTTCGAGGACCGGTACCGCGCCGCGGTCGTCACCCGCCGGCCGACATCGTTCGTCGTCGAGCGAGGGCCGGAGCCGTCGCTGCTCTTCGAGCTCCACCCGGACGCCACCGGCATCAGCGTCCTCATCTCGCCGATGGGGGCGAGCGCCGCGAGCGAGGAGGGTGCCGTGCCCGGCGACGGTTCCGCCCTCGCAGGCCATTCCGCGCCCCCGAGTCCCATCGAGCCCGTGGGCGCGGGCGCGATCTACCAGCTCATGCATCTGGCGGCGTCCCTCACGGAGGCGGCCGGCGTGCACGACGTCGTCGAACTCGTCGCCGATCAGATCGTGCCCGCCTTCGGACCGCAGGGACTCGTCCTCATGAGCGTCGACGAGGGCCGGCTGCGCATCATCGGCCACCGCGGCTACAGCGAGGAGTTCATCGAGCGCTTCGACGGCAAACAGCTCACGGAGCCGGTCACCGACGCCCAGGTGCTCACCACCGGCGTCCCCGCCTTCTTCCCCACGTACGAGGACCTCCGTGAGGCCCACCCGCACGCGCCGCGCTACGAGGGCCGCAACGCCTGGGCGTTCCTGCCCCTGATCGCCTCCGGCCGTCCCGTCGGGTCGCTCATCCTCTCGTACAGACGGCCCCGTCCGTTCCCTTCGACCGAACGGGCGCTGCTCACCTCCCTGGCCGGACTGATCGCCCAGGCCCTCGCCAGGGCCCGGCTCTACGACGCCGAGCACTCCCTCGCGCGGAGCCTCCAGACGGCCCTGCTGCCGCACGGGCTGACGCCCATGCCGGGGATCGACGTCGCCGCCCGCTACCTGCCGGCCGGTCACGGCATGGACATCGGCGGGGACTTCTACGACCTCATCCGCGCCACCCCCACCACCGTCGTCGCCGTCATCGGCGACGTCCAGGGGCACAACACGACCGCCGCCGCGCTGATGGGGCAGGTGAGGACCGCCGTCCACGCCCACGCGACGGCCGCCGCCTCGCCCGGGGACATCCTCGCGCGCACCAACCGGCTGCTCGACGACCTCGACGCGGACCGCTTCACCAGCTGTCTGATCGCCGAGTTCGACCTCGCCCACAGCCGCCTCCGGCTGGCCACCGCGGGTCATCCGCCGCCGCTCCTGCGCCATGCCGACGGCAGCGCCGAGGTCCTGGAGGTCCCGCCCGGGCTCCTCCTCGGGATCGCGCCGGACGTCACGTACGACACCGTGGAGCTGCCCTGGGAACCCGGCTCGGTGCTCGCGCTGTACACCGACGGCCTCGTCGAGGCCCCCGGACTCGACATCGGCACGTCCATGGCGGACCTGGCGGAGCGGCTCTCGGTGTCCCGGGCCGGGGAACTGGAACGGATCGCGGACGAGCTGACCCTGCACGTCAAGCACGGCGCCCACCGCGCGGACGACGTCGCCCTCCTCCTCGTGCGCCGCTCCCTGCCCAAGCCTTGAGGCCGCTCCCCCAGGGCGGCGCGGGGTACGCGGCGGGTCCGAGGACCCGGCGCGGGGTACGCGGCCGGTCCGAGGACCGAAGCCCGACCTATGCTCTGACGCGTGGCGAACCCAACCGATCTCCAGGACTTCCCGGCCGGTCCCGTCGTCTCGGACCCCGAACTTCTCGCCCTGCACGCCGTGCGGCTCAAGGGCATGGCCGACGACGAGGCGGCCGCGGCGCACTACGGGCTCGACCCCGAGGCCGTGACGGAAGCACTGCTCGACCACGAGGCGAGAGGCTGGGTGATCCGGCGGGCGTTCGCGGGGACGCGGGGGTGGGCACTCACCGACTCCGGCCGGGCCGAGGGGGAGCGGCGGCTCGCCGGCGAACTCGCCGGAGCGGGGCTCGGACCCTTCGTACGCGAGCGGTACGAGACCTTCCTCACCGACAACGCCCGTTGCCTCCGGGCCTGCACCGACTGGCAGCTGCGGCCGGACGGTTCGGGGCGGCTCGCCGTCAACGACCACGGGGACGCCGCGTGGGACGGCCGGGTGCTCGACGAACTCACCGCACTGGGCCAGGTCGTCGAGTCCCTGTCGGAGGAGCTGGGAGCGCGCCTCCTCCGCTTCGACGGTTACGGCGCCCGCTTCACCGGTGCGCTCGCGCGGGTCCGGCGCGGCGAACTGTCGTGGGTCGACCGGGTCAGGGAGGACTCCTGCCACACGGTCTGGATGGAGCTCCACGAGGACCTGCTCGCCACCCTGGGCATCGCCCGGGGCGAGGAACCCGAGCCGCGGGTCCGGTAGGCCGGTCCTGCCCGGCGGATCATGTGTCCGGCCCGTGGTCGGCCGGTCGCCGTCCACGAGCCGGGCAGGGTCATTCGGGGGATCCTGTGAGCGGCGGGGAGCCCCGTGGCATCCGGCGGTCGTAGGGTCGAACCCGCGACCGAGGAGGACGTCCGATGCGCAGAGTGACCTATTCGATGAACGTCTCACTCGACGGCTACATCGTCGGGCCGGACGGCGAATTCGACTGGACGGCCCCCGACGAGGAGGTCTTCCGCTTCTGGATCGACGAGATCCGGCAGGTCGGCGTCCACCTGTTGGGACGCCGGCTGTACGAGACGATGCTGTACTGGGAGACCGTCGACCAGGATCCGTCGCTCGACGACTCGACGCGTGAGTGGGTGTCGCTCTGGAACCCGCTCCCCAAGGTGGTGTTCTCCACCACGCTGTCGACGGTGCAGGGCCATGCCCGGCTGGCCACCGGCGGTGTGGCGGAGGAGATCGAGCGGTTGCGGGCCGAGCCGGGGGAGGGCGACATCGCGATCGGCGGTGCGACGCTCGCGGCCGAGGCGGCCGCGGCGGGTCTGATCGACGAGTACCAGGCCATGGTCTACCCGGTGCTTGTCGGCGGTGGCATTCCGTTCTTTCCCCGACGCGAGCAGCGGGTGGATCTCGACCTCGTCGAGACCCGCACCTTCAACTCGAAGTTCGTCTACCTCCGTTACCGCGTGACGCGCTAGGCGACGTCCTGTCGATCAGGCCGTGGTTCCGGCCCGGTCGACAGGACACCCCTGGGCAATGCGCCGTCGCGCGCGGGGGGTTCGTCAGGAACGGTTCAGCGCCGCGCCGCCCGCGTACCGTGCGGACGCGCCCAGCTCCTCCTCGATCCTGATGAGCTGGTTGTACTTCGCCGTTCGGTCGGACCGGGACAGGGAACCGGTCTTGATCTGACCGCAGCCCGTCGCCACGGCCAGGTCCGCGATGGTGGTGTCCTCGGTCTCGCCGGAGCGGTGCGACATGACGGCGGTCCAGCCCGCGCGGTGCGCGGTGGCGACCGTGGCGAGGGCCTCGGTCAGGGTGCCGATCTGATTGACCTTGACCAGGACCGAGTTGCCGACACCGGTGCGGATGCCCTCGCGCAGCAGGTTCTCGTCGGTGCAGAACACATCGTCGCCGGTGAGCTGGCAGCGGTCGCCGACGCGGGCGGTCAGCTCCCGCCAGCCGTCCAGGTCGTCCTGGGCCATCGGGTCCTCGATGGAGACGACGGGGTAGGAGTCGATCAGCTTGGCCAGGTAGTCGGCGTGCTCGGTGGGTGTACGGCGCACTCCCTCACCCGCGTACACATACGTACCGTCGCGGAAGAACTCCGACGAGGCCGGGTCCATGACCAGGCCGATGTCCGTGCCGGGCCGGTAACCGGTCCGCTCGACGGCCGCCATGACGAAGTCGAGCGCCTCCTCGGCGGTACGGAGGGCGGGCGCGAAGCCGCCCTCGTCGCCGACGCCGGTGGCGTGCCCGGCGGCGAGCAGGTCGCGGCGGAGCGTGTGGAAGATCTCGGAGCCCATGCGGACGGCTTCCGCGAAGCTCGCCGCACCGATCGGAGCGATCATGAACTCCTGGAAGTCCAGCGGGTTGTCGGCGTGGGCGCCGCCGTTGACGATGTTCATCATCGGCAGCGGGAGAAGGCGGGCGTCCGCGCCCCCGAGGTAGCGGTAGAGCGGCTGGCGGTGGGCCGCCGCGGCGGCCTTCGCCGCGGCGAGGGAGACGCCGAGGACGGCGTTGGCGCCGAGCCGGGACTTGTCGGCCGTGCCGTCGAGCGCGACGAGCGCGGCGTCGAGTCCGGCCTGGTCGGCGGCGTCGCGCCCGACGACCGCCGCCGCGATGTCGCCGTTGACGTGGGCGACCGCGCGGTCGACGCCCCTGCCGTGCCAGCGACCGGGGTCCCCGTCGCGCAGCTCCACGGCTTCCCGCGCGCCGGTGGAGGCGCCGGAGGGGACGGCGGCGCGGCCGAGGGCTCCGTCGGCGAGGAGGACATCGGCCTCGACGGTGGGGTTGCCCCGGCTGTCGATGACCCTGCGGGCGGTGACGGACCGGATGACGGTGGACTCGACTGCCGTGGAAACCATGGGAGGTCCTTTGCGTTGACGCATGCCGCGGCTCTGCTGCGACAACGCTGACGCGTGCCGCGACAGCGCTGACTCTACAGCGATGCTGTGCAGTTCAGCTGTTCAGTTCAGCTGTGCAGTTGTGCTGCACAGTTCGGCTGTGCAGGTGAGCTGCGCAGCTTCGCTGAAAGTCACCGGTTAAAGTGCCCTATGCCCACCCCGGAACCCGCCGCCGTCGCCACCGAACTGCGTACCGCGATGGGCAAGCTCACGCGGCGCGTGAAGCACGAGGACCAGATCCCGCTCGGCCAGGTCTCCGTGCTCGGCACCCTCGATCGCAACGGCGCCATGACCACCAGCGATCTGGCGGTGGACCAGCGCGTGCGCCCCCAGTCCATGGCCCGTGCCGTAGGGCTGCTCATGGAACAGGGGCTCGTCGTCCGCCGGGCGCATCCCACGGACGGCCGCAAGTCCCTGGTGGAACTCTCCCCCGCGGGGCGGGTCGCCCTCGAGGCGGAACGCGGGCGAAGGGTGGGCTGGCTCGCCCAGGCCATCGAGCTCGAGCTCACCGGCGAGGAGCGCGAGGTGCTGGCGCGCAGCGCCGCCCTCATGGAGCGGCTCGCCTCGCGCTAGCCTCGCGCTTTCATGAAGCGGGCTGTCCGACGGGTGGTCAGGTAAGCGAAAAGTGCCTCTGACCAGCAAGAATGAGGATTGTCGAGGTCCTTGTT